>NZ_JGYP01000005.1 GCF_000741525.1 Bifidobacterium bohemicum DSM 22767 | reverse complement strand
GAGCGACCGCTCAACACGAGGCACAGGAGCCGCAGGGGAACATTTCAATCCACGCTCCCTGTGAAGGGAGCGACAATCGACCGGTTCCAACCAACCGCGACCCGTGGATTTCAATCCACGCTCCCTGTGAAGGGAGCGACCGTCACACCCAGTAAACACTGCCACTGGATCGCATTTCAATCCACGCTCCCTGTGAAGGGAGCGACCCGCCGAGGGCGTGGATTACCTTGGCGATGGTCTGATTTCAATCCACGCTCCCTGTGAAGGGAGCGACGGTTGCCGCAGTATTGGCATGGTTCGGTTTGGATATTTCAATCCACGCTCCCTGTGAAGGGAGCGACGGCCTTTAGGTGTCTGCCACATTGGGGGCAGTAATTTCAATCCACGCTCCCTGTGAAGGGAGCGACACATAGTGTAGCCTGTGAGATACAATAAGGGTATGATTTCAATCCACGCTCCCTGTGAAGGGAGCGACATGTTGTACGGGTTGAGCTTCGAGCTCGCGGSATATTTCAATCCACGCTCCCTGTGAAGGGAGCGACTGCACATTTGAAATCAAATATTTCAAAATATGAACATGCCCATTGTAGCATTGATCGACTCCAACGATTTTGTCTCAACGGAGTCGCCTTTAATACTCTTTTATGTTATCAAGCAGCCATCGAACTTATCACTTAAAATGAAAATCCGAAAAATATCATGCCCGGAAGGTGCGAACCTCCAAGGAAATCATGAGCGCTTTACTTTCGCACCCAGTGACGATTCTCGACACACGCATCTATCCGACAAAATAGAATCTGTCTCCAGAACGGTTTACCTCAAATCATCATGACCTCGTCCATAGGAAGATGCCGAACCTGCCCAATATAATCGATCCGGTTCGAATATTTAGCACCCAAATTATAGAACCGTAAACTATCCTGCTCCGGATCGATGATTTGAGTCAACTCATCCTTTAGAATAAGCAAATCGGAAGGCGAAACAAGACACTCGAAGACACTATTTTGAACACGCTGACCAAATTTGATGCAAGCCTTGGCCACAAGCCTAAGTCGCCTCCTACCCTGCGGCGTTTCGGTTTTGACATCATATGCAACAACCACCATCATCGGACCATCAACCTACTTCCACATCAACGGCGGATACGCATCCAAATCACCACGTAACGTACGCATAAGCAACAACGACTGAACGTAGGGCACCAAGCCCCAAGGCATTTTCTCGTTCAAAAAAGGATGGGTCAATTCCTCCGCCTTTCGTTTCTGCCATGTAGCAAGAACCACTTTCCGACCTTTTTCATTTAGAAAGACACCCCCATTCTCCTGTTCTTCAAAGTCTGCGGGTTTGACTGCGCCGGTGTTGACCAAGCTCAGCACAAATCGATCCGCCAAGACGGGGCGGAGCTCCTCCATCAGGTCCAATGCCAAAGACACTCGTCCCGGTCTGTCAACATGCATAAAACCTACGTAGGGGTCCAATCCGACACCCTGTAAGGCTGCGGTGCAGTCCTGCGTCAATAACGTATATACAAACGAGAGCAAAGCGTTCAGTCGGTCAAGAGGCGGACGCCGGCTTCGCGCCTCGAAATAAAAGTCATCCTTACTGCGCAAGACCAAGTCATCGAAAGCCAAAAAGTAGTTCTTGGCGGCATTGCCTTCAATGCCACGCAATTCACTAATGCTGGAGCAACCTTCGATTTCAGCAAACGCAGAATGAAGCAGGGTGCTTTGTTGCGTCACCCGTTCAACGTTGATTCTCATGGCATGGTCTCGTTTTGCCCGCTCCAAGATCCATCGACAGTTGAACACCTTGCCAAGAATAAAAGATTTAGCAATGGGCAGGCTTCTGGTCTCATCGTCAGCAATCCGAAACTGCTCTCTGCGAAGCAAAACGTTTCGGTTCTTCTCACCCAGAATCGAACAATAGTATCGCCCGCGTGGAGAAAAGAATGACAGATTCACACCGAATTCCACACACTTGCCCATTAGGGATGGCGAAGCGCCTTTGTAAGAAAAGCACAATATCTGTTCTATGGATCTAAGTGGCACCGCCGCCAGTTTTTCATCCCCTACTTGAACGATTACATTCTCATTCTTAAGCGAAAGATAGGCATCTTCGGTAAGCACAAATAAGGTGTTCAATAATCTACGCATTTCAGTTCCCGTTATTCTGCCTCAGCAAGCGTTTGCTTGATATATCGTTTTGCTGACTGCCTCTTTTCCAGCTCGGGCATGCACAGATTATTCAATGAACAGGCATTGCACGCTTTTGTCCTTCGGGGTTTGGGAGTCAACCTCCGCTCATAAAGGTCATGCATTTGTTTAAAAGTCGCGATTACGCGATCCCTGAGCGGTTCGTCAAGATCCACCATCTCCCGTCGCTGCGTCCCTTTATAAAAAAGGGCGGCCCGGGGAATATCACAGCCCAGCATTTCCTCCAGGCACATGGCCTCGGCGCAAAGTTGCAGCCTGTCTTCGTCGCCCGCTTTGGACCGACCATGCTTATACTCAACAGGATAGGCAGCCCATGCTCCTTCGCGCCCATGCAACCGAACACCCTGAGGATCACGATGGAACTCCACGACATCACATATCCCCGTGATTCCCAAACGACGGGAGAAGACCCGAAGACTGCGCATAATCAGCAAATCGCCGCGACTTTCCGACTGCTTGTAGTCATCCGCACGCTTATGTTCAATTGATCCCGAGGTTGTCCGGGCGTTGTCATCCCATAGCTGCTCAACGTGAATCAAAGCCCACTGTCTCTTGCAAAAAGCGTAGTGTTGGATGCCCGAAAGGGCCAGCCAATCATCCTCAGGATAATCGACTGGCTCGCACGAGCTTCCCAGTTTGTTTGTATTCGTCATCATTCAGTCGAAGAACGTGAGATGAGGCAATCAGCGCCCATCGATTTCGTCATAATGCAAACCGGGAATGGCGCTTGCATTCACCGTTATCTCGGTGTGCTCACCCTCGTCATTGATTTGTACCGAGCGATGAACCGCAGCAGAGGAATATTGACCAAGCTTGCTGTCATGAGTGAACCAGATGACTTTCAGGACCTCCATTGATCCGGACGGTCTGGCGGAGCTTTCATCGTTGGTGAACAGCGTCGCCAGCGCATCCTTGATCTTCTCGGCATCCTCTTGTGTGAAACCGGTCTTTTCGGCGAGCTGCGGGCTGATACTGCCAAAGGTCGCATACACCGCACGGCCGGACACACGATATTTCATGCCCATGGTATCGCTGGATTTGGAGCCGTCCTTGGTGGTCTCGCCATTGACTGACTTAGTAATTTGCATACTGTCTACCGCGATTGGTTTTAGCGAAAATGCCGACTGAATCGACACAGGACCCCGGACTCCCAACGAAACGGCATCCGTATCGCCGCCCTTCTGGAATGCGAACACTTGACCAAAGGATCGTACATCCATCCAATGCGCACAAACCGCATCAAAGACAGCGTCTTTGCGCTTTTGCTCATCCTTGGGAAGAGAAGCTTTGAACGCTTTCATCCTGTCCGACAATGACTTTGCACCATCATCAGTCCGCTCCTCGGACTGCACGAAAATCGACTCGCCGGCGTCCTGAAGGCGGTTGCGTATCTTACGCTTAAGCGCCACATCCGACACCTCTCCCAAACCTTCGGAGGTGGTACGAGGACGGTTATCACCAAGGGGATCGCCATTCGGATTCGCGTTCGTAACGCTGAATACCACGGCAAAATCAATCTTGTTCTGCAGACTTTCCATTTTCATTCTCCTTGTTCAACACTGTTGTCAACAGATTCATTGCTTTTGGTAAATCTTTGCCTGAGCGCCCTGCGCTGCGACGAATACCCTAACAGAAAAAGCGGGGAAAGCGCACTGTTGTCCTCAAACTGGTGCTCTTGAAACATGTCGGTCACCTCATCAATCCCATTCTCATACTCAAAACGTCTTGCTGATTTTATCGACTGAAGATAGGGGGCCATGTGAGAGCAAACAACATTCCACGTCGAATACGGTCTTTCTGCGAAAGTCGTCATCAGTTTAACGGCAATTGTTGGCCTGTCGATATGTCGTTCAGCCAGGATTTTGCTTTCCCAATAGTCAGCAAACGCAAGTAAACGACCATACAGATAGTCCCTGTCTTTTCTTCTTGTATCCAATGCCATGGAAATTTGCTCCTTTTCGGGTTTATTTTGATTCAGGGTCTTTTTCCAAATACTGCATGCCACCTCAAAGTCATGCCGCCATACTGACAAATCATCATAACTTTGAGGACGAAGTACGCGATGAAATGCAGAAACGGCGAGAGGCCTGGGTAAGATTCCATTAGAAAACATAGCTTCGATGAGTTGTTTTTCCGTGTTTTTACAGAAATCCTTATAGTTTTTCTTTGACTTGTTTCTGGGGCCGTATGCACAGTCGGCTATGTCAAGAAATGAGGGGGCTCCAATATAAGAGATTTCCTTGGTCTCATCCTTGGCTTTAGCTTTGCTTTTCTCTGTAGAATCTTGTTTCTTTTCTTTTTTGGAATAGGTCAAGGGCCATGCCGCCTCTTCATGCCACGAAGCAATATGTTCCAAATACTCATATTGAGGCAATTCGATGTAATAGGTAACGCTCAACCGCCCTTTGCTGGCAGCATCGAAGATCGCGACGACTATCGTCTTAGAGTGGCCGGCAAGCTTTTTGCCATCGGCAAAGCCACGAACTATATTGTGGAACCGTTTCGCATAATTGGTGTCGACTGCGGTTCTCGCCTTATCAAGCTGATTGATCTGATCACTCTTTTCAATCTTGCTGAAATTATGCAAAGCTTCATACGTATTCACGGATGGTTGAACCACCTGTGTCGGCTTGTCTTCAACCGCCCAAACAACCACAGTCTGCTTATCGATGGTTCTGCCATTGTTGCCTATAAGCCATTTGAGGGCCGCGTGCACTTTTTGACATGTGTTGTCATCGATTTGCATGGCATCTTGCGCGGAGTTAAACCGGCCTCGATACGTGAAATTCTTGTCGTCATTCGAGGAAATCAGTTTTGCATTACCAGCTACACCGACAATGTTCTTCGGAAAGTTTGAAACTGCCCGGAAAAGCGGCTCACCAAGCGAATCGATACCTTTCGACGTATCTGCCTGCATGCAATAATCAATCCAACGCTTTTGCAGTTTCCGGTCCATCCATACCTCATCTGGTTCGTCAGTGAGAGTATGAACAGAAAAACGTACACCGATTTTGGGGTCCATCTGGGTGCTCGCTTGACTCCATTTCTCCTTTTCATCGGTTTTACTCTGTTTCGACTGGAACAAACCTTTGCCAACGGCATCCTCAACGACGCTATGGGTGGTCACATAGGTATAGATGGCGTTGAGTTTGACATCCTGCCCTTTCCAACCATCCAACAATTCGACGTACTTTGCGTGCTTTTTTGTGTCCAACTCCGAATCTACATAAATTATCTTGTCACAGAGAGGATGAGGGGGTGGATTCTTGCCGCTTCTCCCCAATGACTGTTGAGTGCATGGGACTATGACCGAGACATCCTTGCCGTCCATCTCCATATCCATAAGGTCGCCACGCTCGTCAAGGATGACATGCAACCTGGTCTTCAGGGAAATATGAAAGAGCGGAGACAGCATCCTCTTGGTATCCAAAGAAGAGTCCTTGTTCACGGCGACTTCGCCGGACGCGGCTTCAATCGTGCCGTATGTGCTCAGCAGCGCGGACCATAAGCTCATTGCTCCTCCTCCACTGGAAGTATTGTTTGTCCAAGATCAAACTGCTTCATCTTCTCATGCTCTCGAATGACCCTGCCATCCAGCTCAGGACTGCCCGGACGAGGAAATTCTATGATGCCGTTGTCCATTTGCGGTCTCCAGAATTGGGAGATGAAATCATGATTCTGGTTTTCGTCCGGATATATGAACGAATGGAACATGTACCCAAGGCTTATTTCGCCGTATTCGTCATAGTAGCCTTCCCCGGAATTGAATTCGCAAGGTTCCACATATCCTTGGCATTCCCTTGTCCCTAGGAAAATATCACGGCGCCCGCCGGCGTTTACACACCGTTTGGCTATGTTGTGATGCTTGTTTTCATCACGGTCGGCCGCCAGATCCTCACGCTGCTCATTCCACTCGAAATGGGCCAGCACCTGATATCTGACGTCCTTCAGATACGTATAATAGGAAAGGTCGTTCTGAACACTTTTTTTAGGTTTATATAATATAGTACGCACTCCCTTGCTCTCCGTCTGGATTTTGTTCATCACTCTGACGCCGTCTATGTACCAGATTAGGGTCGGTTTCCAGTATATTGACTCCGTTATACCCTTAAGCGCTTGATACGTCGGTACTTGATACGAGAACTTCTCACCTCCAACCCTGGTGATCACTTCAGAAAACAGCGCATACTTCGCTGAAACCTGATACTCAATGGAATTTCTGTGCTTTTGCATCAATCCTCCTTAACTACAAAGAAACTCGAATGGCAGACCCTGCGGCTCCAGCACAACTCCGTAGTCGGCAGAATAAAAATCACTGTTCAATAAGAAAACATCAAAATCCTCGCTGACCTGATTCACCGCTTCCTGACTGATTAATTTATCATATTCATATGGGAACAAAGAGACGGTATACTCCTGCAAGTGGCGCAATGCGTCCAGCCTGACCTTGAAATCATCGTCCTGCAGTTGAACTACATAATAAGATGCCTGGCCATATTCGACGACAACATTCTTGGTCTGCTGATCGATGACTTTGAATTTGCTTCCCGCCGTCCGAAAAGCCTGCGCGAATACACGGCCGTATTCGGTACCGGTACGGTTCCGAAAAGCCCCCCTTCCGGCTTCATTCGTCGACAACAGATCGTAGACCGTCGTTCCACCTCCCACATCCGGAAGAACGTAATCCATGTATGAGCCTTGGTCCTTTTTGGCGAAATACCGTTTGTAAAATTCATGCATCATGAATTCCGACTGCACGTCCCGAGTCGGATAATCGTGCACGAGTTCTTGGGTGATCCTCTTGCCGTCCTTGATGTCGGGAAGATGATCCAGCCCTCGCTCATCACGAATAGGGAACACATACACGGGCTGCAGCGTTGGGGATTCTCCACTTCTGTTGCAACGCCCAGCGGCCTGAAGGATACTGTCCAACCCGGCCATGGCTCGAACAACGCACTTGAAGGAAATATCGACCCCTGCCTCTATGACCTGCGTGCTTACGCAAATGACAGGTGTGCCGCTGTTGAGCAACTGTCTGGTATGCTCGATTTGATTCTTGCGATGAGCCCCGCACATGGATGTACTTAAGTGAATCAGCTCGAACTTCTTATCCGTGTTCAGTTGCTGAAGACGTTGAAAAACGGACCGCGCCTCCGATTTGAGATTGACGATCGCCAGGCAATTCCCCTGCTCTTGAGCTTTCTCGTACACATCATCAGCGAATTGCTCAACGCTTTTTTCGTCCCTTGAGATGATGATTTCAGTGCGTTTGCTCTGGGCAATGTCCTCTCGGGAAACCTTTATCAAATCAGAATCTTCCCCCAAAACGAGATTCTGACGCTTCGTCGTATCTATCAACGGCTGTGTCGCCGTGCAAAGCACGATGGTGGAACCAAGCGCATGGGAAAGGAAACTGATCACCTCGTTGAAAAGATTGACCATGTTCAGCGGAAGGGATTGGACTTCATCGAATATGATGACGCTGTTGGCCATATTATGGAACTTCCGCAGTTTCGTTCCGTGCGAAGCCATGACCGATTCAAGGAATTGGACCATCGTGGTCACTATGAAGGGGTTGGCCCATCGCTCTGCCGCCAACCTGTGATTTTCCCGCCGCTCATCGTCGGCATCATCATCAATGGACACGCTCGAATAATGCTCCAGCAACGAATCGTCACCTTCGGAAATACCCAACGCCTCTCGGAATGTAGCCACGGTCTGCTCCGTGATCGTCAAGTATGGGATGACATAGATGATATGTTGTTTGCCCGTGCGCTTGGCATGATGCAACGCAAACCGCAACGAAGCCAAGGTCTTGCCACCGCCGGTAGGCACCGACAGCTTATAAATCCCTGTCGGCCGGACACTAGCCTTAAGGCATTCCTCGGATATACGCGCACGCATGTCGTTTATCGGCGAGCGGGACGTAAACCCCTTTATATACTCTTCCAAGTGAGCGATGAATTCATCCCACGAAACGCGCCTGTCACAGGGCTTGATGCCTTTCTCGAAACTCATGGCGTCGAATCTGTCGGCATCGACCAATCGAGAATACATGTACTTGACGTATAGCCCCAACGCGAAATCGAACGACGCCCCCGACGCGTAGCCGTCGACCGACTCGACTAACCTTTGGCTGTCTTGTTGACTGCGGCGGAAATCCCCTTCCACGGGAATCCGGAGTTCAGGCAAGCGCTCCCGAATCTCTCGCCAGCTATATTTCGGATCTTCCTTGCACGCAACCGACATTTCGTCGCTGAATGCATGTTCACCTTGGACATCAAGGTAATCGGGAAGGTCGCCGTGGTGGCTGGACACCACGGCTTCGATCATGTCCTGCGTCAGCACGGCGAAGCAATCCCCATTGGTCTGCAGCTCGGATATCTCAAAGGCTCCCTGCTTCGCGTGCGGCACTTCACCACGTTTTCCCTCTCCCAAAAGAAGATAACGCTGAAACCGTTGGCTGGCCTTACCCCGATCATGAATTTCGCCTATCAAACGCGCCGTATCGCCGTATTGGTGCTCAAACCGTTCAGCCAGGAGCCCCGTCTCAAGAAGGTGATCACGCAACGTCTGCAATGCTCCATCGGCATTCCTTCTGGCCATCAGCGTTTCGCCCATCATTGTCCTTTCAATGAAGTACATCTTAAAAGGAGTATACAACACATTTTGGTTTTACGCAATTAATTGAAGCAAATTTGTCAACCTGAACTTTCATCAGAAAATCCCTGATACGTTCTAAAGCCCCTCCAAATTCCCTACCTTGGCTATGATTTCTCTTTTTATATCTTATGTACGAACGGTTAGAATGAAGCTGTCGCCAAGTGCACCTTGGCGTGGATTGAAAGAATTACTTGCGCAAACACCGCCTAAAATGCCATTCCACTTACAATGGAATGGCATTTCGGCATTCAGACGCGGGCAGCGCTGTTTAAGAAGGCTTTTCTCTTCTGCCCCTCTACCGCCACTACGCTAAGGACATTTTACAAACGGCAGGTGAAAGCTCGCCTAGAAGTACTGAGTAAACACTTGGGGCCCGGCATTTACTCCCGTTCGATCCGTGCCCCGCATCTCGCTACGTCAGAAATGTTCTCCCTGCGGTGGTGTACAGGCCTCAACGAAATGCCGGTAACCCGAGAACTGAATATTGATCTGCCTCTCAGAATCCCAATCCGTTTTCCGTCATACCGAACCGTTTCAGCGGTCTCTATTTGCTCAAGACAACGCCATGAGCTCACGATCAATGGCACGACGAATGAATTCGCTACGAGAGATGCCCTGTGCCTTCGCAGCACGATTCATCGCCTTCACACGGGACTGCGCAACGGGCGCGGAAACCGTCTCCATCCGCTCCTTCTCCATCGGACGCCCCTGCATGACCCGCGAAAAATCAAAATCAGAATAATCACCGGTCTCCACCTTGTCGACCGTGCGATCCACATCATTTTCGGTCGTTCCGAAAAACCTGTACAGTTCCTCATCGTTCATTAATTGCCCCTTCCAAAACCTAATCTCCGTTTGATGTCCTGTTCCGGCGGCGTTTGCGCATGAATGACCAGCCACAAGCCACCCGGTTTGCGAATGACAACCAACTCGACATACCGCCCTTTGCCATCGATGCCGATAGCAATGTAGCGATCCGGATCCTTGTCGAACGCGGGAGTGCACGCAAGACAGTGGTTCCATGCCGTCGCGGCGTCATCTTTGGTGACATTCGGATGCCGCTGAGGCACCTGGTCAAGGACAAACACGCGCTCAGAAGCCACGATCCACCCTTCCCCCACAGTTAGCAACTAAATTATTAAAATAATATCATATCTTTGATTATTAATAATGCCATCAGAGCAAACATCAGTGCTGTACCTCTAAGTAGAACTCAGGATCTGGATCGAACAGTCAGGAAACTCGTCCAGTAACTCACACCGTTAGAGGAACGTATTGAAGGGTCCATACGGTTCCATACGGATAAGGGTCAATAACATCGAAACCGCTGCCATCATTGACTTTTCGGCTAAACGAAAGGGTTCCGAGCACTTGCTCGGAACCCCGTTTGCGGACAGGGCGAGATTCGAACTCGCGGAGGATTGCTCCTCAACGGTTTTCAAGACCGTCTCTTTCGACCGCTCAGACACCTGTCCATGCTGCACAATCCGACACACACAGGAACACATGCAACTCAAGGATTATAACAACTCCCCACAGACAGACCACACCGAAAAAACACCGAGGACTCCGATAGGAAAGAACAACCGGCGTAAATGCTCCGGCACAGGGCAGACCCCCAACGGCATCGCCCCCTCCCAACAAGCAAAACTGTGCGGATCACGAATCGCAGTCCATCAATCATTGAACACCCGCTGAAGCGACAAACATTGAATCATAAGAAACTTGATGCGACCGTCGACAGTCATACTCAACCCTAGAACCGTTTAAAAGGTCTGCCCCCACGAGCTTGAGTGTTCCGAAATCAAAAACCCGTCGGCAACCGCAAGGATTGCGACGGGTTCGTATTGCGCGAGCATATAGCCACGTACCGTCACGAGGACGATCGGGGAAGCCTCACGCCTCCCACTTGGTCGGCTCGATGACCTCGCGACCCCCCATGTAAGGGCGCATCGCCTTCGGGATCTCGATGGAACCGTCCCTCTGCTGGTGGTTCTCAAGGATCGCCACAAGCCAGCGCGTCGTGGCAAGCGTCCCGTTGAGCGTGGCCACCGCACGCGTAGAGCCGTCCTCGCAGCGCTCCCGGATGTTCAGGCGACGCGCCTGGTATTCCGTGCAGTTCGAGGTGGACGTAAGCTCGCGGTAACGACCTTGCGTCGGCACCCAAGCCTCGTTATCGAACTTGCGTGCGGCCGAAGAACCCAGATCACCGGCGGCGGTGTCGATCGTGCGATACGGCACCTCGACCTTGGCGAGCATCCGCTCCTCCATGCCCAGCAGCTGCTGGTGCATCTCGCGGGATTCCTCCTGCTTGCAGTACACGAACATCTCCACCTTGTCGAACTGGTGGACGCGGATGATGCCCGAGGTGTCCTTGCCCGCCGCGCCGGCCTCGCGCCGATAGCAGCTCGACCAGCCGCAGTACTTGAGCGGACCGTCGGACAGGTCGAGGATCTCATCCTCATGCATGCCCGCGAGCGCCACCTCGGACGTGCCGACCAGATACTGGTCGTCGGGCTCGCGCAGACGGTAGATCTCGTCGGCGTGCGAGTTGAGGAATCCCGTCCCGGCCATGATCTCCGGCCGCACCAGCGTCGGCGTGATCGCCAGCGTGAAGCCGTTCTCCTCGGCCTGGTCGACGGCCATGGTGAGCATCGCGATCTGCATGCGGGCCACGGCGCCACGCAGGAAATAGAAACGCGACCCGGACACCTTGACGCCACGACGCATGTCGATACCGGCAACGCCCTCGCCCAACGTCAGATGATCCTTCGGCTCGAAGCCCTCCGCCTTGAAATCACGCGGCGTGCCGACCTTCCTGACCACCACGTAATCGTCCTCGCCACCCTCGGGCGCCTCAGGCTCCACGATATTGGAAAACCGCCACATGGCCTTGGTGTAAGCCGCCGCGGCGTCGTCCGACGCCTTCTTGTACTCAGTGACCTTGCCGGCGAGTTCCTTGGTCTGTGCAATCAGGGCTGCTTTTTGATCGGCCGGCGCGGAGGCGACCTTCTTGCCCATCGCCTTTTGGCTGGCCCGTGCGTCTTCGTATGACTTGAGCGCGGCACGGCGTGCCTCGTCCTGACGCAGCACCTCGTCCACGAGTTCGACGGACTCCCCGCGTTTACGCTGGGATTCGCGCACCACGTCGGGATTTTCACGAATGAATTGTATATCTAACATATAGCAAAGTCTACCGACGTAAAGGGACACAATCGGTAAGGCAAGCAAGCGGTGGCCACGAAGCGGTTCCGCAAACATATAAGCCCAATAAATTCGCCGGTTAACGTCCCGTGGAATCCAGCGGTCCGCATCTCGCACTTGCCACAAATGCAGGCCCTGCACATCCTCCGACCAGGCCCGGTGCCGGTTGCGTGTAGGAATCGTTAGCGTTGCGGCCAAAATCACGGTTCGCGACCGTGCGGGATACACAATATAAAGCATGTCGAAAACTGTGATCATCATCATCGCCGTGGCTGCCCTTGTTCTTGTCGCCGCGGTGTGCGCCATCGTGGGCATCAGGTACGATCTGCGACGCAGGCGTGTCATGGAATTCAACAAACGCGACGATGATCAGGTTCGGTACGCTTTCATCATCAACCCGTCAAAACCGGCGGCCGAGCGCAGCCGCGCCCGCATAGAGGAGTTCTGCGACGCCAAAGGCATCACGGACATCGAGTTCATCGACACGACGTTGGAGCGCACCGGCCGCGATTGCGCGATGGACGCGATGCGGCGCGGTGCGGACGTGCTCGTGGCGGTGGGCGGGGACGGCACCGTGCGCACCGTGGCCAGCGCGGTCTCCGGCACCGGCAAGACGCTGGCAATCGTGCCCATCGGCACCGGCAACCTGTTCGCCCGCAACATGGGCATCCCGGTCGACGACATAGAAGCGGCGCTGACCGTCGCCACCTCACGCGGCGAGCGCATGGTGGACATGGGCCGCATGGCTTTGCTGGACCGGCACGACGACCATGCCCACGCGTTCCTGATCATAGCCGGCACCGGCTTCGACGCCGATATGATCGACGACACCGACCCGGAGCTGAAGAAGAACATCAGCTGGCTCGCCTACTTCTCCGGCGGGCTGAAGCACCTGTTCGCCCCGAAATACCGCGCGTCCGTGTCGATCACGAACGCCGACGGCAGCACCCGCACCGCCTCCAAGGTCCATTTCCGCACTTTCATGGCCGGCAACTGCGGGCAGATCCCCGTCTTCTCCCTCATGCCGAACGCCGTATACGACGATGGCCTGCTGGACTTCGAGATCATCGACACCAACGGCGGACTGCTTGGTTGGCTGAACCTGTTCGGGGGCGTGGTCCAACAGACCGTCACCGGCAAAGTCAACGAAAACCCGATATCCGAAAACTCGACCATGGATCAGATTCAGGGCGTTAGCGCCGAGTTGCGTCTTGAAAAACCCGCTCTCGCGCAGGTGGACGGGGATATGCTGGGGACCACCAGCCATATCCGTTTCACCGTCGAGCACAAGGCCCTGAAAGTGCGGGTGCCCGCATCCGGCCCTGTCGAACAGGACGCGGAATAGGGAGCATCCTCACACGCCAGACGGCCGGCGCCTTCGGATTCCACTCCGTAGGTGCCGGCCAGGATACGCAAAAGGTTGACGGGTCGTCTCAATATCCATCACCTTCCCATACTTCGAACGCTTCAGATTCATGTATGCGAAAGTGACCACAAAATCAATGGCGATGGGGGTGGGGAGGATGTGCCACGAGAATCGCCCGCAAGCCCGCTACTGCCCGGCGTAACCGGTCAATTCCAGCTTGCCTGAGATGTATTCGCCGAGGTAGACGGAGCCGAGCCCCTTGAACCCTTGCTCCTTGACCTGCCGTTCAAGCCAGTCCTCATCGTGATGAATGGCATCGAGCACATCAGCGTCAACCTGACCGTCCGCAATCACGGGAAGCCTGAGCGTGTCCTCGCCATACGAGATCACGGTCAGTTGACCGTTCTGCTCGAAATAGGCCTTCTTGACCTTGGATATCTCGTAGATGCCCTGCGCCCGAAGCTTAAGCATGAGGTCGCTGGCCGAAATGCCGCTCTTCATGCACCGTTCCACATCGATGCGCCCGTCCGTGATAATCACCTGGGGTTTGCCGTCGATGATCCCCTTGACCGTGCGGTTATGATCCTTGGCGAACTTGATGATCATGCACAGCAACGTCCAAGTGACCAACACGAAGAAGAAATTCAGGACGGTGATCTGTTCGTTGTATATCACGCCGCCGACGATGGCGCCGAGCACGTAGTTCTGTATCTGGTCCATCGGGCTCGTGGGGGCGAGATTGGATTTGCCGAACAGGTTGATGTGTACGATCAGGAAGACGATGCCGACGACGAGTTTGGCGATGAGGGAAGTGCTGATAAGCATGATGGCTGCCTACCTTTCAATGGTAACGTCGGCGAGCATGTACGTGGGGGTCAGGCGATAGGCCGTGTAATCCGTGTTGAGTTCGACCGTATAGTATTTTTTGTCCACCTTGACGATCACATCCTGGTTCAGGTACTTCGAATTGACGAACACTTTGTCCTGATCGACCCCGCTGTCCTTGGCGACCTGCTGGACGAAGCCCACCATCTGCGTGGCCTTGGCGGTATTGGTCTCGCTTTTCTCGAAACGCGTGTAGCCGCTGCCGAAGGCGACCACGACCAGAAGCAGTGCGATGATGCCGAGGTCACGGTATTTGGTCTGCAGACGGTGCCGCAGATACAACACAGTGAAGACGACAAGCGCCAGGCACAACACGCCGATGATCGCGAAACCTATGAACATGTTGAGGCTGTGCTGGTTCTTGAGATAACCGATTCCGTAAAACGTCATAACGCACCTTTCGTCGCCGGACGCTCTGGACGTGCCAGTATTTGCGATTCATTGTATATATTACGCTATACAAAACGTCCACATTTGCCCGTTGCCGACCTGACAGGCATTGCAATCAGCGGCGTTTCCCCATGCAAAACCCCGACCGATCTCGACGCCTGAATCGAATTATCAAGGCGCGCGCAAGAACGCGGCATCAATACGATTCGCCGCACCACCGTCCCCGCCGGCGCAACGGCACCGAAACGATGCCTGAACGCACGACCTCCATGTGCGATTCGACATGCGAATGAACAACAGAAAATCCTGCCCCCCCCCACGCAAGGCGAAGCCGCGTGGCACAATGGGGGCATGGTAGCAAACAATGCGGGCAGACCCGCCACCCAAGCGGACCTCATTGACGTCGATGAGGTCATCAACAGATACTACAAGGACGTCCCGGACCCACAAATCGCCGAACAGCGTGTCTCCTTCGGCACTTCCGGACACCGCGGCTCCTCGCTCAAGACCTCGTTCAACGAGGCGCATATCGTGGCCATCTCACAGGCGATCGCCGAATATCGCAAACAGGCGGGCGTCACCGGACCCTTGTATCTGGGCCGCGACACCCACGCGCTGTCGGCCCCCGCGACGAAGACCGCCATTGAGGTGCTCGTCGCGAACGGGGTGACCGTGCGAATCGACTCGCGGGACGATTTCGTGCCCACCCCCGTCATCTCGCAGGCGATCCTGACCCACAACCGTGCGGCCGACGGCACGCAGCGTTTCAGCGGACAAGGGCTGGCCGACGGCATCGTGGTGACGCCTTCGCACAACCCGCCCACAGACGGCGGCTTCAAATACGACCCTGTGACCGGCGGACCGGCCAGCGCCGAGGCGACCGGAGCGATAGCACGACGGGCCAATGAATTACTGGGCTCATATCGTTCAGTCAAACGCGTACCGTACCAGCAGGCGCTCAGGTCCCCCTTCGTCGAGCGTTTCGACTATCGCGAGCACTATGTCGCCGACCTTGGCGATGTGATCGATTTCGACGTGATCCGCTCCTCCGGGGTGCGCCTGGGCATCGACCCGCTCGGCGGTGCGAGCGTAAACTACTGGCCGCTGATCAACGAGAGGTACGGCCTGAACATCGGCGTGGTACGACCCGACGTGGACCCGACCTGGCGATTCATGACAGTGGACCATGACGGCAGAATCCGCATGGACCCCAGTTCGCAATACGCGATGAAGGGGCTTGTGGACGAGCTCGATGCCGGAGCATGGAGCAAGTACGACCTGGTTGGCGGCACCGACCCGGACGCCGACCGGCACGGCATCGTCTGCCCGGACTGGGGGGTGATGAACCCGAACCATTACCTCGCCGTCGCCATCGAGTACCTGTTCGGCGGCGCGCGACCGGACTGGCCGAAGAGAGCCGGAGTGGGCAAGACGCTCGTCTCCTCCGGTCTAATCGACCGCGTCGCGGCCTCTATCGGCGCCAGGCTTGTGGAAGTTCCGGTCGGGTTCAAATGGTTCGTCGATCCGCTGTTCACCGGTGAAGTGGCGTTTGGGGGCGAGGAAAGCAGCGGCATGAGCTTTCTGCGCCGGGACGGCCACGTGTGGACGACAGACAAGGACGGCTTGATTCCGGACCTTCTGGCCGCGGAGATCACGGCGAAAACCGGCAAGAATCCGGCAGAACTACACAAGGATCAGGTCGCGCGTTTTGGCCAGAGCTGGTATGAGCGCGTCGACACCCCCGCCACGCTCGAACAGAAGCAGAGGTTCGCGACGCTATCGGGTGACGACATCACCGCAAGCACGCTGGCGGGCCAGCCGATTACCGCCAAACTCACGCACGCGCCGGGCAACGACGCGCCGATCGGGGGCCTGAAGGTGACGACCAAGGACAACTGGTTCGCGGCCCGCCCTTCCGGCACCGAGAACATCTACAAGGTCTACGCCGAGTCGTTCGTCTCCCCCGACGCGCTGAAAACGGTGCTCGCCGAGGCAGACGAGGTGGTTGCCAAGGCATTGGGCGAGTAGGGAGGATCCGGTTTCATCGCCGTCATGGACGCGCATAACGCCCCTGTCGGCGACGAAACGACCCGGTGATGACTCAATTTCGGTGGCGACCCGTAGGCTGGAGTCTATGACGATTACGGTTTCCACTGACGGCAGTGCACTAGGCAATCCCAACGGGCCGATGGGCTGGGCATGGGCGGATCACGCGGCGAACGCGGCGCGCACCGAAGGCCATCAGCACGACGGCGACTCGGACGCGGGCGGCGCCACCAACGGCACCAACCAGATTGGCGAATTGTGCGCGGTGCTCGAGGCTCTGCGGGCGCATCGCGGATCCGAGCCGCTGACCATCGAGACCGATTCACAGTACGCCATCAACTGCTCCACGACATGGGTCAGGGGTTGGAAGAGGAACGGCTGGAAGAACTCGCAGAAGAAGCCGGTGAAGAACGCGCCCCTGATCAAGGCCATCGACGCCGAAATCAGCAGGCGTGAAGGGCCGGTGAGGTTCGTCTGGGTCAAAGGGCACAACGGCAACCCCGGCAACGAGAAGGTGGACGACCTGGCCCACACCTACTCGGGTGACGCCCGCAGCGGAGTCAAAAGCGGCTACCTGCCTTCGGAAGGATGGCAGTCGCTGCTGGCCTCCCCCTATGCGCGCGGGGTCGACGTACCAGCCGACGCGCGTATGCTGCTCGACGGGAAAATCACCGAGGAGCAATACCATCTCGGTCGCGGCGCCGATTCGGATGACGGTGACGACGATGCGTCGAGCCAGGCCTGGCAGCATGGCGCGCGGATGCCGCTGATGGAACGGCTGAGCGAACGCGAGTCGGTGCCGGAATACCATTTCGACAAGCGCGACGATGCGGATGCCACCGACGACGAGGCATCGCTTTCCGACGGATTGAACACCGAAGAGCATGACGACGCATCCTCGGAACCGGCCAGCGTGTCCGACCACAACCAGAAAGACGCGGCCGGGCCCGACGAATGGTCAGGCGACAAGCCCGACGACGACTCAGGCACGGAAGCTGACGACGCGGACACGGCGATGGGCAGCGGCCTGGACGGCACCGGTACCGACGGCATGGATGCAGACGCCGATACCGACGACACGGATGCCGACGTTGCGGATGCCGACGCCAACCGCAACATTGACGAGACCAACCTCAGTGAAAGCACGGACGACCGGGCAGATGGGCTCGACGAGTCACCCGATGAATCAGAAGACGCTGTCGTCCACAAGAACTTGGCAGTGAACGCAACCAGTGAAGAACACGCAGACGGCGACATCCGGACCGACAACACCAACCTCGATGACGGGCGCGACTACATTGGCGAATTCGACGATGCCAGCGTGCCCGAAAACCCGATGAAAACCGATTCAGGCACCAACGGCCGTTCATCCGACGGCGCAACCCGCCAGGAGAACAACGGAATGCAGCGGTCAATGCGCCCCAAATACGTCAACAACGGGCTGACCGTAAGTGGGACGCTTCGCTTCTCGCCGGCACCGAGCACCAGCCCCACTTTCAACGGGAGCCCCAGGCATATCCGCGGCGTGATTCCAATCGAAGGCGACGTGGCCGGCGACGGAACGCTCAACCTCGGCGGCGCGCCGTTCCTGATTGCGAACGCGAAACAGGACTGATCCGCAAAACGCGACCATGCGCAGCGCCGGTCGAGTCCGGACCGGAGGCACGACGATATGCCGGATCCAGGTTTTCGTCACGCCTCCGGTAAGTTTTACGATATCTGTGTTTTGCGCAAGAACGGATACGACTGACCGTCCTTAAGCCGACCGCATCCGTCAGTCGAACGGACCATCAGGCTATCCCGCGTTTTCGTCGGTCTGCGAGTCACTTGAGCCGTTTGGACGATGCTCAGTAAGTAAAAGCCACATCATCGGAAGATGACGCCGGTTTGCGCGGCAACATTGAGAACTGCCCTGAGGCTCAGGAAAACCGGACGCGGTTTGCCACCGCACCCCCAACCGGCGAAAGTAGGCGAATAACGGTAGAATGATATAAGCGTCGGTCATAGCGTAACACAATATCCGCGTGACCGGTAGAGTCGGCTTTGGCCGCAAGACAGGGCGAGGCAGGCGATGGCCCCGCCCCCCTTACCTACCCGAGGCAAAGCCAAGTAACCGCGAAAGGAAGTACAATGGACAAGGCTCAGCAGGATGCACTGAAGAAGGCCGCTGGCATCGAGGGCGCGAAACTGGTCAAGGACGGCATGGTAGTAGGGCTGGGCACCGGGTCGACAGTGCGGTTCCTTGTGGATGAGCTCGGGCGACGCACTCAGGAGGAAGCCCTTCGGTTCACGGGCGTGACCACTTCACGCCGTACTGCCGAACAAGCCGAAGGCTACGGAATCAGAATCGTGGACATCGACGACGTGAACGACGTCGACCTGACCATCGACGGGGCCGATGAGGTGGACAAGAACTTCAACGGCATCAAGGGCGGCGGCGCGGCCCTGCTCTGGGAGAAAATCGTGAACGAGGCCTCGCACAGGAACGTGTGGATCGTCGACGAGTCCAAGGTGGTCGACACCATCGGCGCGTTCCCGCTGCCGGTCGAGGTCATCCCCTTCGGCGCCAAACATGTGCTCAAGCGTCTCGAGGACAAGGGCTATAAGCCCGTGCTGCGCCTTGATGCCGAAGGCCGGCCGGTGCGCACAGACGAGAACAACCTGATCATCGACCTGCATATGGGTCGCATCGACCAACCCAAGGACCTGGCCGAAGACCTGATCAATATGGTTGGCGTGGTTGAGACCGGCCTGTTCCTTGGACGCGTCAACACGGTTATCGTCGGTGATCCGAACGGGCCGCGCATACTGACCAAGTCCGAGGAATAATACACATCAAAGCCATCCCCTTCTCAGACAGACGGTAATAACGAATTGGCATCCGAGCACCCAATGTTCGGATGCCAATTCGTTATGTCATGATTCGCAAGCCTTATCGGCGCCAGACCATTCCGCAGGCGCATTGACGCCGTACCCGAGAAGTATGCGCACCAGGACGGCCGGATTCCATCGGTCTTGCATTCACGCCTCCACACGACGGACGCTCAACATGCCGCGAAATGAACAGCAAGCAAAATGCTATTTCAGCGATTCAATGGCCTTTCGGGCGGCGTCATAGTCCGGCTCGGTACCGATTTCCGGCACCTGCTGGACATAAGCCACCCTGCCATCGCTGCCGATGATGACCACGGCTCGCGACAGCAGGCCCTTCATGCCGCCGTCGGTAATCGTGACGCCGTAATCCTCACCGAAAGACGAGCGGAAGGCCGAACCCACCACCACGTTCTCGATGCCGTTGGCGCCACAGAAACGTCCCAGCGCGAAGGGAAGGTCCCTGGAGACGCAAACCACGGTGACGCCTTCAAGCTCGTCGGCCATCTGGTTGAACCGACGCACCGACATGGAACACACGTCGGTGTCGACCGACGGGAAAATGTTGAGCACGAGGCGGCGGCCCTTGAACCGGGTCGAGTCGAAATCGTTGAGATCGGCATCGCTCAAGCTGAACGATGGGGCCACGGAGCCCACTTCAGGCAAATTGCCTACGGTATGTGTGGGATTACCGTTTAACGTTATCTGTGCCATTCCACAATCGTCCCACGGAATGCCACGACTCGCCAGCCGATTGCGCTCGACGGCGACGGAATGACGGAATTGGCGTCGAACGTGCGCTCGTAGCGACGTTTGGACGACCCGACGGCAAGGTTTGCGGACGGCCAATCCCGAAGAGCTTGTCGGCGCGGGGCGGGACAACAAGCCCAGACCTACGAGAAGAGGCCTCTGACGAACAGCGAAGCCCACGACAGCCTTTGCTCGAATATCGCTTTCGACTGACCCGGGAATGACGAAGACGCATACAGGCCCATTCCGGGACGCAGTTCGTTCGATGCCGCTTTTCGGCCGGCGTTTCAGCTCATTGAGGCTCTTTGGATAAAAATGCAAGAGACCCGGAACCTTGCGATTCCGAGCCCCCTTACGAAGAGTTGATGACTCAACGCCACTACTTGCGCTGATGACGAGTCTTACGCAGCATTTTGCGGTGCTTCTTCTTACTCATCCGCTTGCGGCGCTTCTTGATGACCGAACCCATCTGAAGCCTCCCATCCTTGACTAAACGTATGCAACTCGCCCAATGATACACACCCAAGACGACTTACCGCGCCACGCCGCGCAGGAACCATCCTTGCCGCATTGCATCGGACATGGTTCCGCAACGGCTTTTGCGACGTCTACAGCGGGAACTTGCCGAAAAAGCGTACGATTTCCTTCTTGGGGCCGGTCGCCTGGAACACGACCGTGTCGTTTTGCGAGACCGCAACCGCCTCCTTGCCTTTTTTGCCCGCCGTTTTCATGACGAACTCACCGGTCGTATTGCCGGAGACCTTGACCGGACCGGTGCTGATATCGTCCCCCTTGAGCGCGCCGGTAAGCGCGGTGTACTGCGACTTTGCACCGTTTTGGTTCGGCCACTGGGCCACGATAAGCGTGATGTTCTGCGTCTCATCGCCGGTCGAATAGGTCAGCGTGTATTCCTCGAGCGGTGAAGTGGCGGTCCACTCGGCACTGGGAACGGCCTCCGTGCGCGCATAGTTCAAAACGTTGTCGGGCATTGCCTTCAGTAAGGCGGTGGCGTCCTTGGGCAGATCCTTCGCCTTGATCGACGGAGTGGCTGGCTCCGCCTTGACGTTCGTCTGTGGGTCGGGAGCGGGCGCATTCGAATGGCTCAACGCCCATCCTGGCCAGATGAAGGCCGAAAGCAGGGCAACGACGATGACGGCCGCCGCCGCTGCCACGACGACCAAAAGCTTACCGTGGGACGAAGTTTTTTCAACTGAAGACATGGCTCGATTATTCCACATCGGGCTGACGCTGGATACGGACAAGGCGGCAGATCGGGCCGGCCATGACGTTTGCCGGAAACGCCTCCCGGTAAGGCTTTCAGCAACGTCTGCCAGCAACGTCTACCGGGAGCATCTACCGGGAGCATTTGTCCGTTAAAATCTGTAGCGTCGACACCATGGCGAAGAACTCGACGCAATACGTCTGCTCGGAATGCGGCTGGAACGGCACGAAATGGTACGGACGCTGCCCCTCATGCGGCTCATGGGGCACGCTTGAAGAGTTTCATGAGGCACGCCCAGCCGCGGCCTCACGCACAGCGGCACCCGGGCGCACCTCACGCACGCAGGCTGTGAACGGACTGGCCATAGGCAGCGCGGCCGCAAAGCCGGTGACCGAGGTTTCGACCGACAGCGTCACGCGGATCGCGACAGGCTTCGACGAATTCAATCGCGTGCTCGGCGGCGGCATCGTGCCGGGTTCGGTGACCTTGGTGGCCGGCGAGCCGGGCATCGGCAAATCTACGCTCCTGCTTGAGACGGCAGGCAACGTCGCACGAGGGGATGCCGGCAGATCCGTCCTCTATGTCTCCGGCGAGGAATCGCAGGCGCAGGTGCGTATGCGCGCCAGCCGCGTCAACGCCATGGAACCCAACCTGCTGCTTGCGGCGACCACGGATCTGGCCACGGTGCTGGCTCTGATCGAACAGGAGAAGCCGGTCCTGGCCATCGTGGACTCGGCCCAGACCATCGTCTCGCAGGAGGTCGATGGCATCTCCGGAGGCTCCACACAGGTGCGCGAGGTGGCCAGCGCCCTGATCGACACAGCCAAGACGCTCGACATCCCGGTCATGCTGGTAGGTCACGTGACCAAGGACGGCACCATCGCCGGGCCGCGCACTCTCGAACACCTGGTGGACGTGGTCTGCCAGTTCGAAGGCGACGCCCAGACGGCTCTACGCCTACTACATGCGGCTAAAAACCGCTTTGGCCCCACCGATGAGGTGGGCTGCTTCGACATGAGCGGCGAGGGAATCGAAGAGGTGGCGGACCCATCAGGACTGTTCCTTTCGACCGAGGACGCCCCCGTCGAGGGAACCTGCGTCACCTTCACTCTCGATGGGCACCGCAGTTTGCCGATCGAGGTGCAGGCGCTGGTCACCAAGTCGGTTCTGCCGACCCCAAGGCGCAACACCAACGGCATCGAAGCCAACCGTCTGGCCATGCTGTCCGCGGTACTCTACCGCCACGGCCGCGTCAATCTTCTGTCCAACGACCTCTACGTCTCTACGATCGCCGGAGGACTCGCCAAAGAGCCGGCATGCGATCTGGCCATCGTGGCCGCACTCGCGAGCGCCACCATCGCCAGACCCATCGCACGCACCACCTGCGCCATTGGTGAAATCTCCCTGACCGGGCAGGTCCGGCCCGTGCCACAGTTGGCCCGACGCCTTTCGGAAGCTGGCCGCCTTGGCTTCACGCGGGCGGTGGTGCCCACGAACCGCACACGCCGCAAACTCAAGGCGGTGCGGGGGCTTGAGATTGTGGAAGTTTCGTCTCTGTTGGACGCCCTTGGAGCGTTGGGGCTGTCCCGAAGATAACACGGAACCGTTTTAGGAACGCCGTGCCTTCCGCGTCCATGTCGCCAGTAGCCGAAAGGACCTGGGTGAATGCCGTCCCGGCCGTTGGGCCACATAGCGACCCGTAGAAAAAACCGCAGGGAATCCACGAGGAAATCCGCAGGTACGCCGACTTACCGGACGCACCTCCGAGCCACCCACGGCCCGGTGCTTGCCCAGATCCCCCGTCACTCGTCCTCCGTCCCGGACCCGAACACACCTGGAAAATCAGGCGAAGACTTCATACCGTAGAGCGGTGACGGTAGCATGAATCTCGTTTGGACCCACAACCGCACGCCTTAGGCGCGCGTAACGCATTTCAAGCAGATCGGGTCGACGTCGAACAGAAAGGACCTACCATGTCATTCGTGCAGTTGTTCAATAAACGGGGACTGACCCGCCTGGCCGCGACGGCTCTGACCATCGCCATGATCCCGCTGGCTACGGGCTGCGGCGGCGCCTCCGACGGCAATGCGACGTCCTCCGATGCCAATGACGTGAAGAGTCAGACGGTCAAGTCGGGCACCCTTACCATCGCCACCGGGCAGCCCGCCTACTCGCCGTGGGTCCTCGACAACAAACCCGAAAGCGGCAAAGGCTACGAGGCCGCCATCTCCTACGAACTGGCCAATCGACTCGGCTTCGACAAAAGCCATGTCAAATGGGTGCGTACCTCGTTCGAGGACGCCACCACTCCGGGTACCAAGGACTGGGACCTCAACATCCAGCAGTACAGCATCACGCCCGAACGCAAGCAGGCCGTCGACTTCTCCCCCAGCTATTACAACGTGAAGCAGTCCATTCTGACGCGCAAGGATTCGAAATACGCCAAGGCCACCAAGCTCTCGGAGTTCAAGCCGGCTACGGTGGGCGCGATGGTGGGTTCGACCAGCTACGACTTCGCCAAGTCCAAGGTCAAAGACGACATCAAGACCTTCAACGACAACGCCGCCCTGGCCCAGGCTCTTGACGCGGACCAGATCGACGCCATAGTGCTCGACACACCCACGGCCAAGGACATGGTCAAGGAGAATCAGGTCAAGGACGCCATGGTCGTCGGCCAGATTCCCGGCTCGGACGATCCCGAGGGAACCGGTTTCGTGCTACCCAAAGGCTCCAAGCTCACACCCACAGTCACCAAGGCGCTCAATGCCATGAAGAAGGACGGCACGCTCGACAAGTTGCAGAAACAGTGGCTTGCGGAATACACCACCGATGTGCCGGTCCTGAAATAGCCAGATCCTCCGTTCAGATATCAATGCGACTGCGTTCGGCGTCGTCAAACACAGTCGCCCCCTTAAACCGCATCAATGGGGTCGGATTCCGTCGGATCGGACGAGCGCGGAAACCTTAGGCATAATAGACCAGGCTCGTCGTCGCCGTAATCATCATGCCCGGCCGGCATGTCGTCGCCGCTTACGAGTCTCGTTTACGGCGGCTTATATACTAGAACCCGTCCCCATCAACCCCACCCAACGAATCGACATACCGCCTATGACCACGAAGGAAACGACCACGCCGAGTCAGGTCGAAATCGACCGACGGCTTTACCGAAAGCGCCAGTCGCTTAAATCAGTGGCCACAAGCATCGTGAGCACGCTGGTTCTGGTGGCGCTGATCGTGGTGGGACTGAAACTTTCCCCGGGCTGGCCGCGTGTACAGCAGTCCTTCTTCTCATGGCACTATTTCGTCAAGTCGTTCCCCGACGTTCTCAAGGGACTGTGGGTCAACGTGCAGGTGCTCTTCTTCGCGGTAATCGGCGTCGCCGTCTTCGGCACACTGCTGGCGATGATCCGCACCAGCACCTCCGCCGTGCTGTTCCCGTTGCGGGCGCTCGCGGCGCTATACACCACTGTCATGCGCGGCATCCCCATGATCGTGGTGCTCTACCTGATCGGGTTCGGCATACCGGGGCTGGGCATCTTCGGCCGCATTCCGGCGGCGCTTCTTGGCACGGTGGCGGTTGTCATGTCATATTCGGCGTATATCGGCGAGGTGCTGCGCGCGGGCTTCGAGGACGTGCATCCCTCGCAACGGGCCTCGGCACGTTCGCTGGGACTCACGAGCGGTCAGACGATACGCATGGTCATCATCCCCCAGGCGCTGCGCAAGGTCGCCCCCGCCCTCATGAACGATTTCATCTCCATGCAGAAGGACGTCGGGCTTATTTCGGTGCTTGGCGTCGTGGATGCGGTGCGCGCCGCACAGATCGATGTTTCGACCTCATATAACTTCACCCCGTATGTAGTGGCCAGCCTTCTGTTCATTCTGTTGAGCGTGCCGTTCATCATCCTCAACGACTGGTATTCGGCGCGGCTGCGGCGACGTGAGCAGAGCGGAGGCGCGGTATGAGCGAGACGACACGACCAATGCAGACGAAAAAGACCACCGATGGCGGCACCGTTACCGCATCCCCAAACATGACATCCACAACGAAAACAGCAGACATGACCGCTACCACCCTGGCGACGACGCTCGCCGAACCCAAGCAACCACCATGCGACCAGGACGACGCAAAAACGGTGCTACAGGTGCGCAACATATGCAAGTCCTACGGCGCGAACCATGTTCTGCATGGCGTGTCATTCGACATTCGCGCCCATCAGGTGGTGGCTCTGCTCGGCCCCTCCGGCTCAGGCAAGTCCACCCTGATGAAATGCATCAACCTCTTGGAGCGCGTGGATGACGGGCAGATCATGCTCAACGGCACCGACATCACCGATCCGCGCGTGGACGCGGACGAAAGCCGGGCGCGCATCGGCGTCGTCTTCCAGCAGTTCAACCTGTTCCCGCACATGACGGTGTTGAGGAACGTGACACTCGGCGCCATCAAGGTGCATCACTGGAACCGCCACGACGCCGAAGCGAAGGCGCATGTGCTCCTGAAACGCATCGGCATGGACGGCAAGGCCGATTCCTACCCGGATCAGCTCTCGGGAGGTCAGCAGCAGCGTGTCGCCATCGCCCGTGCGCTCATGGCCGACCCGGAACTGCTGTTGCTTGACGAGATCACTTCCGCGCTCGACCCGATGCTGGTGGGCGAGGTGCTTGAACTGGTCACCGAACTCAAGACCCAAGGCACCACGATCCTGATGGCGACGCACGAGATGGAGTTCGCGCACCACGCCGCGGACCGGGTGCTGCTCCTGCGCAACGGAAGCATCGCCGAGGACGGCACCCCGTGCGAGGTGATGGACGAGTCGCAAGACCCGGCCACACAGGACTTCTTCGCCCACTTCCGTCAGCGCTGAAGCGACGCAGAGCCGCGCAAACCGGTGATCGAGGCCTCCCCTGGACGCTTCTGCCGTGACGTTTCATTTTCCCTGAGGGGCTTTCGATGATTCCGTCGTCCACGCTCATTTTCAGGAACCGCGAAATCCGACCATTCCTGAAAAGTACACCGTATGCTTGTGGAGATCCGAAGCAACGTAGCGTCTACGGAATGGAATGTCCTAGTCTTTTCGTGTCATCGCAAGGGTTTGTTCGGCGTAGTCCTTGAGCGCTGCCTTCAGCTCGTCGGTGCCGGAGAACTTGATCTGCGGGCGCAGGAATCCCGCGAATTCGACGCGCACGCGATGACCGTAAAGCTCCAGCCAGTCAGGAGTAACGCAATAGGGTTCGATGACCCGGTCGGCAATACCGGTTTCGTCGCTATAGGTCGGCTTGGTGCCGATGGAGATCGCCGCCGGCCAGCGCCACTGCGACCCTGTGGCCATGCGCGCCCGGTCGCGGTCGAAGCCGATGGTGTCAAAGCCGCCGGAATGCGAATCGTCGGAGGCTTTCTGTTCCACCGGCCCGAGGTCCACGAGCCATCCGGCGTACACGCCGTCCACAGGCACGTAGCCTTCCACGTCCGTGGTCAGGTTGGCCGTGGGGAAGCCGATGGTACGACCGCGCTGTTCGCCGTGGACGACCTCGCCTTCGACGGCATGCGCGTAGCCCAGAACCTCATTCGCGGCCTTCACGCAACCGCGCGACAACAGGTAGCGGACGTTCGATGAGCTCCACACACGAACCTCGTGTCCCTGATTCGCCTTGCTCCATGCACGCAATTCGGCCTTGTTCATGTTCTCGCGAGGGTCGGCGGGCTCGCCCGGCTTGTCCGCGGGCGGGGCGACCGGATCGATGCGCGCGGGCACGCGGACGTGCCCGGGTCCGAGGTCATCGACCACATCCAGCTCGAAGACGCCGGTGCTATCGGCCAACGCCTGAATGGCCTTGATGTCCCCCGTGCGCCCGGCGCCCATGGTCGCGTCCGAGCCGAGCACGAGCGTGCGCATGCCGAGCCTGCCGACCAGCTGCCCCAGGAAGAACCGGAATGATTTGGCGGCGAATGCGCAATCATAGTGCACGACGAGGGCATGATCCACGCCCATGTGGTCGAGCATGCGCAGACGCTGTCGCACGGAGGTCAAGGCCTGCGTGTCACGTAAGTCGGCCGGCGGCTCCGCCCCATCGTGGGCCGCCGCATACCCGTGCACCATGGCCGGACGCCGGTCGAACATCACCGCCACGGCGAAGGAGTCGGTCTCCCGCGCCAGCTCGACCACACGCCGTACCACGGCCTGATGCCCCCGGTGCATGCCGTCGAAAGTCCCCACCGTCACGACGGCCTTTTTATTACGGCTCAATAATGGCCAGTCGACCAGTCCGCTCACGTCAGGGGTCAAGGTGGCGATTTTCATGTTTTCGGTTCTTTCTACACTCTTACGCTTATCGTGCCTGTCCTATTCCGCCGTCTACTCTACCAGCCTATCCGCGCTTTGTGGAAGAGATATGCGCACAACGCACAAGTCGGATGTCATCGCCGGTCTGGACCTCGGACCATCCACGCGCAGGCAATCTTCATACCTGCACATGGCTGCTCAATTTGTTCGGCACGCCGAACCGTACACGAGCGGGGGAAATCTTCACACAGCCGGAAATCCGCCACATTCCCATTCGCCAAACCTATTTAAGTACTCAATTCCACCATTTACGCTATCCACTCATCGAATACCTGCACTCTTACCGGCCGCTAAACGCCTCCAAGCCGTCGTTGCTGCCTCTAACCGGTCACAAGTGCCCGCGCACGTAGATTTTCAGCCCCAAAAATGAACGCCGAGAGGCATCAGTGACCGGTTAGAGGCAGCAATGACGGTTTATGGACACAATGGAGGAAGGCAGATCGCCACACTTTTCAAATTGTCACCAAGCGCATGCGAACGGTTACGGTCGATATGCCGTCTCGGAAACCGTGCTTTGTGGACAAGCTGACAGGTGGATAGCGGTGGATTGGCAAGAGTTATCCACAGACACGCCGGACATGGGTGGCGTTCGACCACAGTACCCGTTTCAGCTTGTTCTCCACGCTTCGAAGACGCTAGTTTCAAAACATGGGACAGCACGTTACTCAGGTCAACGAACTCCTGATACAAGCACAAGCGGAGCACTGATATTGCTTTGGAGCCAATGACGGTCAAAACCGGGCTTTGTCGCGCTTGCAGAAGTCGGGCCTGCTGGTCAGCCCGTACCGAGGCATATACGCCAAAGCGGAATATTTCACATCGCTGAATCCGATTCAGAAAGCGGTGCATCTCATCCGCACATTGGCGCTGATCCATCCGAATTGGCTATTCGCAGGGTCAAGCGCGGCAACCATGCTGGGATTGGACCTACCATGGTCGACGAATCGAGACGGTCGAGTGTACATAGCCACCCAGCACTCTGTCGCCAGACGATCGGACCCTCACCTGCACCGTAATATTCGTCCCCTACCCAAAATCATGGAAAGCGCAAGGCGTGTCCGTCACGGACCCTGCACGCACATTGATAGACTGCGCACGGCTCTACCCATTCGCCCAGATGCTCAGCGTGTTCGACTCGGCCTCGACCAAAGGGCTCTTAGTCCCGACACAAGTCCAAGCCACCTGCGCCTCAATGCGAGCCGACACTTCGGCGGTCTCCAAGCTGCTGCGATACGCAAACGGGCTCAGTGCCAACGGCGGCGAGTCCTACTGCCGCGCCCTGATCATCGAAGCCGGTTTTGAGGTACCTGAGCTACAGCACAGGTTCATCGACCCTAAGACCAGGCAGAAATATTACACCGACTTTCTGCGGCGTCTCGACAACGGCAAGGTTATCGTTCTGGAGTATGACGGAATAGAAGAGTACGCCAATCCCGACATGACTCACGGAAGAGCGGGATGGGGCGTGGTCAACGAGGAGCGGCAACGCGAGGATGCCTTGAAAAGAGCCGGGGTTACGGACATCCGTAGGATTTCATCTCAGGAAATCAACCAGCCTGGCCTGCTTGTGTCGCGCTTGGAGCGAGTAGGCGTGCCGAAATGCTTCTGAGCAAGTCAACTGGTCACTCCAGTGCCCGCAAACGTAGGTTTTCACACCCAAAAACATACGAAATCCGCCAACGCCGACCCGCTACCGCCAACAGCACGGAACGAGAATCATGTTCAAACCTGTTTACGGCGCCTGGCATCGAAAACGATTGCAGGATTGCAGATTACAGGGACACCGGGGCGGGAAACACGAGGGCGGACTTGACCTCGTTCTGCCCGGCGGGCTCCAGGACGGCCACGAGCTCCCGCGTTTCCGGAACGCACGCCGCCGCGAAACGAACCGGCCCGCGCTCTTCGTCGGCCGTCGTGACGGCTTGGGCGAGGTTCATTCTCAGACGACGGCCGAAACGAAGGTTCGCGGCATCGTCCGCAGTGATCGGAACAAGCGGCATGGTGCATCGAACGGCCTCGAACATGGTCAGGGCACGCTGCCTCAATTCGTCTGGCGTTGCGTCGAGCACGGCCTTGTTGAGGGTGACGACCTTGCCTTCGCGATTGGTGAAGGTGTGCGGTTTGGGATGGGCGGCGACCACCCGCGCGGCAATCAGCGGGTCTTCCAGGTCGAAGCGTCCCACCCGGGTGCGGCGCAATCGGGTCAGATACCCGCCCTCGCCCAACAGACGGCCCAGATCACGTCCGAGCGAACGGATGTAGGTGCCCGTCGAACAGCTGATTCGCACATCAACATCGACCACGGGAACCCAATCCCCGGCGCTTTCGTCACGCCCCTCGCGATACGGGCAGTCCGCCGAACCGGTCCAACCGGTCAAATCCACGGAGTCCTTGGAATCAGCGGCATCGAAGGAACCGGTGGAATCAAGGGGCTTCGAATCATCGGCCGACAATCCGCCGGAAATGGGGTCGTCGACAACGACCGAACCGGCCTGTGTGCGATCGGACGGCGCCAACACGGTGCGCGCATCAAGCACTTTGAACTCATTGACAGTGACACGCCGGGCGTCGAGTCTGACATCCTTGCCGGCCCTCGCCAGTTCGTAGGCATGGCGACCGTTTACACGGACCGCGGAATAGGAACTCGGCACCTGCTCGATTCCACCGGTCAGATGTTCCTTAATCGCTTGCTCAATCTGCTGAAGCGTCAGCACACGGACGTTGCCAGAATCAGACTTGCTTCTTGGCGAAGATAAGCCACCACTATTTTTGAGTTCATTGGTAATATGCCCGGCGTCATCAGCCAGCAACACCGGTGCAAGGGCAGTAATCTCGCCTTCGGAATCGTCGGTGGTGCTGGTCTGCCCCAGCCGGATGGTGGCTTCGTAAGTCTTCGTGTGATCGACGATATAGTTCAACAGACGCGTGCCGTGGCCGAAACCGACCACCAGCACACCTGAGGCCTGCGGGTCGAGCGTGCCGGCGTGACCCACGCGTCGCATCCCCAACGCGCCCCGCACCGCGGCAACAACGTCATGACTGGTGACGCCGAGCGGTTTATCCACGACAATAAGGCCGGATAATTCCGGCTTCTTATTTTTTGGCATCTACTCCACCCATCATCAATCCGCGTGTCCGACTCAAGCGAACCTCGTCAGAATCCCGTCCAAGTTCCCTATAGGAATCCCTTATCGAATTCGGCGCCCCGAGCGCGACCACTACTCGAAGTCCTCCGCGGTCCTCTTCGGACGTTCCGGCTCGTACGGATCCTCGTCGCCGGCGTATTGCGCCGTCTGTCGTGTCCTCTCCAGCTCCTCGTCGCGTTTACGCGCGACCGTCAGGATGTCCTCGATCTCATGCGCCTCGCTGGGCACCTCGTCGTAGACGAACTGCAGCTGCGGGGTGAGCCTCAGACCGGCCTTCACTCCCACCAATGAACGCAGGCGACCCTTCGCTTGGTTGAGGGCCTGTTCCGCGCGTTTGCGTTCGCCGTCGGCCTTGCCCTCATGCCCCAGTTGCGTCCAGTACACGCGGGCGATCTGGAGGTCGCCGGTGACGCGGACATCGGTGATGGTGACGCCTTCGAGTCGTTTGTCGTGCAGTGTGCGCTCCATCGATGAGGCGATGACGCGCTGAATCAGCGCCGCTATACGCGCGGCACGTGGGTTTGTTGCTGCCATAAGGCTCCCCCTAAACTTAATTCTCGCCATACCGCGTCACACAACGTGCGCGGCATGAACCATCTGGCATATTCAATCCGTAGCATGATAGTACCGTTCAGATACGCCAATCCTGCACCAGCTTGCATCGGTTTGCGCCCGCAACGCCAACGGCCTGTAGCATGCAGCACTACAGGCCGTTTGAGCATTACAGCATTACCAACAAATCAGGCTTTCGCTGATGCGGAATCGGGACCCTTGCCGGCGTTGGCTGATTTGTCATCGCCCTTCTTGGCGGCCGCGCCGGACTTGAGATCCTTGCGCTCGATCTGCCGCATCTCGAAGGTCTCGATGATGTCGCCAACCTCGATGTCGTTGAAGGAACCGAGGTTGATGCCAGCCTCGTAACCTTCCTTGACCGACTGCACATCGTCCTTGAAACGACGCAGCGAGCTGATCTCGAGGTCGTTGACCGTGGCGACGCCGTTGCGCAGAATACGGGCCTTCGTGCCGCGCTTGACCTCGCCGTCCTGCACCATGACACCCGCGATGTTGCCGAACTTGGAGGAACGGAAGATCTCGCGGATCTCGGAGTGAGAGGTGGTGACCTCCTCGTATTCGGGCTTGAGCATGCCGGTGAGCGACGCCTCGACGTCCTCGATGGCCTTGTAGATGATCGAGTAGTACTTGATCTCCACGCCCTCGCGCTCGGCGAGGTCGGCCACCTGACGGTTCGGACGCACGTTGAAGCCGATGATGACGGCCTTGTCCACGCTCGCCAGATTGACGTCGTTCTGCGTGATTGCGCCGACGCCGCGATGGATGACCTGAATACCGACCTCGTCGGACACCTCGATCTTCATCAGGGAATCCTCCAGCGCCTCGACGGAGCCGGAGGAATCGCCCTTGATGACGATATTGAGCATATCGACCTCGGACTTGGCGAACTGCTCCTTGAGGCTTTCGAGCGAGACGACCTTGCGGCGCTTGGCCAGCTGGGCAGCGCGTTCGGAAGCCTGACGCTTCTCGGCGATCTGACGCGCCGTACGGTCGTCGGGAGCCACGATGAACAGGTCTCCGGCGCTTGGCACGTTGGTCAGACCCAAGACCTGCACCGGAGTCGATGGCAGTGCCGCCTTCATCTGCTGGCCGTTCTCGTCGAGCATCGCACGAACACGCCCATAGGAGGTGCCCGCAACAATGGCGTCGCCCACATGGAGCGTGCCCTGCTGAACCAGCACGGTCGCCACTGCGCCACGACCCTTGTCAAGGCGGGCCTCGACGGTCGCCCCACGCGCGTCCATATTGGGGTTGGCCTTCAAGTCGAGTTCCGCGTCGGCTGTCAACAGCACGGCTTCAAGCAGCTTGTCGACGTTCGTGCCCTGCTTGGCGGAAATGTCGACGAACATGGTGTCGCCGCCGTATTCCTCCGGCACCAGGCCGAACTCGGTAAGCTGGCCGCGCACCTTTTCAGGGTTCGCGCCCTCCACGTCGATCTTGTTGACCGCCACGACGATCGGCACATGAGCCGCCTGCGCGTGGTTGATGGCTTCGACGGTCTGCGGCATCACGCCGTCATCCGCTGCGACCACGACAATGGCCACATCGGTCAGTTCCGCACCGCGGGCACGCATGGCGGTGAACGCCTCGTGGCCCGGGGTGTCGAGGAAGGTGATCTTGCGGGTCTGGCCTTCAAGGTTGACCGTGACCTGATAAGCGCCGATACGCTGCGTGATGCCGCCGGCCTCGCGCTCGACCACGTGGGTCTTGCGGATGGTGTCGAGCAGTCGGGTCTTGCCATGATCGACATGGCCCATGACCGTGACCACCGGAGGACGGGGCTTCAGGTCCTCATCATCCTGCAACTCCTCCTGCTCAAGGTCGATATCGAACTGCTGCAACAGTTCCTTGTCCTCCTCCTCGGCGGACACGACCTTGATGGTCCAGCCTATCTCATCGCCAAGAATCTGGAACGTGGCATCGTCGAGCGACTGTGTGGCGGTGACCATCTCGCCGAGATGGAACATGACCGTGACCAACGCCGCCTGATTGACGTTGATCTTCTCGGCAAGGTCGGCCAAAGTCGCACCCTGACGCAGTTTGATGACCGCACCGTTGCCGGTGGGGATGCGTACGCCGCCGATGGTAGGAGCTTTGATCTCCTCGAAATCACGACGTTTCGCAAGCCTGTTCTTGCGGGCCTTCGAGGACTTGCCTCCCTGACGGCCGAACGCACCTGCGGCACCACCACGGCCCCGCCCGCCGCCGCGAGCCGGACCACGTCCTGCATTTTGGAAACCACCTGCGGAGGGACCGCCGGCGTTAGCACCGAAACGACTGCCCCCGCGGGAACCTCCGCCACCCTGGCCTGCGTTGCTGTGACCCCACTGACCCATACGAGGAGCACCCTGATTGCCTCCCTGGCCACCACGGCCGCCACGGAACCCTGAACGGGGGCCTCCACCGTTACGACCGCCGCCTTTGCCTCCTACCGATGGGCGTGCGACGGGGTGCGGACGAGGAATGTCGCTGGGAACTGGCACGTGCATGCCCTGTTTGCGACTGAACGGATTGTTGCCCGGACGAGGGCCGGGGGTCGGATGCTGACGGTGCGCACTCCCCGTAGCGTCGGCATGCTGGGTGTGTGCAGCCGGATTATGGGGACGGGGCGTGTTGTGGGCACCAGGTTTCGCCCCATCTCGCGCAGACGTAGAACCATGGGCTTGCGCTTGCTGACGGCGCGGACCGGGTACACCGCCCTGATGATGCGACTGACCAGCACGCGGAGCCGCTGGTGAATGGTTTGACTGATTCGTGACGGTCGGCCGTGCCTGCCCCGGCTTGGGTGAAGGACCCGGATGGACCGATGCGGCGGGACGCGAGCGCTTCTGCTCGCCACCGGCTGCCTTGTCTGAAGCCCCCGTCTTTGCGCTTTCCTTCTGGAAAGCCCCACGAAGTTTGCGAACCACAGGCGGTTCGACCGTAGAGGAGGCAGATTTGACAAACTCCCCCATGTCTTTGAGCTTGGACAAGACTACCTTGCTGTCTACGCCAAACTCCTTAGCGAGTTCATATACGCGCTGTTTTGCCACTAACGTTTCTCCTACTGTTATGACCGCGCGTATATGCGCGGTCAATGTGTGTTGACGGCGAGCTTAGACTGACTCATCGTGCGACCATGATCGTGTTACCTCGTCTCCAATCCCGTAATGCATCACTGTTATCATGACACACCCGGATTACCACGCCCCAATATACTCGTGAGGCTGGATTCATTGCCCTCTCAGGCGTCGGGCGTTTCGGCAGTGGCGGCCTGCTGCAACTGCGCCTGATGCGCCTCAGCCGATTCGATGCCGATTTTCCAACCGGTGAGCTTTGCCGCTAGTCTTGCGTTCTGGCCTTCCTTGCCGATGGCGAGCGAAAGCTGATCGTCGTGGATGAAGGCGACGGCCGTCTTGTTCTTCTCGCTGACGATGGTCACTCCCGTAGCCACGGCCGGCGAAAGCGCCGAAGCGACGAACTGGGCCGGATCCTTGGACCAGTCCACAATGTCGATCTTCTCGGGTCCGAGATTCTCCATAACCGCGCGCACACGGGCGCCGCCGGGTCCGATGAGCGCGCCTTTGGGGTTCACGCCCTCTGCGTTGGCCCGCACCGCGATCTTGGTGCGCGCGCCGGCCTCGCGGGCGACGGCCATAATCGAAACGGCTCCGGAAACCAGTTCCGGCACCTCGCGTTCGAACAGCCTGCGCACGAGTTCCGGATGTGAACGCGACACGACGATTTCCGGCCCTTTGAGGCCGCGACCTACGGTGACCACGTAAACACGCAGTCGCTGGCCGTGGCGATACCTTTCGCCGGGCACCTGTTCGCGTTTGGGAAGAATGGCCTCCACGTCGCCGACTGCGACATGCACATTGTCGGAATCCTTCGCGTCCTGCTGCACCACACCCGTGATGAGCTTGCCTTTCTGACCGGCGAAAGCGCCGAGGACCCGTTCGTCCTCCGCATCACGGAAGAGCTGGCGAATCACCTGACGCGCAGTGGACGCAGCAAGCCTGCCGAAATCATGCGGCGTGTCATCGTACTCCTCGCCCAGCTCCGGACGCGGATGAGGATTCTCCTCAGTGGGTTCCGCCGGCTTCTCGTCGCGTGCCCAGACGGTGAAGGTCCCGGCGCGCTCGTCTAGTTCGACTCGCGCGTGCCGGGATGCGTGCTGTGTTTTCCCGTAAGCAAGAAGCAACGCCTCGGAAAGGGCGTCATCAAGAGTCTGGGAATCAATCCCCTGCTCAGCCGCAAGCTGATGAATACCTGTCAGGTCCAGTTCCATGGTCGCAAGACCTCCTATATGAAGTTATCTACCGTATGCCAATAGCCCTATGAAGTCACAATCATTCATTAGTCTAGATGTTTATGCAGACACGCACGACCTTGTTCACGCAACGCTCAGCGTTGATTTGGCGAACCATCGCCGTCATTTTCGCGGTCACGTTCGTGACTGGCTTGACGCCGGTGCCGGCCGCTGCCGCAAGCGAGGGTATACGTGAAGCTGAGGCAAGCGCCGCCGAGTCGGCCGAATCCTGTCAGGATGCTTCGCGTTGGCTGGAAATTGACCTCGGAGATTTGGCCCCGGGCAACCCAACGGCTGCGCGATACCTGGCGGGTTCAGCCGCCGCTCGTACATGGCTGGACGTAGCCGCGAACTGCCCTTCCCGTTTCGGAGAAGGCGTGATGAAAAGCGCTCAACTGCGGCATACCTCTGATATTTGGGCGCAGAAATCGGGATTTGCGACATCACCCGTAAACGAGGCGCACGAGAACCTCAATGAAATCGCCAGACTCGACGTGCCGGATGAAGCGTTGACCCAAATGGCGTTGGCCGAGGACCGTGCCGGCTTCGAGGTCGGCGTGCTGGCCGCCCGCAACAACCCGGATGCCACACTCGCTCTGAGCGACGCCCACAAGGCCGTGGCTGAGAGACTGATCTCTTTGGCAGGCGGGGACGGGCGAACCGGTGCGGACGATCCTCGGCGGAAGGTGTACAACGTCTCCGCTCTGCTGGCTCACCCCTACGCCATCGAAGATCCGGCCACCAAGTTGACGGCACCGACACTGGCGGTCATCGAGATGATCTGCGCCCGCGCGGACGTTGAAGCACTGAACGACACCACTGGCAAGAACGGGAAGGCCGCTCCATCATCTAAGCCCTCAACACCAGGCTCGCCCACGACACACCCAGCATCGCCCGATAATCAATCGAGCGTTGAGGACCCGACAGCCACTGTCAAACTCGCGACGCTCATCGCCTCCCGCGCCTACTTCGCCATGACCCTTGGCTACCCCGCCACAGACGCGGCCCTGTTCAAACAGTGAGCCCTTGCCGAAACCTGTGACCATCATTGAATTGTGGCGGATCTTTGACTTGCGAGGGATCATTGAATAGCGAAGGAACATTGGCACATCCAGGAACCTGACTGGATAGGAAACCCGTCGCTCGTCAAAACCCTCGCCTTTTATGCAACCACACGCCGTCTTAAACCCTGATGCATATCGGTGGAAACATATTGGCCCTCAAACCACCGACAATCCCGGTCATCGGGAAGGCGACGGCCAGCAGACGGACCAACAGGGACCGATTTCCGCGCTCCAACCCATTGGCGCCGCCTAGATACTTTTCTGGATTGTTTTTGTCGACAGCGCCGGGATTCCTTCCACAGGACCGTTTTGGAACCGTAACCGCCTTCCGAAACCACTGCGAAACAACCTGAGCCACGCCTCATGGAACAACCAAAGCAATCCCGGCCATCCCGACATAACAAAAGGGTTCCGGGCGAAAACCCGGAACCCTGCCTGCGGATGAAGCGAGATTCGAACTCGCGGAGGATTTCTCCTCACACGCTTTCGAGGCGTGCTCCTTAGACCGCTCGGACATTCATCCATACGTTACGACAAACGCAACTTTTCCAGTATAAGCCCTGAGGTCGACGCACGCAATTGGGCGTGGCGCATAGCGGCGCATGATCCTCCGCCATACCCTGGCGGCGCAGTTGAGCGAGCAGTTCTACCGCTGTACCGAAAGACGAAATGACTTATTATTCGAGGCCGACCCAGAGCTGACCCGACGACAACCAATGGGGGCTGGCGACAACAGGGGTCTACTGCGTTACAGCACAAAGCACCGGCTCTGCCGGATGTCTTACCGTCAGCCTTTCACTTGCCGATCTCAAAACGACCTCGCGACACGGTTGTCCATCGTCTCGACCTGCACCCCTGCCCTGGAAGTAAGAATCGAGCGACAAACACCAAACATGCAGCACGCGATCCCGCATTTCACGGAAGCGTTCTGCGAGCCCGTATCGAGGCGGCGCGCGAGGCCAGCTCCTCGTCTGATGGGTAGGCGACGTGTTCCAGGGTCAGTCCACAGGCGGCGATTGGGCCGGTAGAGCCTTCACGCACGGGATTTGCCATCTTATCGGCGAACCAGTCGAGGGATTTCCTGCCGCGCCCGACCTGCACGCAGGCGTTGACCAACGAACGGACCATGTTATGGGCGAAAGCATCGGCCACAATGGTAAACGTGAGGAGCCCGGAATCCAACGAAGGCACACGATAGAGCTCCGAGCCATCATCGAACATGCAACGTTCAGGCACCCGCCGCCACACGGCACGTTTGACCTCACGGATGGTGGTGCCTCCGGGGTTCGGCGTCGAGAACGAACCGAAGTCGTGCAGGCCCACCGTCATGGCAGCGGCCTCATTCATGGACTCGATGTCGAGTGTATCGTCAAGAGCCAGCACGAATCCACGTAATCTCGGATCCACGGAAGAGCAGTCGTCCGAGATTCGATAGACGTAGGTACGTTCCAGAGCCGAAAAACGAGCATCGAAACCGGACGGGGCGACGGACACCGCATGCACCGCGATGTCGTTCGGCAGCGCATGGCGCAGGCGCCGCAGCAATGCCTTGGTCGGCGGCACATCCATATGACCCACGCAACGCGAGAGCGTCTGCTGCCGCAAATCGAGATGGCAGACCTGACAGGCGGCATGAACCCCGGTGTCGGTGCGCCCGGCGACCGTCACCCTCAATAACTCGGTACGATCATCAGCTTCTGCGTCTCTTTGACCATCACCGAAAGCCGACGCATCACTGGTTATCTGATTATCATCTGGGCTATTCCGACTTCCCTGATCGATCAAGCCGCTGTCAGGCACACGCAGCACCTTGTGGAGTGCAGCCTCCAACTCCCCCTGCACCGTGCGCAATTCGGGCTGGCGGGCCCAACCGTAAAAGCCGCCGCCATCGTAAGCCAAGTCGATTCGTAGTCTCATCGCTGTCCAGTATAGCGGGCGGCATGATTCGATTGCCGATTTTCAGGAATATGCAAAGAGGGCCAGGACTTGAAATCCTGACCCTCTTCATCGACTTACCGAAGAGCGAAAATCCCTAATATGAGGGAAAAATCACTCAGCCTTCTCGACCTGAACCTCATCGTCGGCCACATCCTGGTCGACTTGAGCTTCCTTGGCCTCAGCCGTGGCTTCCTTTGCCTCGGTCTCCTTGACTTCAGCCTCGTCTGCGGCAACATCAGCGGCGACTTCATCCTTGCCCCTGTTGTCCTTGGCCTTCGCTTCCTCGACCTGGGCTTCGTCGGCGGCCACGTCCGCAGCCACTTCCGCTTCCTTGGCCTCGGTCTTCTTCACTTCGGCCTTGTCGGCGGCGACATCAGCGGCGGTCTGCGCTTCCTTGACCACGGACTGCTTGGCACTGACCGGCTCGGTGACGAGCTCGATGATGGCGCGCGGCGCGTTGTTGCCCTTGGACGGGGCAATCTTGATGATACGGGTGTAACCACCCTCACGCTGCTGCATCTGCTCGGCGATTTCGGTGAACAGCTTGTGCACGACGGACTTGTTGCGAATGACGCGCATGACACGACGACGGCTTGCCAGATCGCCCTTCTTGGCGAAGGTGATGAGGCGCTCGGCCAACGGGCGAAGACGCTTGGCCTTCGGCAGAGTGGTGACGATACGACCGTTCTCGAACAGGCTGGTCGCCATGTTCGCAAGCATCAGGCGCTCATGTGCTGGGCTCGAAGCCAGACGTGGGCCTTTTTTAGGTGTAGGCATATTGATTACTCCTTATGCCCCAAGGCTTGGAATCGCTCAGGTGGGCATACGCCCGAACATCCGAGACGATTCCTCGTTGCCTTAAGGCTGGTATGTGAAGTTGGCGTTTACTCGTCTTCGGGAGAGAAGAACGTGCCACCTTCTAGACTATTGGTATCGAAGCCCAACGGCGAGGCTTTAAGGGAAAGACCCATGCTTTCGAGCTTCTCCTTGACCTCATCGATTGACTTCATACCGAAATTGCGGATGTCGAGCAGATCCTGCTCGGTATGAGCGACGAGTTCGCCGACCGTGTGGATCCCCTCGCGCCGCAGGCAGTTATAGCTGCGCTGTGTAAGGTTGAGCTCTTCAATCGGCACGGACATCTCCGGGTTGTCTTCCTCCTCGACGGGGGGAAGACCCACTTCAACGCCCTCGGCCTGAGTGTTGAGCTCACGGCACAGGCCGAAAAGCTCGACCAGTGTCGAACCAGCCGACGCGACGGCATCGCGAGGCGAAATCGCCGGCTTGGTCTCAACATCAAGGATGAGTTTGTCAAAGTCCGTGCGCTGTTCCACACGAGTCGCTTCGACTTTGTAACTCACCTTGAGCACGGGTGAATAAATGGAGTCGACCGGGATGCGACCGATTTCGTCGTTGTCCTGCTTGTTCATCTGCGCCGGCACATAGCCACGGCCACGCTCGACGGTGAACTCGATTTCAAGTTCTCCATCCTCCGCGAGGGAAGCAATGTGCAGATCGGGATTGGCGATGGTGACACCGGCAGGAGGCGTAATGTCTCCGGCGGTTGCCTCGCCCTTACCGTTCTTGCGCAGATACATGACCACGGGCTCGTCGTATTCGCTCGTCAGAACGATACCTTTGATGTTCAGGAGGATCTCAGTGACATCCTCCACGACACCCGGCAAGGTCGTGAACTCATGCAGTGCGCCGGAAATGCGCACGGAAGTGACAGCAGCTCCCGGAATCGAGCTCAGGAGCGTACGGCGCAGGGAGTTGCCGAGCGTATATCCGAAACCTGGCTCAAGAGGTTCAATGACGAAACGCGAACGCTGCGGATTGAGGGTTTCCTCAGTAAGAGTCGGACGCTGTGCGATAAGCACTGTGATATCCTTTCAGCTTCTGACCTGTGGTGCACTCGCCGGCCATAAGCGGGTTGGACTAAATGAATGAATGAAGTGCTTCAGACGCGGCGACGCTTTGGAGGACGCACACCGTTATGGGCCTGCGGGGTGACGTCAGTGATGGAACCGACCTCAAGACCTGCGGACTGCAGAGAACGGATTGCGGTCTCACGACCTGAACCCGGACCCTTGACGAAGACGTCAACCTTCTTGACGCCATGCTCCGATGCCTTGCGAGCGGCCGATTCGGCAGCCATGCCTGCAGCGTACGGAGTGGACTTACGAGAGCCCTTGAAACCGACATCGCCACCCGAAGCCCAAGCGACTACGGCGCCCGAGGGATCGGTGATGGAAATGATGGTATTGTTGAATGTGGACTTGATATGCGCTTGCCCGACCGGCACCGACTTGCGATCCCGGCGACGCGGCTTACGCGCGGCCTGCTTGGGAGCTGCCATTGATCCTCGTCTCCTTAAAATACGATAACGAATTACTGTGCGTCACGCCGGGCGATAATGGCTTGAACGCCCTGGCGGAACTACTATCGAATTACTTCGTGGCCTTCTTCTTACCTGCGACTGTGCGCTTCGGACCCTTACGGGTGCGAGCGTTGGTCTTGGTGCGCTGACCACGAACAGGGAGACCCTGGCGGTGGCGACGACCTTGATAGCAGTTGATCTGAACCTTGCGGCGAATATCTGCGTCGATCTCACGACGCAAATCACCCTCAATCTTGTAATTACCCTCGAGATAATCACGCAGCGTAATCAGCTGCTCATCGCTCAGATCCTTGACGCGCGTATCCGGATTGACTCCGGTGGCGGCAAGCGTTTCCTTCGCGCGGGTACGACCGACACCAAAAATGTAGGTGAGGGCGACCTCGATGCGCTTCTCATTGGGGATGTCGACTCCGGCAAGACGTGCCATTGCGATTCCTTCTATTTTCCGTAGGTGTGTACCAAATCGTCCGCTTTCACGGCCCAGGCCTACGTACCTGGGGTTCAGCTAATGCTGTGACTTGGCACCTTCTGTTGTTGTCGGCAGGTAACTGCTCTCAGCCTTGGCGCTGCTTGTGGCGCGGGTTGGAGCAAATCACCATGACGCGACCGTGACGGCGGATCACACGGCAATTCTCGCAGATCCTCTTCACACTAGGGCTGACCTTCATGGTTTTCCTTTGCTTGTACCTTTACTTATAGCGGTACGTGATACGACCGCGGTTCAGGTCGTAGGGGCTCATCTCAAGCGCCACACGATCCTGAGGCAGGATGCGAATATAATTCTTGCGCATTTTGCCGGAGATGGTGGCCAACACGATGTGCTTGTTCTCCAGTTCAACGCGAAACATCGCGTTGGGCAGCGCTTCCACCACCTGCCCTTCGACTTCAATCACACCGTCTTTTGCCATTGGCCTCGTTCCATTCCTCTAGGTATCACATTTCGGTATATCTGAAGACACACCAACTTATAAATATACCACAAGGGTATACAACAAACGGTACGGCGTGTTGGCTGAAACCTCAACACAACACATGCCGTACCGCAATCGCAGTTCGCAAAACTATCTGGAACTCACGAGCAACTTGGGCAAGACCGGCAATCAGCCAAGCAAACCGATGATGGTCCGCGAAATCTCGTCGATATCGCCTTGTCCGTCCACAAGCACAAGCTGTCCGCGGCTCTTATACGTATCAAGCAACGGAGCCGTCTGCTCGTCGTACGTCTTCAGTCTCTTATCGATCGCCTCAGGGGTGTCGTCCGTACGACCCTCCTCCTGCGCGCGACGAGCGATACGCTTCATCAGGGTTTGACGATCGGCGTCGAGTGCCACCACTTTGTCGAGCGGAGTGTCGAGTTCATCCAGCATCCGATCGAGCGCCACCACCTGCGAGGCGTTGCGCGGGTATCCATCAAGAATCCACCCGTCCTTGGCGTCGTCCATCGCAAGACGATCCTTGACGATCTTGTTGGTCAGCTCGTCAGGAACCAGTTCACCTTTGTCGGTATAGCTTGCGGCCTCCACACCCAAGGGGGTCTTGTTGCTGATGTTGTAGCGGAACATGTCTCCGGTCGAAATGTGTGGAATCCCATAGTGCTTCGCCAACAACTTCGCCTGGGTTCCCTTGCCGACACCCTGCGGGCCCATAATCAGAATACGCATTTACCTTACTTCCTCTTGTTACTTTCTGCTGTCGTCGCTACTATCGCTGGCGTCATTCAATTTGCCTGCGTCGGACAAGATGCTGTCATCATTGCTCCGACCGGTTGCAACTTTGGTTTTGCCGTTGACATCCTGAACCTCAGTCGCGTTCTCACTGTCGCTGTGAGCGTCATCACTCGAGATCTTGGACTTGGGTTCCACATCGATGTCTTTACCTTCCAGATGGTCATTGCCTTCAAGAAGGAAGCCGGTGTATTGGAACTGTTCGGTCTGGGCCTTGGCCTGGCGTAGTGTGTCAAGGCCGACACCCGCGATGATCAGGATGGTCGTACCGCCGAATGGCAGTTTGGAATTGAGCTTAAGAGCCATGATAAGCACTGTTGGAATCAGGGCCACCAGCAACAGATACACCGCGCCCACCGTGTTCAAACGGTTCATGACATAGCTCAAATAATGGCTGGTGGAATTGCCGGCGCGGATGCCCGGAATGAAACCGCCGTATTGCTTCATGTTGTCCGCCGTCTCATCGGGATCGAACGTGATAGCTGTGTAGAAGAAGCAGAAGAACACGATCATCAATGAGTACAAGCCTATGTACCACACCGATGTGGTGTTCGCAAGATTCGCATTGATCCACTTGACCCAGGGCTTATCCGCCTTGCCGAACTGGGCGATAAGGGTTGGAATCGCGAGGATAGACGAAGCGAAGATCGGTGGAATGACGCCGCTCATGTTAATTTTCAGCGGCAAATACGTTGACGAGCCGCCGTACATTTTACGGCCAATCATGCGACGGGTGTACTGGACTGGGATGCGGCGTTGCGCCAATTCAACATAATCGACGAAGGCGAGAATCACCAGAAGCACGGCCGTGACTATGCCGAACTTCACCCAATCGCCGTTCTTGCCGTTGGTGCCCCAACCGATCTCCCACAGCTGCGGAAGGAAGCCGGAGCAAATGGACATGAAGATTAGGATGGACATGCCCTGACCGATTCCCTTATCGGTGATCAACTCCGCCATCCACATGATCAGGCCGGTGGCACCGGTCATCACCAGGACCATCACGGTAAGGTTCCACACTGAGCTATCCGGAATAACCTGTCCGCATTGATAATTGAACAAGGCACCTGAACGTGCCGTAACAAGAATCGTGGTCGATTGCAAAATCGCCAGACCGATGGTGAGATAACGGGTGTACTGAGTAAGCTTCGCCTCTCCGGACTGCCCTTCCTTGTGCAGTGCCTCAAACCGAGGAATAACCACACGCAGCAACTGAACGACAATCGATGCGGTGATATAAGGCATCACGCCTAGCGCAAAAATCGACAGCTGCAACATGGCACCGCCGGAGAAAAGATTAACCAAGCCCACGAAATTCTCTTGAGTCGTTTTCATAGTGCCCACACACTGCTGCACAACCTTGAAATCGACCCCTGGGGTGGGGATGAACGAACCGATTCGATATATGATAATCATGCCGATTACAAAAAGAATCTTATTGCGAAGTTCCTTCGCCTTAAAGGCCTGGATTAACGTCCTCACCTGGGTTTCCCCTTCCAATTTCGACGCATCGGATGCAACCGATGCACCGATGAAAACACACTATAAGCGAGTTTAGCGTACAGCATCTACCAAATCACAACGTAACGCAACGCGCACAACAGTGCTCGCATTCGTAGGTCGAAATATGAAGAGGCCGGGTAGCCATGCCACCCGGCCTCAATAATTCATTGCTCAGTCCTCGGAAACCGAGCCGCCAGCGGCTTCGATCTTCGCACGGGCTGAAGCGGAAGCCTTAACACCCGTAAGAGTGAAAGCAGACTTCGTTTCGCCATCACCAAGGACCTTCACCGGTTCTCCGGAACGCACAGCGCCTGCACGAGCCAGATCCTCGGCGGTCAACTTGCCGCCCTTCGGGAAAAGCTTATCGAGAGTCGCGATATTGACGACCTGATATTCCTTCTTGAACGGACTCTTGAAACCACGCAACTTGGGCAAACGCATGTACAGCGGCAACTGGCCGCCTTCGAAACCAGGACGAACCTGATAACGCTTCAGCGTGCCCTTGTCGCCACGACCGGAGGTCTTACCCTTGGATCCTTCACCACGACCCACACGGATACGATCCTTCTTGGCACCGGGAGCAGGACGCAGGTCATGCATCTGCAGAATGGTGTTTTCCTCTTGCTTTGCCATGTCTATCAGACCTCCTCGACGGTGACCAGGTGGCGAACCGCCTGAACCAGACCGCGCGTAGACGGAGTGTCCGGACGGACGACCGACTGGCCGATCTTCCTCAGACCCAGAGTACGAACGGTGTCGCGCTGAGCCGGCTTGCGGTTAACCAAACCCTTAACCAGTGTGATCTTCAGATCTGCCATCACTCACCATCCTTCGCTGCTGACTCTTCGGATGCCTTGGCATCCTCACGAGCCTTGCGAGCCTCGGCGATACCTTCGGCACGCGCACGGAGCATCGTATCGGGGGCGACCTCTTCAACCGACAGTCCACGACGGGCCGCGATCTCTTCAGGTTCCTCGAGATTCTTCAACGCATCGACAGTAGCGCGCACGACGTTGACCGCCGTTGCCGAGCCCATCGACTTGGTCAGAATATCGGTGATGCCAGCGCACTCCATGACGGCGCGAACCGCACCGCCGGCGATAACGCCGGTACCGGGAGCCGCCGGGCGCAGGAGCACGGTGCCAGCTGCATCGTGCCCGATCACCGGGTGCGTGACCGTGCCACGTACACGCGGCACGCTGAACATGTGCTTCTTGGCGTCGAGCTGTCCCTTGGCGATTGCCGCAGGAACCTCACGGGACTTGCCGTAACCAACACCAACGGTGCCATTGCCGTCGCCAACGACCACGAGAGCGGCGAAGCTCATGCTTCGACCACCCTTACGGGTCTTGGACACACGGTTGATGGCCACCACGCGGTCGAGCATATCGTCATCGTGACGATCGTCACGACGGCCACGACGCTCACCACGACGGCCTTCACCGCGACCCTCGCCGCGGCCACCGGAACGACGACCACCACGACGATCTTCACGGCCTTGGTTCTGCTGTTCCTGGTCGGACGCCTGGGTGCTCTGAGTGTCTTCAGTCACTTGGGTTTCCTTCTCGTTGTCGCTCACAGTGCCAGACCTCCCTGACGGGCGCCTTCAGCCACAGCTGCGACGCGACCATGATATTTGTTGCCGCCACGGTCAAAGACAACGGCATTGATGCCGGCATCCTTGGCCTTCTTGGCAATCAGCTCGCCAACCTTCTGGGCGGCTTCGGTCTTCGTGCCATCAAAACCATCAAAGTCATGGGCGAGCGTGGACTCGGACACCAGAGTTACCCCTTTGGTGTCATCAACAATCTGAGCAACCATGTGACGGTTCGAACGAGTCACCACCAGACGAGGGAGTTCAGGAGTGCCGGAAATGCGTTTGCGCAGACGCGCATGACGCCTAAGCCGAGCTACCTTCTTACCCTTACCGAGAATCTTGACTGTCATATCACTTACCAGCCTTTCCAGCCTTGCGCAGGATGTGCTCATCGCTGTACTTGATGCCCTTGCCCTTATAGGGTTCCGGCTTGCGCAGCGCACGGATGTTGGCCGCGGTCTGACCGACCGACTGCTTATCCATGCCCTTGACGACCACCTGGTTGGCATTGGGCAACTCGAAGGTGATGCCTTCGGGCGGATCCATGGTGATGGTGTGAGAGTAACCGAGCGAGAACTCAATGCTCTTGCCCTTCATCTGCGCACGATAACCAGTTCCGACGATATCAAGCGTCTTGGTATATCCTTCATGCACACCCTTGACCTTCGATGCGACCATCGCACGGGCCAGACCGTGGTAGGCGCTGGTCTGACGGCTGTCATCCGCGGTTTCGAGGACGATCTGATCGCCGTCGACACGAGCGGTAATGCCCTCCGGAATCATGTAGGAATCGGAACCCTGAGGTCCCTTGGCGCTGAACGCCTGTCCGTCGATATTGACCTCTACGCCAGCCGGAATGGTGACGGGGAGCTTACCAATATGTGAAGTCATTTTCGGCTCTCCTTTCTCACCAAACGAAGGCGACAATTTCGCCGCCAATGCCCCGGTCGAGGCATTCCTTCTGGGTCAACAATCCTGCACTTGTCGAAATAATTGCGACACCCATGCCACCAAGAGGCATAGGCAGCGAATCCGACTTCGTGTAGCGACGCAGGCCCGGCTTGGAAATACGCTTGATACCCTGAATGGCGGACTCGCCATGGGCTCCGTACTTAAGCGTAATTTCAAGATCCTGACCGACGCGAGCATCCTTCGCGACGAAGTCCTTGATGTAGCCTTCGCGCTTGAGAATCTCGGCGATCGCCGCCTTGAACTTGGAGTACGGCATAACGACAGTGTCGTGCTTCGCCGTGCTCGCATTGCGCAGACGCGTAAGCATGTCTGCGATTGGATCTGTCATTGTCATGTTGGGCTTGCCGCCCTTTCTCGCCGTGGTTTCCTCCGCTTGGCCCGCACCTTAAAGGCACAGACCAAGCAAGGGACCTTCAGCGTCGATGTTTACCAACTGGATTTCGTCACTCCGGGCAGCTGACCGGCATGAGCCTTCTCGCGAAGGCAGATGCGGCACAGGCCGAACTTACGATATACGGAGTGCGGACGACCGCAAACCTGGCAGCGCGTGTAGCCACGCACCTTGAACTTCGGCTTGGCGCTCGCCTTAGCCTTCAAAGCGGTTTTTGCCATTATTTGTTCTCCTTGAACGGGAAGCCGAGATGCTTCAAGAGAACGCGGGCTTCCTGATCGTCCTTCGTGCTGGTGACCACGGTGATATCCATACCACGCTGGTGATCAATCGCATCAGGATCAATCTCATGGAACATGGACTGCTCGGTGAGGCCGAAGTTATAGTTACCTTGGCCGTCGAACTGTTGGTCGCTGATACCGCGGAAATCACGAATACGCGGCAGAGCCAGTGTCAGCAACCTATCAAGAAACTCCCACATGCGATCGCCGCGAAGCGTGACGAATGCACCGATTGCCTGGCCTTCACGCAAATGGAACTGCGCTACGGACTTCTTGGCCTTGGTGATCTTCGGCTTCTGACCGGTTATGGCGGTGAGATCCTTGACGGCGCCTTCAATGAGCTTGGAGTCACGAGCCGCGGCACCGACACCCATGGACACAACGACCTTCGTGACCTTCGCCACCTGCATGGGGTTGGAGTATTTGAACTCCTTCTCCAGCTCAGGCACGATCTTGTCGATATACTGCTGCTTCAGACGCGGGGTTGCCGGCGCTTCAACTGTTGCATCGGTCATGCCAGCTCCTTTCCGGACTTCTTGGCGACGCGCGTACGCACGGTCTTGACCTTCCCGTCGCGCTCGTCGGTCGTGATCTTCACACCGACACGAGTGGGCTCTTTGGTCTCAGGATCGATAACCATCACGTTGGAGCGATGAATCGGAGCCTCGACCGAGACAATACCTGCCTGCTGACCCTGCTGGGTGGCGCGGACATGCTTCTTGACGATTTGCACACCTTCGACAATCAGCCGATCGTTGGGAAGTACGCGAGTGACCTTGCCCTCTTTGCCGCGGTCTTTGCCACGGATGACCTTGACCTCATCTCCGGTCTTGATCTTTGCTACCATTCAGATCACCTCCGGGGCGAGCGACACGATCTTCATGAAGTGCTTGTCACGCAACTCACGACCGACCGGTCCGAAGATACGAGTGCCTTTGGGTTCATGGCCGGAGCCAAGAATCACAGCGGCATTCTCATCGAACTTGATGTATGAGCCGTCATTACGACGATGCTCCTTGACTGTGCGGACGACGACGGCCTTGACCACATCGCCCTTCTTAACCGACCCGCCGGGGATTGCATCCTTGACGGTGGCGACGATCACGTCGCCGATGCCGGCATAGCGTCGCTTCGATCCGCCGAGCACTCGGATGGCCAAAATCTCCTTGGCACCCGTGTTGTCGGCGACATGAAGCCGCGTTTCCTGCTGAATCATTGATTCTCCTTAGCCGAGCTGGTTCTCCGCCGCCACCCGTAAAGGTAAGCGGCAGAGCCTTGCCGAACTTATTACTTGGCGCGCTCGACGATGGAGTCGAGACGCCAACGCTTGGTCTTGCTCAGGGGCCGAGTCTCCATGATACTCACGCGATCGCCAATGTGGGCGTCGTTGTGTTCATCGTGGACCTTGACCTTGCGCGTGGAGCGGACGACCTTGCCATACAGCGGGTGGGTCGAACGCTGCTCAAGCTCGACGGTAATCGTCTTGTCCATGGCATCGGACACGACATAACCGATTCGGGTCTTGCGGAAGTTGCGCTCTTGCTCTTCAGCCATGCTTACTTCTCCTCAGTCTTGGTCTCGTCGGACTGCGTCTTCGTGGCCTTAGCTTTCTTCGCCTTGGATTCAGACTCATCCTTGACCTCGGCAGCGGCCGGCTCGACTGTAATGCCGAGCTCACGCTCGCGCAGGACGGTGTACATCCTGGCGATGTCGTGCTTGACGGTCTTCAAGCGCGAGGGATTCTCGAGCTGACCTGTGGCGTTCTGGAAGCGCAGATTGAACAGCTCTTCCTTGGACTTCTTGAGGAAGCCCTCGATCTCCGCGTTGGTCTTCTCGTTGAGATTGTTGATAGTGTATGCAGATTCGACTGCCATCAGATGTCACCGCCTTCACGTGCGATAATACGGCACTTCATGGGCAGCTTGTCGATAGCGCGGCGAAGGGCTTCCCTCGCCGTGGTCTCGTCAACGCCACCAATCTCGAACATCACGCGGCCAGGACGCACATTTGCAACCCAGAACTCAGGAGTACCCTTACCTGAACCCATTCGGCTTCCGAGTGCATGCTTGGTCAACGGGCGATCAGGGAAGATCGTGATCCACACACGACCGCCACGCTTGATGTAACGGGTCATGGCGATACGAGCCGCCTCAATCTGACGGTTGGTGATGTAAGCCGGAGCCAAGGCCTGAATGCCAAAGTCACCGAACGAAATCTCATTACCGCCCTTGGACATACCCCTACGCGTGGGACGCTGCTGCTTACGGTACTTAGTCCTCTTTGGGATAAGCATATTCGCTCACTCCTTCGTTTCCACGACGGGCTCGGCCTGCTGATCCGCGGCCGGGGCCGGCGACTCAGAGCGAGAACCCTGGGAATCGGCCTTGGAGGCGTTGGAAGAAGGACGAGCGCCACGGCGCGGACGACGGTCCGCTCCACGACGGCCACGGTTGTTGGCACCCTGTGCCTGCTGCTCTTCGAACTCACGTTCGGTCATGTCACCCTTGTAGATCCAAACCTTTACGCCGATACGGCCGTAAGTGGTCTTGGCTTCAAAGAAGCCATAATCAATCAGGGCGCGCAGTGTCTGAAGCGGCACGCGACCTTCACGGTAGAACTCGGAACGGCTCATCTCGGCGCCTCCAAGGCGGCCGGACAGCTTGATCCTGATGCCCTTGGCACCGGCGCGCATGGCGTCCTGCTGTGCCTTGCGCATGGCGCGACGGAACGTGACACGGTTGGTCAGCTGCTCGGCAATACCCTGAGCAACCAGCTGTGCGTCGATCGCGGCGTTCTTCACTTCGAAGATGTTGAGCTGAACCTGCTTGCCCGTAATCTTCTCAAGCTTGGCGCGCACGCGTTCGGCCTCCGCACCGCGGCGACCGATGACGATACCCGGACGAGCTGCATGCAGATTGACCTGCACTCGATCGCGGGTACGCTCGATGGTGATACGGGAAATACCCGCACGCTCGAGGTCGCGGTTCATTTCCTTGCGGATCTTGTCATCCTCAAGCACGAAGTCGCTGTAACGCTCGCCAACCTTGTTGGAATCGGAGAACCACTTGGAACGATGGTCTTCGGTGATGCCCAGGCGGTAACCTAGGGGATTGATCTTTTGACCCATCTTTACCGGGCTCCTTCCTTGCTAGCGACCACAACGGTGATGTGGCTGGTGCGCTTGTTGATGCGACCAGCGCGACCCTGCGCACGAGCACGGAAACGCTTGAGCGTCACGCCCTCATCCACATAAGTCTGGCTCACATACATATCAGCCTCACGGAACGGCTCGCCGGCCTTTTCAGCCTTTACGCGAGCGTTCGCAATCGCGCTCTGAAGGCACTTCAACACTGGGGTCGAAGCGTCCTGAGGGGCGAATTTGAGGATGGTGACGGCCTCGTCCACTTTCTTGCCACGGATGAGGTCGACCATGCGGCGAGCCTTGCGCGGCGTCACACGGACGTGACGTGCGATTGCTTTAGCTTCCATAATCTTTCTCTTCCTTTAGCGGCGGGCTTTTTTGTCGTCATGAACGTGACCACGGAAGGTCTTCGTCGGTGCGAATTCACCGAGCTTGTGGCCGACCATCGCCTCGGTCACGAAGACCGGGACATGTTTGCGACCATCGTGCACGGCGAACGTGTGACCGATGAAATCCGGGGTGATCATCGAACGGCGCGACCACGTCTTGATGACATTCTTCGTGCCCTTCTCGTTCTGTTCGTCAACCTTTTTCTGCAAATGGGCGTCGACGAAGGGACCCTTCTTGATGCTACGTGCCATCTATCGGCGCTCCTTACTTGCGGTTCTTGCCATTAGGACGACGACGAACAATCATCTTGTTCGAAGCCTTCTTCGGATGACGAGTACGAACCTCGCCCTTGCCCCAAGGAGACACTGGCGGCTTGCCGCCGCGGGTAGTGCCACCATGCGGATGGTCGACGGCGTTCATGGACTCGCCACGCGTGATCGGGCGCTTGCCCATCCAACGTGCACGACCCGCCTTACCGATCTGCAGGTTGGCATGATCGGAATTGCCGACCTCACCGACCGTTGCACGGCAACGGGCATCCACATTGCGAATCTCACCGGAGGGCATACGCAACTGAGCGTAGGCACCGTCCTTGGCGACGAGCTGAACGCCCGCACCTGCCGAACGCGCAATCTTCGCTCCGCCCAAAGGACGCAGCTCAATGGCGTGAACGATGGTACCGGTCGGGATGTTGCGCAGAGGCAAATTATTGCCTGGCTTGATGTCGGCCTGTTCGCCGGTCTCGATGACGTCGCCCTGCTTGATGCCGTTAGGCGCCACGATGTAGCGCTTCTCGCCATCGGCGTAGTGCAGAAGTGCGATTCGAGCCGAACGGTTCGGATCATACTCGATTTCCGCAACCTTGGCGGGCACGCCATCCTTGTCCCAACGCTTGAAATCAATCAAGCGGTACTGACGCTTGTGACCGCCACCGCGATGACGTGAAGTCACGCGGCCATAGGAATTGCGACCGCCGGTCTTATTGAGTTTACGCACGAGCGATTTCTCAGGAGTCGAGCGCGTAAGGTCGGAGAAATCCGAAACCGATGCGCCACGACGACCGGGAGTCGTCGGCTTGTAAATACGGATAGCCATAATGTAGTTCTTCCTTTGACTTTCTCGGCTAACCTTCAGTTACCGAAGATGTCGATTGACTGACCCTCGGCCACGGTAACCGTTGCGCGCTTCTGACTGGCGCGGCGGCCGAAGCCGGTGCGGGTGCGCTGTCGCTTGCCTGCACGGTTGAGGGTGTTGACGTTCGTCACCTTCACTTTGAAGATCTCTTCGATGGCGTTCTTGATCTGCACTTTGTTGGCAGTCGGTGCGACCACGAAGGTGTACTGTCCACGGTCACCGGCGGCGTAGCTCTTCTCGGAGACGACGGGCTTGAGAATGATATCGTGGGCTGGCTTGTGAATTGCGACCATGTGAATCAGGCCTCCTTCTTAGGCTCGGTCTTCGCGGCGACGAAGGCCTCGAAGCCGTCCTTGCTGAAGACGACATACTGAGCGGTCACCACATCGTAGGTGTTGAGCTGATCTGCGAACAGCACATGCACCGTGGGGATGTTGCGCACGGACAGCAGTTCGTTCACGTTGTCGCGTGAAAGCACGACGGTGGTGAACTGGTCGCCCGAAATCGGGTTGAGCGCGGCGACGGCAGCCTTCGTGGATGGAGTGTCCTTGATGCCGAAGTCGACCACAGCTACACGACCCGCGCTCGCGCGGTTGGACAGCACGTAACGCAACGCGCTGGCCTTCATCTTCTTGGGTGTGCGCTGGCTGTAGTCGCGCGGAACCGGTCCGTGCACGACGCCACCGTGGACCCACTGAGGAGCACGGGTCGAACCCTGGCGGGCGCGGCCGGTACCCTTCTGCTTCCAAGGCTTCTTGCCGCCACCGGAGACATCACCACGGGACTTGACGGCGTGGGTGCCCTGACGGGCTGCCGCAAGCTGCGCGACGACGACCTGATGGATCAGCGGCACATGAGCCTGGACTTCTTCGTTGGAGATGCCGAAGATATCTTCGGGGGCCTCGACGGTTCCTGCGGACTTGCCGCTGGCGTCAGTGACCTTCAACGTAACGTTTGCCATGATTTCAGGCTCCCTTCACAGCCGAGCGAAGCACGACGATGCCGCCCTTGGGCCCCGGCAGGGCGCCCTTGATGGCGATTACGCCGCTGGCCTGATCGACCGAGACGACAGTGAGGTTCTGCACGGTAGAGGTGACATGACCCATACGACCGGCCATGCGCTTGCCCTTCAGAATACGGCTCGGAGTCGCGCACGCACCGACTGAGCCGGGGCGACGTTCGTTCTTGTGAGAACCGTGAGTGCGGCGATAGGACTTGAAGCCCCAGCGCTTGATGGTGCCGGCGAAGCCCTTGCCCTTGGTGGTGCCGGTGACATCCACCTGAGCACCATCGGCGAACACATCCGCCGAAAGCTCCTGACCCGGCGTGAAGTCCTCGGCATTGTCGGTACGGATTTCTACCAGATGGCGACGCGGGGTAACACCCGCCTTCGCGAAGTGACCAGCCAAAGGCTTGGTGACCTTCGTCGGATCGATCTGGCCATAGCCGAGCTGAACAGCCTTGTAGCCGTCAGTCTCTTCGGTCTTTACACCCGTGACCACGTTCGTGGACACGTCGACCAAGGTGACGGGGACGAAGAAACCCTTGTCGTCCCAAACCTGCGACATGCCAAGCTTACGACCCAGCAACGCAGTGCGATTAGTACTCTGCAACGTCATGTTTCTCCCCCTCCCTACAGCTTGATCTCGATGTTTACATCTGCAGGCAGATCGATATGCATCAGAGAATCCACGGCCTTGGGGGTCGGGTCGACGATGTCAATGAGGCGCTTATGAGTGCGCATCTCGAAGTGCTCGCGAGAATCCTTGTATTTATGAGGAGAGCGAATTACGACAAATACGTTCTTCTCAGTAGGCAGAGGAACCGGGCCCACAACAGTGGCACCCGCGTTCGTGACCGTTTCGACGATTTTCTTCGCCGATTGGTCAATGACCTCGTGGTCATAGGACTTAAGCCTGATACGGATTTTCTGTCCCGCCATGCCGTCCGCCCTTTCTAGCGATTCGATTTACATTACCAGCCTGCTTCAAGGACACCGGCGCGCACGACCCCAGAACCTCACGGTTCTATGGTCGATCCGCATCAGTGTGTGGCGCAACAACATCTTCGAGAGGGAGGATGCCGGGCCGCACTCGCTCTTTTGATAACAATTTGCGAGCCTATAACAGGCAACTGTTCTATTAAACCATCGGGTCAGTACTTGCCGAAATCGGGCGTGTCGCCTATTTCAAGGGATTTCAGCCCTACCCCGACTTTGCATAAAACGGCGCACCCGTCGAACAAAGACGATGGGTGCGCCGTGGATGGTTTCCAACCGACCGGCCGACATGCAGTTCCGAAGACCTTAGATTTCAGAGGCCTCCGCCACCGAAAGCCGCCCCTCGCGCTTGATGCGCATGGCGTGACCCTCTGCTTGAGGCACGCCATAGTAGGCGGCGATGGCGATATCCTTCATATCCTCAATCAGCGGGATACGAGGGTTGGCGGGTGTGCACTGATCTTCATAGGCACGCATGCCGATCTGATCAAGAATGTTCCAGAAATACTCCTCGTCAACGCCACATTCCTTGAAACTCGAGGACATGCCAAGCTTGTTGTCTCGGTAATCCTCAACGGCAAGCGCAAGATTTTCCACGCCCTGTGCGGGAGTCGACCCGGGGTTCACTCCGATGACTCGTGCGAATTCCTGATAGCGTTCGGGAGCCACATAGTGGTCGTACTTGGGCCAGCTGGTCGGTTCTTCGGGCACCGATCCGTTGTAACGGATGACGTACGGCAGCAAAATCGCATTGTTGCGGCCGTGTTCGACCTCGCATAATGCTCCTATGGTGTGGGCCATGCCGTGGCACATACCGAGGAACGCCGAGCCGAACGCCATGCCCGCCATAGTGGCGGCATTGTGCATTTTCTCCTGTGCCATTTTCTTGGTCTCACCTGGTTCGGCGTTGACGGAAGTCTCGAGATTATCCCATATGAGCTTGGCGGCGTGCAGGGCCATACCATCGGTGAAATCGTTGGAGTAGACCGAAACATAGGATTCCATGCAGTGCGTCAGCGCATCGAAACCGGTGTTGCAGGCCAGTGTCCGTGGCTGGGTTCGCGCCAGCACGGGATCGACGATGGCCACCGACGGGGTCAGCGCGTAGTCGGTGATCGGATACTTGTAGCCGGTCTTGTGGTCGGTAATCACGGCGAACGGAGTGACTTCGGAACCGGTGCCCGAAGAGGTGGGGATGCACACCAGTTTCGCTTTCTTGCCCAGAGGCGGAATACGGAAGGCACGTTTGCGGATGTCGAAGAATTTCTCACGCACGTCATCGAAGGAGATTTCGGGGTGCTCGTACAGCAGCCACATGATTTTGGCAGCGTCCATGGGAGAACCGCCGCCAATGGCGATGATGGTGTCGGGCTGGAACTCATCACGCATCATTTCAGCGCCCCGTTCGACGGTGTCGACCGAAGGTTCGGGCTCGATGTAGTCGATAATGCGGAAAGTCACCTTTTCGGGGCGGGCACGGAGCTGATCGATGACCTTGTCGATCACACCCAGCTGCTCCATCACCTTGTCACAGACGATTACGGCACGACGAATGCAATACATATCGTGCAGATATCGTATGGCATTGGGTTCGAAATAGGTCTTCGGCGGCACCTTGAACCACTGCATATTACTGTTCCTCCGCGCTATACGCTTGATGTTGACGAGGTTGACGGCCTGGACGTTGCCGGAAACCGAATTGCCGCCGTACGAGCCGCAGCCAAGGGTGAGCGAAGGAGCGATGGCGTTGTAGATGTCGCCTATGCCGCCCAACGACGAAGGCTGATTCCATACGATACGGCACGCGTGCATCCTCAGGCCATACTCACGCACAAGATCCTGATCGTCCGAATGAATCGCCGCGGTGTGTCCGGCGCCGAATTTCAGCATCTCCTCGCACATCTCAAATCCCTGTTCTTTGCTGTCCGCGCGCAGCATGGCATGCACAGGGCCAAGCTTTTCGAGGGTGAGCGGTTCGCTCGGACCGACTTCCTTGCATTCGGCCACAATGATGGTGGCATCCGCCGGAATCTCGAAACCGGCCTCTCTTGCGATGAACTGGGGCGACTTCCCAGGCACCACGGAGTTAAGTTTCGGCGTACCACCGGAATAGGCGGTACAGCCGAACATGTATCGTTCCAACTTGGCCTTTTCAGCGTCGTTGACGAAATATGCTTTACGACGCTTGAGCTCGGCCTTAAGCGGTTTGTAACTTTCGGCACGGGCGATAATAGCCTGTTCAGTCGCGCAGATCATGCCATAGTCGAAATGTTTGGAAAGCACCAGGTCGTTAGCCACACGCTTGATGTCGACGTTCACGTCGACGTACGCCGGAGCGTTGCCCGCACCCACGCCCAGCGCCGGTTTGCCGGAGGAATACGCGGCCTTGACCATGCCAGGACCGCCCGTGGCCAAAATCGTGGCCACATCGGGGTGCCTCATCAGTGCGCCGGTGGCTTCGACGGACGGGTGCTCGATCCACTGGATGCAGTTTTTGGGTGCCCCGGCGGCGACCGCGGCGTCACGCACGATACGGGCCGCCTCCACCGAGCAACGTTGGGCACCCGGATGGAAGCCGAAAATGATTGGGCAACGTGTCTTCAAGGCAAGCAAAGACTTGAAGATCGCCGTAGAGGTGGGGTTCGTCACTGGAGTGACACCGGCAACCACGCCAACAGGCTCCGCGATTTCATCGATGCCGAGCACATCGTCCTCACGAATCAAACCGACGGTTTTTTGACACGCCAGATAATGCGTGACATGTTCGCAGGCGAAGATGTTCTTGGTGGCTTTGTCCTCCACCAATCCACGTCCGGTCTCATCCACCGCCATTTTCGCCAGCACCAAGTGCTTGTTGAGTGCCGCCACCGAAGCCTTGGCCACAATGCGATCGACCTGGGTCTGGTTAAGCTCTTCGAATTGCGAAAGAGCCTCAACGCCTTTGTCCACCAGTTCGTTTACTTCCTGCTCCGCCTGAGTGAGCGCATCGACTTGGGCGGATTCAATCTCACCGGTCGAGTCTTGCTGTCGTGTCGTTGTCATATTTGCTCCGAATCCGTTGGTTGCGTCGGACTACCGATTTGATTGATATCCGACAAAAGGAGTTCAAGGCCAATATAACCAACATGCATAACAGTGGCTGAATCCAGGAAAAGGAATGTAAGATTATGGTAGTTTGAGTCATATTTTGTTTTTAATCAAACCGTATTTGTAAGGTATTATGGTACATAATACAGCTTTTCTGGCTTATGTGAACATAAGCGCACAGCAAACGTGTCATGACTAGTAAAATTGTTAGCGTTCACAAACGATCTCTCCTGTGCCTTCATCATCCTGAGAACGAAGCAATTCAGTCACCGCGAATAGGCGTTACGACGCCGGACCATTCAGCGCCTGACGCCATGCCCCTTCCTAATAGCAGATTCGTAGGCCATCTTTTGCGAATCTCTTTTTCTACCTATGAACCAAACTATGGCGCACTACAGAGAGGACCCTACGACACCGGCGCCGACGGCCATAATCAACTACATCCATCGCAGCCAGCACGTCACCAAACGTGACCCGGAACAGAATCTCGAACCAAGTCTGCCCACGGTCGATAAAAAACTGAACATCCTTCTCAGGAACCAGGGCTCGTCGCCCCCTCTTCAACGCTCGATTCGACCAGAGGAAGGCGCTCGCAGGCCTACGAATTCGTCGCATACAGCAGATGTGCCATCGGCGTCGAGACGGGAGCCGAACGTCAACCGAAGTCTCTCGACGGACACACCTCGAAACACAGCAACCAGCCAACACCGCTGCCAGACGACGAACCGTTTTCCTGGGGCCGCGCGCCCTCAGCCGTGGCTCCGTCTGCACCAGGCGCCCGGCGCCAATAAAAATGCACGAAGCACCGGGTGGCTTGGTGCATTGCACTTCAGCATGCCAAATCGACATCATTCAGACGATCTGGCAGAACTCTATGGTCTCATGGTTCGGACCGTAAATGTTGAAATAACGAATGCCGCGATCCCAGAACGTCGGGATGGACTGGATCTTGTCGTCCTTGAAATCGAATCCCAGCGTTTTCGCGTTTTCGAACGCAGCATCGATATCAGGCGTATCAAGAGCCCAGTGGTTGATTGCACCATCCCTCAGCGTCGCCGGGTCGCCTTCCCAAGTCTCAATCGTCAGATGACCATAGCGCAGGAAAGCACAGCGGTTCTCGCCATTGGGGAACACTCCCACCAGGTCAAAACCGAGTTTCTTGGTATAAAACTCGATGGTCTCATCGAGATCTTTGGCGGGCATGCCGGAATGCTGGAAATCCGTGGTGAAATCTGACATTGGTTTCATGGCTACTCCTTATTGCAGCTGTTTATTGTTTTGATTATGTTCTGAAACATCATGCGCATCGACGCCGCTTTGACTTACCGCCACCAAATATAATAGTGCAAATCGGACAATTGGATCACCGGATCGATCACCGACGAGGAAACGTCACAACGACGGCACCTACGAACGGACCGAACATCACGAGAGCGTTTTCGACATCTGGCCTCCACTTCCCGATGATTCTTCCGTCGAAAATCAGCATCCCACCTTGACCATGGCCTTCGAGATGCCCGCAACTTTGCCGTCAAGAAAGTCCTGCACCTTTTCAAAGGGGAGTCCATGACTGATTAACGGCTCCACATCGAGCCTTCAGTACTTCCGCGACATTGGTTATACCGCATTTTTTTAAAAAACTATTGCAAATCAAATCGTCAGAAGTTTTTGCTCTGGCGAAATGCGGAGCCAGCCGGACCCCAGACCGGTCGGACCCCAAACCGTCCAGACTTCAAACCGTCTGCATCCCGAACGAACACTCGGATTGGCGCTTCCCTTCGAAACCATCAGAGCGATTTGCACGCCTGCGTGCGTCCGGGGTGACATCAAGAAAAACAAAAGCCCCGAGCCATAAAGCTCGGGGCTTCGATAGGCGTAGAAATCAACGCTTGGAGAACTGCGGGGCGCGACGGGCCTTGTGCAGACCAGCCTTCTTGCGTTCCACGGCGCGGGCGTCACGAGTGAGGAACCCGGCCTTCTTCAGCGCAGCGCGGTTGGCATCGCGGTCGATGGCATTCAGTGCGCGAGCCACGCCCAGACGAATGGCGCCGGACTGACCGGTGGTGCCGCCGCCTTCAACCAGAACGTTGATGTCGAACTTGCCTTCGAGCTTGAGCAGCACGATCGGCGAGTTGACCTCACGCTGGTGCAGACGGGAGGGGAAATACTCCTCCAACGTATGCCCGTTGATGGTCCACTTGCCGGTGCCCGGGGTCAGACGCACGCGGGCGACGGACTCCTTACGGCGACCGGTGCCGTAGCCCGGAGCAATCTGCGAAGTGCCGGTACCGGCACCTGCGTTGGTCTCGGTGGTGTATGAAGTGATTTCTTCCTCGGTCTCTTGAACCGCGGAGTTCTCGGTGTTTTCAGCCATGATAATTCTCTCCTCTCGGTTCACTTGGCCTGCTGCGCAACAGCGTCAACCGTAATCGGCGTCGGCTTCTGCGGCGTGTGCGGATGATCCGGCCCAGCGAAGACATGCAAACGGTTGAGTTCAACCTTCGCAAGACGGTTCTTCGGCAGCATGCCCTTGACGGCGTTGATGATGATGCGTTCAGGGTTATGCTTCAGAAGGTCGGCGTAGCTATCCTCGCGCAGACCGCCGGGGCGACCGGAGTGCGAGTAAAGCACCTTGTCCATCTTCTTGCCGCTCAACGCGATCTTCTCGGCGTTGATGATGATGACGTGATCGCCAAGATCGGCATGAGGCGCGAAGGTCGGCTTGTTCTTGCCACGCAAGAGCTCGGCCGTCTTGGTGGCAAGCTTGCCCAGCACCACATCGGTGGCGTCGATAATGTACCAGTCGTGAGTCAAATCAGCTGGCTTCGGTGTGAAAGTCTTCACGAGTGTGCCTTTTCCTTATATTGTGTTCCGGGCCATGCCGACTCGCTGGTAAGACGCGCCGAAACAGCCTCATTATCCGTGGGCTCCCTGAAAGTCCTCGTGCGAGTGGGATAGCGCTTTGAAGGACCCCGTAGGGAAACACAACAAGTAGATATTGTATCGACACCCATGCCCAACCGCAAGACGACGACTCACACAGTGTCGAAAAGCAGGGACGGCCCCATCATCGGCGGACAAATCAGCCAAAACCTTGAGAATGAATCAGCCTCATGGCAGGAACAGGTCAAAGATGGCAGAAAGCGCATGTTATCGGAACTCAAAATGTACGTTTTCTGCCATCTTTGACCTGTTTCCGGCGCAATGGAGCTGATTTACATGGATTAGTCGAATCGATTTCCATTATTAACGGTTCGAGTTTGAAACTGGAGAGCATGGCGGGTCGTCACGAGCGCTGGGCGACGGCGTGGGTCACGTCGGTGGCGGGATCGGAGGCAAGTCGGGTGAGTGTGGCTTGGGCAGTGCCGGGATTGAGCGCCACCGCCCGACGCACCATCGCGGCCAGAACCGCCGGAGCCTTCTGGTCGCTCTCGACACCCATCTTTCCTAGAAAGTCCAACGTTTCGGCGCTGGTGCGCGGGTCCTCGGCGCCTTCGAGACGAACCCTCCACGAGGCCTGCGGGTTGCGCAGGGCGGCCTCGCGCACACTTACGTCCTCGTCCTTGGCGAGCCGGCCAACCAGCCAGTTCTTGTCATCCGCGTTTTCCGCGACGGCCTTGCGAACCGTGGCATCCGCGTCCTCCGAAAGCTTGACCAGGATGTTCGGGAACGGCATGGTGGAAGCCAGAAACACACGGTCCTCAAGCGGGGTGTGTTCGTTGCCCGCGACGGCCTCAAGCAGTGCGGTCTCACGCGAGAAGGCGGCCTGATCGGTGCGGTCTGGCAAGGGCTCATGCGCGGCATGGCTGAGCTCGGCCGAGTCCGTGGAGTGACGCAGACGCTCGTACGTGGCCGAAAGCGACTCGAAGGTATCGCCGTCTCCGTCTTGCGTCGCAGCGTCTAACGGCTCGCCGGACACTTCGCCACCCATGGTCGAATCAACATTCGCATCCGCCTCAACCCCTTCGGCGGCACCGCTTTGGGCAGTTTGGTCATCGAAATCGCTCGTATCGCTCATAACGCCAGCATAGCGAACTCGACCTACTTGACAGCGGTAAGCCCCGCGCACCCTCTCGCATGCCTCTACAAGCGTTCCAACCGAACCTGAGCGCTGAACGCCTCACGAACAGTGGTTTCGAACGTCGACGCAACAGCTGCCGGCACCACGCAATCGAGAGCAACTCGATCGGTGAAAGATCGATTTTTCACCATTCCCCCGGCTTGAGTGAGCACACGCTCAAAATGATCGAGCCAGGCATATTCCAAGGTGGTGCGGTACCGGCGCATAGGCACGATGACCTGCACTTTCGCCGCCTTTATCGCCAGCGACGCGGCCGTAGAATATGCACGAATCAAACCGCCTGAACCCAGCAGAATCCCGCCGAAATACCGCGTGACCGTGACCACGCAATCGGTCAGATGCCCGGCGCGAATGACTTCAAGAATCGGTTTGCCTGCAGTGCCGGAAGGTTCGCCGTCATCGCTCATCCGCTCACGGGCCGATCCGGACGCCGCACCAACGATGGCCGCGTAGGCCACATGCCGCGCCTTGGGGTGTTCCCGACGAACCGTGTCCACGAAGGCGAGCGCCTCATCCAAGGTGCCGACATGACACGCGGATCCGATGAACTCGGACTTTTTCTCGACCAACGAATCGCGTGCAGGCGCATCCGAGCGGTTTCCGAGCGTGGAAAACCCCTCAGCGAACCGTTGATGCGCTGCGGAGTCCGCCATACCGACGCCTTCCCTATCGTTTGGTTCCGAATCTTTACCTTTGCCATTGTAGCGACCAGACCTGCGTAGCAACAAGGGCGTCGCCACGCTCTCAGGCATTCGATACGGCGTACCCCCGTTTCACGACACACCTACGAAATGACGCATTGTCCAATGAACTGTATTTGTGCACTGCACTGTTTCGTTACCTAAGGAGATGCAAAGGCCAGCCGTTACGCCGTTGAACAGCCACCGTCAACTAGGGCAAGTTCCGTTTTGAATCCGCTTTCCGCCATCTGGCAAATCAGAACGAATATCACAGCCTCGACTCCTGCACTATAATCTGTCAGGTAAGGAGACAGGAGACAACGGCGTTTTCCTGGCTCCCCACCCAAACCTCGATTTCTGGCTCTTTCAAGGGTTTTCACATTGTGAACAGGACACAAAACTGCACTGACCATCTCGCTAGCCTAGACTCATGACAGACGCTACTGTGAATACCGCACCAATAACCAACACGATAACCACGGAACGCCTAACCCTTCGGCACTGGCGCAAAGGTGACGCCACCGAAGCACAGGCGCTATACCGATACGCCTCCGACCCCGACATCGGCATTCGCTGCGGGTGGATGCCGCACCAATCAGTAGAAAGAAGTTCTGAGGCCATCGAGAAGGTTCTCACCGGGGACGAGAATTACGCCATCACTTTGCGCGGCCAAGATATGCCGATCGGCTGCATCGAACTGAAAAAGACGGAAGGCAGCCATGGGGGTCAATACGTGCGTGAGGCGATTGACGGAAGGCGGTTGATGCCCGGAGTCGATGCCGATGACATGGAGCGTGCGTTGGCTGGATACGGCGGTGACCGGACTCTGGGATATTGGATCGGCCGGCCGTTCTGGGGACAGGGTTTGATGTCGGAGGCGCTTGAGGCGATGCTTGCGCGGTCATTCGATGTACTTGGCGCCCAGACCGTGTGGGGTGGGCACTACGTCGAGAATCCCGCATCCGGTAAGGTGATGCAACACTGGGGCATGCGACCCATCTGTCGCAAAGATAACGCCTACTTCCCTCTGATTGACCGCCACTACGACTACATCATTCTTGCAATCACCAAGGAGCAGTGGGAACGGCGATAAGGCATCCCGTTAGACCACAGAACGCTGAGTACCAAGATGCCCTCAGCCTTCCGATTACGAGAGTTTGCCAGGACGTTGTCTCGTCGACCAGAGAAGTTGACACGTTTGAACGTCCGTGATGATTTTGACATATAAACCGAATTTGATGAAAGCTGGCCCTGACTTGTAATCATGCCCAGTGATTTGGTCAACAGGCCAAAACAAATCCCGAACCCCCGTTTTGGACTATAAACAGGTACGTACGTACCATAAAACGTACCACAACTACACGCTAATCCGACTCATCATGAGCCAATTCGAGACGACAACCACCGGAAGAAAGAACCACCGAAACCCTTGCAAACACAAGGAAAACGGCATGAAAAAGGGCTTCCGTGAAAAACCACGGAAACCCTATCGGCGGAGCCGGAGGGATTCGAACCCTCGAACCGCTTGCGCAGTTAACACCTTAGCAGGGTGCCCCTATCGGCCACTCAGGCACAGCTCCACATTGCACACAACGAATACCATGCACAACAAGTATAGACTATACCATCTTCGGCGGACGCACAGCAAGCCTCAAGGCCAGCCCTGAGCGTGTCGGCTGTGCTAAGGCACAAATGAGGCCATCAAAAACGTACCGCAAAGAGTTTCCAAGAGGTCGCGGCAGGCAACGACATCCGATGAATCCCGCCCAAAACCAAAAAGAGTAATCCTTATACATCCAACCCATCCCGAACTTTCCGACCAAGAATCGTGCAGCAGCCAACCCTCTGCACGACACGCCATGGCCGACCGTGGTTTTTGATACGTCAATAAATTTTCACTGCGAGTGGTGACCGGGCTATACGACACAGGGTAAAAGCCAAAAATATCACAGATGGTCGCAAACTCTTGAAACACGCTTCCAAATATTGGAATATAGAATTACAAAAATCACTAGATAAAATTGCTATCTTTATATAATTCCACCCCAACGATTCAACCCCCGATCGCCACACCCCCCTAAAGCCCATCAACCCACTTGGCAGATTCAATGCAGCAACAAATGAAACGATGCACACAAACCAAGAAGAAGCTTAGTTTACAGGAGACATACAACCTTTAAAACGTTTGAACAACGAACACGCCATGAACACGCTCCGTCGATTGCCGCACAATAAACGGTCGGCACAATCTCTTGATTGCCACTTTAGAAACCAAAAGTCAAACCAAATCAGCCAAATTCAAGATTCTTGTTTTCCAATCTTGAATTACATTCACATTTCCCATCAAATCCCAAAACACTGAATAAACTGTTGCTATGGAGCAGAAATACGTATCCCATAAAGGCAACGACCTGCGCATCGGCATCCTGGATGACGACCCATGCGCTCTCGCACACGAGACAGGGCTAGTCAAACGAATGCAGAATCTCAATGGCTGTCATCTGAATCTTTGGACGACGACAAATCCCGAACTCGCAGTTCATAACTGCCTTTTCGCAACCGTGCCCACAGACATTTTCATTGTCGATTTGGACACCGAAAGCCGTTCGAACGGAAAAATCCTGCGTCCGGTCAAAGCCGCGACTCCCAACACCATAATCATCGGCATTACGTCACACATCGAAGAACATAGGCAGTCACAATACGGCACAGCACTTAACGTCATCTGTGACAAAGCCTCGCTCGACAGGACATTACCCGCGATGATCGAAGCTTTATATCGGAAAAAGATGCGCAGAAAATACCGGGCGTCCGTGGTACAGGACGCAGGACATCCATTCTCGGAGAACACTCCCCCGGCGCACTTGGCCGCGATACAAGCGAATGGAACAAACGCGCCACCGAACGACGTCAACTACGACGCACGCGCCACATCGAAAACGGTGCGCAACGATCCAAAGCCAGGCAATCACCATTCCTGTTCGCCTCACGATCCGCGATTGCAGGAACCGACCGATGATGATCAATCCTCGAACGCGAACACCTCGCAGACGACCCACACCCTGCATTCTTTACCGGCAGTGCCGCTGACTCCCATGGAACAGCAAGTGCTCACGCTTAGTTTGGAGATGACCCCAAGGCAAGTCGCCAGAACATCTGACCATCACCCAGAGTACCGTCTACTCGCACCGATACGCCATCCGAAATAAGCTGCACGTAGATTCGTGGGACGATGCCGTTCAAACCTATTTCGAACTGCTCAATGGCACGGAGCAATAGCGGCTGGACAAGTATCCGGCAAACGCACGCGAATACGACAACGATGCAACTGACGTACAGGAGGTGCAAGCTGGGCGGGTTGCCGACGAATCGAATGCTAATGCGACAGCGACACTACAGTAGCGCCACAACGGCGGTACGACTCTGTGAGGTGCAAGGCGTACCAATTTGGACGAATCCGCCATGACAAAAAACACAACACCAAAGACCTCGCGTGACCGCAACCTCAGTCGACGGGGAAACCGAGTTCATGGGCGGCGGCGATAGGCACGGGATCCTCGGCCCAGTATTCCACCAGATTCTCGTCGCTGGACAGCGATCGAATCTCCGCTTTGTCGATGTAGACCTCGCCGCTGAGATGATCCGTCTCATGCTGGAAGATGCGCGCGGGCCAGCCATGCAGCCGCTCCTCGTGGCGATTGCCGTCCTCATCCTGCCAGCGCGCGACGATATCCAGCCAACGGCGGCGCACCGCCTGATATCCTTCGAAACTCAGGCAGCCCTCGAAAAAGCTGCGCGTTTGCTCGCCAATGGGCTCATAGGAGGGATTGATAATGACATGGAACGGAAATTCGGCTATTTCGCGGGGGTCATCGAAATCATCATCGGAATCCACGGATGCATCCGGGTCCGTCTCACCACCTTTATCTCCCTTATCGTCCGTTCCGTCATCGTCCGTCCCATCGTCGTCCTCGTCGAACACATCACGCACGTGATCCTCAACCACGGCAAAGGCCAGACCCAGTCCAATCTGCGGTGCAGCCAGGCCGACCCCAGGCGCTGCAAGCATCGTAGCCCGCATGGCTTCGATTAGCTTGTGCAACGTACGGCGGCTCAACTGACCGTCATATTCGACGGCCCGCTGACGCAGTACCGGTTCGCCAAGCTGGACGATCGGGAGAATCTGCCCCTTGCCGCTGGCTTTCATCAAACGCTCAACGGCGCGGTTGAGTTCGGTATCGACTTTCGCGTTCTTTGAAAACATCAGATCGCCAACTCCTCGGATACGACGGCAGCCAGACGCTCACACACCTCGTCGGCACGCTCCTGCGTCTCGGCCTCGACCATCACTCGCACCAGCGGCTCAGTGCCGGAAGGACGCAGCAGCACGCGACCGGAATCCCCCAAGGCCTTTTCCTCTCGCTCGACGGCGGCTTGCACGGCGCTGTTGGTCGAGGCCGCCTTCTTGTCCACGTTCGGCACGTTAATCAATTGCTGAGGCAGTTGCGGGAAGTCCGCCGCCAGCTCTTTCAACGATTTGCCGGACCTGACGACCTCAAGGCACAACGTCAGTGCCGTAAGCGTGCCGTCGCCCGTGGTGGCGAACTCGCGGTTGATGACGTGACCGGACTGCTCGCCGCCGAGCGAATAGTCGCCGCGCAGCATCTCCTCGAGCACATAGCGGTCGCCCACGCCGGTCTCGACCGTGGCGATACCCATGTCCTTCAACGCCAGCTTGAGTCCGAGGTTGCTCATCACAGTGACCACGAGCGTGTCGTGGTTGAGCTTGCCCTCGCGCTTCTTGGCGCGTGCGAGAATGCCCATCACCTGGTCGCCGTTGACCATGTTGCCTTCCTCGTCCACCGCCAGGCAACGGTCGGCGTCACCGTCGAACGCCACTCCCATAACCGCGTCGGTGGCCTTGACCATGGCCTGAAGCTGCTCAGGATGTGTCGACCCGGCCTTTTGATTGATGTTGTAGCCATCAGGACTGGCGTTGATGACCAGCACTTCGGCACCGGCACGGCGCAACGCCTCGGGCGCAACGACCGAAGTGGCGCCGTTGGCGCAGTCCATCACGATTTTGAGGCCTTTCAACGGTTTCGGCTGGGTCTTGTCCGGGGCGATCGGAGCGATGGTGGAGACCAAATGGTCGATATACATGTTGGTCGCAGTGGTCGAATCGTGGCTCACTCTGCCCACCCCGGCTCCGATCGGACGTTCCCAGTCCTTGCCGAGCACCGCTTCGATCTCGTCCTCCTTGATGTCGGGCAGCTTGAAGCCCCCACGGGCGAAGAACTTGATGCCATTGTCCGGCATGGGGTTGTGCGAGGCGGAAATCACCGCCCCCATCTCGACGTTGAGTTCGCCGGTCAGATAGGCGATGCCGGGCGTGGGGATGATGCCCGCGTCGATGACGTCAAAACCGCCGGCGCTCATGCCCGCCGCGAGCGCCGAAGCGAGAAAGTCGCCCGAGACGCGCGTGTCACGGCCGATCAGCGCACGACGGCGGCCCTCCTCATGTCCGTTCTCGGTGCCCGAAGAATCACCCAGCACACGCACTGCGGCGTCGCCTAGATCCAGCGCGAGCTGCGCGGTCAAATCCCTGTTCGCCAATCCGCGGACGCCATCGGTTCCAAACATTGTGGGCATAGTCTCTCCCGTTCTTACAACTCGCCAAGCGGCGCAATTACCACTATCTTACGTTCGATTCTACGCTGGCGATGCGGCACATGTCCTCCATCACGCAAGCCCGCCCGATTTCTTCGCTTTTGAAACACTCTGAACGATCATTTCAGCCATCCGCGGGAAATCAGACTGCCGATTCGCACCGCACCAACATTCAGGTCGAGCCAACATGCCTTTCAGAGAGCCGAAGCATGGGACGGAGGACGTCTCCCTTGGCCTTTCCCGGCTTCGAAAGCCGGGCCGCACTGCGTCAGTCAAGCAGCCAACTCCATGCTGGCTCCACCCGAATCGTGCCTTCAGGCACGGTTATCACGCTGCGCTGGGCATATGTGACGATCGTGCCCTGTTCAAGATGATATTTCCGCATGGCAGCCTGTAGCGCCGATACCTCGCGCCTCTGGATTTTCTCGTCCGTCAGCGACCAGCAGGCCTGAATCAGCTGATAGGCCTCACCGCTCAAGGCGTCGCCTACGATGAAGTCCACCTCGTGCCTATGTCCGTTTTCCCTCAACAAAAGACGCGAAATGTTGCCATCCCGAACCAATCGCCGAGTTCGGCGCAGTTTCAGGAAGACGGCAGTTTCGAGGCGCTGTCCTTCCTCTCGTGTCGACGCCTTGGAAAAGGCAGAAAGCATGCCCTGATCGATGGCATATACCTTGGGTGTCGACCGTGAATTATCCGCTATGGCTCGAGAAAACTCGTTCACGGCGAATATCAGGTACGCTTCCTGATAATACCCAAACAACGAAGTCAGCGTAACCCGTGACGTTCGCACTCCACGGCTCTCGAAATCATTCCGAATCTTGTTGATCGACAATTCGCGCCCGGAACTCGCCAAACAACGCGAAACGAACCGTAAAGCCACCGAAGGACTGCGCACGTCGTACCGTTCGATCACATCGCTGTTGACCGTGCGGTTGGCGTAACTTTGCAGTAGTTCCACGGCGTCGGGTGTCTCAAGACTTTGTACCGCGATGAAGCCGCCACGCTCAAGATAGCGGGGCAACCAGTGTAACAGCTGGGCACGCTCTTCCACCGTAAAAGCGTCCAACCTCCCTTTATGCCTTGCGTTTGCCCGACTCTCTACACTATTTTCGTTCTCAGAACTCCCAGACATCGCAGTCAATGGAGATGGAGACGGGGATGGGATCTGAACACCTTGGAACCGCAAAAACTCCGAAAAACTCATAGGGAACAATTCACGAGATAGCCCACGGCCGCGAAATGCCGAGGCCACCTCTCCCGATAGCATTTTCGAAGACGAACCAGATACGTATATCGTTGCTTTTTGCGTGTCCACAACACGCCGGAGGAATGTGCCCCATTCCGGCACCTCCTGGATCTCGTCAAAGAAAAAGAAGGCCCCTTCTTCGCGAGCGTTGGGGTTGAGTGTGTAAAAACCTTCGAGTACAGCGTCAAGCAGATTCTTCGAGTAGGGTTTGAGCCGCTCGTCCTCGAAATTAAAGTACAACAAATTACGCTCCGGATAGCCCGCTTCAATCACACGCTTCATCTCCTGGTAGAGGCGGTAAGTCTTGCCGCATCTCCTCACACCGACGATAACTCGTACCAAATTGCCGCGAGCGGGCTTTTGGATGTCACCAAGTTGCAAGTCCCTTTCGAACAGGTCGGGAATCCCTGCGGACTGCTGTTCTCTGATAATCGATAGGATTAATTCATTCATGCTCGGCCACCCTTCATCTGCATTCAATCCTTTCACCGTATTGTCCAAGGCAAAGCTAACTCCGCTAACTCCATACAACGCAATGTTCGGCAAATTTGCCACCATCTCATGTCGTCGGATTACCTGCTTATATCCTTACTATACAAGAATTCTATCAATCTTGTATAGTTACTATACAAGATTTTAGTATTTCTTGTATAGTTACTATACAAGTTTGAGCAATACAGACTGCCGGCGTGGGTCTGAAATCTCCTGACTCATATTGATTCACGCATTTCAAATCTCGCGGTGCGCCCGGCGCACCGGCGAACAAGACGAACCGAACGCGAAGGCACGACCGGGTCGATCAGACGGACGACGGAGCGGGCGCGCACACCCGGTTCCGTCGTACAAATTCGACCGTCGTATACGAAAAGACCCTACCGCAACACAGGGTTGCGATAGGGCCGGCCAGATCAGTTCACGTCTCCCAATCGTTCGCCGCGTTTACCGAGCTTGCCGAGCTTGACACCACTACACCGCTGCCGTTCGGTCAAGCCGACGACGGTCGGCGGCATGAAGCGAGCTTACCGGAGCGTGGCGTTGTAGGCCGCCACCTTCACGCTACGGCGCGAGGACTCGACGTTGCCGATAACCAGGGCGCGCAACGCGCGGGGCGCATCGGCGTGGCCGGCGAGCCATTCGTCGCCCAACCGCACCAGTTCTGCGGAGTCGCCGTAGGCCGGGTACAGGTCGTTGAGAAGGGACTCGGCCATATGGAAGGTGCGGTTGTCCCAGATCCAATCGACCGTCTCGAAATACTTGGCGGCATAAGGCTCGGCCAGCCTGCCCGTGAGATTGCCGGAGAATCCGAGGGCCGCGGCCTCAAGCTGGGAGTTGGTCAGGCTCGTGTCGCGGATCGCGGCGTCCCAAGCCCAGGCCTTCGCTTCCGAAGTGGGGCGGGCGGCGCGGGCGCCGTACGCGAACTCGCGGTTCTCGGTGGTGTCCCGGCGCCTGAGCTCGGCATCGATCGCCTCGTCGTCCATCTCCCCCACAGCGGCGAGCGCCTTGACCAGCGCCCAACGCAGGTTGTTGTCGATTTCGAGGCCGCGGAGCCTGAGCGACCCGTCCATAAGCGCGCGCACGTTCGAAACGAACGGGGCGTCGCCTTCGGTGCCGTAGCTCAGGTAGGCGGTGACCAGCTGGAACTGCTCGTCGCTGCCGGCCTCGGCCTTATTGGCCAAGGTCCACAGCCCTTCGGCCACGTGCCTGTCCACGGCCTCACGGCGCGCGGGATCAACGTAGTGCGTGGCGGTCGCTTTCAGACAGCTCAGCGCGTAGCGGAACGTGGTGGACTCGTGCTCGGTCGAAAGCATCTTCAGGCTCAGGTCGATGAAGCGTTCGGCGGGGAATTCGCCGTCACGGGTCATGTCCCAGAACGCCAGCCACACCACGGCGCGCGCCAGGGCGTCGCCGAACTCGAACAGGTGCTCGGCGGCGAATTCGCGCGACTTGTCGTCGAAGCGCAGCTTGGTGTAGGTCAGATCGTCGTCGTTGGGCAGGATGAAGTCGGGGCGCTTCCTGCCTTCGGCAGCGGCGGCGATGGTGGTTTCGCCGTCAACGTCCAGCTCGATACGGTCGGTGCGCACGACCTTGCCGGTGGCCGCATCGAAGTTGTAGAAGCCGATGCCCATGCGGTGCGCGCGCAGCACGGGGTGATCGGACGGTGCGGTCTGCGTCAGCGTCAGCGACCGGATGGTGCCGTCGGCGTTTTCCTTGACGTCGGCGGCGATCGTGTTGATGCCCGATTCCTCGAGCCACTGGCTGCTCCAGGTCTTCAGGTCGCGGCCGCTCGCCGCTTCGAGCTCGACCAGCAGGTCGTTCAGCGTGGCGTTGTCGTACTGATGCTTGTTGAGGTAGCTGTTGATGCCCTTGAAGAACTCGTCACGTCCGACGTAGGCCACGAGCTGCTTCAACACGGAGGCGCCCTTGGCGTAGGTGATGCCGTCGAAGTTGACTTCGGTGTCGTGCAGGTCGTTGATCGGCGCCGCGATGGGGTGCGTGGTCGGCAGCTGGTCCTGCGTCAGGGCCCAGCTCTTCTCGCCGGAGGTGAACGTGGCCCAGGAATCCTTCCATTCGGTGGCTTCGGCGGTGCATAGGGTGGACATGAACTCGGCGAAGGACTCGTTGAGCCACAGGTCGTTCCACCATTTCATCGTCACCAGGTCGCCGAACCACATGTGGGCCAGCTCGTGGAGCACGGTGACGACGCGGCGCTCGGCCAGAGCGTCGGTGACCTTGGAGCCGAAGACGTAGGAGTCGCGGATGGTGACCATGCCGATGTTCTCCATCGCGCCCGCGTTGTATTCAGGCACGTAGATCTGGTCGTACTTGGCATACGGATAGGGCACGCCCCAGGTCCTGGCGTAGAAGGCGAAGCCCTTCTTGGTGATGTCGAAGAGGTAGTCCACGTCCTTGGCGAAGTCGTCCTTGAGCGACTGGCGGCAGTACTGGGCCATCGTGACCGTCCGGCCGTCCTCGTTGGCGTAGTCGGTGTGCCATTCGGCGTACGGCCCGGCGCAGATGGCGGTCAGGTAGGAGCTCATCTTCGGCGTGGTCTCGAAGACCCAGCGCCTCGTGGTCTCGGCCGGGTGCGTGCCCAGCGTGCCCTCGGCGGTCATGGCGTCAAGGTCCTCAGTGGACTTGACCGGCATATTGGACGTGACCAGCCAGGATTGCGGCGCGGTGACCTCGAAATCGAAGGTAGCCTTGATGTCGGGCTGGTCGAACACGGCGTAGACGCGGCGTGCGTCCGGCACCTCGAACTGCGAGTAAAGATAGACGTTGCCGTCGGACGGATCGACCGAGCGGTGCAGACCCTCGCCGGTGGTGGAATACTGGCACGACGCGGCGACCGTGAGCGTATTGCGTTCCTTGAGGTTCGACAGTTCGACGCGGTTGTCGTTGAAATACTTGGCCGGGTCGAGCGCCTCGCCGTTGAGTTCGATGGCGCTGACCTCGTCGGCGATGAGGTCGACGAAGGCGGATGCGCCCGCCTTCGCGCCGAATGTGATAACGGAAACCGACGGGAAGCTCTTCGGCCCCTTCGTCAAATCAAGATCGACATGATAGCCGACCGGCCCCGTGATGATGGACTTGCGTTCCTCGGCTTCCACACGTGTGAGATTCGCTCCTGGCATTTGACTCCTTTTGAGTTTTTACGTTGGCACATACGATGCTGACGGCTGGCGCCGCAGAATCTAAAGTATTGTTTCCATTATGCCAGCCGGCCATGTCAGGCACTCGCCGAAGGAAAAACGCAACGGACCGCGCGCGGCCCGCCAACCACCGCCTCCCCCTCCTCGAACCTATCCCTACTACCAAACTCACGGTTTCGGCCCGTTTCCGTGACCTTCATCGCATCCCCGCCCCGCCATGACAAAACTCACAAGGCTGGAGCAACTCCGAACACGGGTGAAACGCAACCCCACGAAAACCCGGCACCCGACACAGCTCAGCCGGAACAACCCGCCAAAAGCACCGAGCCCACTGCAATCAGCCCACAACTGATAACCTGTTCACAGCCCGGCGAACACTTGTGGCCGGAGACCGGCGGCACCGACCCCCTCCACTGGAAGGAGGAATCCGTAGGCAACGACTGCGTGCTCACCCTCACCACAGGCACCGTGCCCGACTACGGGGGCACGGACGACGCCACCGGCGTCCCGTGAACCGGCAATTCCAGCGTCACCAGAGCCGCCGTCACCAACCTCACACCAAGGACGCCGAGGACGTTTTTGACATGTTCCGGAACAGCCCCAACCTCACCCGAATCGACGACCTCGACCACTGGGACACCAGCAACGCCAAGAACATGCCAGCCATGTTCCACACCACCGGGCTCACCAGCCTCGACCTGTCCAACCGGAACACCAGTAAAGTCACCAACATGATCCGGTTGTTCTACAACTCCCCAACCTCAAAACCATCGATTTGCATGGTTGGGACACCGGCAACGTCACTGACATGACAGAAATGCTGCCGCCGAACCTCAACGCGCTGCGTTAGGGACCGAAGACGAGGCTCATCAGCGGGGCGTTCGACGTCGTCCCTCCGGCTCCGGGCACCTGGACGGACAGAAGCGGAATGACGAACCCCACCTGGACCGGCAACACCACGGCTCTTGCCGCTCGAGCCTCGGGAGCCGGTCCGGCAGACACCTACATACTCGACGGACAGCCGAACCCCTTCCCGCCGCTCTACGAGCCGGTCCCCGCCCTGCCGCACACCGGCGGACTGCCTTGGCGACGCCTCGCCGCCATCACCGGCGCGATCGCCACGGCGACGGGGCTGGCCCTTGCAAGCGGCATGCTCCTCAACCGCTCAGCCAGACGCAGACGCACTACCGTAGGCTAGGGAGAACTCCAACCCTCGCGAATTACACAGACTGAGGATTTTGACGGCAGGCAGCACAAGGTTCGTACGTGTTCATATGAGTTCAAATCTTCTGGGTGTGAGACCTTCCGAGGCATTGAAGCAACCCATCAACCGTCTGTCATCCTCGACCGGCCGACCGGCTCGCCGGTCGCTCGCATTAAACGTGCAGCATCACGGCAAGGTCCGCAAAGACCGGAACCGACGCTAACGGGGATATGAAACATATGCGCGCAATCAATGAAGGCCGGCGCTTTCGCACGCCTCGACAAGATCTACGCGAGAACCCCGGCCGCGTTTTTGACGTGACGGGGGTTCTTTACGATTGCGCTGACCTGGGTCTGGCGACTTTGCACGGCTTAGCGACCCTGAGGCAGGCCTTCGACCACATCGTGGGCGACGTCGGCAACCACCGGCACGATCATCGGCTTGCGGTGAAGCTTGCGCGAGACCCATCCGCCAAGCGTGCGGCGCATGAGCTGTTGCAGCTTGTAGGTATCTCTGGTGCCGTGGAGCATCTCGTCCTCGAGCTGGCGGACGATCTGGCCACGCACGTCATTGAAGTCGCTGGCGTCCTCCGCCATGGCGTTCAGATAGATTTTCGGCTCGGTGACCACGTTGCACTTGTCGGTGTCGACCACCGCGAAGCAGGAGACGAAGCCCTCGGTGCCAAGAATCTTGCGCTTCTCGAGCTCCTCGTCGGTGAGCTCACCGATCGAATCGCCGTCCACGTAGACGTACGCGCACGGCACGGAACCCACCACCGCGGCCTGTCCATGATAGAGATCAACGACGTCGCCGTCCTCCGCGAGAACCACGTTGTTGGGATCGACGCCGGTCTTGACCGCAATCAGCCCATTGGCGACAAGGTGACGGTTCTCGCCGTGGATCGGCATGGCGCACTTGGGCTTGACGATGTTGTAGAAGTAGAGCAGCTCGCCCTCGTTGGAGTGGCCGGAGACGTGGATCTTCGCGTTGTCGCGGTTGACCACGCGGGCGCCTTTCTGGATGAGCTTGTTGATCAGCCCGTAGACGGCGCTTTCGTTGCCGGGGATCAGTGAGCTGGCCATCACGACGGTGTCGAACTCATTGATGGTGATGTCACGGTGCGTGCCGTCGGCGATGCGGCCCAGAGCCGCCATCGGCTCGCCCTGCGAACCGGTGCACATGTAGACGAGCTTGTCGTCCTGCACGTCCTTGGCCTCCTTGAGGTCGATGACCGTGCCTTCGGGGATGTGCAGATAGCCGAGATCGGCCGCGATGGACATGTTCCGCACCATGGATCGGCCCACGAATACGACCTTGCGGCCGACCTTGTGCGCGGCATCCACGACCTGCTGCACGCGATGGACGTGACTCGAGAACGATGCGACGATGATCTTGCGCGTGGCCTCCTTGAAGGCGCGTTCGAGCTCCGGGCCGATCGTGCTTTCGGGACGGACGAATCCGGGCACCTCGGCATTGGTGGAATCCACCATCAACAGGTCCACGCCCTGCTCGCCCAGCTTGCCGAACTCGACCAGATCGGTGATGCGATGGTCGATGGGCAGCTGGTCAAGCTTGAAATCGCCGGTGTCGATGATCGTTCCGGCCGGCGTCTTGACGCACACGGCCAACGCGTCCGGAATCGAATGCGTCACGGTGACGAACTCAAGGTTGAACGGGCCGGCCTTGATCTTGTCACGACCCGTCACCTCGACCGTGGTCGGGTTCTGGTGATGCTCCTCGCACTTGGCCTTGACGAAGGCGAGCGTGAGCTTGGAGCCGATGAGCGGGATGTCCGGGCGTAATTTGAGCAGGTATGGCACGCCGCCGATGTGGTCCTCGTGACCGTGGGTCAGCACGAGCGCCTCGACGTCGTCCAGTCGGTCCTTAATATAGCTGAAGTCGGGCAGGATGAGGTCGACGCCGGGCTGCTCCTCATCAGGGAAAAGCACGCCGCAGTCGATCAGCAGCAGATGGCCGTTGTATTCGATGACGTTCATGTTGCGGCCGATTTCACCCAAGCCACCAAGCGGCACGATGCGCATGGAGCCCTTGCGATACTTCGGCGGCTCGATCAGCACTGCGTCCTGCTGGGGAGCGGTGGCCGGGCCACGGCCACGACCGGAATCACGACGGGGCGCACCGGAACGGGGGCGCGACGAACCCGAACCGCCGGACCGGGCGCGGGACGAACCCGAACCGCCCGAACGCCTGTCTTCCCTGTTTCTGCGTTGAGAACCTTCGGCCCTGTCCGTGGAGCTCTGGGATGGCTTACGTCGAGTGGAGTGACGCGACGTCCGACCCTCTCCCGCCGAACGCTTCAAGCTGCCGCGCCTGCGCGTGGATTTGCCGGTTTCGGCCTGATCCCGCTGGACTCTTGCCGATTGACTGCCACGACGATGGACCGTGGCTTTAGATGATGCTTCTTGATCTGTCATATTTACTGTATTTCTTTGATATTGGCGTCCGTATTCGTATCGCGGACGCGAGATAAATTAAACCTGAGCCACTTGCATGCCTTCGCGTGCACGCTCAAACTCCGCAGGGCCGGGACCCACGTTCGGCAACCGCATGAACGTCTCTTCAAGCCAACCGCGCTCATGCAACGCCGCCTTGGCCATGACGGCCTGGTATCCGTTGCCGTTAAGGGCCGTGACCAGTGGTGCCAAACGCACGGCCAACTCCTGTGCACGATGGATGTCGCCCCGGTCAAACGCCTGCGCGAGTTCGATCATCGGACCACTGGCCACATGTGCGACCACCGAAATAATGCCGACCGCACCGACCGAAAGGAACGGGAGAAACAGGCCGTCATCGCCGGAATACCAAGTAAGACCAGTCTCCATGCGCTTGCGCACCGCGCCGGCGATGTCTCCTGTGGCGTCTTTGACGGCTGTGATATGGTTCAGTCCGGCCAGTCTACGATACGTCTCCAATTCAAGATGAACCCCGGTACGCCCCGGTACGTCATAGATGATGATCGGTTTTTCGGCGGACTCGTCCACAGCCTGATAATGACGGAAGATGCCCTCCTGCGAAGGCCGGGAGTAGTAAGGCGCGACGACCAGTACTGCGTCGGCGCCTGCATCCTGCGTCTGCTCGACCATACGGACCGTATGGGCCGTGTCGTTGGAACCGGCTCCGGAGACGACAGGCACGCTGACGACCTGTTTGACGGCTTTGACAAGCTCCACTTTCTCCTCGATATGCGTCACCGGCGATTCACCGGTGGTGCCGTTGACCACCAGTCCGTCTGCGCCGGACTCGACCAGATGTACGGCCAAGGCCTGCGCCGCCTTGAAATCAACGGAGCCATCCCGACGCATGGGGGTGACCATTGCAGGCAGCACACGACCGAACGGCGCGGGATCGAGAAGGTGCATGGAGGAGTCACTCATAGTCATAAGGCTACTTCGCGGGTGGGACGCGGGCAGGACCGGGCAATGAGGCAATCGGTCGAAGACCTCCGGCATGAGGCCAGTCTCGCCTCCAACGGCAGGTTCGACCGAACGGTAAGCGTTCTGTGGATATGAGGCCGGATTTGCAAGAATCGCTTCATGACCGGCATGACCGCCCCCGTAGCACCGCCAAGCGGCAACGCCATCCTGCGGGATGACCCTTGAAGTTTTCGGAGACGATCAGAGGTCGAGGAAGGCGTCGAGGCCGACGGTCAGGCCGGCATGCCCGCCGCCGGCCAGCGTACGCACGGCCAGAAGGACGCCCGGCATGAATGACGACCGTTCGAAACTGTCGGCACGGATGACCAGCTGCTCGCCGGTGTTGCCAAGAAGGACCTCCTCGTGGGCGTTCAGCCCCTGGAGCCGAACCGCGTGCACATGCACCCCGTCGATCACCTGCCCTCGGGACGCGGCTTCGCCTTGCGTGCCATCCGGCATGGGCTCCCCGCCCGCCGCTGCACGGGCGGCAGCTATGGCCTGCGCCGTGTGGATGGCGGTGCCGGAGGGCGCGTCCACCTTGTCGGGATGATGAAGCTCGATGACCTCCGCGGAAGTGAAGTACGGTGCCGCCTTAGCGGCGAAATAATCGGCCAGTACGGCGGAGATCGCGAAATTCGGCGCGATGAAGACCGCCTGACCGGCCCGCGGCCCGTTGTCGAGCGCCTGCGTGACCTGAGCGAGTTTCGCGTCGGTCCAGCCGGTGGTTCCCACCACCACGTCGACACCTTGGGCCACGAGCGCGAGCACATTGTTCAGGCTTGCCGAAGGCACGGTGAATTCGACGGCCACGTCGGTGTTCTCGGGTGTGATCGACGCGATATCGTCCTGTTCGCCGACCTTGGCCGATAACTCCATATCGTCGGCGGCCTCGACCGCCTCGACCACGCTGGCCCCCATGCGCCCTTGCGCACCGACCACTGAAACTCGAATCATAATGACCTCGCTTTCATGACTTTTGATATTCGTCCACATCGCCCATCAGCACACAATAGCGCAAAAACACTCATCGGAGCAGGAAGATCCAGCACAATTGACAAGGTGTGGACTATTCACCGTGCTTCCGGGCGAGCAGCCAGCCCAAGACGGCCAAAGGCACGGCCGCAAAGGTCGTGGCGATTGGCATCAGGAGGCCGACGTGGGGATTGGAGACGTCAAGCACCATGCCCGCCAAGGACGAACCGAACGACGTGCCGACCGTGCCGGCCGTGGTCACCCAGGAAAGTCCTTCAGTCAGGCGGCCGGCCGGGACGATGTCCTTGATGATGAGGTTGCCCGTGGCGAAGAGCGGGGAGCAGAACAGTCCGGAGATCACAGAGAATATGCCGAGCAGTATGAGGTTGTCCATCGCCAGCCTGCAGCAGACATACCCGCAGCCCATCAGGATCAGGTAGACGACCATATGCTGCCAGTTCGAGCCCTTCGGCTTCTTGGATCCGAAGATAAATGCGCCCACGCACGAACCGAGGGCGAACATCGCGAGCTGCAAGCCGAGCAGTTGTTCACGCCCGATGGCCTTCATCATCGCCGTGACGGAGACATCGAACTCGTTGAAGCTCATGTTGAACACGACGAACACGACCAGCAGCGGGATGACACCCGCACACAGCAGAACACTTCTTGGCTTTGACGCGCGGGTATGCAACTGGCGCAGGCTCAGGCCGTCCCCTTCCCCGTCACCGTCCGCAGCCCCGGCACCGGCAAGATTGTCCGAGGCGGCGCGCACATCCCGATCGGCCGACGACGCAGGGGCAACCGGCACGTTCTCGATCACCAGCGGCTGGGTGTCCTTCAAGGCAAAGAACGCCGCTCCCCCGATGGCGCAGGCGAACGTCGGCACGAACAGCTGGGAGACGGGACTGACCGAGGTGGCGAGGAAGGCGGCAAGGATGGGGCCGAGAATGAAGACCATTTCGTCGATGCCGGCCTCCAGAGCGTAGGCGGCGTCGAGCAGATCGGCATCCTCCGACTTGCGCAACGCATACGCCCAGCGGGTGCGGACGAGAGCCCCGAATGAAAACTGGGTGCATCCCGTCACTATCACCAGTATGAACAGAACCGGAATCGAAACGCGGGCCCACGCGGCAAAAGCGAAGACAAGCATCGACGCCACGGACATCGTCAACGCCACCCAACCGACCTTATGCTGCCCGAACCGATCGAAAAGCCTGGCATAGAAGGGCGTGACGGCGGCAACGGCGAGGATGTAGGCCGCGCTCATCGTACCGGCGATCGTCCAGTTGTCGTACATGTGGTTCAGCGCGAGGACGATCCCCAGGCTCATCATGGAAATCGGAAGTCGCGCCACCGCGCCCGAAACGCAGAAAGCCTTGGCGCCCGGTATCGCAAAAAGCCGCGCGTAAGGCGAACGATGAGACCTGCTTTCCATAGAACGTTCCGTCCTGCGCACCACCATCAATCCTTCCCCGACGATTCGGCGTCGATTGAACGCAACAACAATCGACGCGTGAACAGAGCCCCCGGAATCAAAACGCGCTTTTCGGCACAGGTTGCAGATTCCTGGCATCTGCAACCAGTCTATCCGCCGATCTCAGACCGACATAGCCAACGGCATAATTCTCATCGAGAACCAATGCCCTCCATCGGAACACACGGGAAACCCGCATCCACGGCGACCCGAATCACCACGACAAACAGAATCCGATCCCCCGAAGCACCGAAGACAGCGACGTACGGTGCATCGCGAAAACGTCCCTAGCGCTTGACCGTATCGATCACCTTCGCCGGATCGCCCGCGAATATGTACATGTCGGCCGTTCCGAAACCAAACGAACTGCCAGTGTCAGGATGCTCGGCGCGCAACCATTGAGCCACGCGCTCCAGACCATGGCCCTCGTAGAAGCCCATGTCGCAATCGGTGTCGGTATGCAGGAAGAACTCATGCGCCCCGAAACGCCGGAACAAAGCCATGGCGCGACTCCACAACTGCCCGCCGACACCTTTGCCGCGCGCATCCGATGAAACCAGGAAAAGCTCAAGTTCCGGATCGGACTGCTCATCGATGCGACAGCGACGTTCCATGTCGGTCTCTATGTCACGATCACGAACCGCTTCGGCAAGTACGTCTCGGCCGACGGTTGTCGAGTTCAACAGTTCATCCACTTCGGCGAGTTCCTTGGAAGCCTCCGGGAAAATCACGGGCTGGCCGGGAACCCGAATGAACGTGACACCGAGGAACCGGCCATTCAGACGCGCCACCGTCGCCGAAGTGGTCGCCTTGAGATACCGCAACACGCAACGTCGGGAAACAAGCATGGACATGTCATGATCCTTGCCATACCCCCATTGCACATCGAACTGACGAACGATATCGTCCAAATCAGCCTGGATCATCGGAGCGTAGAGCACTCCCATCTCATGCCTTTGAACCAATGCATGCTTCATCATATCCCCAACTTTCGCTCATATCGCGTCCATGCCTTGCTTGGCATGCCAACTCCCATCCCCAAAATGACACAACGTCATTCCACATTCGCGGTCACGTACAGTCCCCATCCGGCCAATCAAAGGCACCAACAAGCCACAATAGCACCCGTCGAACGAGGGGCACAAATCATCACGCCTCACAAACCGTCGAAACTCGGTGTCATCAACAGTCTTGAACCGGCGAACCAACGCTGAAAGCGAACGTCAATCGTTATCGGACGTTTCGGGTATGCCATTTTTGAACTCCTCGATGATCTCCTCCCGACTTTTCGGTTGGGCATGAATCTCACGGTCCGACTCATTGGCGCGATCAATGTAATAGAGTGTTGCGTCTATGAACTCCATAGGGCACCCGGCGATCTGCGAAAACAGGAGACGATACAGGTCGAGCTGAAGCAGCTTTTCGTTGATTTCCTGAGATCCGACGGGCTTTTTACCGGTCTTCCAATCGACGATGGTGAACCGTGTCGTCTTGTCGTTTTCGTCAAGACCACCGTAGAACACGGCGTCCAACTTGCCGTTGACGATCGCATCGCCCAACTCAGGAACGGCGACGACAATCTGCATTTCGGCCGCATACGGCCTACGCCGCGCCCACCGGCTGTCGGCCAGGCGGCGACACCATTCAATCATCGTGTGGTCCGCTTTGGACGGCAAGGCCGAACCGCCGCCTGCACCAGACAAATCTTGTGCAAGATCAGCCACAAGCGCGGCCCTCGTCCGGCGAGCGTCACCCGCAGTCAACTGACCGGAATCCGATTCCTCGGCACCTACGATATCGGCATCATCGAACGCGTTGACGAAAAGCTCGGCCCAGGCATGGAAGCGCGTGCCGGCCTCGGCCGTAGGGGACGACACCTGCGGAATCGGACGCACGATGCCACGCCAATATGCACGGTCCCGCACGCCCCCGGTCCGGGAAACGCCGGCCTGCAGCGAAGTGACGTTCCGACGACGAGCCGCGAGCACGTGCTCACCGCGACGTCGAATCTCCGCATCAAAAGCCGCTTCCGCCCCGCCTTCGGGCGTCCGATGGGCCGCCACAGGCAGGTGACGGTCGGACGCATCGGGTTCACCGGCGGAACCGGAAGCGACGGACAAGACAGAACCGTTGAGCGGATCGGTCGGGCACAGATACTCATCGTCAAGGAGCATCCGGGTGCGGGCGAGCAGCGATTCCCCCTCAGGAAGCACCGCCGCAGGTTCCCTCCCGACTCCGTTTGGAACGCGTTCCCCGCCATCGGCAGCCGTACGACACTTCTGATTCGAAGGTTTCCGAACAGACTCGGCCCCTTGGGACGCCACCCGGGCCGACCAGTCCAACTGGCTGGCCAACCCGGAGCTGAGCTTGACGGGCCAAGGCAGAGGGCCCGACTGCGCCTTGTGCTCCAAGGGTTCGGTCCAGGCGCAATCGACCACGGCCCGCTTGAACGCGGCGGCGTCATCCCCCACGAAGAAGCCGTCGGGACGCTCCATTCCCAGAGCGTCAAGCGTCTGTGGACCCTCCTGCCGGGAATCGGCAGCCGGAGGAGCAGGATCCGCATCGGCCGCCACGACGCCGACATGCGTGCACAAGGCGTCATCCACTTCCTGCCAGAAGTTCGACGGCTTGGCTTTGACGACTTTGCCTGACTCATCAGGCATACGTCCCTCGTCCGTCGAACGGCTGTAGGTCAGCAACGCCTCATAGCGGGCCCGCGTCAAGGCCACATAGGCCAGACGACGCTCATCGGCATGCAGACGGCGGCCGAATTCAGCACGCTGGTCAAGCCACTGCGAGGCGTCGCCCGAGCCTTGCGCACCCGGCTCGTCCGTCGATTCGTTCGCGACACCGGTCGTCACGCTCCCAAGACCTTCGGCTTCACGCACCACGGCCTCGACCGAATCGAATGCGCCCAACGCGTCGATCGGGTCCCCGCCCGGCGCCAGATCGTGAGGGAAGCGCGGCAGGATGCCGGCATCGGCACGCACCGGAACCGGCACCGCGGCCGGGGCGTCGAGCCAGGTCCGCGCGGTCTCGGTGTAAAGCGGCGGTTGCCACGAACCGTCTTCCCGCACCTTGCCCGGATGATCCGGATCCTCCTCTATGGCCAGATGGTCGCCCTGATTGCTGGGAAACCGGGATCTGGCCAATCCCACCATCGCAACGGCATCCCATTCGAGCCCCTTGGACTGGTGAACGGTCATCAGCACCACATCCGCCGGCTCATCCACCCCCGGTGCGGCCGTGTCGTTGACCGTATCGAGCGAATCGACCCAACTGACGAATCCCCGCAATGTGGGGGCCTGATCCTGGGCGATCTCGCGCGTGAACGTGTCGACGAGGTCAGCGAGCGCCTCCATGGGCGAACGCGCCTGGGTCGGGTCGAGGCCGGCGGCCCCCGTGTGGTCGTTCAAGGCCTGCGCCACCACGGTGTCGATGTCGAGGCCAAGAGCCTCGACGGCGGTGGCGACGATCTGCGACAACGGTCGGTTGAGCACACGGTTGACCTGGCGCAACACGTCCGAGACCTGTTCGATCGCCGTAAGCCCCTTGGCCGTGAAACGCCTTTTCGTGCCCGGGGCATTGAGCAAAAGGTCCAGCTCCCCATCCACGACAAGGTCCGGCAGAAAGACCATATTGGGCACTTGGTCACGGTGTTTGGCCACCAGTGCCGCACGGGCGTCGGGCTTGGCATCGGGCGACACCACCCCGGCGGCGGCCAATGCACGATAACGGTATTCGTCGTTACGGCGGCTCGCAAGCCCCGCCAACGCAGCCAGGTCCGAACGACCCAGCCCGAAACGCGGCGTCGCCAGCAATCGCATGAGGCTGGCGGCATCGGTGTGATCCGCCGCCACATGCAACACGGCCATCACGTCCCGGATCTCAGGGCGATCCAGCAATGCGGAATAGCCCACGACCACGGTGCTCAGGCCGGCATCGCGCAGCCCCTGTGCAAACTGTTCCATCTGCGCCTTGCCACGGAACAGCACGGCCACATGCGGGCGGGAGTCCTTGGCGTCGGGGTCGGAAGGCGTGTGCCGGGCGATCACGGCCTTGGCGAAGCGGATCACGGCATCGATCTCCTGGCCGCGAGTGTCGAAGCCGAGCACGCCGAGCGTTCCCTCGCTGGCCTCGGGCAGAGCGTCGAGCTTGGGCACGTCAACCTCCGTCATCAACGAACTGGAACGCGGCATGGACGCCCGGCGCAACGGCTCGGTCAGGTCGTTCGCGGCCTCAAGCACGAGGCGGCTGTTGCGTCGGGTGGTGCGCAACGCATACGGCGGACGGCCCTCCGCACCGAAATCGCGCTGGAACATGCGGAATGCCCCGGGGCTGGCGCCGCGCCATGCATAGATGGACTGGAAGGGGTCGCCCACGGCCGTAACCGCGCTGCCCCTGCCTTCCTTCGGATGGAACAGGGCGGCGATCAGTGCGGCCTGCGTGGTGGAGGTATCCTGGTATTCGTCAAGCAGGACGTGCGTGTAACGCCGCCGGAAGCGTTCCCCGATGGAGGGGAAACGGGTCACCAACGCGTGCGCGGCGATGGTGAAGTCGTTGAATTCGGCCATGTCGAGGCTTTTTTTGCGCTCGTCATATGCTTCGACCAGATCAAGAAGCACCTCGCGCCGCCGAACCACGGTGCGCAGCGCATCGCTCCGGAACAAGGCGACGTCGTGTGCGGCCCTGTCGGACTCGGCCCGATAATCTTCGAGCCGTTGTTCAAAGACCTTGTCGCTGTCCTTTTTACGACGCTTGGGACATTTGGGCATGTCCGACTCTTCGACCGGTATCTGTTCGTCACCGATGAGCGCATCGAGACGTTCCAGGAATGCGGCATCCCAGCGACGCACACGTTCGATTCCGTCCTTGACGGACAGGCAGCCGGCGCCGATCACCGAGCCCCCGATTGCTCCGGCGAGAGCAAGCACGTCGTCGACCACCGTGTCGAAGTCGCCCAGGCCCTGCCCGCGCACCAGATCCATGTTCTCATCGATCACGCTTACGGCCAGTTGCCTCGAACCGGCCTCGCTCAAGGGCTGCGTGTTCTGGTCGAAGCCGACAAGCAGGCCGTATTGGCGCACGATGGACTGGAAGAAGGCGTCATAGGTGAGCACCTGCGGCTTGAGGAACGGATTGCGCGAACCGTTCCCGGAATCGGCCACGGCCGCGGACACCCGGCCCGAAAGCTCGGAGGCGGCCTTGTTGGTGAAGGTGAGGCCCAGTATCTTCTCGGCGGGCACGCCCCGGCGGATCAGCGTGACGATGCGTCGGGTCATAGTGTATGTCTTGCCGGACCCCGCGCCCGCCACCACCAGGACATCGTCATTGGTCGGAGCGTCGATCACCGCGGCCTGTTCATCACTGTCAAGCCGGACCGGAGCGGCTCCGGAATCGGGAACGCCGTCGGCTTCCGCCTCATCATGGGCGCCGAACACGGCCATGCGTTTCAGCTCGTCAGTCAATTTCCGGCCCTCCTCGTCTCGAAAACGGTGTCCACCTGACCGGCGCACGCCGGACACACCACGTACGAAGCATGGTGTTTTTGGCACCAAACCACATGGTCCGACTGCGGATGCGCCGTCAGCACATTCGAACGCGAGGCGGCGGCCGCGTAGAAAACACGCGAGATCATGGTCAGCGCCCACGCCGCCTGCGTGCCGCGTAAGCCGGTGAAGTCAGCCCATGCCCGGTCGCCGACACCCTGCGGCGGCCCGGCAGGCAGATCGGGCAGATCGAAAAGACCGTCGGGCTTTTTTACATAGTAACGGGGCGTGAACGGTTCCGCGTTGAGCGCCCCGACGCGGAACAGCGGCGGCTGGAAGTTCGTCTCCGGGGATCTCCGCGCCTTGGCGGGGGCATCGTCCAATTCCACATCGAACAACTCGCTTTGGCGGATGTCGGGCATATCCGGCACGGGCCCGGATGCGCGACGGAAGGTGGATGCATCGGACACGTCGGAGGCCGCCACGACGGCCCGACCGATGCGGTCCTGCGAATCCGATTGCGTCTGCGGCTGGGGGAAGGCGAACCCAAGCTGATAACAGACCAGTTGCAGGTCGTTGAACATCTGCCGTGCCGTGTGCCTGCTCCGGCCTGTCTTCCAATCGATCACGCGCATATATCGCGTCCCGTCCCCGGGGTCACGCCATTCCACGCGATCGATGCGGCCGGTCAGCCGCACGCGCATATCCTCCTGCATCCCGTCGGGCCAGCCGCCGACCAGCGAACCCATGATCGCGGCCAGCTCCCGGCGCCCGATGGGATTGACTCCGTCGATCGCATTATAGGCGGTCAGGATGTCGTCAAGTCCGAACAGGCCGGCGAACGGCTGCTCGCTTTCGGCCCGGACAAGGCGACCGACCTCAAAGTAGCCGATGTTGCCGTTCAGGTACGAAGAGGCGTTCGAAACGACGAAATACGTGGCGATGTTTTGCAGCGCCTGCCGCGCGCCGTCGTCCTTGCGCTCCGCCCGGTAACGCTCCGCCGGGTCGGCGATCATGGAATAGTCGCCAGCGATGCCCCGATAGATGCCCATCATGCGATCAGTTATCTGCGCGACACGTTCGGATTCCGGCAAATCCGCGAGATATTCGGGGTCATCGAGTCCGGCCTTGCAGGCTTCGTCGGCCACTTGGTGAATCAGCGAGCCGAAATTGGTGGCTGCGGACGAGGGACGCGGACCGGCGAACTGGTTTTCCAGCATCCAACAGACGGGGCAGCCCCAGATGGCATCGACCTGCGAAGGCGACAGGCGTACGACAAGGCCTTCGGAGGCGCCACCAGTTCCATCAATGGAAGCGACATCGGAAACGCCGTCCGCAACAACACGGGAAGCATCACCCGACGCTTTCTGCCGGCCGCCCTTAGGCCCGTTTGCGGACATATTATTATCCTCACCCGGCTCATTCCAGTCGACGAACGACCAGTTGCGCGGGTCCGCCGCCTCAAGACCCGCGCCGGCGAGCGCGCTCAACGTCTCGACGGCGTCATCCACCCGCGCTTCACGCAACACATCATTGCCGGGGCGGGGCCCGGCCGCCCCGTCGTCCTGCGCGTCGAACCCGCCATCGTTCAAACCTTCGGCCGATTGCCGCGCAAGCTCCACGCGTGCGGCCGTAAGTAGCCCGCGTGGGTCGGTATCGAGACCTGCGAAACGGCTTGCCCCGGCCACTTTGGCGTACTCGCGGGCAGGTGGATCGGCATCGCGGTCGCGGTCGAACAGCTCCGGAAGATACACGTAAAGAAAATCCGAAGGCACGTCGGCATCACTGAGCACCGATCCAACGAAAACCTTCGACTCCGCGCGAGTCAGCGCGACGAGGAACCCACGCTGCTCGGCGCCGAGCACCCGCATCAGTTCCGCCCCCGGCTCGGAGCCGGTTTCGACGTGCAGGCCCCCATGCAGCACGACGTCGGCCAGATCCTCACCGCCGAACATCGTGTTGCGTGCCGCCAGATTGGGCCATGTGCCCTCGGTGACCTGCACGATCCACACCAGCGGCCAGTGGCGACCCGCCGCGCCCGCAGGGGTGGTCAGCGTCACGGCCTGGTCGATGGGAGCCACCTTGGCCAACGAATCCGCCGCCACGCGCATCGAACGCACCGAAGAGATGAAGTCCTCCATGCTCTGCCGCGCGCCGGAACCGGCCGCGTAGGAGAACAGTCGCATCATCACGTCGAGCCGGTCGTTGGCCGCCCGCCCGTCCGCGTCTGCGACAAGGGCCTGTCGCTGCCAGTCAAGCGCGACGCCACAGCAGTCCCAAGCCAGCCCCAACACATATTGCGGCTCCGGAACCTGCAAGGAACCCATTCCCGATGCGACGCGATCGACCACATCCCACAACCGCACGAACGCGCGGATATGCCGGTCGCGTCCGCCGCCGACGGCCGTGAGCAAGGACAGGACCTCGGCCACGACGCCGTCAGCGACGACGTCGCAGGAATCGCCATCATCGTCAGGCAAATCGGGCCGGACATCCTTGCGCCCATCCTCCGCGCTTTTGGCTCCCCTTGAATCAGGGCCATTGACGACATCGGAGCCATCAGCAGCCCGTCCTTCGGCAGGAACCGCAATTCCATTCACCGGACCGTCGGATTCGTTCGTGGTTCCTGGCGCACCATCACTTGCGGAATCACCGAATGCAAGCATGACATACATCGCGTCCACTCCGAAGGCGACATCCGCCCCGGCCTCGGAACCGGCCGAGGCCTGCGCCGCGTCCTGCTCACCCATCGGACCGTCAAGAAGGCTGTCATCAACCACGACGCCGCCGGATCCCCCGCGCCTCGCGAACTGTTGTCTCAACCCGTCCCAACGCCGACGCAACGCCTTGAGACCATTCGCCTCGCATGGCACCGACACGTCATTCCGCGCCGAACCGGGCGAAGGTCCCACCGCTCCGGCGTTGTCCTGACGGCAGACCTTGTCGAGCTCATCGACGGCCCGCATCACGGATTCGACCGAGGCCAGACTCGCCGGAGCCGCGGAAGGGCCGACAACGGACATCGACCGTAACGAACGCCGCGCACCACGCCGTTCGGCGTCGCCGCGCCCCGACGCGCCATCGGCACCCTCCATCAACGGGCTTTCCAACAAGGTGCGGACCCGCGAGCGCACGAACCGGGCTGCACCGGCCACATCCATCGACGTGCCTTGAATACCCTCGCGCCTGAGCTGCGCAAGCTCGATGAGCGCGAACAGTCCCTGCACGCTGGGGTCGTCCTTGAACGGTGCGGTGACCGCGGAGTAGCGCACCGGCACGCCGTCTCGCCGGAGACGCTCGCCGAACGCACGCACCGTATCGTTGTCGTGGGCTATCAGGGCCATGTCGTTCCATTGCCGGCCTTTTGCCAGGTGCTCTTGTTTGATGCGCCAGACGACATCGTCCAACTGCTCGCGGGAGCTGCGGTAAAGCGCCGAAGACACCGTGCCGTCGGCAGGCAGGACATTGCCGTGCGGAAGGGGCTTGATGGGCAGCGCCCCTTTGAACCATTCCAGTTTGCCGGGGCGGGAGGGCAGGGCCACGTCGGTAGGTTCGTCACTGGTTATGGACAGGGAGACTCGCGAGGCGACAAGGTCGCGGTAGATCGGGGCTTCACGCCCCTCGGAGGCATCGAACCCGTCGGAACCATCCACCGCATGGAGGGCATCGGCCTTGGTCGAAACGGATGGTTCCGAATCGGCATGACGATCCGAACGGGCCACATCCTCCCCGATGCTCACCGGCTCCGCCCCGATCGGCCCAAGGCGAGCACGGTCGAACAGATATTCGGGGTACGAGCCGCGGAAGGTCTGCACCGCCTCATCGGGGTTGCCGACGAGGACCAGCAGCACGCCGCGCCCGGCCAGCTCCTCAAGAAAAGCCAGGCCGGCGAGCGTCAGATCCTGAAAATCGTCCACGACCACCATGCGGGGCAGCACGTCGGCAGACAACCGTCTCACCGCAGCCGCCCCCTCGACCAGCAGTTTCGAGGAATCGATGCGGAACTGCTCCGGATAAACCTCCTGCACCGTCTGCACGTATTCCCGACGCAAGGTGAACGCCAGACGCCACTGAACCGCAAGGCGTTGCCCCAGGTCGTCCCGACCCTCTGCAGGCCCGAGCGCCTCCAGGACCTCGCCCTCCCGGTCATCCGAAAGCCCCAGCTCGTCCATGCGCGCGATCATGTCCCGCAACTGCATCACAAATGCGTCGTTGACACCACGCTCAAACAGTACATCGCTCGAGCCGATTCCGCGAGAGGTCTGGCGGGCATTCCCCTCAGGCGCCGCTGCACCGGAGGCTGACGCACCGTTCGCGCCCCGCCCCAAGCGCACGACGGTTTCCGGACGCCCTTGCGCGGCGAGCGTGTCGTCAGCCGGATCGCTATAGATGGATTCCACCCAGTCCTGCGCAGCGAAGTACCGCCGCATCAGCTCGCACGTGCCGCACAATTCACCGGCCCGGGCATGACGTACGTGCACTTCGACCACCCGCCGCAACAAGGCATCCTGCTCGGCGCCATTGATGAGTTTTGGCAACGGCGCCCCCTGCGACCGACGCCAATCAGTGAGCAGTCGGAACGCGATGGCCGCCAGCGTGGTGACCGGACGCGCCACGGAAACCGCGCCAACCGCGCGAATCGCACGGTCACCCAGCGCATCCGCCGTCTGGCGATTGCCCACGGCCATCGCCACGGCCTCGTCGCCGAATCTCCCAATGCCCTTGAGCGTGGCCGCCAGCGCGAACTCCGTCTTGCCTCCGGCAGGAACCCCGGCAACCAACAGTGCACGGAACGGGCGCAGGTCGTCGGCCGCGCCGCGATCGTCGAAGCCGGTCCCGCTTCCGTCGTCGGCACGGGCAAGAAGTTCGTCCACCCTGCGCAGGACCGCGTCGGCCCGACCGTCATCCTCGATTCGCCCGTCCGAAGCCGCGGATGCACCCGCCGTCACCAAATCGTCCTCTCGTAACCTTTTCACGTTATCGTTCACCATTCATACCCCATCGAAGCCATGCCGCCACCAACTTGCCTGATTCCAGTCTAAACCGCGTCCTCAACCCACACACCTAACCCACGACGTTAAGTGGCGCCGAGCAAGTACAATCGAGATATGAGCACAGCGCCGAGACTTGAAGCCGCGAAACGCGACTGGGGAGATGACGAAACCAACTGCACCGTGCTTCATATCGACATGGACGCTTTCTACGCCTCGCTCGAAACCGCGCGGCACCCCGAACTTCGGGGACGGCCGGTCATCATCGGATGGCTCGGATCACGCAGCGTTGTCTCGGCCGCCAACTACGAGGCTCGAAAATACGGGGTCAACTCCGCGATGCCGATGGCACGTGCGAAGCAGCTGTGCCCCGGAGGCGCCTTTGTGCCGGTGGACATGACCTATTACCGAACCATGTCCAAGCGCATTTTCACCGAAGTGTTCCAACAGGTCACGGACCAGATCGAACAGGTCTCCGTGGACGAGGGCTATATGGACGTGTCCGGCGCGCTACTGCTATGGAAATCACCACGGGCGATCGGCGCTTGGGTGCGACAACAGGTCGCGCGGCGCTACGGCATCACCTGCTCGGTGGGCGTGGCCTCCAACAAGCTGGTGGCGAAACTGGCCTCCACCAACGCCAAACCGGATGGCATGTTGATGATTCCCGAAGCCCGGCAGGCGCAATTCGTGCAGATGATGCCCTTACGGGCGATTCCGGGCATCGGACCGTCACTGGGCAAGCGACTCGACGCGTGGGGCATCAAGACCGTGGCCGATCTGGCGCAGATGGACGAAACGGCGCTGTTTCAGGCCACCCGCTCGCACATTACGGCTCACCATCTGTTTCTTGCCTCTCGCGGGCTTGATCCACGGCCAGTAGAGCCGCATGCGCCCGAAAAGTCGATTGGCGCCGAGGTGACGTTCGAACAGGACACACGCGACATGACGCAGGTTCGCGAGCTACTGCACCACTGCTGCAACGAGGTGAGCAGCACGCTTCGGGCCAAAAGCCTCGTGGCACGCACGGTGACGGTGAAACTACGGTTCGCGGATCTGAGCTACTCGACCAAATCACATACGCTTGAACAGCCCATGGACACGACGACGGTAATGTACCCCGAATCTGTTTCACTGCTCAGGTCGATGCTCAAAATACCGGCAAACGCTTCTGACAGCACGCCCTTGCCGCGCGAAATCAGGCTGGCCGGAGTCAGCGCCAGTTCCTTAAGCGATCGCGCGGCAACACCGGTGCAACTGTCGTTTGACGACATGTTCACAGGCGGCGACGGAGTCGATAAACACAAATCGGGCAACAGCCGGCGGGGCCAGCCCGACGGTCATCCTGGCAATCGCAGCGACGCCCGCCAACAGTCCGGCAACCACACCGACAGCACCGGAGCCGGCACTCGACATGACGACCACGCCGACACCGGCGCTGGCACTAACACCGGCAGTCAATCCGGCAACCACCCGAGCAAGCGAATCAGCGACAGCCAGAGGAAGTCCGTCTTTTCGACACCGATCGGCCAAAGCGAGCGCCAGCCTCAACGGCAAAAACGCGATTCCGCACCAGACGTTTCGCAACCGGATGCAGCAAGGTCACCGCAGGACGCCTTGCGCAAGGCCGAATCCGCCCTCGACGCGGTGCACGGCAAGTTCGGCAAGCACGCGGCCGGACTGGGCATCGAACACGACCAATGGAAGGCGCGCCAGGTCGCCGGCAACTCCCACCTGGACCCTCGCCGATAACCATGCCACCTCACGACGCTGCGCACGATTGAGCGCCTTCACCCTCGACCCTCGACACAAGCACATCCCGAAGCGGACATGCTCACACCGACGCATAGGGTCACTCATCCACCGAGGGAGAGTCATCAGCGCGGGAGGCGATGGCGCGGCGCCGCAGCCAGGACGGCTTGACCATCATGCCCTTGCGCTGCGCGTAGACCAGCAGGGCGACCCCCGCGACTCCCATCAGAATCACCGGCACGACACTCGCCTCAAGGCCGAACGAGCCACCGGTGAGCCAATCCGGTCCACGCCACTGCGCCACCAGCCATGAGTCCTGCTTGCCCGTACCGGACACGATCGAACCGAAAATCGGTCCTTCGGCAAAATTCCACATCATATGTTCGCCTATCACAACCCACAACGAACGCGTGATGACGTAAAGCGCCGCGGCGAGAATGCCGTCCTCAATCGCGATGGCGAGCCCACCCCACAACGTGCCGTCGGGATTGCTCACATGAAGCAGTCCGAACACCAGCGCGGAAACCGCCACCCCGCCCCAGGAGCCGAGCCATTCCTCAATCAGGCGCAACAGCATGCCGCGCATCATGATCTCCTCGGACACCCCGGCGCACATGCCCAACGCCACCAAATCCACCAACGGGTTGTAATGCACATTGAAACCGGCAATTCGATAACCGCCGGTCAATGCCAGCACGCCCAGACTCGACGCAATGGCGCCAAACCCGATGACAAAACCGACGAGCAGGCCGCCGCAACGTGAGAAACGAAACTCCAGGGGGTGGCGCCGCCGCTCCATGCAGAAAACGACCACGACGTACCCCGTAACGGCGGCGACGGTCTCCAAAAGCATGGCTCCAAGCATTACCTGCGGATCATCGACATCGAAACCCATGCCGGGAGCCGTCGAGCCGGCATCAATTGCAGCCATCCCATAAACGATGCCCCCGATGATTCCCAACACGACAAGCACACCGAAAAACGTCCCGAAAAAGACCAAGCCACGCAAGACGATGTTCAGCCTTGCCGGCTCGCGCCCGCCATCGGCCCGCACCAAACGCCGTAGCGGGTGGTCTTCGGTCAGCAGGTCATCGGAGAAACGCGTACGTGTTGATTGCTCCATATGAGCATTATAAAACAGGCACACGCGATAAACGCGATGCGCGGCCGACGGAGCTTCCATCACTGTCCGATCGGATCAGGTGCCGAAGGTTCAGGCCGAAAGTTCAAGACAATCGATGACGCCTATTGCACGCTCGTGAAGCATCGCCCGGAAACCACCAACCGTTGTCTGCGGGCGACTAGGCCTCCAGACGTCGGGCCGCTTCTGCAAGCGTGGCATCATCGGCGGTGACCGAGAACCGCAGGCGAGTGGGGTCCCCGTAGAACTCGCCCGGACTGGACACGATGCCGATGCGGGCAAGCTCGGCCATGTCCTGCCAGCAGTCGCCGGACTTCGCACGCACCCACACATACAGGGCACCCTGCGGCACGCGGGCGTCATAACCGGCCGCGCGCAAACCGTTCACCAACGTTTCGAAGCGGCGACGGTAAAGCCCACGCTGAATCCCAACCGACCGCCCGTCTTCCAACGCGACGGCCATCGCGGCCTGCACCGGGCCCGGAATAATCTGTCCGATCTGCTTACGGTAGAGCTTCATCGGCCCGATAAGCTCCGGATCGCCAGCGATGAATGCGGTGCGATACCCGGCCATATTCGATTGCTTGCTCAGCGAGTAGAGCGCCAGAACGCCTCGGGCGGTACCCCCACAGACCGCCGGCTCAAGTATGCAGCTGGCCGGCACAGCACCATCGCCGCCTTCGGCGTCTTCAGACCACGTCAACAGGGCATAGCATTCATCGGAAAGCACCACGGCGCCTATCGACCGGGCGGCCTCGACGATCCCGCGCAACTGCCCGGCGGACAGCACCTGCCCAGTCGGATTGCTTGGCGAATTGACCCAAATCGCCTTGACGCCCGGAATGCTCCGCCATGAATCGACGTCGGCCACGTTCGCGACCTTGCACACTGCGGCACCGGCCAGTTGCGTGCCGATTTCGTAGGTCGGATAGGAGATCCGCGGCTGCACCACCACGTCGCCCGGTTCCAGATGCAGCAGCGAGGCCATGAGCGCGACGGCTTCCTTCGAACCGACCGTGGGCACGAAATCGGCCCCCATGCGTTCACAGTCGACGCCGCGCACATTGCGGAACCAGTCGACAATGGCCCGACGCAACCGCGCCGACCCCTCAGCCTTCGGGTAGCCGTGGGCATCCGGAGCGTCCGCGGAGTCGGCGAGCGCCCGCCGCACCGTCGCGGGCGTGGCATCCACCGGAGAACCGACGGAGAGGTCGATCATTCCGCCAGGCGCGGCCTGCGCGGTTTTTCTATACGGCGCGACGCGTCCCCAATCGTAGGTGTTCGCGAATGTGTGGAAGCCCATGGTACCGCCTTCGTTTGATTGACTCGCGCCGGACCTCGCCGGCCTTTTTCTGCCAATAACCCTATACACTACCCGCAACCGGGCTCGAAGCAGACCGGACGGCCTCATTATGATAATGAAATCACAGTGCATGGTTTCACGGCCGGAGCCGCGATGAGACGTCGCGTTCCGACGGAGAACCATAATGTCGGCACTGCCATAAAACGGTTTGACACCCACAGTTTCAAATGCAACGGCTCCAAAACGGCCGGCAGGGCCGCATCACCCCGATGATCCCTGAAGTAAACCCGCACCGCCTATACCGGAGCGGTGCGGGTTTGAACCGATCAATCTTCTGCCGAGACCCTTAAGGAAATAATCGGCCAGCGACGATGGCTAGTCCTGATTCTGCGGCGGCAGAGCGGCGATTCGCTCCTCGTCCTTACCGGAAGGCCCAGCGGCCTGGGCTCCGCCCAAATCGCCAAGATCATTGAAATACGTGACCGCGGCATCCTTGTACCATGCCCACTCATCAGGAACATCGTCTTCGTAGAAAATCGCCTCGGTGGGGCACACGGGCTCGCATGCGCCGCAGTCCACGCACTCGTTCGGATTGATGTAGAGCGTGCGGTCGCCCTCGTAAATGCAATCGACGGGGCACTCATCCACGCATGCCTTGTCCTTGACATCCACGCAGGGTTGAGCAATCACGTACGCCATCACGGCCTCCTTACAACCATATATCCGCATTCAGGTTACGTGAACGCAACGACGGAACCGGGCGTTCAGGCGACGAAACACTACGAACGGAAGGCCTTCACGCCGACACGTCCATTGTCGCGCATACAGACCGTACAGACCATGCGGACCATGCAGACCATCTAAACCGTACAGACCGTGTCCAAGAGACGGAAGGTGCCTGCCGCGCGATTCCGGCACCGGCGCCGCGCGCATTCCGGTTGGATCCTCCTATTGGGCGCGGTCCGGCGTCATCAGGTCCATACCGACAACCACCGGTTCCGGCACCAGTCTGACGCCGAAAGCCGCAGCGACACCGTCCGCGATCGTGCGTGCGAGTTCCGCGATATCGCTCGCCTTCGCCCCGCCGCGATTGGTCAATGCGAGGGTATGCAGCGTAGACAATCCGGCGGCGGCGCCGGGGCGGACGGCAAAGCCTTTATGGAAACCGGCATGGTCGATGAGCCACGCGGCCGAGGTCTTGACGCCCGCCGTACCGTCCGGCAACGTGACGTCGAACCGTGGCGCGTCGGCCGGAAGAGCTGCCGCCGTGGTCGTTGAAAGCACGGGGTTCATGAAGAAGCTGCCGCAACTATGACGGTTCATGTCAGGCTGATCCATTTCGGCACGGTTCGCGTTACCGCCATCGGCCCGAGCCCGAGCGACATGAGCCGCCTCGGTCCGCTCATTGATACGAGTCCCGGCTCCCTGATTGAGCGCAACGCTTCGCGAGGCCTGCACCGCACGTTGCTTCATGGCCTCGGCCACGTTCTGTGGCCGCCTGACACCCCGCATCGCGGGAGTGCCGTACCGCAACGGATCTTCGAGCATGCCTTTACCGGCCCTTACCTGCAGAACCGCCTCGCGGATGGCGTCAAGCGGCATCGTGCATCCCACTTCGACGCCCAGCGCCTTGGCCAGTTGCCCCATCGCCACAACCCCATTGACACTGCGACACAGGACGAAAGTGACCGAAACAACAACGTATCGAGGAGTCGGGAAGAAACGCTTCGCCGGTACCCCGGCAGCCTCATACATGCTGGACTTGAGGGCGGAGGTGCGGTATCCGAAATGCATATCGTCATGCGTCAACGTCACCATCCGCGATGTCTGTCGATCCCAAGCCTCGACACTGTGCACGCACTGCGCCACCTCCTGCCCGTAGGCACCGATGTTCTGCACCACCGACGCGCCAACCGTGCCGGGAACGCCCGAAAGCCCTTCTATTCCGGAAAATCCACCGTTGACGCAGGAAGTTACGAAATCGTCCCAGTTCACCCCTGCATCCGCACGGAGCAACACTTCCTGCGCCGTCTGGGTATTCGCGCCATCGGCGGCATCGGCACCTTCACCGAGCCTATGGACCTCACGCCGCGCGTCGCGCACCACCACTCCGTCGAAGGGCTCGTCGGCAACCAGCAAATTCGACCCGCCACCGATGACCAACAGCGGCAGACCCGCATCATCGGCGTCACGCACCGCGTCGATGAACTCCTGCCTGGTGCGCGGTTCGACAAAACGCTTCATGGCCCCACCCACGCCGACCGTCGTCAGATCCGCCAGACGCAATGGTTCGGCAAGGCGGTCCGATGATCCGATACGACCACGCCCAGCATTCAAATCGTTCATGGCTGCCTTTCGCTCAAAGTTCATTTCCGAATCGGAAAATCCGACAGATACGAAAAAAGCCCGACCGAAGTCAGGCTTCCTTCAAAGAATTGAATATCAACGAGTCTCACGATGCACGGTCTGCTTGCCGCAACGGGGGCAGAACTTCTTGAGCTCAAGACGATCCGGGGTGTTACGACGATTCTTGGTCGTGATGTAGTTACGCTCCTTGCACTCCGTGCATGCCAGCGTGATGCCCGGACGGACCGCGGCGCTTTTGCTTGCCATAGTTCACCTTCTGCGTTTGCGTTACTTTACCGGCTGGTGCCGGTAATTTGTAGCGGGAAAGAGACTCGAACTCTTGACCTTACGATTATGAGTCGTACGCTCTAGCCAGCTGAGCTATCCCGCCAGAGAGCCTCGGGTGAGAATCGGACTCACGACCTCTTCCTTACCAAGGAAGTGCTCTACCACTGAGCTATCGAGGCGTGGCGGATAGTGGATTCGAACCACTGAAGCTATAAGCGGCTGATTTACAGTCAGCTCCCTTTGACCGCTTGGGAAATCCGCCATTACATAACGCAGGCTCACTAAGTGAACCTCCGCTAAGCAACTTGACTATAATGCCATGAACCACGGACCTGCGCAAGTCACGACACGCCTTGCGCGTTCAGCGAAGTGCTTAAAAAGGCTAATTATCAATGATTAGGCAAATAAAAATCGGCGGGTCGCACCGACGGCAGAACCGTCATTAGATCCGCCCCCTACATTCAAGCCTTTACAGTACCAACGTCACTTGGCGAAGCCGTCATGCATAAGCTCCGCGCACACCTCAATCACTCGGTCATTCGCCTCAGGCTCCCCTATCGAAACACGTATGCCATCACCACCGAACGCCCGTACGGAAAGGCCTTGAGACGCAAAGCGGTCCGCGGCCCCGTCCGTGCGTTCACCGAGCGGCAGCCAGAAGAAATTGGCGTACGGTTTGCCCAGATTCCAACCCTGCTCAGTGAGCGCCGCAACCACACGCTCACGCTCGGCCTTGATGGCGCCAACACGTCCCATAAGCTCGTCCTTGGCGTCAAGCGAGGCCAACGCGGCCGTCTGCGCCGCATGGGTCACGCCGAAAGGCAAAGCCACCTTGATCATGCCTTCGATGACCTCCGGCTGCGCGATGGCGTAGCCTATACGCAAACCCGCCAGGCCGTAGGCCTTCGAGAAGGTGTGGGCCACCACGATGTTCGGGTATTCGTCGAACAGTCTCATAGCGACGCTGGCGTCAGGGTCGTCGTTGAATTGGAAGTAGGCCTCATCGAACAGCACGGTCACGTCATCGGGAACCGCGCGCATCAACCGTCTGGCCTCGTCGTCCCGCAACGAAGCGGAGGTCGGGTTGTTGGGGTTGTTGACAATCACCAGACGTGTTCTGTCGTTCAACGCCGCAATCACACCGTCGATGTCGTGACCGCCATCCGAACGGTTGGCGACCTGCACGCTGGTAGCCCCGGCGCCCGCAACAATGATGGGATATGCCTCAAAGCTGCGCCACGGGTAGACGACCTCATCGCCGGGACCGGAAACGAAGCTCACCAGCTGAGTGATGACCTCGGTCGAGCCGCATCCGAGAATCACGTTTTCCGGCTTAACGCCATACTCTTGGGCGAGGCGTTCCACAACGGCCCACCCTCGCATGTCCGGGTACCGGTTGATCGACCCCAAGGCGTTGTCGGCAATGGCCTTCTGTACGCTGGGCAATGGCGGATACGGGTTTTCATTGCTTGAAATCTTGTAGGAAGTAAGTCCCGGCGCAACAGGGGCGGTCTTGCCTTGCTTATAGGAGGGGATGGTGTCGATAATCGCACGATGTCTGCAAGTCATACCGCACATTGTAAGCTACGCCACAGGCAAAAACGGCATCAGGCCGCTACGCGATTCATTCTGCCCGGATTGTTGTTCCGTCGGCACTTTTGCGCCGATTTCGAAACCGGCGCTGATAAAAGCGCGAAACGTCGCCGTTTTGAAAATCAATTCCCCATTCATATAGCGAAGACGCCCGGGCAATGGCGATCAGGGCGGATCAGAGGATAAAACTGCTCGTCCGCGGAGCCGTCACCATCCGCTTGGGCATGTCGCGGGAGAATCGGGCGGGTAAATACCTATTCACCGGAATCGTTCGTCCGATACGCATAGAAAAGCGCCCCACACCATCGGTGCAGGGCGCTACAAAGCTTACGAACGAAGATCAGTTCAGGATGGCCAGCACGTCACGCGCGCCGACAATCAGGTAATCCTCACCCTTGTAGTGAATCTCGGTGCCGCCGTACTTGGAGTACAGCACCTTGTCGCCGACCTTGACATCCATCGGGACGCGATTGCCGTTGTCGTCGCGACGACCGGGGCCGATGGCGAGAACTTCACCCTGCTGCGGCTTCTCCTTGGCGGTATCCGGGATAATGAGCCCGGAAGCCGTTTGGGTCTCAGCTTCAGCCTGCTTCACAATGATCTTGTCTTCCAACGGTGTAAGTGCAATCGACACTGTGGAACCTCCTTCTGTGAGTATCATCAATACTTCGGGCGCGAGGACACCGCTTTCAAGGGCTGACGACACTTTAGGCACGTCCCTTTGCGCTTACGGCTCCATCATAGCGCGAAAATTAGCACTCTGCCAACCTGAGTGCTAACGCTGAGAGTGAAAATACCGACAATCAGCGTATTTACGCTCGCGAGAAGAAACAAGAAACACATCTTATCTACGGCTAGTCACCCTGCCGTAGAATCAGGCACCACGGCGCGCAAGGATGGATTCGAGACCAGTGCCCAGAGAATCCGAGGAGACGGCGGGAGCTTCAACCTTAGCCGCAAGTTCGGCATCGTGGAAAGTGCAGGCGTTTGCCGGTTCGCCACTTTCAGCGGCACGACCACCCCGTGCACGGGAGGACTCGTCCACCCTCGCACCGCTTTTATCCTCAGACAAGGATTTGCCGACCGGATTCTTTCCCTTGTCCGTCGCCGAAGCCTTGGTTGCGTTTGCATCGGCAGCCGCCTCTTCGACCCTTGACGGCACGGCCTTGGCGACCTGCCGAGTGGACTTGATCTCAAGGCTCTGCGGCTCCTGAGTGGCGGTCTGTGGGTTACGGGGGGCCCCCAGAGAGAAGGAAATCAAATCCTGATTGGTCGGTGCCATGTCAACGACGTTCAACGCACCAGCCGGGTGTACGCGCTGAAGCTCGTTGGTGGCGTCCGGAACTGCGTCAATCTGCGAGCTTTCCGCATGCAACGCGGCTTTGGCGGCCGCGGTCATGGTGACCACGGAGCGAGAAGCGTTTGGCTTATCCGTCTTACTGACAGCAGTCTTGCTTTCTTCACCAGGACGGGGCTTGTCAGAAGAGGCGTTTCCGGCTGACGCCGGCTTGGAAGACCCAGCTGCATCCTCGGCTTCGACCCGAATCTCCGAAACGGCACCGGCTTTGGTCCGGACACGATTGGCCGAACCCGAAATCCTAGCTTCGGATTCATCTGCCGCATTTGCCTTGGGAGCCTCAATCTCTTGGGCTGTGCGAGCCCTGTCACCAGCATCTTTACGTTTGGATTGCTCGACGATGGAACGAATCTCAGAGGTTTCCAGCACACCCGTAGGCTGGTCGTCCGCAGTCGAAACAACGGTCTTTCCATGTCCGCCACGCGCACGATCAACTTGCCTGTTCGCGTCGGCATCCGCTACGACGTGACCGGGGCGTCGATCCACCCGATGAGTCCGTGAGGCAGGCTTAACCTGCTGGCTTTTTGCAGCATTGCGAGCTTTGAGATTACGTTCCCATTCACGCGCGTGCTTCGAGGCACGTGCACCAGCAACCAGCACCACGGCGAGCAGAGCGGCAGGTATCAAGGCAAACAAAGGGCTGAAATGCAACGGAAACGCAATGGCAAGCACTGCAATCGAGACGATAAGCAGACCGGTCGCGATGATGGCACGACGACGCGCGGCAGCCCGTCGAAGTTCACGTACATGAGCGACGCGCTTCTCCTCGTGAACTTTCAACTCCTTGCGTCCGACGACCGGGCGATTTGGAGCATGCCCCGTTTCATTCGACCGCATGGCCGTCCCTTCCTCCGAAGGTCCAGAATCATCCGAGAAACGAGTCCCGCTGTGCGCATCCACCAGATGCAACGAAGACGAGTACTTGTCCTCTTGATGCTTCTGAGCCTTTCTCATACTGTCCACCGTCCGATTCGGCAGCCATACAACAACCAACATGACAAAGATCACGAGTACTACAACACCACTGACAGACTCGTAGTTCATATGTCCTAAGAATAGAGAGAGTTCATGACTTTTGAAGCCTCCGACGCGTGGCGTGTCACGACGCACGATAACACCCAATTGTGCATGGATCCGGCAGAGGCTTTTTACTGCACCTCAACCGGATTTTCAATGCCCGCAGCCGAAGGCCGAAATTCAATCAAGCAGACGTTTGACAAAGCCTTCAGGCGCATCTTCAGCCAGTAGACCGTACATTTCATGATCGCGCCAAGCGCCATTGATGTACATGTAGCCACGACGCACACCTTCATGACGCGCCCCGAGTTTTCCGCGACCCGTTTCGAGCACCTGTTTTCTGGAAGCATCGCGATTTCAAGGCGATGCAGTCTGGAGCCGGCAGCGTCCAGCATCGCCCAATCGGCAAGCAAGGCGACCGCCATCGGGGCAATGCCGAGGCCCGCATGACCTTCGTCCACCCAATATCCCACCGACCCGCAACGCATCGCCCCATAGCTGATGGCGCCAACGGAAACCTGACCGACTATCGACATCCGGTATTCGATAAAGAACTGGGCCGCCGTACCCGCCCGTTGCGCACGATGCTGACGCTCGATCCACTCATTGAAACTGAACCCCGGGCCGTGCATCGGATCGCCCGAATCCCAAGGTTGAAGCCAGGAGCGGTTGCGTTCACGCAGACGACTCCATTCGATCGCATCGTCGGCTCTCATCGGGCGCAGACGAATCGCAATGGCACCCTGCGGGGCGACCAAGGCACGCGGCATCAGCAAGGCCTGCGACCCCGGAGACCTAATCGCCCCACGCAACGAACGGAAAACAGCCATACCATCCATGGTACGCGAAAGGTCGGCCTCGAACCAACCGGAAGCGGCATAACCACCCTCGGCCGCTTCGGAACCGACCTCGGAAAATCAGCGATTGCGGCTCTCGGCCCTTAATGGATCCCATGCCGACGCGCCGGGACCCAACGTGGTTCAACACGGTCTTTATCGGTGCATGCTACCCGTTTAAAGCGTTCATACGTAGGCAGCCTTTCGCAATCACGCGCCTGATAAGCGACGATGCACCGGAAACCCTACGATGGAGGCATGGGTACGGATATCGACGAAATCAAACGGACCATGCGCCACGAGGCCATTGCACGGCGCAGAACGGTCGATCAGGACGCACGCGAAACCGCCGGTATCCGACTGGCACAACGTGCGGCGGATCTGCTCGACGATCGCGCCACATGGCAGACGACCCCCAACCCGGCACCCGAATCCGCCGCGAACGGGAGCAACGCGGAAGCCAAACAGGAAACCGCACAACCACGGGCGAATAGCCTTGGTGGCGGAGCCCTTAGGATTGTGTCCGCATGGCGCGGACCGGCACTCGAACCAGGTGACACCGTGGCGGCATACGTGTCAATGGGCGGCGAGGCCCCGACGGACGCACTGCTCGACATGCTCGTAGGACGGGGATTGAGAGTACTGGTTCCACGACTGGGGCGCGGGCGCGACATCGGGTGGGGTGAATACCACGGGCGCGCAGCCCTGCGAGACATGCCTCGAACCCAACGCGGCGGGCTGCGGCCAGCGGAACCGGAGGGAGCAACGCTTACGGCCGAGGCGATCGGCGCGGCGCGTGTTATCTTCGTGCCGGCCTTCGCCATCGATGTTAACGGGTATCGGCTGGGACGTGGCGGCGGCTGGTATGATCGGGCTCTCACGCTACGAAATCGCGATGCCATCACCATCGGCATCTGCTGGGACTGGGAACTTGCAGTCAATGACGGAACCGATCCAAGCGACGCCGCAAAGTCGCCAAGCAGCCATTGCGACCAACGATCCGAGGCCAAGACCGGCTGCTTCGACGAACGCGCAGCCGCGGGCGGCAACCGTCCTTGCCGTAACCGCAATTCAACCCAGCCGACCCAAAGCGTTGCCATACCCCACCAAGCCCACGACGTGCCGGTGGACGTGGCACTGACCCCAACCCGCACCCTGCTTTGCCGGTGATGAAAACGCGTCAAGGCCGGGACTAGAATGTGAACAGTTGACCTACGCGGTGTCGAATGCGCCGCTTCTGATGCCATTGACTTTGTGGAGGAACCTTGCCTACCTATCATTACCGTTGCAAAAGCTGCGGATACGATTTCACCGAACAGCAGTCGTTCACCGACGACCCGATCACCACATGCCCGAAATGCGGACTGGAGCAGGTACGTAAGGTATTTTCAGCCGTGCCGATTGAGTTCAAGGGTTCCGGCTTCTACCGCACCGATGGTGGTTCGTCGAAATCCTCCGACTCTTCAAAGTGAGCGTTTTCTTTGAAACGAATTGCTTGATCAGATACGTAGTTAAACCGGCTGGTAACAGTCGGTTTTTTCGTATTCCGACGGATTTCCACGCTTGTTTGGCAACCCTGAAATCGTCCCACGCGCATTGTGGATAATTTCGACGGCTATTCACTGCGACACGCCGAATTTATACACAGCCCGTCGATTTGGGTCACAGCAACCGTTCCGCATTGCCATACTCCCAAGGCAGGGCCATGATGACGGCATGATGAATTTTTTGCAACACCTGAATCGGCACAACGACAATGCGTCGGACTCAAATACGCGGCCGCACAAAGCCATGACGCTCAACCAACGCAGACAAGCCCAGACTTTACGAACCGTTACGATGGCAATATGCGTGGGACTGACGGTGTTTTTCGGCCTTGAAACGGCGGTGGGGCTGATGCGGACCAAGACGGCAGTAATCGCCACACACGACATCGCGCGTGGCACTTTGATCGAGAGCGGAGATCTTAACGTACTCCAGATTCCCGATCACAAAGCGTTCGCCTCAGGTTTCACCGACGCGAATCAGGCGATCGGGAAGATCGCGCAAATCGACATAAAGGCCGGCGACATGCTCATCAAACCGATGGCTCGTGCTTCGCCGGTCCCGGAACCGGGCCAGGCCGTGGTCAGCGTACGCATCGCAAGCGTGGCCGACGAACTCATCCCTGGACAATCGGTCACGCTGGTGGCGGTCACAAGTTGCGAAAACGTGCAACGCTCAGCCGAAAGCGGGTATGCACCGGAGCGGAGAACACCAGACGACAATGCTGCCGGGGCCGCCGAATCCGACATGCGCGGCATGGCCGAGGCCTCACATGCGGACATCACGGCGATGTTCACCGATGCCGAGTCAACGGTTTCGGCACAGAGAATACGCAGGTTGCCGTCTGCGCAAACAGAACAATCAAAATCGTCCACGCCATCAGGTTCGCCAGTGCGGACAGCGTTAACGGTGTCATCAATACAACGAATACGACCATCGCAAATAACACGCACAGCATCAAGAGCACAGATAAGACACGTAACGCCGACCATGCAGGGTGTTCAAAATCCGAAGGAAGCGGAGGAAAAAGACAAAAACCGAAAAATAGAGACGCCACAGCCCTTATTGGCGTCAACGAATTCGCCAGCCCCTTCGGAGTCATCAGCGACGCAAGGACCAGAACGTAACGAGCTCTGTACCCTTGCCCAAACGGCAACGGTTATTACCGTAGCCCACAAAAGCAATGACACCGGGGGCATGGGAGGAGGCGAAGACAAGGAAACAGTGCAATTCGCCATGTCGCCAGGCGAAGCCGCGAAGGTGATGGCGGTTCAGGAACGTATCGGCATCATGGCAACGATGAAAGGAAGGTGACACAAGTTGATCGATCCCCGTGCACCCTAAGCTTGACACAGCTTCACCCGCTCCGGTTCGGTCGCTACCCCTTACTCGCGTTCGCTGAAGACCGCCCAATGCGGTGGTAACTCAGTGAGAATACGACCATCATCCTCGGCGTTCTTGGATTCGGGCGCACGACGGTCAGAATAATCGGTGAAGCCCGTCGAATCGGCGACGACAAAGCCCTGATTCACCTGATCGGCATCATTCATGGCGAACCTTTCAGTACCGACCTTGATCACACGTCTATGCCGTCCACGAGGGGTACGACGACTGGAGTCGTATGCGGCCATCAACGCACCTCACGGTAGATCTGACCAATTCTGCCCACCACGCGATCGACCTCCTGGTCGGGGTTGACGAACGCCCCGACACTCCAAACCTCCATGACCGACCAGCCAAGCGACTGTAGACGCTGTGTCAGCACACGGTGACGGAGACGAGTGGACTGGATGCTCATGAAGTTCGCATCGTCGGTCAGTACTGCCAGGCAGAAAGGCTTATCCTTCAACCCCACGACCAATGGAATGGAAATACCCCCATCGAAACCATAATGCACGGCAACGTTGAGCCCACGGGCACGAATGCGCTTGGCCAGATCGTCAACAAGCACATTCCCCCCTGTGATCCGCTCCTGCGGACGCGATGATTCGTCATGGAGCTTCTCAGCCCACACGAGCAACTGCTTGAGGAGTTGGGGACCAGGTTGGTGAAGACGGTCATCCTCCATGTCTTCGGATCCAAACGCGGAAATGATATCAAGATTGCGATCGGCCAACGCAAGCGCATCCAATATTTCACCGTCACCACCCACGGATTCAAGCGCACCGAACTGCTGCAACAGACGGCCATGAGCGGTCTTGGCGAAACTAAGCGAAAGGATGACATCGGTCGCTTTCAGCCCGGCTATCTGATCGATGTCCAGCAAGCGCACATGCCGCAGGAAACGCGCCATGGACTCATCTTTGGCGGCAAGCGACTTGAATTCGGCGCCAAGCCGACTACGAAACACGGGCGTCAACGTGACGATCGCCAACAGATAGTCGGTGGGAACCACGGTAAAGCCCGCAGCACGCCGTTTGACGGTGGCCACGACCTCACTGATTTCCTGTTGGCTACTCTCCACCAGACCCGTCGCAAGCACCGGCACACCACCGCCTTTGACGCGATGGTATCTGACACGACCCTGTTCGGCCGCGGTAGCCACGTCGCAACGAACGATCCCATACCCATGATTGCTCAGAAAGGCGCACAGTTTGGGATCGCGACGACTAGGACATGGCTCAGATGCGATGCGGGGCAAAAGCCCGATTAGCGCCTTGAGGCTGCTCGAGGTGACGGTCGAACCATGGGCCAGCACCACAACCTGCCGCGCTCGCGCAAGAATGCCAAGCAGTTCCAGAGCCGGCAGATGCGCGGCTGCATCGATGATGACGACTTGCGCCAACGGACCGGGGTCGCTGGCGACGGTGAGCGCAGCAGGCGTGGCTGAAAGCACCGGCTTTGCGGCCATCACGATCTCCGGGTATTCACGACGTGCACGCGTAAGCGGCACACGGGGGCTGCCGGCCAGCAAAGTATGCAACCGGTTTGCCTCCTGCGTACGAGCAAACAACAGGTCGCACAGCCGTCGCGTAGATTCCTGCGCCACCATGGGCCCGATGGACCCTATGTGATCAACATCAACCTGCTCGAAGCGATCCACGGCCGACTGCAGTGCCGACCCATCCTGATTGGAGATAATCGCGGACGAACCCACGATGTCCTCAAAAACGGTCGTCCACCAGGAAAGCTGGAGCTCGGCTTCGACCGCGTTGATGTCCACGTGTCGAGAACGCATGTCATCTATGAGTTCATCCAGACCGGCAGCGGAGAAGTCACGCTCCAACTGGGCGCGACTCGGCAGGGTGTCGAGGGCCATACGGTCGGCGTATAGCGCCTTGAGCCGTTCCTCAAGCCGTGCCAAATCCATCGTTTCCAAATTTCCGCCCGCAATGGTGGTGTTCAAAACGGCGTCAAGAGACGTGATGGAACGCATCAATGCCTCCTGTGTGTCGATAATCGCATCCAGTTTCGGGGGCAGAACCGGCCAACCGCCATGAGGCACCAACGTACGCCACTGTGCCGCCTGCTTGTCGACGACTTTGAGGGCTGCATTGAGGTCTTCGACCTGTGCCGCCGGACGCAGAAGACTCTTGGCCTCTTTGACGCGCCGCCGACGCTCCCAGAAGCCCATCTGGGATCCTTCGGATTTGCGTTGCGCCTTGGGCTTGCTCGCTTCAATCATTCCGGAAATATCGCGTTCGAAAATCTCCGGCTGGAACACGTCGAGAACACGACGCAGGTTCCTGAGAATCCTGACCTGATGACCCCAATCCTCGACGGTGGCGGGCACCGGGAAGCCACATGCCTGAGTGGTGGAACTGACCTGTTCGCGAAGTTCGGGAAGAAGCCGTTGAAGAAGGTCTTCCACGTTCCGATAGGCGCTGACCGCATCCCTGTCGGAATACAACGATGCGTGATACCAGACCGTGTCCTGTGGCTCGATGGTGAACTCACCGAATTGTGCGGCACGTCGCAGCTTCTGACCCCACTGCGTCATGTTCGGCGCAATCGCATGGGCTGTCTGTGCGCTCAGACGAACGTGAGTAGCCGGATGCACAGGCAAAGCGGCGATCTTTGCAAGGTTCTGTATGGTCTGATAGGCCGAGACGCCCCATTGCTTGTCAACTCCGTGTAAATCACCCAGATAACGGGTCAGTCGCGAACGCACGCCCACAAGTTCGTCGGAAAGCTGGTCGAACCGTGAAGCGGCCGCACCGGGACGGAACCCGACGGCCTCAATCAGTCGCCGGTCGAGACCTGCGACCGCCTTGCCGTCGGCCAGATCCAGCACCAATTTATCGAGGCCGGCCGTCTTCATGATATGCCCGAAACGCTTCTGTTGCCCGGACACCCCGGCCACGTAAAGCACTGAACGGTTCGAAGCAACGCAACGTGAGGCTATCGCTGCAGCGTCGAGAGCCGAGTCGTCGCCAGGCGCAACGTCAATGAACAAGGAATGGCCAGAGGCCGCGAGCTTCGCCGCATTACGTACTTCGTTGCTGACGTCACCCACCTCATGTTCATTGTGCGGATCGTCATCGAAAGGACTGTATTGCGGAAGCTGTTCACCATTCAGACGCTTAACGGCATCGCCGTACCCTGCCAGCGCATCGAGTGCGGGATTGCCCGAAGGCTTGCTTTTCAGGGCGTCGATAATGCGTCCACCCTCCGAAAGCGTCCTTGTGGTGGGATCCATGAAGCAACCGAGCACAATGGCGCGTTCGATGTCAAAATCGGGGAAGACCGGGGATGCCAACTTGGTCAACGCCGCAAACACCGTGGAAGTATCCGGGGTTCCGCTGGGATAATTCGACCCGTCGAACAAGGCGCGCTCATCGATGGTGACACCGGCCGCACGCATTGACGAGATGAAGGCGGGATTGAGACTGACATGCCCGGTGAAACGAATCGAGGCACCGGTCTCGCGGCCGTCGGCGGCCCTTTGCGCTTCGACCGGGTACAGCAGCACGGGCACGTTGGAATCCTTGAACGAGGCCACTCCGACGACCAACGACAGCTCTGCGACGCCAAAGGTACGGACCTTGACCGCCAAATCGTCCAATACCCGCTCAAGTCTACGGCCGGCGGCCCGCAGCATACCTTGGTCGCGGAACATCGAGTCAAGAGTGGTATGGCCACTGGCGAACAACTGCGCCACCCCGGTGGGATGCGCGTGGGTGAGATCGAGCCTTGCGGCCAGTTGCGTCACATCCTCAAGGGGTGAAGGCTTGAGTCCCTCCCGATATTCGTCACGCCACTGCGCCATCCGTTCGATGCCACTTGTAGTACGGTTTGTGCCGCTCATGATCGGCGTCCCTTCCCTGCCCTCTCGCGATATCGCGCATAACCGGAGTTGCGTTCAAGTGCAGCATCAACATCCTGATTACCCAAGGCACTCAGCCATGCATATAAATCATCATACAGATTGGGATTCATGGCCAAGAAGGCCTGTAGTTCAGGATATCCGGCCATCTGGAATTGCTTGCTGAAATCATCGGAGCGCTGCGCGTCGTCAGATGTGAACCCGCCGGCTTCGACCGACTGAGCCGTGTCGACCCGATCAAACTGGCCCTTTGAGACCTTTTCGAACACCGACCCGGGCTCGAAGGCGGGAGTGAACGCACCGGTCTGATTCTGCTCCGCGCCAACCGGATTCTGCTGCAAATCATCCTGATCGACTTCAGCTTCCTGCGGTTTCATGAAACGATCATATGGTGAAATCCCGTCGTTTTGATCAGGCACCGACCGTCCCGTCTGCTGATCCATGGGCACAAAAACAACCTGCTCACGATGCTCCATAAAGCTCGAAATCGCACCGCCCGTCGGAACCTCTTTGGCCGCGACCGGGTGGTCAGACGAACCGGAAACTGCCTCGGAATTTTGCACCGCCCCCTTGCCGTCGGGCGAAATCGCGCCCGTGACAGGACCTGCGGCCGACATATTGGCCCCACCGGTTTGAGTCACAGCCGGCGTCACGTCATGAAATGCCGACGGCGAATCGTCGCTCACCGGGGAGTCGGCGGTCGGTTGGACGGCACTGATGGCGTCGCCGGTAAAGGCATCCCGGAAAAGGTCACGGGGCTTGGAAGGCATCACCGGAGCCGTGCCCACCACGCCCAATGAAAGACCCTCAAAGGCGGAAGCCTCCTCTGTCGGTTCACTGGCATCGGATTCGTCGCGCACGCTCCGATCCAAGGAAACCGTCTGCCTGTCGGCATTGGCTTCGACGGTAACCTGCGACGCATGCGCATCCAAGGCATCCGTCGCGGGCGGAGACTGCCGGTCGTCAGCGTCGTCATCCTTGGCAACGGCATCATGTTCGGCAGCGTCAGGATCCTGCCGTTGCACAGCGGCCCCAGCCTCGTGTTTATCCCGCCCGGCATCCGCGGCATTGTCGTCAGACGAGTTCACATGGGACCGCACCTTGGCATTCTGAGCCTCGACGAGTTTCTTGATCCGCTCGGCCACATCCGCCGAGTTGATGGATGCGGTAGGCTCCCCGGCCCTCAGGTCAAGAATGTCGTCAACGGACATCTCGCCCATCTCAGGCTCGGCGTTCGAACGACCTTTTGCATACTCAAATAAATCAGCAACCGGCGGCCGATCCGTCTGATCCTCGACGACCTCTACAAAATCGATCGGTACATCTCCCAGCTGTACACGTATCGGAGAATCCCCCAACGGGTAGTCGCGCATCCGTTCGAGCCGACGCAGGCCACCGTCATCCGCGACCAGATACGTGCCATTCGTCGAACCCAGATCGCGAATGGTCGCAGAACCGGTATCGCTGACGGAAAACAGCACGTGCCGCTTTGACATCGAACGGGTGGGGTCATCAATATCGACCCGTTTATGCCGATTGCCCGTCAAAGGACGTAACGGCCTACGACCTATTTCGACGCTCTGGCCACGACTTACGGCACACTCGATGGCGTTATTGGCCTTGATGACCCATCGCTGCACGGATTGCGCTCCCATTGATCGGCCGACCTTCCTGCTTGTGCTCAATGTCATTGTAGATGCTATACCGATGCTACCCTACACGCCGTCTAAAACCCTAAGACAGATTGTGCCATGTGCGCAAGATTGTCATACGCATAACCTGCATACATTGACAACTCCTTCGCATGACCGCCATGAAGCACATCGTAAAAAAAAAAACAAAACCCCACGGGGAATGATCCACACGCGGGGTTTCGCAGCTACGTCCCTCCGAGCCACGGCGCATACCGTGGAACCCGACAAAGGAAGCAGGTCGGAACTACTTGAGTTCGACGGTGCCGCCGGCCTCTTCGATGTCCTTCTTGGCCTTCTCGGCATCTTCCTTCTTCGCACCCTCGAGGATGGTGGCAGGAGCGCCGTCAACCAGAGCCTTGGCCTCAGCCAGACCCTTGCCGGTCAGGGTCTTGACGACCTTGATGACCTGGATCTTCTTGTCGCCGAAAGCGGTGAGCACGACATCGAACTCATCCTTCTCTTCGGCGGCGGGGGCACCGGCGGCGGGGGCCGCGGCGACGGCGGCGACCGGAGCGGCAGCCTCGACATCGAACTCCTCTTCGAACTTCTTGACGAAGTCGGAGAGCTCAACCAGGGTCATTTCCTTGAACGCGTCAAGAAGCTCATCGCTTGAGAGCTTAGCCATAATGGCTTCCTTTCAATCGTGGCGACGGAGTATTTTCGGTTTCCGTCACCGAAATTCTTTATTCTTTAATTGTTTACTGCTTGCGACTGCTTGTTCCCATCGACCGGCACGAACCGGACAAAGTAATCAGGCGGCCTTTTCCTGCTTCTCGCGCAAGGCGTCGATCGTACGCACGGCCTTGGTGGGCAGAGCGACGAACAGTGCGGCGGCCTTGGACATGGAGCCCTTGAGATCGCCAGCCATCTTGGCAAGCAGCGTGTCGCGAGATTCGAGATCCGCGAGCTGTTTGAAGCCTTCGGCGTCGTACATGGTTCCGTCTGCGAAACCACCCTTGATGACGAGGGCCTTATTGTCTTTGGCAAAGTCACGCATGACCTTCGCAGCCTCAACGTAATCACCCTTTACGAAGGTAATTGCGCAAGGGCCGGCGAGGACTTCATCGAAGCCTTCGTACCCAGCCTCTTTGGCGGCGATGCGAGCCAACGTGTTCTTAGCCACGGAGTAGGAAGTATCGCGGCCTAGCTTTTCACGCAGATCGGTGATCTGCGGAACGGTAAGCCCGCGGTACTCGGACAGGTAAATCGCGTCGGCGTTACGGAACTTCTCCGTAAGCTCGGCAATCACCTCTGCCTTTTCGGGCCTTTTCATGGCGTTCCTTCCTGAGTCGACCGTTGATCCGAAGAAGTCCCGTGCGCAAAGCCTGCGAGTGCATTGTATCCCTACAAAAAATGCCCTGCACATAGGCAGAGCAACATAATCGGCCACGCTCATAATCCTGAACGGACCACATTCCACGTTTTATCGCGAAACAACTCATTGTTCAACCTATGCTGGCTTGGCGAACCAAACTTCGAGAGGTCTTGCGACCTCCAACCAACAGTCTGTGGTTTACGAATAAACAGTATATGGGCGCGTCCGGACCGGACGACACGCCTGTCCGCATATGGATTGAGTCCGGCCCGAATCAGTCTGGACGAGTCAGACCAAGCGAAGCCGATTCATATGAAGCCACGCCCCGACCGAATCAAATTAGACAAAATGAATCAGGCAGAGCTCCGCCATGACGACCAGACCCTTAGCGCAGGGGTTACCATACGAAAAAGCGGCGACCACAACAAAAAGACGTCGTTGTTGCCCAACAATTGAGACAACGGCGACGTCTGCGGCAATGAGTCTTTACAGCACGGCCTGCAATGCGAAGTCAAGCAGGAACAGGGCGGTGACCACCCACATGACCGGATGTATCTCGCGTGCCTTGCGCTTGCACACCTTCACCAGGCAGTACATGATGAAGCCGGCGGCGATGCCATACGAGATCGAGTATGACAGCGCCATGAACACGGATGCGAACAAGGCGGGAATCGCCTCGGCCAAATCCCCCCATTCGACTTCCTTGAGGCTGGAAGCCATCATGCAACCGACCACCACGAGCACACCAGCCGTTGCGGCGGAAGGAATCGCGGAGACCAAGGGCGAAAGGAACATGGAGACGAAGAAGCACGCCGAGACCACCACGCTCGTCAGGCCGGTACGGCCACCTGCGGCGATGCCTGCCGAGGACTCGACGTACGTGGTGACGTTGGACGTGCCGAACAAGCCGCCGATGGACGTGGCGATGGTGTCCGCGAAGAGCGTCTTGTCCATCTTGGAACTGAAACCGTGGCCGTTGGACATGTCCGCGATGTCTTGATCGGAGAAGATTCCGGTTTTCCGACCGGTGCCCACGAGGGTGCCGATCGTGTCGAAGACGTCGGACATCGAGAACGCGAAGATGGTGACGATCACGAGAGGTAGTCTGGACAGATCCCCGAACAGGGCGGGGAAACCTTGCGGGGTGAAAATCGCCAGGAAGGTCTCTGGCAGCTGGGAGAACGTCTTGCCGATGGGCATCGAGTTGGACATCGAAGTGACCCCCATGGGAATGCCGATGACGGTGGCCGCGATGATGGAGATCAGCAGTGAGCCTTTGACGTTCATGAGCGTCAGAACGATGGCGATGACCAATCCTATGAGGAACACCCACAGCTCCGGGCTATTGAGGTTTGCCAGCCCCGGCGTGGCCGCGGTGGCCAGACCCTTGCCGGCCGCTTTCGGGTCTTTAGGCGTGAAGGAGATCAGGCCGACGTTGAGCATACCCACATACATGACGAACAGGCCGATGCCGCCGCCGATGGCATGCTGCAACGATTCGGGGATGCATGTGATGATGAGTTTACGGATTGAAGTGACGGTGATCAAAATGTTGATCAGACCGCACAGGAACACCATACACAGGGTCTGCTGCCACGGAAAACCGAGGCCTGCGCATACCGTGAAGGCGAAGAAGGAGTTGAGCCCCATGCTTGCGGACTGCGCATACGGCACGTTCGCGAACAGGCCCATAATCAACGTGCCGACCATCGAGGCGATGATGGTGGCGAGGAACACGCCGCCCCACGGCATACCGGTGCTGCTCAGTACTTGCGGATTGACGATGATGATATAGCTCATCGCGAAGAATGTGGTGATTCCTGCGATGATTTCGGTGCCGACGGAGGTGTTGTTTTCCTTCAGATGAAAGAAGCTGTCCATCTATATTCTCTACTTCCTTGGTTTATGCATCGCCAAATCAAGGATTCACAAAAGTGGGTGGCCGGCACTCAGGAAGCATTACCAACACTGCAAGACCGACGACTTCATTTTGTGTAGTGAATGAATTGACGATACGGAGGTTGCTGCGACTCATCCGCGGAAGACCGCGAACAAGCGATAATATAGCACTCGCAGCGAACAAACTTGTTTGGCGTGTCTGGTATTGTATTGAGCTAAAAACTTTCTTGTACGCGGCAATGACATGCATTCCCCGGGCAGTCGTTGCCGCTATGGCGAGGCCCCATCGCCCTCAACAACCGCAACGACTGCAGTGACCGACCATCCACCAACGATCTTGTGTCCTTTGTTCGACCAACCCATGCCCCACCCCGGCAGGGCCGCAAAATCAGCCGAAACGACCGGAGATGTAGCGCTCGGCCTGGGGGTTCCGGGGGTTGTTGAACATCGTCTCGGTGTCTGCGAAATATTCGAGATGACCGGGGCCGCCCACCCGCTTGAGGTCGAAGAACGCGGTGTAGTCGGCCACCCGCGCCGCCTGCTGCATGTTGTGGGTGACGATGACGATGGTGTAGTCGTTCTTGAGCTCGTTGATCAGATCCTCGACGGCCAATGTCGAAATCGGATCAAGGGCGGAGCACGGCTCATCCATCAGCAGCACCTGCGGATGCACAGCCACTGCACGGGCGATGCAAAGCCGTTGCTGCTGCCCGCCGGAAAGCCCGATGCCCGGCTTGTCGAGACGGTCCTTGACCTCATTCCACAGGTTCGCGCCGCGCAAAGCCCATTCAACGACCTCGTCCGCATCCGCTTTCGGAATATGTTTCTTGTTGAGCGTCAGTCCGGCCAATACGTTCTGCCGGATGGACATGGTCGGGAACGGGTTCGCCTTCTGGAACACCATACCCACGTCACGGCGCACGGCCACGGGATCTACACCCGGCCCATAAAGGTCCCTGCCGTCAAGCAGCACCTTGCCTTCGACCCTGGCGCCCGGGGTGATCTCGTGCATGCGGTCGAGGGTGCGCAGGACCGTTGACTTGCCACAACCGGATGGACCGATGAAGGCGGTGACCTTATTGGCCTCGATGTTGATGTTCACGTCCTCGACGGCACGAAAGTCGCCGTAGTAGACATTGAGATGCTCCACGTCGATGCGTTGACCCATGATGCCTCACTTTCTCGGGTTTTTTAACGTTGCTGGTGTCTGCTCCGATTCGCGGTTCATCGTCTTGCAGTCCTGGCACCTTCTCATTTCGACGTCTCCACACTCAGCAGACGCTGCACCAAACGACCCGCGAGATTGAGTGCAAGCACGATGACGATCAGCGCGAGCGCCGCAGCCCATGCACGTTCCGTGGGAATGTCGGCGACGCAACCGGCACCGGCCTTGGGCAGGCAGGTGACGGACATCTTGCTGTATTCCTGATATACATACACCGGAAGCGTGGTCATCTGGCCGGAGAACAGATTGAGATTCGTGGTGGCGATAAAACCGGCCGTCAGCAGCAACGGTGCGGTCTCGCCGATGACGCGGGCAATGGCGAGGATGACGCCTGAGACTATGCCCGGCAGTGCGGTCCGCAGCACGACATGCACGATGGTGCGGGACTTGGTCACTCCGAGAGCGTACGAGGCCTCACGGAGATCCTGCGGCACGACGCGCAGCATCTGCACGCTTGAGTTGACCACGGTGGGAATCATCAGGATCGACAAGGCCACCGAGCCCTCGAAACCATTGGAAACGCCGGGCCCGCCCAGCAGCGTGAACAGGGAGAACGCGAACAGGCCGGCCACGACGGAGGGAATGCCGCTCATCACGTCGACCAGCATCGACACAGCTTTGGAGAACCCGTTGCCGCGGGCATATTCGGTCAGGTAGATCGCGCACATGAGACCAACCGGCACGGAGATCAGCATCGCGCCGCCGGTGACTTCGAGCGTACCGATGACGGCGTGTTCAATGCCACCGTAGCCGCCGGAAGGCGTCGGCAGACCTCCAATGACGCCGGACATGTTGTACGAAAGGAAGTTGAGGTTCAGACGCCTGAGGCCGCGGGCGAAGGTGGTGAACAACAGTGAGACCAGCGGAACCATCGCCACAACGAAAGCGATGGCGATGAGCGCCGCGACGAAGGCACTGAACAGTTTGCGTCGACGCAGTTCCATGGCCGTGGGCTCGAAACGGCTGAAATCGGGGTTCGGGCGGGTGGACGCGGATGGCGTTCCCGCAATCCGGTCGCCGACGAAGCCTTCGGATTGTCCCCCTGCCCCGACGAAGCCTGCCGGGGACCGGTTCACGTCGATGCCGTTATCGGGACGGTCGGCACTGCCCCGATCATCGGCAGCGCCCTGAGCCGCGCTGACCTGAGCCTTGAGACGAAAATACTGAGCCGCTTCGGTGTTCTCCGGTGTGCTGCCGTCCTTGACACGCACATCGGGCTCGGGCATGGAACGACGGAAGAGCGGCTTTCTGGCGGGACGCTTACCGCCTATGGCGATACGGCGCGCTACTAAATTGACCACGAAGGTGATGACGAACAGCACCAGACCCGTGGCGATCAGGGCCGAAACACCCGACGGATCGGCCTCAGGATATTGCGCGGCAATATTGGCGGCGATCGTCTGGCTTTTCGAGGCTTGAAGGATATGCCACGAATAGGTCATGCCGGGCGACAGAATCATCATGACGGCCATCGTCTCGCCCAGTGCACGACCCAGGCCGAGCATTGAGGCCGAAACCATACCGGAACGCGCGAATGGCAGAGCGGTAAGCCTGAGCATCTCCCATTTGGTCGCGCCAAGGGCAAGCGCCGCCTCGCGGGTCAGCTGCGGGGCCTGCATGAACAGATCGCGCGTCATGGAGGTGATGATCGGTAGGATCATGACCGCCAGCACCACCGCGCAGGTCGCGACGGTACGTGAGGGGTTGGCGGCTGGCCCCGAGAACAATGGTATCCATCCGAAATATTCTGACAGCCAGGCCCAAAACCCGTAGGTCGCAGGCACAAAGACGAGCGCGCCCCACAGGCCGTAGATAACCGAAGGAATCGCGGCAAGCAAATCCACGACATAATTAAGCAGCACAGAAAGACGTTTCGGTGCGTAGAAGACGATGAACAGGGCCGCCGCAACCGCAATGAAAAACGCAATCAAAAGAGCGAGACCGGCAATGAGCACCGTGCCGAACATCAGTGGTCCGACGTACTGCCAAAATCCATGCGCCTTGCCCCCGCTGAGGGACTCATAGACGGAAGCCACCTTGGTGCGGGAGCCTGCGACCGCCGGCCACGCGCGCAAAACCAAAAACAGCACAACCGCACCGAGGGTCAGGAGGATGAGCATGCCGCAGCCAGTGGCGACGCCACGGAACACTTTGTCCGCAACACCTCGTGGCACGTCTCCCAGATCGACGCCGGCACCGTTGGGGCTGTGAGTACCGCTAACCGAAGCCTCCGCTTTCATCCCGAGCGCCTCGCCGCCGCATTCCGACCGGTTTGTCGGCTGTGAGTCCGGCAACACGTCGGTCTGTCGCGTCTTGGTCTCGCCTGCGTCAGCCATACCCATCATTCCTTGTGCATCAAGGCCCTGATGCGAACCCGAAGCGAGCCCGCGATCGGAACCGCCTATTCCACGTCGATATTCGCCACGGACTTCGCCGCGCGGTCGGCCAAATCACCGGTGAACCTGGCCGAACCTGTGTTGTCCGCCGCAACCTGCTGCCCATCGGCTCCAACCATGTACCCCAACCAAGACCGCATGAACAAGCCGGTCTGCGCATCCTTATAGGCACGGCATGCCACCGCATAGGACACCGAGACGACCGGATAACTGCCGGTTTCCTTGGTGGCGTAGTCCACGTCAAGCACCACACGCCCGCTACCCTTGGCCACATGCTTGGCGGCGGGCGAGGCACTGACGGTCTTGGTGGCGCCGTCCTGCGAAGGCGCCACGTAGCCGTTGCCTACCTTGACCGCCACAGTGCCATAGGCGATCACCTTCGAGTTGTCCGCGTAACCGATGGTGCCATCGGCCTGACCGACGCTCGAGACGACACCGCTGTTGCCCTTGGCCGCCTGCCCCACATCGTTGGGCCAGTTCTCCTGAGGATCGTGCGGCCACTGCTCCGGTGCCGCCGCCTTGAGATAGGAGGTGAAGTTGTTGGTGGTGCCGGATTTGTCGGAACGGTGTACGACGGTAATGGGCAAATCTGGCAGGGAAACCTTTGGGTTCTGCTCGACGATGGCCTGGTCGTTCCATTTGGTGATCGAGCCCGAGAAAACGCGCGCAACGGTCGACGCGTCCATGTTCAAGTGCTTGTCGGGCCCGGAAATCCCCTTGAGATTGAAGAAGACGGCAATCGGTGAGATATAGACCGGTACCTCAAACGCCGTTCCTGTTTTACATACCGACTTCGAAGCCTCGACCTGCTCGTCGGTCAGCGGAGCGTCGGTGCCGGCCCACGCGATGGCACCGGTGAGAAAAGTGGTGACGCCAGCCCCGGAGCCGGAAGGATTATACGCTATTCTCGCCTTGCGATTCTTCTTCTGGAACGTTGCGATCCAAGCCTCGACGGCACCTTGCTGAGAGGAAGCGCCGGCACCATGGAATTCACCGGACAAGCCGGATACGTTGCCGTCGCGCGCTCCAGACGAGTCCGTTGGATCCACGTTGTCGCCGCACGCGGCAAGAGACACCATCATCGCCAAGCCGCCAAGGGCCGCGATGAGGCGTTTGGGCACACTGTGATGCTTGATGTTGTTCATCATGTCTTATTGTGCCATAACGCCGGAATCAGAAAAACATCGCAGAATGACCCGAACGTGTGACCACGAGCGTCCGATGCCGCGACACACCAATCTGGCATAGGCCACAATGGGCGACCGGACCGAACCGATGGCACCGACCGTTGCCTGACCGCACCAAGCGATTCCCGGCGACGAACCGACGAAGGAGTAACCGCCATTCGACGCACATGTTCCGACCGTTGCGTAGCACGTCCAGCGACCGTCGACGCACTTGCCCGACTGCCTTTTCTGCCGCCGTCCACGAATTGTGCCCGCACGAATCGAACCGGACCATGCACAATTCACTCCAATATTTCACCTTGAGCGAACGGAAACGGGCGGGCGAGCAGGAACGGAACCCGCGAACCTGAGTGATTCACGCTACAGGCAATCGCCGTGTCCGGCAGCGCCTTGGACAAATATTCCCAGGGACGGTCACCAACGCGGTCTACAGGCGCGCGACGATGCTGATTGCCAGACGGGCGGCGGTGTCGGCATATTCGGACACATCGAACTCCTTGAACACCTCATAATCGGTGTCGGCCTCGTCGGACAGGGCGCGGATGACCAGAGCGGGCACGTCGTTGCGCGCGGCCACGTGCGCCACCGCGGCACCCTCCATCTCCACCGCGTCGGCATGCGTTTGTTGGGCGACCTTGGCCGCCGCCTCGGGCGTGCCGATGAAGTTGTTGCCCGATGCAATCACGCCGGTGATGTGATGCATTCCCATGTCGTCAAGCACGGACGAAGCCACTTCGATCAGGTGCTTGTCGCTATGGAACTCCTCGGTTTGTGGTTTCCATTGGGCGATCATGCGCATGTCGGAGTCAAGATAGCGCAAGGTTCCGCCGAGCACGATGTCGTTGATGTGCATGGACTTGTTGAGTGAACCCGCGATGCCGGAGAAGACGATGGCATCGGGGTGATAGAGGTCGACCAGGCATTGCGTGGTCGCGGCCGCGTTGACCAGGCCCATGCCCCCTACCGTCGCCGCCACGGTGACGCTTTCGCCCGACTGGGCCTCAACGGTGCCGACGTTGATATCAAGGCTCGCAACATGGCTGTGCTGCACGCCGTCCAGCGATTTGCCGATCAGCGCGACCTCCTCGTCCATCGCTCCGATGATGGCGATCGTTTTCATAGTGCTCCTTGCAACAGGGATTCAGGTTCATCAGGCACGACGCATAAAGCACCGTACCGTCCACAGTAGTTTTCAGATAAGACGAATAATTCCATGAAGCATTACGCTATGACGACGCCGTTGCCGCCGATCGGCGACTTTGAGGACCCATCGTCAAATCGACCACGCCTATCATTCGGGCGACCGTTTTCCCCGACCGCCGACGGAATCGACCCACAGGCAAAACCCGAGCAGGTCCATCGACGCTCATTTGTTCAGCGAGCGCCGCGTGACGACCGACTCGGCCAACTCGCGCAAAAGCTGCTCGGTGGCGGGCCAGGCGATGCAACGGTCGGTGATCGATTTGCCGTACTCAAGGTCGTTCAACGGCGCGGCGGGCTGATTGCCGCCTTTGATGTTGCTCTCCATCATCAGGCCGGCGATGTCCGATTCACCGGAAGCGATCCGGGCGGCCAGTTCACGGACGACCTGCGCCTGGCGCGTTTCGTCCTTGCCTGAGTTGCCGTGCGAGCAGTCGACCACCAGCCCTTGCGAGGCGGCGCAGTCGGCCGACATTTCGGCGCGGATGGCCTGCATGGCGGACCGAACCGAACCGGCGTCATAGTTCGGACCATGATTCGAACCGCGCAATACGACATGGCAGTCCGGGTTGCCAAGCGTCTCCACGGCGCTGGCCTGGCCTAGATGGTTGATGCCGAAGAACGTGTGTCGTTCGGAAGCCGTGAAACAACCGTCAATCGCGGCTTTGACCGAGCCGTCCGTTGCGTTTTTGAAGCCGATCGGCATGGACAGGCCGCTGGCCAGTTGTCGATGAATCTGCGATTCCGTATTACGTGCGCCGATCGCCCCCCAACTGACCGCATCCGAGATATACTGCGGACTGGTCGGCTCCAAAAACTCAGTGGCCGCAGGCACCCCCTCGTCAAGCACGCCCAGCAGCACCTTTCGAGCCAGAAGCAGGCCCTTTTGAATATTGTGCGTACCGTCGATATCGGGATCGTTGATAAGACCCTTCCAGCCGACCGTAGTGCGCGGCTTCTCGAAGTAAACTCGCATTACAATGAGCAGTTCGTCCTCCAGCTCGCGTTTGAGCGCGGCAAGACGATGCGCGTAGTCAAGAGCGGCCTTGGGATCATGCACCGAACAAGGCCCGACGATGACCAGCAAACGTGCGCGCGGATCGCGGCCATAGAGGCAGTCGCGAATCTCATCGCGCGAAGCGACCACCAAGTCCTGAGCCGCGTCGCTCATCGGCAACTCGGCCAGCACGTCAGCGGGAGTGGGAAGCGGAGCCAACTCAAAGACCCGGCGGTTGACGATACGGCTGACCCCGGCAGCATCCTCCCAGCGCGTCACGTTTGCGGACTCCAATGGGTTCTCACCATTGCGCAACGCCCGACGAACCGCTGCAATCCCATCGTTCTGATCCGGTGTCGTTTCCATCGACACGTCTTCGCCGCTCATGACTCAGCCTCATCTCCCGCTCTTGCCGTCACCCTTATCCACAACAATAACCCAACAATAACCGAAGCCGCGAAAAGCGCGAAACCGGCATCCGAACCCGTCAAAAACCATCCGCACCGCGACGCGTCGCAACATCGCCAATCACGAGACCACGCCGAGCCGAATGACAAACTCGCAGGTTCCATACCGACGCCTGATCGGGCGGAAGGCGACGCGGCGTACGCATTGATCGGAACGCTACAACCATTACGGCAGGACACAGCAGCAGGCCCGCACCGCCGACGCCTCCACGCACGGCCTTCCGCCATCGAATCAGACGGAATCGACACCTGGCGATAACAGCGTTCAAACGCGACCGTTTACGCCATGCCACGTCACAAGAACAATTCGCGGCAAAAGCCTGCTGCACTTCCCGAACCGACGGACAAACCGAAATCTACTCGCCGTCAAGCTTACGACGGGCGGTGACCGCGTCGGCCAACGTGTGCAGCAGTTCGGCGGTGCGGTCCCATGAAATGCAGGAATCCGTCACGGAACGGCCATACACCAATTGGTTCAACGGCGCCGGCGACTGATGGCCCCCCTTGAGGAAACTCTCCATCATCACACCGAAGATGCCATGCTCTCCCCTGGCCAGACGCGCTGCGATCTGCTCGATTACCTGAGCCTCACGCACCTCGTCCTTGCCGCAATTTCCGTGTGCGGCGTCAATCACCAGACCATGCTCTGAGGGACCGGTGACCTTCGAGGCCTTCAGGGTCTCCAGCGCAGCGGACACAGACGCAGTGTCGTAGTTGGAGCCGTGGTTCGAACCGCGCAGAATGATGTGGCAGTCCGGGTTGCCTTTCGTTTCGGCGGAAATCACACGTCCGTCAAGGTTGATTGAAAGGAAATGGTGCTCGTTGGCCACGGCGTAGCAGGAATCCGCCGCAGCCTGCACCGAGCCGTCGGTCGAGTTCTTGAAACCGATGGGCATCGACATGCCACTGGCCAGCTCCCTGTGCACCTGACTTTCCGTGTTGCGAGCGCCAATCGCGCCCCAGCTGACCAGATCGCACAAATATTGCGGAGTGATCGGGTCAAGCCATTCGGTCGCGGTCGGCAGGCCGAGCGAAAGCATATCGACCAATACCTGACGAGCCAGGAACATGCCCTTGCGGATGTTGAACTCGCCGTCGAGATCCGGGTCGTTGATCAGGCCTTTCCAGCCAATGGTTGTACGTGGCTTCTGGAAATAGACACGCATCACGATCATGAGACGGTCGTTCAGCTCGGCATTAAGTTCGGCGAGACGGCTCGCATACTCGTGCGCGGCCTTCGCATCATGAATCGAACAAGGCCCCACGATGACAAGCAAACGATCATCACGGCCATGCAGAATATCCCGAATCTGTTGACGACTATGCAGGACAAGCCGGCTCATTTCCCCGCTCATCGGCAGTTCCTTGAGGAATACACGCGGCGCCGGTATCGGATCCAGTTGGCGGATGTTGACATCCACGGTTTCGGGGTACACGGCTTCATCACTGAATCTCTGTGCGTCCTCCGCGCTGCCGGGGCCTCGTACTTCCGCCATTGCTACCTCCTGCTACCATCAACGCTTCCACGGCAATCCTTAAGCTGAACCACCACTCTACCCGACCATCATCGTCGGAACCCTCGTCACACCAGATCATGAAACGTAAGCCATTCAAATGGTTCGAGTCGCGACGGCTATGAGCACCCCGCCCTCTGTCGCCGTTCTCGTGATCCAGACCGACCATGAGCGACCCGGACGGAGTCATCCATGGCAACGGCGGGTCATTGACACACCAATCGCGCCGACCAGAGGCCCGACCGGTAACCGATGGCGCAAACCGGTCATTCATGGTGCAAAACGTTGATTCAGTGGATTCAAAAACCGTTTTCTGCACTCTAACGACCTGTTCTTAAGCCGGACCAGCGGAGACGACAAAGCCGACACTCGGACGCACCATCACCCGGTGATCTGGTTAAAGAGACCACCGGGCCATGCTGGGTGCGTACATGTACACGAATGAACCAACGAGGCAAACCCGAGCCCGAGCAAACCCAAGCAAGAACCCACCGAATGGTGGCAACAGCCACCATTCGGCACGTATTGGTCGGCGAATAGCCCACAGGACTGTCTGCTTTTAGGCCAATGCACCCATCGGGTCCCACGCCGGGAGCATCGTCGCCGGCTCGGACAGGGCGGCCTGGTATTCGGCCGGCAGCAATGCCTTGGGCACGGCCACCTCGTAGACGTACTCGGTGAACCAGTCGTCACTCATGGTGAAGTAACCCTTGTCGGCCAGTTCCTCACCCCACGAGTTCTCGACGCGCCAACGGTTGGTGGTCTCGCCGTCATCGGCCACGTCCACGCCCACGAACGCCATGGCATGATTCATCGCGGAGTCACCGAAACGCACGCGGTCCTCCTTGTCGAGGTCGAAATCGACGTCGTACACCTTGTCGTATTCATACAAGTCGGTCGCCCAAGCCCCGCCGTCGCGGTCCATCATCGGGTGGCAGTCCGCCCCGAACCATACGGGGATGCCCTGCTCGGAAAGCACACGGCGCACGCAGTCCTTCATGAACTGGTTGGGCACGTTGAGGTACTCGGTCGGGTCTCCACCGGCCACATTGCCCAGATGTTCAATGCCGATCTTCTTGCCCTTGGCATGTTCGGCACGAGGGTCGTCCACGAGGCACACATAACCTTCAAGATCCGCCGAACCGACGTACTTGTTCCAGAACTCGACCGGCGTGATCTCGCCGTCCCGGTGGAAGTTGCCGTCCTTGTCGTTCCATTCCCAATCGAAGCTCTTCGGCGGCTCACCAAGATGAATGGTCAGCATGCGATGACCGGCCTCGACGGTCTGCGCGACGATCTCGTCGATGCGCTCGGGCTCGGCGTACATGTGCGCCACTGCGGTGTGCAACAGGCGACGCAATTGCGTGTCCATCTCACCGGTGTTCTTAGAAGAAGCGGTTTCGGGGAAGAAGTCCTTCGGCACCGCACCATACTTCTTATAGACGTTCATCGCCATGGTCCATTGCCCACCATCGCCCATCACATCACCGAGCATATGCCGCATAAGCCGCGAATCGACGGGCTCGCCAGCTCGCACAAGCGCCGCCGTATCGCGCATGAAATAGTTGACCCGCTCGAGCTTGTCGAAATACATCGCATAATTCTGCGAAAACTCGAACTGATCGATATTGAGGTTCTGCTTGGCCACGAACCGCGCAACATTCAAGGAGCTGAACAGCCAGCAACGACCGGAACGATTCTGGTTGGTGACCTTGCCGTTGTCGACCGTGACGGAAAAACGACGTTGCAGGGTCCGAGCGCGGTCGTAGTTGTGCGCCACGGGGTTGATGCCAGAGGACGTGACGGCGTTCATCGCCAGCCGGTTAGCCGGATTGGCCTCAAACCGGTCGCGCATTCCCTCAAGCTCGGCACCGCTCAACGATTCCAGTGTTGTCATAATAATAGATACTCCTTTTGTTTCATCACTACATTCCCGGCATTAGCGCAGGCGCGACCAACAGTCGGCCTTACTTGGCGCCACCGGTGAAACGCCGTAGCCGCCGTAGAGCCATTGATGCACGGCACATTGCCGGCCGAAACCCGGTCAACGGTTGCCTTCGGCACCACCTTGACCGGCAGCGGGCCGCGCACTCTGATCGGCTTTCGAACCATCGCCGGAGTCCTGAACCTCACCTTGCGCCGAAGCGCCGGACGGAACCTGCACCGGAATCGTCGGCACAGAGCCTTCGTCCTGTCCGGCCGCATCGTCCAGACCGTCGGCAACCGCGTTGACCACCGGCACATTTACCGCGTCATCAGGCTTGTCGTGATCTGGAAAACCGAAGCCCGCGAAGGCATTGGAGAACATCGAACGCAGCTCGGAAACGCGCTGCGTGATGGTGGATTCGCGCTCCTGAAGTTCGCTGATCCGCGCGCTAAGCCCGTCCAGTTCCTTCTTCGCTGCCTGACGGCGCTGCTCGACACGTTCCTCGGCCTCCTGATTGGCCTTCGCGATAATCTGCTTGGACTGCTCGTCCGCCTGCTCCCGCTTTTCAATCGCATAGGAGTCAGCCTGGTCGCGCACGTCCTTCGCCTTGCTGACCAGAGCGTCCGCCTCGGCCTTGGCCGCCGCACGGCTTTCATCCAAGCTCTTGAGAAGCTCGTTGATCTTCGCCGTGGCGTCATCCTGCTGTTTGGAGATGTCGGCGCGAATCTGCTCGACCTCGGCATTGACCTGGCTTAGCACCTTGGTGCGTTTGACCTCGGCCTCATCCGTGATCGTCTGCGCCTGCGATTTGGCATTGTCGATAATCTCGTTGGACTTGCGCTGCGCCTCGGAGGTCATACGGGACACTTGGTCACGCACGTCAGCCAACTTCTTGTTCGCCTCGGCCAAAGCTGCTTCAATCTGATCGTTGGTGTCGCTCTTGAGCTTGGCGATCTCCTCGTTCGCGGCCTTACGCTGCTCGACGACCTGCTGCGTGGTCTTAGCCTTGAGTTCGGAAATCTCTCGGTCCTGTTTCGCCCTCTCACTGGCCAGACGCTTATTGTGCTCCTCGCGCGTATTGGTCAGCTCGATTTCCATGGTGTCGCGTTGGCTGGTAACGGTCTTCGCCGTTTCCTCGCGCAGACGAACGGCATCGTCCTTGGCGGCGGCGGTGATCGAGTCGGACTCTGTCTTGGCCTTGGCCAGAACCGTGGCGGCCTTGGCGTTGGCCTCGTCGATGATGCGCTGGGCGTCAAGCTTGGCATTATTGATGAGGGTCTCCACCTCGGAGGTGGCCGATGCGCGGGTGCTCGCCGCATCCTGCTTGGCTCGATCGATCAGTTCGGTGCTGGTCTGTTCGGCGCTGGCCAACATCTGCTGGGCGTTTGAACCGAGTGAGGCAAACGACCCGTTGTTGCCGTCCTTGTTTTTCTTCTTTTCCTCCTGAAGCTGCCCCTGCAGCTTCAGAATCGCATCGTCACTCTGAGCGATCTGATTGCGCAATCCGTCCACGGTCTGCCGCATTGAGGACAGTGCGGCATCCACCTGCTCCTTGTTGTACCCGCGCAACTCCGTCGTAAAGCTGTCAACCATACCGATTCCCTTTCGCACCACGACCGACGTCGTAAAGACCAATTATCTCCTACTCTAATGCAACATAGGGAACGCATGAACGTCAACGCGCCATCTATTTGGAATCATCACATGCATTGCAGAATGAGCCGAGCATCGTCTCCTGATCGACGGCGGTCAGCGACTCACCCCGCCGACACGCCTTACGTTTCAAGCGATGAGGATATTCGAGCAGGACGGTTCGATCAGGTAATCCACCGCGCGGCGCACAACTAATCGACAGGCTTCGACCTGTTGCTTCATGGGCAGCCCCCGACGCGGATTACGCTCCTCGGAAATAATAGGAAAATTGACGAACCCGGCGAGCACCTTGTCCTGGCCACTCACCCATTTCATCAGATTGTAAAACAGCGAATTGCATACGAACGTACCCGCATCGGAGCTCAATGTCGAAGGAATGTCATGCGCCGCGAAATCGTTCAGAATGCCACGCAACGGCAGGCGCGTCCAGAACGAGGCCGGACCGCTGGACCTAATGGGCTGACGTGTGGCCTGGTCCGAATTCTTCGCAGCGAAGTCGGCGCCTCCGGCTTGTCCGTAAATCGAATCGACCAGATTGTTGGCGCAACGCTCAAGCAGAATGCCACGCGCCGAACGCTTCAGCCCGGTGGCGATAACAATATCAGGGTGCACCGCATCGATACGATCCTTGAGTGCGGACCAGGCCAATTCAAAGCTCACCGGCAGACTCAGCGCCTCAATCGACACGTCGATTCCCTCAAAACCTTCGACCGACGACTCGTCGTCCGCGTTAAGACCCTCCTCGGCCAATGCCTGCGGCACCAGAAGAGAGGGGTTACGGTCCACGCCCTCATAGGGGTCGAAACCGGAGATGACGACACTGATATGTTCCATGCGTTCAAGTCTAGCCGATACCCTACCAACCTGATATGCAAAGAGTACATGGCAGCGGCGGCCTTGCGCGACACCGCCCATCTCCGAAACGGCACAACCAGCGAGACAAACGCAAGACCGCCAACCGCATACCGATTCTCAAATCGAGTCCGATCAGCGGTCATCAACCGGCAGAAACCAATACGGATCCCATTGACGACCCCTGCCGAACAGCCGGCCTTCGATTCAGCCGGGCGTTTTCATTCCGTAGGCACCTGCCCCCCCCCACAACCCACCGTCGATGTCCACTTCGCCGACCGTTGGGCCGGGCATCGTCGCGGAGCGCACCGAAGTGCCCACGAAGCGGAGCCGCCCTAATGTTCCCGTACGATGAGAGCGAGCATGCGACCCTCATGAGGCTTATCGGCAAAGGCAGAACGGCGGTGGGAATACCACAGCGGGTTCTCAAGAGTGCACAGCGGATGCTGCATTGCATTGATTCGCGCGCCGAGATCGGCGCAAACGGCCACTCGTCGAGCTTGCGCAGCAACCTCGGGCGACATGGCGGCAACCGGGATTCCCGCAGTTGCAGAGACAACGGCTTCGAACGTTCCATCTCGCACCACCTCGTCGGAAGTATCGACCAGATCGCCTTGCGTTGCCGACACCGAAGAAGACGCCGGCAGGACGACCGGTTCACCGGCATGGTCGTCTGCGCCGCCGTCTCCATCCGTACGACAGACCGCCTCGAGCTCATCGTCATACTCAAGATATTGCGTTGCGGCCGCGACTCTTGGTGTCGAATCAACGACATGCTCCCGGTCGACACCGGAACGGCTGAGTTCCTGTAGGGCCGCCTCGGCGATGTCAATGCCGGCTCCACCGAAGCGTGTCGTCGTGCGGGTGCCGGGAAAACGAGCGTCGAACGCCGCCGCCACCTGGTCCCCCACCTCGTAGCAGTCTCCGCAGATGCAAGGACCGAGCGTGGCGACGATACGCTCGACGCTGGCCCCTTTGCGTTCCATGGCATCAATCGTGGAGCTGACGATGCCACGCTCCAGACCCCTGCGGCCGCAGTGTGCCACGCCGATCACCCCGGCCTGTGGGTCGGTCACGAGCACCGGAAGGCAGTCGGCCGCAAACACGCCGACGGCCAAGCCCGCCCGAGCCGTCACCTGCCCGTCAGCCTCAAGTCTGCGATCCGCCGACAACCGATCGTCGACCGCATCCGCGCCCGACCGATCACAACCGTATGGAGCATTGAAATCGGCATCTTCGTCAGCATCGATCGCCCGACCGGAATGAACCTGCGCCACCAGCGAAAGCGGTGCCCCGACGGCCTTTGATAATGCAATCCGATTTGCGGTCACGACATTCGGGTCGTCGCCCGCCTTGCCTCCCAGATTGCATGAAGCCCAATCGCCGCAGCTGCTCCCGCCCAGGCGCGTCGTATACACGACTTTGACGTGCGGCGCCAGCTCAATCGGAATCGTGACCGGAATCGGGTTGCCCTGAGCATCAACGGGATCCAAGGCGCTACTGTCCACAATCATGTCGTCATATTGTGCATTCATGCTGTCGTTCATGCATACCACTGTACCGTTACGCCCGCTCACATCACACTTACACACCGACGGACAAGCATCCAACCCGACAAGGCCGGCTGATCCGGCATGGCAATCGGGACGAAGAATGCGCCACGCGCCCGCCGACCAGCAAGTCGGCTTAATCTATCGCTGCCCCCATCATTCGGCTTTCAGCGTGCGTGTTTTGGCTCGCGAACGAATCATCGCGCCGGCCGGTATCGGCTGCGGACAGGGCATCGAAAAAACGTGGGCCGGGTTGTTGATCGATTCGACGGGCGCACCTTCCGCATCCCTGAAGCCGCCGCCAGGCACCTGAAAATCGACGGGCGCACGACCGGGAACCAGGAATTCGACCAGCTGCCCCTCCTCTATCTTGTTTCGGCTCATCAGGGTGATGCGGCTGGTCTGTGCGTCATAGGCCGTGACTTCGCCGACCACCAGCCAGTCGCGGAAGTAACCGCCACGGTCCGTGTTTTGGCCGACCTGACGCTCCGGATAGTAGAAGCCCGTTGAGTAGTCACGATGCGAGACCTTGTAAGGTTCGTCCTTCAGCCATTGAGCCAGTTCGACGCGGTTCGACGCATCCGCCGCCGCGCCATCGCGAACATCGGAGGCCTGCCCGGTCCGGCGGTCGATCATGGAATCGGCACGGGTGACCTTGCTCCGGAAGGGCCGCACAACATGGCGGTCGCCGTCCTCGAAGCCGCGCTGCACCATATATTCGTTCACGGCGCACTTGTATGCATTGGCCATCGCCGCGACGTAATAGGCGCTTTTGGCCCGACCCTCGATTTTCAGACTCGTCGCGCCGACGTCAATCAGCTCATCGAGATGCTCGAGCATGCACATATCCTGCGAATTGAACAGGAACGTGCCCTGATCGGTCTGCTCGATGGGGAAGAACTGGCCCGGGCGCTTCTCCTCGACCACGTGATACTTCCAGCGGCAGGGCTGGGAGCACTCGCCATGATTCGCGTCGCGGCCGGTCAAATAGTTGGAAATAAGACAGCGCCCCGAAAACGCCATGCACATTGAACCGTGGACGAAACATTCCACGTCCATGTCTTCGGGAATGTTGGCGCGGATATCACGCACGGCCTGCATGTCGAGCTCGCGGGCCAGGACCACGCGCCTTGCGCCCAATTCGTACAGGGCATTGGCCGCAAGATAGTTGGTGACGCCCGCTTGCGTGGAGACGTGCAGTTCCAGCTTCGGGGCGATTCGGTGCGCGGCCATCATCACACCGATATCCGTAACGATCAGGGCGTCGACACCGGTATCGGCGAGCTGGCCGATATACTCCTTAAGCCCTTCGACCTCGTCGTTGTGCGGCAGAACATTACAGGTGACGTAGACCCGCGCGCCACGCTCATGGGCATAGCGCGAACCGGCCTCGAAATCCTCGAGCGACAGGTTCCTGGGCGCCGAGCGCATGCCGAACGCCTTGCCGCCGCAATAGACCGCGTCCGCACCGAAGTCGATGGCGGTCTCAAGGCTACGCAGATTCCCGGCCGGCGCCAGCACCTCCGGCCTACGGCGACGAGGCATTGCGGACGCAACAGTACCGGTACCTGCCATGTTGCCGACCTTGCTTTCCGATTGACCGTCCGCGACGGATTGAATGTGTTGTTCGTCTTTACGCACCGTTCCATCTTAGGCAGCGGCCCTGAATCAACCGACGCGCGTGACTCGTCCCAAGTCAGTTCACCAAATCGCCGGCGCCACCATGCCGGCGACACCTGGGATTCGAGCGGCATCCGTCGGACGATGCCAAAGGATGTCACGCCTATTCGACAGACAACCCTCGCCCCAACGCATCCAACTCCTCGGTCGTAAGATCGAGGTCACCGGCTTTGAGACTGTCGAGAATGGTGGCGGGGCGATGCGCGCCGGGAATCACGAAGACGCGCCGACCGAGGCTGAGCTCCCACGCGAGCACCACCTGCTGATAACTTACGCCACGGCTGGTCGCGACGGCGCGGAACGGATCGAACTTCGTCTCGTCCTTCGCCTTGCGGAAGCCGCCAAGCGGGCTCCAGCACACGAAAGCCAGGCCCACCTTCTCACAGTAATCCAGCGTATCCTGCGTGGAACGGTAGATCGGAGAGAACTGATTCTGCACGGCCACGAGGCCGTCGCCCAGAATGCCGCGCGCGATGTCGATCTGCTCAATCGAAGTGTTGGAAATGCCGGCCGTACGCGCAACGCCTGCATCGACAAGTTGTTTGATGGCCTCAATCGATTCGTTATATGGCACAGACGGATCCGGACGATGGAAGTAGAGCAGGTCTATCGTATCGACACCGAGCGCGAGGGCGGACTGCTTGCCCGCCTCGATCAAATGCTCCGGCTGGCCGTTGACGCCCCACGTTGGAGTGGTGCCATCGGGACCGAAGTTGCGGAAATGACCGACTTTGGTGGCAACGCTGACCTCGTCCTTCGGACCGTCCCAAGACTCCATCGCCTGTCGCACGAGCTTTTCGCCGGTCTGCTCCTCGCCGCCGGAACAGTAATATGCCCATGCGGTGTCGATATGGCAGCATCCGGCATCGAGCGCGGCGTGGATGGTCTCGATACCCATAGCCTCACCCAGGTTATTCTCAATGGTCAGAGGCATCTCTCCCAAGCCAATGGCTGTGGCGTCGAACGGCCCCAGATTGCGGTGCAATACCATATTGCTCTCCTCGCGTCCCATATTATGCATTACGTTATGCCAGCATACCAGTTATCCCAAGAATAGCCAGAATCGGCGATTTTGCAAACGCAGGAAGACTCGAAACACCTTGGAAACCAGATCAAATCGACGCGGCGATACGAGAGAACCGAAATAAAAGTAAACCTTCACGCACCCGACAGAGGCCACTTACCCTTGCTGCATTCCTGCCCTGGGGGGATTGGGTGACGTAACGCCACGTGAAGGCTCTATCAATATAACGCAACCGTCGGATATACCGAACATCGGCATGTGCGTCGGCAGTGTGAGGCTTACGAAGACATGCTGACATGCGCAGAGGAACGGCGATACCAGCACACGCTTGAATCAGTGCCACAAACCGGTCAATCGTGCCGCCAACAAGTCACTAATGCCGCCAACAAGTCACTAGTGCCGCAAAAACCACATTCCCGGCACGAAAAACAAACGTCGTGTGACACCAATGACCGATTTGTGGCACTAAGCCAGCCGAAATCACACTGTGACGAGCATCGAACCGAACCCACACGTCTTAACACGACCAAATGTGGTCAGTTGACATGTTTGGAACATAGGCGACAACGGCACACGCGTCGCGGCTCCTTTAGACGAGAACGCATCACACGCTGGTGGCAGCAGCTCAGTGGCGAAGCGAGGATTAGATGCGGAATCGACGGGCGAGCGCGACAGAGGCTAGGGTCGCGGTGAGGATCGCCAACGCGAGCCGGACAAGACGGGCCGCCCACATGTGCCAGCCACCGCCGGTCATCGGCAGTGCGGCGACCAGCGGAAAGTCGAGGCGAATCAATTGGGAGTCGACGTTCACACCTTGCGAGGCATTGCCGGTCGAATCCTTCCGTGATACGCGCCTTTGAACCGTCCGGTACACCCGAAAGGAACATCCATGCTCCACGTGCCATCGGCCGGCGAAACCGCAATCGGGCCGGACGAAGCCACAGCAGGCGACAATGCGTTGCCACCTGCGTCGAGCCGGTCCACCATTACCGTCGTACCAGCGGCCACCGCCGTAGCCGAGGTGCGCGCCGAGTTCCTCACCACGCCGTACAGACCGGCGCGAGTAGCACAGGAACCCGCGCTCACCTTCGCACTGGTGAGCACTGGCGCCACCACGTCGAGGGTCTGGTGCGAGAACTCGCTGTAGGCGGAGTCGCCATCGGCCTTGGTGGTCACTTTCATTCGGAACGTATAGGACCTGCCAGTGCCTTCTGAGTCCATTTGAAACCCCGGATTTGATATGCGCGAAATATCGTGCGGAAACGAATCAGCATATACCGGTTACGCGTGGATGAAGCCCTTCGAAATCGCATCACAGGATGCCATAATGACTGCCGGTACGGGCGGAGAATCACCATGTCGCCCTCAACCCGCATGTCGCCCTCAACCCGATAGACGAGCCGCCAGTCCGGCCCAAGGTACAATTCGCTGAACGCCGCGAGATTACCGACCAGCTGATGATCCTTGTATTTACTTGCCAATACTTTACGGTCATTCTGGCGCAAGGCCTTTTCAGCCTCTATCAGCTTGGCCATGTCGCAATGCTTACGTTTCAGGTGCTTCACATTGCGCAGGAATGCCGAGTTATAGCCAATTTCACTCATTGTCAATCAGCCTTGCAAACTCATCGTCGCTCCCCACTCCAATCACCGGCTCATCAAGGGTTCCAAGCACCGCGTTCTCGAAGCTCGGCGCCTTCAGGGAAAGCGGGAAGCTACGGGTGTTGACGATCTGCTTGAGCAGCATGTTCACGGCGGCCGTCAGATCGATCCCCCATGGAATCCAAAAGCCGCACGGCCTCGTCCTTCAGATCATTATTGTTGCGGCCCTGTACTCGAGTATTCATTCCATAACATTCTCCCAATGGAAGTACAATATGATCACATTTATGATGCCCTTGTAGCCACAACACAATTATGCGCAATACACCTCTACGTTCTTTTTGAACTTGCCGGCGTACTCGAACTCCTACATTGTCAAGGATCCGTTTCATCGCCCCCGCGTCTCCCGCGCGGTAAACGGTGAAAGCCTCTGCCTGCGCAATATCGCGTTCCAATGGGGAGAGAGGCATGCGGAACGGCAACGCCTCCTCGCGCACGGACTGGACCAGGAACATGTTGACGGCCGTGCCCATGTCGAGGCCGAGACGGTCGAACAGCTCAGTGGTCCGATCCTTGAGGGACCGCTTCGCACGAATCCGAATCCTTGCGATGCCTTGAACCGATGTCCGTCCCAGCAACAAGCTTCCTTTGCCCAGCTAAATACAATATAACAGATAACCCCATCACGGTATTTTATGAGCCGTTTCGGCCATGAAACGACAAGTGCGCTGAACCGGAGGTACTTGTTGAAGCCAGATCGTGCGAGAGGACCGAGTACCATGAATCACAACATGCAAAAATAAACGCAGACTCGTAAGGGGTCGGCGGTATGACTTGAGGAGATAAACGATGATGACAGACGACGGAAACGATCCGAAACAGAACGACGCAAGCCTGTCGAGCGAGGGTTTACCCAGCGGCAACCTCTCGGATAGCAGCCCGTCCGACAGCAACCTGCCCGACCTTGTGGTCGTGGGGGCGGGCCTGTTCGGTCTGACGGTGGCGCAGCAGGCTGCGGAGAACGGGCACACCGTCGAGATCATCGACGTGCGGTCACACATCGGAGGCAACGCCTATTCCTACTTCGACAAGGAGACGGGCGCGGAGATTCACCAGTACGGTGCGCACCTGTTCCATACCTCCAACAAGCGCGTATGGGACTACGTCAATCGCTTCACCGAATTCACCGACTATCAGCACCGCGTCTACGCCACACACGAGGGCGAGGTCTACCCCATGCCGATCAATCTGGGCACCATCAACCAGTTCTTCCACGCGCATTACACGCCGGCCGAAGCGAAGGCCCTGATCGAGCAGCAAGCTGGCGAACTGGCCGGCACCGACCCCACAAACCTCAACGACAAGGGCATCCAACTGATCGGCCGGCCGCTCTACGAGGCGTTCATCAAAAACTACACCGGCAAGCAGTGGCAGACCGACCCCGCCGAACTGCCGGCCGACATCATCAAACGCCTGCCGGTGCGCTTCAACTACGACAACCACTACTTCAAGGACACCTGGGAGGGACTGCCCAAGGACGGCTACACCGCTTGGATGGAGCGCATGATCGCCGATCCGAAGATTCATGTGACGCTTTCGACCGACTTCTTCGACGAATCGCAGCCCCTCAACAAAAAGGCGCTCGTCGGGCGCGTGCCGGTCGTCTACACCGGGCCGGTCGACAAGTACTTCGACTATAAGCTTGGCGACCTGAAGTGGCGCACCGTCGATTTCAAGGAGCGGCGCTATGACGAGGACGACCATTTCGGCTGCCCCGTGATGAACTTCGTGGACGCGGACGTGCCCTACACCCGCGCCATCGAGTTCAAGAACTTCAACCCCGAACGCCGCGAACGGCAGAACCCCGACAAAACCGTGGTTTGGGAGGAATACAGCCGCTCCGCCGGACGTGACGACGAACCCTATTATCCCATCAACACCGCCGACGACAAGCAGCTCTACCAGCAGTACAAGGCGCTGGCGGCCAAAGAACCGCAAGTCGTATTCGGCGGAAGACTCGGCACTTACGCCTACTACGACATGCATCAGGTCATCAACAGCGCCCTGAACGCCTACGACAAGCAGGTCGGTCCGTTGCTCGTCAAGTAGCGCCACACGGGCGCTGGTCAACAGCGTCAAAAATCGGCAACAATACGAAGGTGGCCGGCTCCCCCCAATCGGAGCCGGCCACCTCATGCGTCGATCATGCATTAATCATGCGTTGAAGATTCGCCGCCCTCAGGCATGCCAGACGTCCTTGCCGTTGTCTTTGGCGGCCTGAACGTCGGCGTCAAGCTCGGACTCATCATTCTCGACCTGACCGGCAATGAACTTCTCGACGAGATCACGAGCCTCACTGTCCTCATGCTGCACGGCCGGGGACTTCATGAAGTAGGAGCTGGGAGCAAGAACCGGACCGGCAAGATGTCGGTCGAGCGCGATCTTGGCCGCACGCACGGCATCGATGACGATGCCCGCGGAATTCGGGGAGTCCCAGACCTCGAGTTTGTATTCAAGGTTCAGCGGCACGTCACCGAAGGTCGTGCCCTCAAGTCGCACGAACGCAAGCTTGCGGTCGTCAAGCCAAGCCACGTAGTCGGATGGGCCGATGTGCACGTCACGTTCTGCCATCTCATGCGGCACGATCGAAGTGACGGCGCGGGTTTTGGAGATTTTCTTGGATTCAAGGCGCGAGCGCTGCAACATGTTCATGAAGTCCATGTTGCCGCCGACATTCAACTGATAGGTGCGGTCAAGGCGTACGCCCCGGTCCTCGAACAGGCGCGCCATCGTACGGTGAGTGATGGTGGCACCCACCTGGCTCTTGATGTCGTCGCCGATGATAGGCACGCCGGCGTCACGGAACTTCTGGGCCCACTCCGGGTCGGAGGCGATGAAGACCGGCAGACAGTTGACGAAGGCGCAACCCGCATCCATCGCCGCCTGAGCATACGCCTTATCGGCCTCTTCGGAGCCGACCGGCAGGTAACTGACCAAGACATCGACGTTCCTGTCGCGCAGCACCTGCGCCACATCGACCGGCTCGGCTTCCGACTCGGTAATCATCTGACGGTAATACTCGCCCAGCCCGTCATAGGTGGGTCCGCGCAGCACCTCGACACCTAGGTTCGGCACGTCGCAGAACTTGTAGGTGTTGTTTTGCGAGGCGCCGATGGCCTCGGAGATATCCTTGCCGACCTTCAGCGCATCAACGTCGAACGCCGCGACAAACTCGATGTCGCGCACGCGGTAGCCGCCGAAGTTATTGTGCATGAGACCCGGAATCTTCTCGTCATCCTTGGCGCCTTTGTAATACTGTACGCCCTGAACGAGCGAAGAGGCACAATTGCCGATACCTGCGACCGCAACACGAATACTCATATCGACCGACTCCTTATCAAACCGACAGACAAATATCACGGTCAATAGTATCTCTGAGTGTTGAATTTCACATTTCAGGTCTCCCTTAGACGCGCGGGGAGACAGCGCCAGTCATGCGATACGGGCAGGCATGACACCATAATGGGAATTCCGTTCAGCCAAGGGGAAACTCCGACCCGGACTATCTGGCATACTCAGAGCCATGTCCTCACCCGGCGAGAACGGCCGCCCCCCCCCCGAATCACACCGCCCAACAGGACTTCATCCGCTCCGTCTACGATCGGCCCGAAGCCCGGCGACGCGATGGACGGCCCTGGCCGAAGCCGGGCGGAAAGCTCATGCAAGGTCCTGCATGATGCGGTTTTTCAAGGGGAACAGCTACGGTTGACTTCATGGCATCACAGCAACGCAAGGGTACATCACGAACCACAAGCTCAGCGGCAGGCAGGCGCCGTGCCGGTCGTGCGTCGACCTCAGGTTCATATGGCGGTGCAGGCCACAGCGCCAACCCACGCAACAACCGCAACCGGGGCAATCATGCCGCGAACGCACGCAACAGCCACCGCGGCCCCAAACGCAACCGGCCGAAACGCCATCTCCTCCTCAAATGGACGGTGGGCATTATCGCAGGACTGCTGGCCCTTGGAATCGGCGCCTTCGCCTACGCCTACTCGACTACCGAGCTGCCGTCGCCCGAAAAAATCGCAATGGCCGAGAAAACAACGGTCTACTATGGCGACGGCACGACCGAAATGGGCACCTTCGCAACCCAGAACCGCGAAATCATAGGTTGCCAGGCACTGCCGAAATACGTCGGCGAATCGATCATCGCCTCGGAAAACCAGTCGTTCTATCAGGACAAAGGCGTCGACATCAAAGGCATCGCCCGCGCCTTCTTCAACAACGTGTCCGGCGGAGCCCGTCAGGGAGGCTCCACGATCACCCAGCAATACGCAGAACGGTATTATATGGGTGATACCCACACCTACTCCGGCAAGGTCAAGGAAGCCCTTCTCGCGCTTAAGATCACACAGACCCAAAGCAAAGACGAGGTCCTGTGCAACTACATGAACACGATTTACCTGGGTCGCGGCGCATACGGCATCCAGGCGGCGGCGAAGGCCTACTACAACAAGGAGGCCAAGGATCTGACCATGCCCGAGGCCGCAATGCTGGCCGGCATCATCCCCGCACCCTCGAACTGGGATCCGGCAGTGAACCAGAAACAGGCGAACCTTCGGTTCAACAGGGTCATTTCGATCATGAAAAGCAAGGGGTACATATCGGCGACGGACGCCAAAAACGCGCAACCGCCACAGACCGTACCACCGCAGAGCCGGCAGAACTCCTTCGCGGGGCCCAATGGGTACCTCATGCAGATGGTGCGCGATGAGCTCACTCAGGACGGTACCTTCAGCAGGGACGACCTGGACACCGGCGGCTACAGAATCGTCACCACGATCGACAAGGGCAAGCAGGACCTCATGTTCAACGTTGCCAGTCCGTCACAGGGCGGCAAGGACATCGTGCCGCAAGGCGTACAGATCGGCGGCATGAACGTCAATCCCAAAGACGGCTCAATCGTGGCACTCTACGCCGGCGACGATTATCTGGCCAAACAGCTCAACAACGCGACGCAAGCCTCCTACGAACCGGGCTCGACCATGAAGCCGTTCGCGCTCATGGCGGCGGTGCAGTCCGGGGTGAACCTGAACACGACGTTCAACGGCAATTCACCCCGCATCTTCGAAAACATCACCTCACCCGTACGGAATTTCGACAACCAAAGTTTCGGATACATCAACCTTTACAACGCGACCGCAAATTCCGTGAACACCGTTTACATGGACGTGCAGGGTCACCTGGGCGCGAAAAAGGTCGCCCAGACCGCCCAGGCGGCGGGCGTGAACCCGAAGCTGGTGACCGGCGACAACCCCTTCACCGTGCTCGGCAACGATTCGGTGCACGTGGCCGACATCGCCAGGGCCTATGCGACCTTCGCGAACCAAGGCAACAGGCCGACGCTGCACATCGTCTCCAGCGTCAAGGACGCCAAAGGCAAGGAGATGTACCGCGCACCCACCAACACCGAACGCGTCTTCACCGCCAACGACACCGCGCTGGTGACCAAGGCCCTGACCGGCACCGTCCAATATGGAACGGCGACCGAGGCCAGACGCATCGGCAAGGCCGTCGCGGGCAAATCCGGCACGGCAAACGATTCAACAGCGGGCAGTTTCGCCGGATTCACCTCCAACAGCGTGACCGTGTTCGCCATGTGGTGCCCCGGTCCCAATGGCAGCCCGCAGGAGATTCCGCAACTGCGCGCGGGCTACGGCAACGGCAGCGACTACCCGGTCCATCTGTTCACCGAATACATGCGGCAGGCGTTGAACGGCACGCCGAATGAGACGTTCCCGGTGGTCAAGGACGAGGGGAAGATCGGCGGGCCGGATGGATCCTGGGGCGTCGGCGGCTTGTACAGGTATTCCGCAAGCCCGAATTATCGTCTCCAAGGCGGCACGGGCACCACTGGTCGCGTAAACACTCCCGGAAGTACCGAAACCGGCTTGACCAATATTCCCGCACAGCCGGACACACAGTCCTCAACACCATCCACCACGCCATCCGCAAACGGCGATGCGCACAAGAACGAGACTTCCGGCAACGGCCAGTAGCACCAGCACGGACGAGGCATCGCAACCGGCCTTCATTCCATGTGCGCTTCACGGCCGCGTCTTGGAAGGTGCGGCCGGGTTTCAACGACATGAACGGTTGATGGCGGAAATCACGGCCTTCAGCGAGCTGGTGGCGATCGACGAATCAATGCCGACCCCCCAGATGATTCGCTCGGCGCCCTCGCCTCCGATTCGACATTCGACATAGGAGGCTGCCTGCGCGTCAGTACCGGCGGTCATGGCATGCTCGGCGTAATCCATGACGCCCACTTCGAAGCCGATCGAAGACAGTGCATTGAGGAAGGCGTCAAGCGGGCCGTTGCCGGCACCGCAGACCTCGCGTTCGACGGGGTCCTCGGTTCCGGGTTCAACGCCGCGATCAAGCAGTTTGGCCTTGAGCACCGTATCGGATCCATCGGCGCCCGAAGAGATCGAAACGTTCAGCAGCTTCAACTGTCCCCACGATTTGAGGCTTTCGTCACCATGATCGGCCACCACGTCGCCGGCGGCACAGGCTCCGTTCTCCTCGACGGGCAGGTACTCGTCCTTGAACAGGCGCCAGATCTCGTCATCCTTGACCTCTTTGTCGGTCTTGTCCGCATAGCTCTGAACGGCCTTCTCGAACTCGATCTGCAGGCGCTTGGGCAAGTCGAGGTTGTGGTTGGTCTTGAGCAGATATGCCATGCCGCCCTTGCCGGACTGGGAGTTGACGCGAATGATGGCCTCATAGGTGCGGCCGATGTCCTTTGGATCGATGGGCAGATACGGCACGAGCCACACGAAGTCCTCAAGGTTCGTGCCGGCCCGCTCTGCCGCCATCTGCCGCGCCTCCAACCCCTTCTTGATGGCGTCCTGATGTGATCCGGAAAATGCGGTGAACACGAAGTTGCCGGCGTAGGGGTGACGTTCGGAGATGACCATCTGGTTGCAGTACTCAACCGTCTTGCGGATCTCAGGCACATTGGAGTAGTCAATCTGGGGATCGATGCCCTGCGTGAGCATGTTCAGTCCCAACGTCACCAGATCGACGTTGCCGGTGCGTTCCCCGTTGCCCAGCAGGCAGCCTTCGATGCGGTCCGCGCCGGCCAGCACACCCAATTCAGCAGCGGCAACGCCCATGCCCTCGTCGTTGTGAGGGTGCAGGGAAAGCACCACCGAATCCCGCTTGTTGAGGTGAGTGGAGACATACTCGACCTCGTCAGCGAAAACGTTAGGGGTAGTCATCTCGACGGTGGCCGGCAGATTGATGATCATCCTGCACTCCGGCGTGGGATCGATGACGTCGATCACGGCATTGCACACCTCGACCGCATAATCCGGTTCCGTGCCGGTAAACGACTCGGGGGAATATTCGTAATATAGTTCCGTACCTTCGGCCTCACCCTCAAGGTCCTTGCACAACTCGGCCGCATCGGTCGCCAGCTTCTTGATGCCGGCCTTATCCTGACGGAAGACGACCTCGCGTTGCAACACGGACACTGAGTTGTAGAAGTGCACGACGGCACGTCTGGCACCTCGCAGGCATTCGTAGGTCTTACGAATCAGGTGCTCGCGGGCCTGGGTCAAGACGACGATCGTGACGTCGTCGGGAATCAGCTCGCGCTCGATCAAGAGGCGTACGAAGTCGTAGTCCGTATCCGAGGCGCTGGGGAACCCGACCTCGATCTCCTTGAAGCCCATGGAAATCAGAAGGTTCCAGAAACGAAGCTTGCGCTCGGAATCCATCGGATTGACCAGAGCCTGATTGCCGTCCCGCAGATCGACGGAGCACCAGCGCGGTGCACGGTTCAAACGCTTCTGCGGCCATGTGCGTTCAGGGTAGTCGAACGGCACCTGCTTGTCATAGGCCACATATTTGCCATACGGCATCCTACTTGGCCTCTGCGCATCGCCGACGAACCGATCGGGAGGCAGCAACAGGTCGTTGTTACCTCCATTGGACGCCGCGGCAACCGCCGCGAGATCGAATACCGATGATCGATCCTGACCCATCTCTCCTCCTTCTTCCGATCGAAGCGTTACCTTAGGTAACGAAACACATTATCGTACGTGCATCCGGTGCGGCAGACGCATTCAGCCATGTTAGCGGCTTTTGCGTAGAAAAGGCGCCGGCTGCTCGCGATGCGACACTTCTGGCGCTCAACACCGACTTCGCCTACGCCATTCGTGCCGGAAACATGCCAAAGATGCCAGAAAACGTCGCTTTGAAGCACCAAAAAACATACGTTTCCCGCCATCTTTGACCCATTCGTGCCATAAATACCTCAAACTTCCAAACTCTTTCGTCGTTAAAGCAGGAAGTTTTTGGCCACAAGACGGCGCCCGATTCCCAAAATGACGATACTTCGGCATTCGCTTCTGACGGCATGTCGGGCGGTATCGGGAATGCCCCCCCTACCTATAACGCAACTTACAGCGCAAACGGGAGGCGAGGAAAGACACCTAGAGGGGGTATGCCGCGTGAGTCAAGATGGGAACGGGAACGCTTGTGGGGCTTGACGCTGTTGGAATCGAAAGAGGAACCGATATCCTGCATGGATTGAGGAGAGTCAGTTGACTCGGAACCGGAGTCGGTCAGTTTAGGCTCGGCCAGCCCGGGCGGATTGGACGGCGCACCTCCGCCGTGACACGGCAGGACGAGCAGCCGGCGGTGACAGCCGCACTCAGCGGAACAAGGAGACGCCTCGACGAGCCAGGCAGTAAGCGTTGCCGAGCCAGGTATGGCGGGAGGTGGGCCAGACGGAACCAAGGCGCGGGGCCGTCTGACTCATCCAAATACTGGGGAAACGACCATCACTCGAACGCGATCCGAGCAGGTTGAAGCCGTTCTTTTTCACCAGCCAGTCCGTGTGCTGCGTGGCGATGGCCAAACCTTCTTCGAGAGTGAGGGGCATGCGTTCGTCGGAGTCGATCAGTTTGCGCGCCACGTCGGGTTCGCGGTTGACGTACGCGGTGCCGGTGTGCGGCTCGACGACGATATAGAACGGGCCTTCGGGCGGTTCGAAGCCGTCCTGTGGCAAGAAGCTCGCCACATCACGCGGCGGCATGGTCGTGAAGCCGGCCATGCGATTGATGCTGGTGCGGGAAATCAACGATTCCGGACTGACCAGCTCGTGGGTCGGCACCAGCAGGATGTTCTCCCCCAGATCCGTCTGATCCAACGTCTCAAGTAGGGGACGCGCCAAGGCTCGGAACCCGGCCTCGCTCATGTCCGCCACATCCGGGTAGCCCAAAGCGACGATACGATCCAGCTGCTTACGTGCCTCTTGTGATGCCTTCGACATAGACCCAGTATGTCACGTACCCTCTATGAATTCGCCGTAGGACGTCATGAACGCTGTCGCAGTGCCTCATGAACGCCGCTGCGGGTTTTCGTTAACATTGCCGTAGGTTTTCACGAGCATTCCCGTCGCAAAACCGACTGTGACCCGACCGACATCCATCCAACGCAAAACCCAAACAACCGCAACGCGTCCGAACATGAAGGCACTTGGAGTCAGAGACGTTCGGCGAAATGCTTGGCGGCGATGATTTCGGCGATCTCAACCGCATTGAGGGCGGCTCCCTTGCGCAGGTTGTCATTGGCGATGAAGAACGCGAGGCCTTTGTTGCCGTCAACGGCCTGATCCTGCCGAATACGTCCGACGAAGCTTGGGTCCTTGCCAGCGGCCAGCTGCGGGGTGGGTATGTCGGCCAACATGACACCCGGCGCACCGCCTAACACCCCACGAGCCATATCCGGGGTGACGTCACGCTCGAATTCAGCGTTCACGCTCATGCCGTGCGAGGTGAAGACGCCGACACGAACGCAGGTGCAGGACGCCGCCAGATGCGGCAGGTGCAGAATCTTGCGACTTTCGTTACGCAGCTTCTGCTCCTCGTCGGTCTCCTCGCTGCCGTCATCCACAACCGCGCCGATAAAGGGCACGGCATTGAAGGCAATGGTACGCGCGACTTTGGTGGGTTCGGGAAAATCGATTGCGGAACCATCGAATACGAGCTTGTCGGCGCCTTGGTCGACGGCCGCCCTGGCCTCGTTCATCAGCTGTTCCACACCGGCTCGTCCCGCTCCGGAAACCGCCTGATATGAGCTGACGATCAGCCGTCTGAGGCCGAAATGCGCATCGAGGGGCTTCAGCACCGGAATGCAGGCCATGGTTGTGCAGTTGGGATTGGCGACTATGCGACGGGGAACGTCATCGAGGTCATCCGGATTGGCCTCGGCCACCACCAGCGGCACATCGTCGTCCATACGCCACTGCGAGGAGTTGTCCACGACGTAGGCGCCCGCTTTGGCGAATCGCGGAGCCCACACTTTGGATGTGCCCCCGCCCGCAGAGAAAATGGCGATATCGATGCCCGAAAGGTCGGCCCTTTCCACATCCTCGACCTCGATATCATGACCACGCCAATTGAGCATCGTTCCGGCCGAATGCGCCGAGGCCATAAACCGCAGATCATTGATCGGAAAATCCCGCTCGTCAAGCACGCGCCGCATCACCATGCCGACCTGGCCGGTGGCACCCAACACCGCGACGTTCACGCCCTTATCGTTGATCTGAACCATTCGTTCCGTCTCCTAATCTTTCTCAACCAACACGGCACCCGCCGGAAGAGCAGGCGACTCGCCTCACCGCCCGGTGCCACCGTAGACGACAGCTTCAACCTGCACGGCATCGAGGCCGTAGGCCGTATGCAGCGCACGGACGGCGTCATCCAGCTGTTCCAGCGGCACCAATGCGGCTATACGGATCTCAGAGGTCGAAATCATCAAGACGTTGATGCACTGATTGCTCAATGCCTCGAAGAACTTGGCCGCCAGGCCCGAATGCGTCTTCATGCCGACACCGACAACCGCGACCTTGCCCACATTGTTGTTGATGTCGAGCGAACGGTAACCGAACTCATCCTTTTTGCCGGCAAGGACCTTGCTCGTCGCCTTGATGACGGCTTCGGGCACTGTGAACGAAATGTCTGCCGTACCGTCGGAAGAAGCGGCCTGCACGATCATATCGACGTTGATGTCGGCTCTCGCGAGTTCAGTGAACACCTTCGCCGCGATTCCAGGTTCATCGGGCACGCCATTGACGGTGACCAACGACTCGGTACGATCGTGGGCAACTCCGGAGATGACCGGGGCCTCGGGATCCAAATCCGGAAAAATGTCGCCCAAGGAGGGGTTGTCGTTGACGTGGCGGGCCTTGGACTTGCTTTCCGATGCATTTTCTGTAGTCATTTCGTCTCTCTTCCTTGACTGTTCTATGCGAGGTTTGGCAACGTGCTTGCATCAAAGCCTTCGGGTATCACCAGCGTGCCCGAACGATGCGAGAAGGAGCTGCGCACATGCAGCGGCATATTGAAACGCTGAGCGTATTCGACACAACGCAGTGCGAGGACTTTCGAACCACAGGAGGCCATTTCGAGAATCGCCTCATAGTTGATCCATGGGATGCGACGAGCCGAAGGCACGATACGCGGATCCGCGGTGAAAATGCCGTCCACATCAGTATAGATCTCGCAGACATCGGCCTTAAGCGCCACCGCTAGGGCCACCGCCGAAGTGTCGGAGCCACCACGACCCAAGGTCGTGTAGTCGCCATCGGCGTTGATGCCTTGGAAACCGGCGACGATGGCGACACTGCCGCGCTCGAGCGCACGACGCACGCGCTGGGGACGCACCGATCTGATGTGTGCGGCACCGAAGCGAGCATCGGTCATGAATCCGGCCTGTGAACCGGTGAACGAGTATGCGTGCTCCCCCTCGGCGTGAATGGCCATTGCCAACAGGCTCATCGAGATACGCTCGCCTGCGGTCATCAGCATGTCCATCTCACGGGCGGGAGGAGCTGAATCGATGCTGATTGCCTGATCGATCAGATCATCGGTGGTGTCCCCCATGGCCGAGACGACCACGGCCACATCGTTGCCGGCCCGCTTGGTCTGTACAATGCGTCGGGCAACACGTTTAAGGGATTCCGCATCAGCCACCGAGGAACCGCCATACTTCTGCACGATAAGAGCCACGGATTCTCCCCCTTCTTCATAACATGCCACGCAGTCCATCCGCCGGCCGCACCCGCGAACCACCGGTGAACAATCCAACGAACAACCCGGTAAACAACCAGACGAATGGAGCGCCAACACGTCATTCAACGCGACTGTGTTGAGACTTTCATTCTAAGGACAACAGTCTATCTTATGATTGAAGGCTCCACGATATGGGCATGGTCGTTTCGGAACGCGGTCAGAGCCGAAATCCGCAACCCCCCAGGACATTGCCGTCATTCAACATACCCCCTCAAAATCTGCGCCGCAGCCGTCAGCCTGAGCATAGCCCGAACATTTTCGCCAAGCTCACACCTCGCGCCTGCCGGATAGGGCTCGACCCAAGGTGATCTCGTCCGCGTATTCCAAATCACTGCCCACGGGTAGCCCGCTGGCCAGACGCGTGACCTTAAGTCCCAATGGACTAAGCAGACGCCCCAGATAAGTGACCGTGGCCTCCCCCTCTATATTGGGGTCTAGCGCCAAAATGATCTCCTTGACCTCGTCGCTTTTGAGCCGTTCGAGCAGTTGCGCAATGGCAAGATCACCCGGCCCGACGTTCGCCATCGGATTGATGGCCCCCCCAAGCACATGATAGACGCCACGGAACTCCCGCGTACGCTCAATGCTCATCACGTCCTTGGGCTCTTCGACCACGCATATGACACTGTGGTCGCGTCTGGGATCCACGCAGATCGGGCAGGGACTCGTCTCGCATATATTGCCGCAGATCTCGCAGAAGCGAACCTTGAGTTTGACTTCCGCGATGGCCTCCGAGAGGTTCTGCACTTCATCGGTCCCGGCAGAGAGCAAATAGAACGCAATGCGCTGCGCGCCCTTGGGTCCTATGCCGGGCAGACCAGCGAAGGCGTCGATCAGACGTTGGATGGCTCCATCATAGGCCAATGCCATCTTGGCTCATCTCATTTCCTCTTGATGTCGTTCCGGCGGCTTCTGATTGATGGGATTACGCGGATCGTCCGCATTGAACTCCTCAATCTTCTTTACCTCGAACAGTTTGGACAGCTCCTTGACGCTCAAGGCCGTTACCTCGCCAAGGGAGCGGTCGTCAATCGAATATTCATCCTCTTCAGGGGCAATCTGCGACCCGGTGTCATTCATGCCGGATTCAGGAGCGAATCGCGCAGAGATCGAGGCATTCCCTCCAACCTGCGGATTGCCACCCCCGGATGGAACAAACCCGGTATCGTCTGACACGGGTTCAGCCGCAAAAGATTCCGAACCAGTGTCACGACGCGAATCGTGAGCACTTTGACCGACTGAACCATCAGCAGCCCACCGATCGTCATCCGCCTTTTCAACCGGAGAAGATATGGAAGCCGAAGCCGGCACGGAACCAACGTTTTCGACGGCCGGAGCCTGCCCACCGGGCGAATCGACCACATCGTTGACAACACCGCCTGCGGCATTGGATTCTTCCACCGCCCAGGGATCAATACCGTCGCTGATGTCGGGAACGGCCACTTTCTTGGCAACATGGACAACGCTTTCAACAGCTGCAGGATTCCCATTCAGCTCACCCTGCCCATGCGCCGAATCCGATACCGAAGCGGCCGAGGTCCTGAGGGCCGGAGCGACTGCCGGCTGCAACCAAGGGTCATAGTCATCATCTTCGGGGTTCGCAATCGCTCCCCGTTGATTACCGGAACCGGTCTGATCGACGGCTGCGGAACTTCGATCACCCTCGACCACGGTCGCGTCGAAAGCACCCTCCCGGTGTGAGATGTCATCTGCCTCACCGTCATTGCCCGAATCATCGTTTTTCTGACTTTTGGGTTCGGATCCTGCGTGCGTCGTCAAAGCAGATGCGCTGACGTCGACCACCCCTGCCTTGGCAAGCGCAATCTTTCGTTTAACCTGCGCGAGCTCTTCGGGCCTCATACGATTGGTCGACACGACTTTCTCACCATTCGCGGCGGTGCCGGTGGGAGCGATCATGGTTTGCCGGCCAAAAACCTGACGCACCGCCCCAAGCACGACATTCGCGGCCTTTTGACCCTGATGCTCGCCATCACCGGAAACCGCTAGGGCAAAGGCATGTTGGCTAAGCGCCGAATCAAAAGTCATCGAAAGGCGGGCTCTGCCGTTCGGAGCCACGTCGAAGGCTATGGTGGGCACCTTCTCACGCGAGACGTATGATCGGATGTCTTCTGGCAGCGAAGCGAGCACCGTCTGCCATCCTTGCTCAGGATCACTGACGGCATTGGCATACGCAGACTGAGCATCTTGAGTGGATTGTGCGGAGGATTGACCGTTCACGATGGCCCCCGAGGGCTCAGAGCCGAGTCCATGAGACGAATGGGCCGAATCTGGTTGCCGGGTTTGCGCATCGGGTTGACCCGCCTCATGGCCCGGGAAAACGTCACCTGCCTGATTGGGTAGGTTTCCGGCTTCTGCGGCCTGGGATCGCTGCGCAACATCCGTCCCTGAACGATCCCCGCCATCTTGCCCCGTAGATTGACGGGAGGCCGGAGCCGCGTCCGCCATCCGCCGGTTCCGGCTGGAGCCTATGAAACCTGTAGTCGCACCAGCCGTATCACCAGAGGTACGTGACGACTTCTGATCTAAACCAGAACCTTGTCCCTGTGTAGTGGACCCATCCGTCCGTCGCGACGGTTCACCTGCGCCGGACACCACGGGCTCGCCCGCCAGCAGGCTGGCGGCCAGCAGTTCCAGCCGTAAACGCGGGGATGTGGTGCTGGTCATCTGCCCGAGAGCGGTGTTGATGACGTGCGCCATCCATGTCAGTTTGGGAAGTCCGAACGCCTGTGCCTGACGCATTAGAGCGTCAATGTCCTGCAAAGCGCCGTCATCGCTCAAGATGTTCTGAGCTTGACCACCGGCCAAGGTCAGCACGAGCAAATCACGAACGCGCGAAAGCAGATCCTCCACGAACCGACGAGGTTCGAATCCGCCGACCACGACTTTCTGCACAACACCGTAGAGCTTGACGCCATCACTGTCAGCCACGGCATCAATGGCTTCTCCGATCAGTTCGTCGGGGGTGAATCCAAGGAGGGCAACAGCCGAATCATAGGCGATTTCGTTATCGACCGCACCGACCATGAGTTGGTCCAACACCGAAAGCGTGTCTCGCACGGAACCGCCGCCGGCACGCATGGCCAGGCCCAGCACGCCGGGCTCGGGTTCGATGCCCTCTTTGTCACACACCTGCTGCAAGTAAGGCCCCATCACCTCGGGAGGCACCAGTCTGAAGGGATAGTGGTGCGTTCGAGAACGAATGGTGCTGATCACCTTATCCGGCTCGGTGGTCGCGAAGATGAACATCACATGCTCGGGAGGCTCCTCCACGATCTTGAGCAGGGCGTTAAAACCCTGCTGAGTGACCATATGGGCCTCATCAAGGATGAAGATCTTGTACCGATCGCGCGCCGGAGCGAATGATGCCCGCTCACGCAGCTCACGCGCATCCTCGACGCCGTTATGACTGGCGGCATCAATCTCCACCACGTCTATGGATCCTGGACCACCGGTAGCCAAATCCTTGCAACTTTCGCATTTACCACATGGATGCGAGGTAGGCCCTTTAGCGCAATTGATGCAACGCGCAAGAATGCGAGCCGAGCTCGTCTTGCCGCATCCGCGCGGTCCAGAGAAAAGGTACGCATGGGTCAGTCTGCCCTCATCCAAGGCGCGCGACCAGCGGCACGGTGACCTGTGACTGTCCTATAATCCCATCGAACGTGTCGGGACGATACCGTCGATACAATGCAAGTGCCATATATACTAACCTACCTTCACCCGACTATCTTCACGACCCATGTTCGCCGGCCGCGACCGAATGCCACACAACGCAGGCTGCCGATTCAGCCCTTCCAAACATCCGTGAAATCAAGCATTGCAGACATCTGTGAACCAAGCCCCACCGACACATTACCCAATCTGCTCGTCGCACCGAACTTGCAAACACCTGAGCCAGAAGCGAGGAGCAAGCTCAGCCAATCGGACCGCCTACGTGCAATCCTCCGGACCAGCCCTGGCTCTTTTGGTGATGCCGTCAACAATTGGAACGGAAGTTCGCACCTGCACCTTAACGATCACGTCCTGGTCATCAACCGTACAGGAGATAACCGTACCGGCGTTAAGCAAAGCGGCATTGGCCGAGTTCAGACAAGGATTCGGCGCCTCACGCCAAGCGGCCTCAGCTCCCGCGATCGCGGCTTGATCGGCGGCGGATTGCGCACGCGAAGAGACGATCATAAGATGTCCGCCAACGGCCGCCACAGACATCAGCACACCGATGACGGCAATCAGCATGACACCATTGGCAGTACCGGATCCTTCATCTGAACCTCTGAGACGACTCATTAAGCTGGAACATCGGCAGGCACTAGCCGATGTCCCAACCGCACCAAGCCGGACATTGACGGCAAAGCCCGCCGTCTTACGCGGCCTCATTGCATCACTCCGATCGATTTTGCAACAATGACGTCAGGCAGCACGCGCAACGGGTCTGAAGCCAAGGGGCAGGAAACGGTCACGGCCACTGTTGTACCTCGATGGGAGATATCGACTTTGGCGCCGGAAGCCGCCGCGTCCTTTGCTGCCTGCCGTGCTTTGATGTCGCTTCGAGAGATGACGGCCGTGCGGGCGCCTAAGGAGGCAGCGTCCTGACAGCTCATGGATACCGTCACGGCTCGTCCACACATCATCAACAACACAGCCAACACCATTACCGCGGGCAACACCACCGCGAACTCCGCAGTGACAGCACCCGAATCTTTCGCTTTGCACATACCTAACAGAGCGTGCGCACCGGCACCGAAACGGCGCGCACACCTGACGGGACACTCGGCAAAGCACACCCATACACGTCTTGCCCGTTCCACGATGCCTCCCACCACTTAAGATTGGTCCTGCCCGCACTCCGCAACACCGCAATATCAACGTTTTGGTCAGAGCACTTTCAATCGCATCGTCACGCCATCTTCAGCGCCTTGGTGATCAAAGCTTTCAACAGTTCTTTCACCGCTCCTGATTTGAGCAGCGCAACCAGCACAGCACCGAAACCAGTGGCCGCTACAAGGACGACCGCATATTCGGCTGTTGCTGCACCTTCATCTGGCTGAGCGAAAAACGTCCGCACACGCGCATCAGCCACACATGCTCTGCCGCGAATCAGCTCGGATGCATGCGACAGACGCACTCTGACCGTGCCCCAGACACTCGGCTCCAACGTCATCATTTCATTATTGTCGTTCATCGGTCTCTCCTTACGCTTTGAATATCGATCTCGCGGCCTTATCGCCGCGATGGTTTCATTTTGGCTGATTTTGATAGTTGAAAGGAATTTTGAAAGGCACTGTGACCCAACGTTCGTGGTTATCCACAATTCGGGCGTGTCACGGCATTGTTATCCACATTTTTCCTGATATGCGTCGATTGAATCCACCGGTTTCCTAGATGTCCGAACCAGTTATCCACCCCTGCCTGCCCAGTGCGCATTCATGTACCGGCACACACAGTCCCCACCCCCCGTTTGCCGTAGCGCATACACACCGATATGCACCTCCCGATCCCAAAGCGCGAATAATCCAAAGCACCGCCCACAACCACGGTTCACCTCTTCGTGAAAACGACGAACCGACGCCAACCAAGGAAACACGGCATCGGATCGGCCCATTAAAGCAAGCATCGTTGCGTTGAGCGAGGAAACCGTTCACCGACAGGAGGACATGACCGATCAGCACGATGACACAAGCAATCAACAGCCCGACATCGCGCAACGACTTCAAGCGTTGTTCACGACAGGAAAGCAACCGATTCCTGGGCGGCGGATCAACCGGAAAACCACAAAGCCGCGCACACAGAATGATAAATTTATTATGAAGCGACTGCAATCACACCATGACGCGGCACATCATGCAACGACGGGAACCAAGACGGGAATCCAGTATGTAGGCTCAAAACAGAACATCCCAGACAAAACCCAAAACGCATTCGAGCACAAAAACGGCACTTCACCGGACGAACGAACCGATGCAAGGTATGACACCGATAAGCATGAAGGCCGGAAGAAAGCAAAGCGCAGTAGGCGTCAGTAAGCTGATTGACAGCTTTGAGGCGGCCTGATCAATGGCCGTCCTCTGGTTCACATCGATCTGTTCCATCGTGCTCTTCAACCGATTGTCGGGAGGAACACCCAACGTCCACGAATCCCTCAACGCCTCCTCAACGATCGCGAACGCCTCGTCATCGGCAGATCGCGAGCAGCGGTTCATCTCATTGTTCTTTTCAGCGATTCGGAAGCGAGATTGTCCTGACATTACCGCATCCTCCCGATCATCCCCCGAAGGCCAGACCGCAACGGAAAACCAGGCATCATTCCACGAAAAACCCTCTTTCAGAGCGACCGCCACCTTGCACAAACCCACCCCAAACCTACCTGAAACAATACCTCCGACAACCTCGAACGCACGGGTGATCGACGCACCATGACGCAACGCCACAGCCAGCATCTGCAACATCACGACCAACGAAATCTCGACATCCTCATCGCCGAAGGACGCCAGTCTGCCACGCCCATCAGCACCCGAATGCCACAGATATGCTGCGAGCGCCGCACAACAACCGGCAAGCCACGGTTCAATCACGTCAATCTCCGATTCCCTCACGCGGATATGTTGCCAGGTCGCGACGTATGCACATAAAAACCTTCGTCCGCCCTACCGACGGCCTTGAGCAGTATGCCCATCCATGCCAAACCAACCACATATGCAAAACACCCCAATATCAGGCACAACCTGCCCACGGGTGAAAACAGCAGGAATTTCAGTGGATGCGCGCCCATCAGTTCGCCCAGGGCCAACGTGGCCAAGGGCAAGGCGGAAAGCAGCTTAACCGTGGCTTTGGGAACCGAAAACGCACGATCCCTCAACGATTCGAGCATTTTCGCCCGCCTGTATGAATCACTCACCGCCTCAAGGCAACCTGACGCTTCGCAACCCAAAAGTTGACTGACCCTGAGGGCAAGATCGAGTTCGGCGGCGGCCCGATCGGCCCAGACCAACGATTCCTTGGAACCTAGACGAGAGCGCAACAACAGGCGCAGCTGACGAAAATCGGGCATCGCAGGAGTGGAGCTTATCGCAGTGTCCGGCAGGTACCGGGCAAACTCCTTATCGAGGCTTCCGCCGCCGCTTACATATGCCTTGGCCTCCTGAATCAGAGACAGTATTCCGTCACCACCGAGCACCGCCGGCTCACGAACCGTTTTTGACGAATGTACCCGCACGGCGCCGGGCGCCTTGATTCCTTCCAATCTGTCAATCAACACCACACCTCTGGAACCGGCGCAGCACACCGTCATGAACGCGGCAGCAGCGGCGATGAAAGGATACCAGTCCATCGCACAACCTCCCCCTAAGCACATGCTTCATTGAAAAACACCTGTCGCACTTACGACATGACGACCATAGGCATTGCAATCAGCGCCGAACCATCAGCCGTCGATCAATGCCATGCCCGTCATATTCGGGCGATCGCTCCAACGCTGGACAAAAGAGCTCCAATGGGGCCCCGGAACGGCTGGTCCCATGCCATTCCACACCGCCAATGGTTCGCCCACAAGCCCTTGCACGCCACCAACCAGCCGACCGATTTGCACCAGCCGACGCTTGCCATTGATACGCTCGATGTGCAGAACCACATCAAAAGCGCCCACAGCGAGCATCATGAGCGCACGCGGATCAAGCCCGGCCAACAGCCCCAGCGACACCAAACGCGAGGGCACGCGTGAGACACTGTCGGCATGAAGAGTGACCATACCGCCGTGATGACCGGAATTGAAAGCACGCAACAAGTCCGCTATCTCCTCTCCGCGGCATTCACCGAGGATGATGCGATCCGGCCGCATACGCAGCGTCGCCTTGACCAAATCAGGCAGGCCCACCCCTCCCACGCCTTCGACGTTGGCCTGACGCGTGACCAGCGAAACGGCGTTGCCTCGGTCAATCCCGGCCAATTCACGCACTTCCTCAACGCAAATGATCCTTTCAGATGGATCGCATAAACCAAGCAACGCTTTGAGCAGCGTGGTTTTCCCGGCGCCCGTGCCACCGGTGATCAGAATGGTGGCACGTCGACGCACCAGTCCGCATAAAAGGGGGAACCACGGCAACGGAAACAGACCTCCGGCAGCAAGCTTATTCAACTGCGGCATGACCGGACTTGGAAAACGGATCGAAATGGCGGCACCTTGGTAGACCAACGGCGCAATCACGGCATGGACGCGAATGCCCTCCACACTTGATGCGTCGGCGATGGGACAGGCATCATCCAACCTGCAATCAAGCTGAGCGCACAGTTGCGTGGCATAATCACGCACGGCCTGAGGCCCACGGAACGGCATGGGCGGATGGTACTCGGTCATGCCAGCACCTCGATCAGCCCAAACTCTGCCCTCGCAAGTCACTGCAATATCAGTCAGCGCCGGATCATGCGACAGTTGTTCAAGTGGTCCAAACATCATGAGCCGACCCGCTTTCTACTGGCCATCATCAATCAGACTCGCTAATCGAGCGAATGCTTTCTTGCTGGTTTTGGACCCGATTCTCAATCCCAATCCCTCCAATGCGTCGCTCACGGCTTTCGGATCCATGCTGACCGGACCCAGCACCTCCCGGCCCAGATAGTCACTCGCCTCATCCACGCCAACGGCTCCACGGCCTCGATATATGCCTCGCGGCATGACGCCGACCACAGCCAACGCCCCCTTTCGATCAGGCTCAGTATCGAAGTGAAGATCAGTCGCCCCATCGTTTCGAGCATCGCGCTCATACGCTTCTTGATCTTTACGGGCATTTTCAAACCAGGGGGCGGCCGGACCACCACCGATGCGTGAGGACAGCAGCGCTTTGGCTCGTGCCAATCCAAGCACGGACAGCTCGGCGACGACCACCTTCGACGAGGCGATAAGCTGTGGCACATCCTCGAAGGCCCGACCGCGGGACGCATCGATGAGAACCACATCGACTTCGGCCGCAAGCGCCTCCACAGCCGCCGCTACCTCCCACCACTGCGATTTTGCACCGTTGCAGCGGTCATAGGCCAGTATCGGTATGCCCTGCCACTTGGGCAGCTGACGGCAAAGCGCATTCCCATCGATTCTGCCCAACGGCGCTTTCAACGTACTGAACCGCAGACCGCGATCGTTCTCCATGCCAAGTAAAACATCAAGTCCACCGGCCTCAAAATCGGCATCGACAAGCGCACACCTGCGTCCACGCCTTTGCAATTCAAGAGCCGCGAATGCGCAGGTGACGCTCAATCCAACGCCACCACTGGCCGAAACAAACGTCACCATACGCTTCCAGGCCGCCCCGGTTTCGGCAGCGGCAACCTGAATCGACTTCGATCGCTCTTTAACGGCACAGGAGGGCTGCGGAGGAGCGGAAAACATCAGAACCCCGGACCTCGGATACGCCGAGGGAAGCAACGAAGCCGCATGAACTTCGAAGGACGACCTGGAATCAGCACGTCCGCCCCGATTCTCCGAACCGGCCGAATCAGTCACTACGGTTGGATCAGCCGAACCAACCGCTCCGATTGAATCAACCCGATCAGCCGCTACGGCAGGACTCATCGACTCCATCGAACGCGACCGGCGCGACGTAGCTGGATATGGCAGCCTCTCTTGTCTCCCCGGAGAGATTCCGGATTTCCCGCCCGGCAATCTGACCAACACGGGCGGAGCCGGCAGCGGTTTCCAGCCAGACTCAATATTGCGATTCGCGATTCCATTCATACGAACATTGAACAGGCCTTCACCGTCAGTGGACAAACCGCAACCACCACTGTGACCCAATGTTTGCGGTTATCCACATTTGAGGCGTGTCGCGGCATGTTCCCCGACTTCTTCCACATCGCCCTGCACAACCGACTATACCAAGGACATGAGCATCCACCCGACCATGCACACCGTAGCGAAATATGCCTCAGTGGTACACAATCGCACGCTTGCAAAGTTGATTCATCCACCACATCGTCAACACCGCCAGCAATTGCATCGTTTTGTCGGTCAATCACGTCAAGCGCATCCTTGCCTTCCGCAAACATGCTCTGAACCATTGGACCAACATGCATCATTTGCGAGAACTCGAGCATGTCTCGCAGACGATCAACTCGCACACTAACCAGCCCCGAAACAAAGCCGATATCATTGCGCCCCATGCATTAGTCGACCTCGGCGCTTTCGAAAAGGAAACAGTGGTTCGACACGGCACTCACTCGGCGGAGAGCTTCAATGGCGTTCAGCCGATCGGCAATGTTCCACGCATTATCGGCGCACGACGATACCGACACGTTTCGGCACAACCACGGACTTCATCAAGGCTCGGCATCGCTCCTGCGAAGCCAAACGTCGCAGTCTGCGGACCAGACGGCAAGCATCGTACCCGCCAAGCTCTTGGAGCCACTGGCATATGTCGCTCACGACAACCGCCCCTCCCACATTGCTTCGCTCACGACATTCATAAGCGCCCCCTACAGGTTTTATCCAATTCGGCGGCGAAAGCCCACCCTGGCTATCTCTACAATCAAGGACAAGGGACAAGGGACAAGCTACTTATGCCCGCGGTGCCACCTTGGTTCACGGTCACCCGTACCTCTCGCAAGATGCCAACACGTCTCTAGCAACTCACGTATGCTTACATGTCGCAGTCTCATGGCAATCATCCAACCGGTGCGCCCTCAACGGCTCGCTCAACGATTCGCTTCCGCCCAAGCCCAACCGCCCCAGGCTCGCTCTTCGTGCGCTTTCGTCTATTCCCCGTCTCTTCGGTTTGCACTGTTTTTAATTATTACAGTGAAGCCACATCGCTCCGAAAGCTCCGCACCGGCTCATTCCGCACGGTTTCCATATGTAAAAACCGTGGTTTCCCCACCTTTGAAATCGGATATATCTACCATATGCAGTCTTGCCATAATACGGTTCGCATAATGGGGCGCCGGCAGAACATCAGCTTGCAGGCACTCTACCGTCACATACACCCGATACGTAAGATTTGCTCAGGTGTCTAACTTTTCAGACATATGACTTTCACGGTCGTATGCCCACAACCAGGAGCACAACTCCCAGAACCTTTGCGACTTTGCACGAGCACAACTCCCTGCACCGTGAGTCTGTACTACGAACCTGTGCGCGTACATATTCGGTAATATGCAACCTCGCACCCACCCACCCCACCATGCAAACTCACAGGCCCGTAATTACCCCACCTGCATGCGACCCTCTCATGTACACAAACTCCGGCACGCTCACAACGAAAGGGGCACGCCATCACAAAGCGTGCCCCTTTATCAGCGTCCCACCCGGTCAAACCCATATTCACAAGTAGGTTCAACCGGCGACAAATCAACGATCAGTCATCGAACGGATCGAAGTCGCGACGAATCCGACGGCGCGGACGTTCGCTACGCTCTTCGCGATCCGAACGGTAATCATCATAGTGATCGTCGGTCGCATAACGAGGGTTGCGATCACGGCGACCACCACGGTAGCCACCGGAACGGCGCTCAGAACGATGCTCGGAACGGCGCACCGAACGACGATCGTCACGGTCGGTGTCGTCATCACGGTCTTCGCGGCGACGACGTGGACGATCCTCAAAATCGCGATCCGAACGCTCGGCATAATGCTCAGAACGATCCTCCCGACGGCGACGCGGACGATCCTCAAAATCGGCCTCGTCGACCTCAAAGCCCTCTTCGACCTCAGGCACGAAATCATCGACGCGACGGGGCTCACGACGATCATCACGATCGGCGCGACGACGAACGTCACGGTCGCGGCCACCACGCCCACGGAAACCACGATCGTCACGACGCGAACCGCCACGCCACTCATCATGGCCACGCCCACGGTCGCCTTCGCGGGCACCGGACTCCTGGTCTTCAAAACCAGGCACGGCCAGCGAAATCTTGCCGCGGTCATCCACGCCCTGCACGATCACTTCGACGGTGTCACCCTCTTTGAGCACGTCCTCGACCGCGTCGATACGCTCGCCGCCCGCAAGGTTGCGAATCTGCGAGATGTGCAGCAGCCCGTCCGTGCCGGGGGTGAGGTTGACGAACGCTCCGAAGCTGGTGGTCTTCACGACCTTGCCGTTGAAGGTCTCGCCGGCCTCGGGAACATGTGGGTTCGCAATCGCGTCGATTGTCTCCCTGGCCTTCTGCGCGCCGTCGCCGCCTTCGGAGGCGATATAGATGGTGCCGTCATCCTCCACGGTCACGTCAGCGCCCGTGTCCTCCTGGATCTGGTTGATCATCTTGCCCTTGGGGCCGATGATCTCGCCGATCTTGTCGACCGGAACGTGGGTGGTGATGATGCGCGGCGCGGTCGGGCTCATTTCGGCCGGGGCGTCGATGCATTCGTCGATCACTTCGAGAATGGTGGTGCGGGCTTCCTTGGCTTGGTTCAAAGCCGCCGCGAGCACGTCGGCGGGGATGCCGTCGAGCTTGGTGTCCAGCTGAAGGGCGGTGATGAATTCGGAGGTGCCGGCGACCTTGAAGTCCATGTCGCCGAACGCGTCCTCGGCGCCGAGAATGTCGGTCATGGTCTTATAGATGTGCTTGCCGTCCACGTCACCGGATACCAGCCCCATCGCGATGCCCGCGACCGGAGCCTTCAGCGGCACACCAGCGGCCAGCAATGAAAGCGTTGAGGCGCACACGGAGCCCATTGAGGTCGAACCGTTGGAACCGATGGCCTCGGAGACCTGACGGATGGCGTATGGGAACTCCTCACGGCTGGGCAGCACCGGCACAAGGGCCTTCTCAGCCAAAGCACCGTGGCCGACCTCGCGGCGCTTGGGACTGCCGACACGGCCGGTCTCACCCGTCGAATACGGCGGCATCTCGTACTCGTGCATGTAGCGCTTGGTCGAGGGGCCGGAAATGGCATCGATGGTCTGCTCCATCTTGAGCATGCCCAAGGTGGTAACGCCGAGAATCTGAGTCTCGCCGCGCTGGAAGAGCGCCGAGCCGTGCACTCGCGGCACGATGTCGACCTCGGCCGAAAGGGTGCGGATGTCACGCAGGCCACGTCCGTCGATGCGGAAGTCCTCCGTGAGGATGCGCTTACGCACGATCTGGCGTTGCAGCTCCTTGAATGCGTTGCCGAGTTCCTTGTCCTTCTCGGCATCGTCCATGTCGGTGAACTCGTCGGCAAGCTGGGCGCGAACGCCTTCCTTGATCTCATGGATGCGATCCTGACGCGGCAGCTTCTCCGCAATCGACAAGGCCTGGTCGAGATCGGCGTGCGCAATCTGGTCGATGCGGGCGTAAAGCTCGTCCGTATACTCCGGGAAGAGCTGGAATTCCTTGGTTTCCTTGGCGGCCTTGGCTTTGAGTTCGTCCTGAGCCTCGCAAATGACCTTGATGAACGGCTTCGCAGCCTCGAGACCGCCGGCGACGACCTCCTCATCGGGCTTGATCTGGCCCTCGTCATAGATGAGCTTCCACGCGTTCTTGCCGGCACCGGCTTCGATCATGGCGATTGCCACGTCACCGTTGTCGATCACGCGACCTGCCACGACGATCTCGAAGACGGCCCGTTCACGCTCGCTCCAGCGTGGGAAGGCGACCCATTGTCCATCCACCAGTGCCAGACGCACACCGGAGACCGGGCCTTCGAAGGGCAGGCCGGAAATCATGGTGGACGCGGACGCAGCGTTCAGTGCGATCATGTCGTAAGCGTCATCGGGATTGCAGGCGAGCACCGTCTCCACGACCTGCACCTCGTTGCGCAGTGTGTGCGGGAAGAGCGGACGCAACGGCCGGTCGATGATGCGGCAGGCCAGAATCGCCTCGTTCGAAGGACGGCCTTCGCGACGGAAGAATGAGCCGGGAATCTTGCCGGCGGCGTACATCTTCTCTTCCACGTCCACCGTCAGCGGGAAGAAATCGTAGTTCTCCTTCGGGCTGGAACCGGCGGTGGTGGTCGAAAGGACCATCGAATCGTCGTCCAGATAGGCGGCAACCGCACCGTCGGCCTGCTGAGCCAAACGACCCGTCTCAAAACGCAGGGTGCGTTTGCCGAATGAACCGTTATCTATTACGGCCTCCACGGCCTTGATTTCGGGACCCTCCATAGGGTTCCTCCTTTGTCTAATTTCCTATTACCTACATGCCTCAAAAATGCTCTGCCGACACTTGGAACCTTGCTCGTCCACGGCAAACCCGTCGCACGCCGCTCTCATCTCAAGCGCCGCAGCTTAACTTTTTCAGTCACATCTGCTACAACATTGCGGTTTTCGACGGCCACCGACATTAGGGTATCGCCGTCTCCCCGCGTTCATTTATACTTCTACTCTACCTAGGCGCCTCAACTGCCCTTACCTGCGACCGCTTCTCATACTGCTCACCAAACGAAAACACGACCAAACCCTTTGGCGTATTCTTCGCGTTTCGTCCGGCGTCCAACAAACCACTGTTCGTCGAGCGCCATACCATCGCAAAGCGCCCGAACCTCGAAGGTTCGGGCACTTGAAAATAGAGTCATCGACGCAAGCCGAGCTTTTCAATCAGCGCACGGTAGCGATTGATGTCAACGCCTTTGAGGTAATCGAGCAGACGACGGCGATCACCGACCATCAGCAACAAGCCACGACGTGAGTGGTGATCATGCTGATGGGTCTTCAGATGCTCAGTCAAGTCAGCAATACGCTTGCTCAGCAGGGCAACCTGAACCTCAGGGGAACCCGTGTCGCCTTCGTGCGTCGCATACTTCGTGATAATCTCGTGCTTTTCCTCAGCCGTAAGTGCCACGGCATCCTCCTTGTGATTGCTGCGCGGTGCCATCGACCCATTGCCGACAGCGCTCTCAAATCCGCGGGCGAGTACACGCCAAGTTTTCATTGTACGCAGATGTGTGGATGAATGCACCGACACGACTCCACACCCAAAACATTCGTCAGCAATGGATACGCGTCCGCTCCATCCCAGCCCTCATTCTCTGCACTCGTCGCAGTTCCCCTCCTCCTTGCACACACCTCCCTGTCTCTGCATCCACACCTCCGGACGGCGGGCACCATTAGCCATACACGTAAAGTCGCAGTTCCCCCGTCCTTGCACACACACCTCCACCCATCCTTGCACCCGCAACCGGACCACATCCATGCCGTTTTCAGTCATCGCCACTGCGACTTTCTGTGGTCGGCGGACTTTCAGCAACGGGAAAGACGCGTACGCGACGGTGAATTCACAGCAACCTTATTGTTCCTGCCGAAAAACAGCCAATTAGCGCCCCCCCCCCAAATGACCCATTTTCGGCACAGTCGCTCGATTATGCCGAAAAACAGCCAATTACGGGGTCCAAATGGCCTATTTTCGGCATAGCCACACGTTCCTGCCGAAAACCGGCCAGTGACGGTTTTGCTGCTGGCGTGACTGCTTTGCGTGTTCCCTTTCGTTAAGCGTGCCGGTGGCAATCTGGGCCGATGCGGTCGGGAGACGGGCGGGCTACGGCTAAGATAACGCATGCCTCGTATCGTTCAAGCACGTTCATCCACGCCTCTACGTACACCTAAAACTTGGCGTGTACTCACCCGCGTATTTCACAGGGCACCGCCGGGCAACGAGCCGAAGGCGCCGCTCGGCAATCAGCACCGCCCATCGCGGTCGCATCGGCCATAAGTCCGTCACCGATATTCCATTTTCCGTATGAAACAGCACTTATGCCGGAAAAACAGGCGGACAACATGTATGCATGTCAAGCGAACAGTTTCGACACGAATCGCAGTAGACGCATATGGATGCTGCGGTCGCTGCAGAAGCGGCTTGCGCCCCATAGCAACCACATCAGAGCATCTGCGACGACACTTCAGACCACGGCCAGCAGTCCGCCGAACAGCACGATCAGCAGCGCCACGACCTCAATGACAAAGAACATGAGGAACGCCGCCCAACTGCGTGTCAGCACGTTCAGCGGCGAGGTCCTTTTCACGCCGATCAAGAGCCCCACAAACAGCACCGCATAGACGGCAACGGCAAACAACGCAGCCACAATGCCCAAGTTCACCGCGTCCGGCAATGCCGACCGCTCCCCGTACACGACATACGTCGAATGCCAAAAATCGAACCGTAGCAGGCACACGCCCGCCATGAGCTGCTCGACGGTCAACACGAACAGCATCAGCACGCGCCACAGCCATGCGTGCTCCTCAACGATCGACAGCGCGACAGTCGCGAACAGCACCACCGTCACCGTCCAGGAAACGAACGCCAGCCCCCGCGGTGCGAATATACCCAACACACGCATAACACGCGCGGTGTGATCCACTGCCAAATTCCGTCCGATCCAATATGGGGCGATGATGGCCAAGAACAGGGCCGTGAAGAACACAGCCCAACGAACCGGATGCGACTGGCTGCGCTGAATGTCGGCCAAAGACAGTTCCGTCTGAGGAATCGACGCTTCAGGATGCTTGGAGACGCTGACTTTCTCGACTTTGCCCTCCACGATCTCGACAACCTCGTTGCCCGCATTGGACGAAACCGGGGCGGGGTCATGCGTGTTCGTCTCAAGCGCGCCAACCACGTTGCCCTTTGAACCTTCGTGACTCATCGACCATGCCTCGCTGATTTGCTCAGACGCGATTGAGCGCCCCTGTCATCCAATACTCGCCCCTGAACAACCCCAAGGACACCGCAACACTTTACCTCAGCATCAGGAAATAAGAGAGGGAATGAGACAGACCCAACTGCGGCAAGTCACGAATCCGTACGATCCGTCTTTCAGAGCAATTCGTTCGAGAATAAACCGATTATCGGGTCGGTTCGACAATTCTAGGTGCATTCGGCCTTAACCGCAGTTTGAATCGGACTGAATCGGCCGAAATCACACTGACTCAGGCTGAATCGGGTTGCTCAAAACCTGCAGCCTCAACCAAGCATGAATGACTAAATGGCCTAACCGTGATTTTCAAAGCTTGGAATCCCAACGTTTCCGCGACCCTGCGGTGTGGAGCGGATGACGGGAATCGAACCCGCGTAATCAGTTTGGAAGACTGAGGCTCTACCATTGAGCTACATCCGCGTGCCGACGGCCAACCCGACGACAATCGCAAGTATACACGAGGCATGGAACGAGACGTGCCGGGTACCATCGACATCGCAGGACACTCTCTAAACCTCATGGAGCAGACAACAGACAAGGTTGGATCATTATGGCAATGCACATGACGGCATCGAAATTTAAACGGCTACATCTGCCAGTGCACGATAACGGTATTCGTCAGTCACATGGCGGCCGAGACCCCAACGGCTACACCACGAACGCGTAACTTGACGAACATCGAGCGGATCGAGCCTTATGGATACCGGAAGGCGCCCGTGCCCCTCGTCATCAAGACCGGGCACGAGCGCCTCTTATTCAGGGTACGGCTGGAAACCCAGCCGTACCCATGAGCACAACTGATCACACGCTCATGATCACAGCACTAGCTTGGCGAACCGCAGATCACGGTGACGCGCAGTGTGCACTGGGCGGAGGTTCCTGAGCGCGAACAACAACATCAAAGCCATGAGCAGCACCAACGCCGACATGCACAACCCAATCCCGCGATAGTCCAACAGCGCAGGACCAGAACCCGTATCGGAACCGGCGGTCGCGCACCGCGGCAGACCAGCATAATCCGCATCCGTCCACTGTGCCGCCAACGACACGGTACCCGCCGAAGCGAACTGGCTTTCATCCCAGGACACAGGTCTTGACACACCGGCCTTATGGGACTCAAACCGGCGCGCCACATTATCCGGCATGCACGAAGGACGGGCGAACGGCCTCGACGGAACCGTACTGTCTTGGGCCGGCACAGGGGCCACAGCGGGTGCCGTAGGGGCAGCGGCCAAGGCTAACGGACCAGCCACGGCTGCCGCGGCCACGACCGCGGCATTACCGGGCGCCGCAGGAGCCGCAGGCGACGGATTCGCAGGAGTCAACGGGACCGAAGGCACAACGACCTTCGCCCACTGCGCGTACAGGGTCGTCACCCCCGGCATCAACGATGCCTCCACGCCCGGCCGGTACGACACGCCCTTGCCGTCCGCCTTCGTGTTCCAACCCGTGAACCGGTAGCCGTCAAGCACATAGGAGTTGCCCGACACCTTGCGCGCGCGGTTCACCAGATCCGAACCCTTATACGGCGGATCCACCCGGAACACGTCATCGGCCACACTGCCTGTCGCCGACAGGCCGGCCGGCTCGTTCGCCACATACCGCACACGATACTCAACCGGCAACGGCTCCACCGGCGACGACGGCTTCGCCCACTGCGCGTACAAGGTCACCTTCACCCCACGCGTCAGACCTGGAATCACGTCACCCGCCTTGAGCACGCCTCTGCGACCGGCCTCCCTGTTCAGAGCCCAGCCCGCAAACCGGTACCCTTCGGCCTTATACGGCTCCCTGGCCGACTCCGGCACCTTGAACCCGGCCGCGTCCGGACCAACCATGTGCACGGACAACGGGTCGCCCGACACCGACACGCCCTGCGGCGCGTTCTTGTCGAACGACACATCCGCATACTGCTGCCACACGAACGTGCCGCCCCGGAACCCGGCCTCCTGCGTCTTCGCCGCCAACTGAGCCTTGTCGCTGCCCTTGTCCACACTGCTCACCCACGAACCGTCACCACTGGTCCAACGACCCGTATAACCGGCCGACTCCGCCACGCCACCATCCGAAGGCTCAAAAACAAAAGATCCCTCGTAAAGCCTCGTAAGCGGACCCACACGCAACACCGACAAATTTGCCGGGAACATGGCAACGAAATTGGTAACGCCACGCGTGTCCCAACTGGACAAATCGATATCAGTCAACGTCGAATCATTGTCGAACATGAAGCTCATGTCCGTGACGCTCGACACATCCCACTTCGAAAGACCTCTGACATTGTCCAACGCTGAATTTGCGTAAAACATGTAGCTCATGTTCKTGACGCTCGACACATCCCACTTCGAAAGCGGACTCAAATCAACCAACGCCGAGTCGCTCGCGAACATGGAGCTCATGTTCTTGACGCTCGACACCGTCCACCTCGAAAGACCTCTGACATCGGCCAACATCGAATCGCCCGCGAACATGGAGCTCATGTCCGTGAGTTGGGAAGTATCGATCTCGCCGAGCCCGTCAATCTCCTCCAAGACAGACAACCCCGAGAAAAGCCCGGCCGTCTTGGCGGAGGCCGTGACCGGGTCCTTGAACACAATCTTCGTGATGATCTCGCCATAGTCATCAACCTGTCGCCACGGCGCCTCGTCACTGCTCCCCGTCACGCCACCGCCCACATTGACCACACAATGATCCGAATTATCGGAATCCTCTGCAATGGTCCACGTGGTCGTACCCCACGTGCCCGACGTCTGCCCATCCGTAGCAACACACGAATCGGACTGGGCCGAAGGCCTATCATCCATGGACCGCACGGACGGTTTCGTAGACTTCGATGCTCCGGATTTCAAAGACGGACCAGACTGGCCACTGGACGAAACGCCACCAGCCACGCCACCGGCGGCGCTCTTGTCACTCAGACCCTTGTCACCGACCACGCCCTTGTCTGCAACACCATGCGACCCGACCGGGCCGGAAGCACCACCGTCCGCCATCACAGCGGAAGAGGCATGCGAGAAGCCCCCCCCCCGAGGTGCGCCGTTGACATGATCATCTGCCGACGCGACCGTCGGACACGCCATCACGGCGGCCGCAGTCAGCAGGCCCACCGCCATCTTACCCAAGAATGCCATCATTCCCTCTCTCTTCAACCATCCTTGAACAGCATCAAAGAATGTTCGGTTACGTCCATTTTAGGAACATCGCATGACGAAGCAGTGCCAACCGAGGACGCAATCCACAAACGACTCCACAGTGCGCACGACATGACAACCGCCCGGGCGCAACGGCAAAACAAAAGACATGAAACGCCACCGGACGCTCCAGCCTAGTAGACACGGAAGGTCTCCGACGCGGCATCTGTCGTTCCAATCGTTGACGCAGAAGCCCGATGCCGCGCCGTTCGCACAGTACGGGATCGCCCCCGACCCTCCCATGTGGAAATCGTTTTTCGTCGTCGCCCAATAGTCATCCGGTAACGACGTCTGCGACAGTCGGCCTTGAAATCGAATCGGCCTGTCAAGCTGAAACGGACCCACGAAAGTATGGGACCGAGGGGTCACGGGACTGAGGTCACGATAATAGCTTTATCCACATTGGGTAAACTACGGTCGTGTAGTTTTCCACAGCTGTGGAAAAGACTGTGGATAACTTGGGCATAAGTAGGTTATTACCTGAGGAAAACCAGAATTAAAATCCACATTATAGCTCAAAAACACTGAAATTCCAACGTTTATAAATTGTGGACAATGTGGATAACCTATGGTGCACAACATCCCAGTTCTTGGTATTATGGACGCTATTTTGCCCTGCCATCCACCATTATTCACACCTCTATGCACATAGTTATCCACAAATGTGGATAACGCCTGCTCATGCCTCTAAGCGGGGATCCAGACACATGGTAACTGCGGCAATCACTTGTCAGAAAATGACATCCCGTGCGATACGCATACACACGTCAGGCGACGCCGCAGTCGAAACTACGGGTGCGCAGACTTGTCGCAGTATCTTCGCCTTCTGATTGAGTCAGACATGGCAGGGCACGGATACGGCGCGCAAGCCAACCCGCGACTAACGGTGCGCCCAAACAAGCCTGACAGCTAATCGAGCGCTATATCTCCGATGCGCTTCCATCAAGCAGGCGCGACGGAACGATGCCATCTGCACCTACCAGAAGCCGTCGGGCCGGCGCCCGAACGAATCAGACGCTGAACCACAGCTCTATATAGCGGGAGTGAAAGAAATCACCTGATTGATTTCGGCTCCATCTGCTAAAGCTTTGTCCGCCCGACTTTAACAACGCAGACGAGTGACGCGCCGAACCGACACAACCGATATAACGCATCCACGGGATTCAGTCTTCCCGATACGATTGAAACCGTCGCGGAAGTCTACGTGGTGGGCCGCGACCCCGGCAGATGCTTCCGGTTCAGCGGCGGAGGTCTGGGTCAGTGCCAGCCGATGGTCATCAGGAAGCCAACCATCGCGATGGCGAGCGCAATCGCGAGATTCCACGCGCCGATGCCGGGGATCGGGTACTTGCTGGTGAAGTAGTAGATGACGGCCCAGAACAAGCCGATGATCATCAAGGCGCAGAACACGGGGACGAACCATTTCGGGCTTGTCTTGGTGTCCTTGATCGTCTCTTCAACGCGTTTCGCGTTTTCCGCCTGACGTTGGGCGACGCGGCGCATCTGCGGGCTCATGGACTTTTTGTCGATCTGGTCGGCGCTCAGGAGGGCCTCGATCTGGTCCATGGGCAGGTCGAGATCATCATCGTCTCCATTGACCGTTTGTTCAGCATCGTTGCCGTCGTCCGAAGTTTTGTCAGCGGCGTGTTCAGCCGTCTGTGCAGTCTCGGTTTCGGTCTTTTCGGACGCAGTTGTCTCAGCCGCCTGCGCTTCGTCGTCGCGCGCGCCAGCGTTGGTATTCTCGTCCAGCTCTTCGTCAGCCATAAGCGTAGTCTCCATTCGATAGGCTACATCCTATAGTAGCGGGTACACTCGAAAGCAGTAATCGAATGTAACACCAACATCGTATGATTTCGATAAGGACACGGATAGACCATTATGGCTGACCATGAAGGCAGACATCGCGCCAAACGTTCACGTCTTGGAGGCGTGGCGGTCTTTCTTGTCGTCGCTTTTTCCGGCTACCTTTTGATGACCAACGTGCGCGTGAACCATTCGACCGTCGTCACTTCCGACACGGCCGAGCTGGTCGAACAGCGCGTCAAGCAGGTCGACAAACTCCAGAATTCCGTGAAATCGTTGAGCTCCCAGATTAATACGCTCAACAAAATCGCCAACAACGATTCCCGAGCCGGCGCCAATCACCTCGAGGACGCGGGGCCCGGAACGGCTCTGCCGGCGGTCGAGGGGCCCGGGATTTCCGTGACACTCAACGACTCCCCTTTGTGGCAGCACATGGTGAACGACTCTGGCACCACGGCAAACGTCAATGATTATGTGATACATCAACAGGATATTGAGTCGGTCATCAACGCCTTGTGGCGGGGAGGGGCCGAAGCCATGGCCATCCAAGGGCAGCGCGTGGTCTATAACTCCGCCATCATCTGCAAGGGCAATGTCCTGATGCTGCAAGGCAAACAGTATTCGCCGCCTTACACGGTCTCGGCCATCGGGCCGGCCGGCCAGATGCGGCAGGCGCTGGACGATTCCGCGGCCATCGCGACGTATAAGCAGTATGTGGATGCGTTCGGACTGGGATGGAAAGTGGAAGATAAGGACAATCTCAAGTTCCCGGCGGCCGTGCTGTTGCAGACGTTGAAGTATGCGAACGCAGGCAAGACGGACAATAAGACCGACAGCAAGACCGACGATAGGACGGATAACAATCCCGACAACAAAGGCACCGGCGAGGCAAGAGAAGAAAGCATCGGAAGGAGCAGAAAATGACGAGGACGCACGACGACACCTGGGATGAAGCGAGCGCTTCGGATTGGCCCGGTTCGGAGGGCGCCAGCGGCGGATCAGACCGCGATTACCCCACAGCCGGCTCCACCTTCGACAATGCCGACCGATTCATGGCACCATCGCGGGCGTCATCATCCGTCGCCGGCTCGGATGCCACTGCCCCTTCCGGCCATTCGCACCGCGCGGCCCGGCACCGCCGTGAAACGAATCACGGCAAGACCAGCACCTTCTGGAAGGTCATGGGCCTGCTCGCTGAACTGTTGCTCACAATCGGCTTGATCTGCGCCTTGTACGTCGTCTGGCAGATGTGGTGGACCGGCGTGCAATCCGAACACACGCAGGTCATGCAACGTCAATCCGTCTCCTGGAGCGCCCCGACCGAAGACGGCACCGCAAAGATCGCCAAGCCGCAGGAGGGCGACGCTCCCCTTGAGCCGGGAAATCCAAAGAACGGCGACCTGATGGCCGAGATCTACATTCCTCGTTTCGGCGACCAATGGGTGCGCAACATCGTGCAGGGCACCGACATGCAGGCGCTCAACAAGCACGGTCTGGGGCATTACACGTCATCCCAGATGCCCGGGCAGCAGGGCAATTTCGCGGTCGCAGGACATCGAAACGGTTACGGTCAACCCCTTGGGGACGTGAACAAGTTCGTCAAAGGCGACCCTATTGTAATACGCACACATGATCATTGGTACGTGTACGAATTCACGGACTACGAGATCGTCACCCCCGACCAGGTCCGCGTCGTGGCGCCCAATCCCAAGGACGGGACGAGCAAGCCCGTCGGCAGACTCATCACTCTGACCACCTGCGAACCGAAATATTCGACCGCGACCCATCGCTGGATCAGCTACGGGAAACTGAAATACTGGGCGAAAACAGCCGATGGCGTGCCACAGGAACTCACGCGTCAGGACACGAACGGACAGGTCGAGTTCATCAACAACGGCAAAGTGTCCCCTGTCGCAAAGATCGGATCGCTGGAACCCCTGTTCGTCGGTCTGCTGGTGGTCTACGCGGTGCTGTTCATCGCGGCCGCCATTGCCTGGCGTTGGCCGTTCCGGCGCGCAGTGCGCCGCGGCGTGCGCGAAGGCGTCTGGGACGGGAAAGTACGGCGCAAACCCGATCCTAGCCTGTATGGTGGTTTGGCGCATCTGCAACCCGGCATCAAGCCGGTGCGCCTGCTGCTCGTCCTGTTGCTGGTCGCGGCCGTCATCGTCGCGCTTTTCCAATGGGGCTTCCCCTGGGCCGCCGCAAACATCCCCTTCCTGCAAGAGATGTCGAACTACGTGGCCGTGCCGAACACGTGAGCGAATCAGAGCGTGGCCCGCACTGCTCTTCCGAGCCATCTCGTACGACCCTCCGCACGGACGATTAGCCGACCGCCACACCATGATGCCTCATACACCACTCGAAACCATCCTCTTATGGGCATCGATCGCACATCAACCTGGACATCATGCGGTTTCGTCAATACCCAAGGAGGCGCTTGGCCATACAGTGGGCATCGCATGTCCTTCCGGGTCATCGTCAGGATGGGACATCGCAATCCCATGAAACGCAGGCATGCTTCCGGCGGCGCAAAGCTTTGAGCCCACGGCTTCAGCCTGTTCGCACCGATGGTAGGGTTAGGACATGACCGAAGAAAAGAAACTCAAACTTACTTACCATACGGACGCAATCCAACTGTCAACGCCGTCAAATTCTGAACCATCGGCGGCGAACACGGACGTCGATGCGTCCGGCAACACGGAGCCGGTGCACGGCCCCGGGTCAAGCGTTGTCACCCCGGCGGCCGGTTCCGGCCCCAATGCCGAGCAAACTCCTGCAGGTCCGGTACGGATCGCAGAGGATGTGCGTGATGCCGTCATCATCGGGTCAGGTCCGGCGGGCTATACCGCAGCCATTTATCTGGGACGCGCAGGATACCGGCCGTTGGTTGTCGCGGGGGCGGTCAGCCCCGGGGGGCAACTGGTCAACACCACGGAAGTCGAGAATTATCCGGGTTTCCCGGATGGCGTGATGGGCCCCGATCTGATGGACGCCATGCAAAGGCAGGCCGAAAAATTCGGTGCAGAAATCCTTTGGGATGACGTGGTGAACGTGAATTTCCGCGGTGACGTCAAGACGATCACATGCGACCAAGGCAACACCTATCGGGCGAAAGCCGTAATCATTTCCACTGGTGCAGCGGTCCGCAAACTCGGCGTGCCCGGGGAAAGGGAGTACTCCGGCAAAGGAGTCTCCTATTGCGCCACCTGCGACGGGTTTTTCTTCAGAGACAAGCCCATTGTCGTGGTCGGCGGTGGAGACAGCGCCTTCACCGACGCCGAATTCCTCACACGGTTCGGCTCATCCGTCACCTTAATCCATCGGCGCGAGGAATTCCGCGCTTCGAAGATTCTGGTCGATCGCGCCAAGGCCAACCCGAAAATGAGCTTTTTGCTCGACAGCGTGGTGGACGAAATCCACGGGAATCAAGACGGTGTCACATCACTGACCGTGCGCAACGTCAACACCGACGAAATCACGACGGTTCAGGCGAACGGCGTGTTCGTCGCCATCGGCCAGACTCCGACCACCGGATTCCTTGGAGGCCAGCTTCCGATCGGCAGCGACGGCTGTGTTTTGGTCGATGGGGCCTCCACATGCACTTCGGTGCCGGGAGTCTTCGCGGCTGGCGATGTGGTCGATGGTCTCTACCGTCAGGCGGTTTCAGCGGCTGGCATGGGTTGCCGGGCCGCTCTTGACGCTCAGCGATATCTAGATAACTTACGTTGATTTGATCTGCTTTATGCCAATCATCCGTCGATGCACCGGCTGCCTGCATAAAACCATGGCTCGCGTACGGGCAGCCGAACTAATATCTGCCACAAGGCAGAACGTCAACGGAAATTCAACCTCACGCATATTGGGCACTCGCCCGCAATAATCGCTAACGACATTATGATGACCCATCATCCATGTCGCCCCGCAATGGTCAAAGCTGAAGTTTTCACAACATATGAACGAATCAAGGTGATTTAACTGAATATCCAGTCATTTAATAACAATTTGACCATCGAGCATTGGCGGTTCATTACGTATCGAACTTGTTCACCGTAGAACCACAGGTTCAACAATTTATCCTTGTTTCCACCTGGATCCTACGGTTTTGCACAGGTGCGGCGCTCCTGCGCCCCACCTGACTGCATTTCAGAGCTCCTGCTCGGTTCTCACACCCAGCCATCCTTGTGATTCTCATCATTGTGGGGCATCAGCAACCCCAAAATACGATCCATATCTTCAGGAGAAGAGAACACTATTTCGATTCGTCCGCTTTTCTTGTTGCCTTTGATGTTCACTTTCGTATCGAATCTGTTTTCAAGGCCCTGCTGAACCGGAGATCCATTCCAGAAACCGGCCTTACTGACCAGACTTTTTTTGGACTTAGCACCGGAATCCATTTTCATGGACACGATTTCTTCGGTGCTCCGTACGGACAGTCCCTCGGCTATAACACGATTGGCGAGTTTTTCCATGTCTTCCGGTGAAGAAAGTCCTAGCAAAGCCCGTGCATGCCCGGCCGAAAGCACGCCGGCCGCCACTTTTTTCTGCACCGATCCGGGCAGATTCAGAAGACGGAGCATATTGGCAATCTGTGGTCTGGATTTAGAGACGGACCGGGACAGCTGTTCCTGAGTCATCCCGAAATCGCTCATCATTTGTTGATATGCGGCGGCCTCTTCCAGCGGATTCAGCGCCACACGATGAAGGTTTTCAAGCAACGCGTCACGTAGCATGTGCTCATCAGTGGTGGTTTTGACGATGGCAGGCATGGATTTCAAGCCGGCAAGCTTCGACGCACGCCAGCGACGTTCACCCATGATGAGCTCGTATTCGCTGCCCATTCCCTCCTCGCCAGTGCGATCCGCCGGCAGGGACTCATTCACCGGCCGCTTGCGAACCACCACGGGTTCAAGAACACCGACTTCCAGAATCGACGCAGACAGCTCCCGCAGTTCATCTTCATCAAAGATGGTACGGGGTTGCTGCACGTTGGGTCCGATCTGATCCAATCGCAACTCGGCCAGATAGCCACCCGCCACTGGTTTCAAGTCGCTTTTCTCGCGCCGTGCCACCTGATCGGCAACTGCCGAGCGACGACCGTCGTTCGGTTTCTTGACGACATCGGAGACGCCGCCGAAAAAGACATCACTGGGGCGGGCCATATCCTTAATCGCCGGTATGTGATTCCTCTTCCGTATGGCTTGCTTGGATGTTTCACGTGAAACATTGCGAGATGAAACCTGCGTTTCCCCGCCGATCGACTTGTGCTTTTGTTTGTCACCCGTTCCGCTTTTCTCAGATGAAAAGCCGCTATCCGCATGATTCACAGCGCCTTCAACCCCATTGTTGCGGTTGTCGGTTTCGATTCCGTCCTTACTTGGTCGTCTTTGCGTATCCGAACTCTGACTACGACTTCTCGAATGCTCCTCCGGTTTATCCGAAGAAACCATTTTAGTGGAATTTCGGTCGATTGTTTCACGTGAAACAATTTCAGTTTCCGCCTCTTGCGTCGAGGCGGCGGTCAGATCCATGACATGTTCATGATCGGTAGCGACCTTCCGCGAGACGACGTCATGCTTGCTCTGCGCCCGCGATTTCTGTGATGACGGCCTCGTGCCGCGGTCAGAATTCTTGCTGTTACGTAGCTGCTTTTTTTGCTTCGGCTCTTCCTGAGGTGAAGCCGGTTCATTAATTGTTTCACGTGAAACATTATCAGAAAACCCATTACTCGGGAAAGCCGTATCTTCCTCGCCCGGCAGTGGCGGGAATAGCGCACCAAGTCCCTTCCCAAGACGTGATTTCGCAGTCATATCAGTTCCTCCCCTGCTTCTTTGCCTCAAGCTCCGCCAACACAACCGGCGACTTACGGGCAATCTCCAATGCGGCCTCACGATAACTCACAGCGCCTGTTCCCTTGGGCTCATATGCAACAACACTCTGCTGATAGCTCGGCGCTTCAGAAATCTTGACGCTTCGTGGGATCGTCGTTTTCAGGGTGATTGTCGGATAATGCTCGCGTACCTTGTCGTATATTTCCTTGCTCAAAATTGTGCGGCGATCGAACATCGTGACCAGCATCGTGGAAACGATCAACATAGGATTATAATGCGCTTGAACCAGGCTTATCGTATGGATCAGCTGTCCCAGGCCCTCCAACGCATAGTATTCTGCCTGAATTGGAATAAGCACCTCATTGACGGCGCACATGGCATTGATAACAAGAAGTCCCAAACTTGGAGGGCAATCAACAAGAACATAATCCATGTGTACGCCTTCCTGTGCCATGAACTCCTCTAAGGCGGACTTAAGCAAATCGTTGCGATTCGCCAAATCAGCCACTTCAAGTTCGGCTCCACTGAGATTGATGGAGGAAGGCACCACCTCGAGCGTGGGGAAATCAGGGCATGTCTGTTTCACCATTGCAATGGTTTTGCGACCTTCCAGCACATCGTAGACAGAAGGTTGATCCAATCCATGCTTGATGCCGAGGGCAGTGGATGCATTGCCCTGCGGATCCATATCAACGACAAGGACTTTGGCCCCACTGTTGGCCAGAGCCGCGGCAATGTTGACGGTGGTGGTTGTTTTGCCGACCCCACCTTTTTGATTGGCTACAGCGATATACCTGGTTTGTTTAGGCTTTGGAAATCGCGTCTTGTTGATTTTTTCGTACCGAGCCGACAGTTCGAACAGGCTTGAGCCCAGTGAACTGTCATCACCACCGAATATACGCCTGATGGTCTCCTCAGCTGACTCCATATACTTAAACTCCCATAAGTATCACCGGCAATCGCAAACTATGGAATCACGCGGCGTTCTCGTTCATTCTTACTATTTCAAGTTTCCTCATTCGTATGGACAGAAAAACCGTCTGACCCACGTTTATCGATAATGTGAATAACTGTGGATAACTGTGCATAACTTAATGAGGCAATTCGAGGAACGACTTGTTTGGACATGTTTTTTGCTTGGAATGACGCGCTTATGCTACGACATGCATCGAAACCATAAAAAATGTGGATAAGTCGGCAGACCGACGCGAAATGTGGATAACTCGATTTTGAAGACTGCTTCCCAACACAGACATACCAGCATGTGCCTGACCCAACACACCCTAATTGGCGCAAAATGATAAATGCGTCGATCTTGAAGCGCTCATATTTTCATCGGGACACAAGTAACGACATTCTCCTTCAACAATACGCCTTATCCCGTCGGGAGAACGCACATACCTTCCCGCCGACAATAACAATGACCCGCATGGATTGTTTCACGTGAAACAATCCATGCCGATACATCATCGCTTCTCGACAATTACGACGGTTGTCGGCTCGAAGCCGTCCGCTACAGGCGCTTGGCGAACTTGGGGGTCAAACCCACCGTTTTTTTTGATCTCCTTGGACGCTTTGGCTATTTCCTCAGAAGCTGAGCGACCTTTAAGCGCAATCAATCTACCACCGTGTTGAAGCAGCGGTAACGTCCATCCTGCAAGTTTTGTCATCGGGGCTACGGCTCGGCAAGTGACGACGCCGAACGGGTGAACGGAGCCATGCCGTTTGATCTGGCCGATGACCTGCTCAGAACGTGCTCTGACCACTTCAACATTGGTAAGTTCCATCTCATGTACACATTCATTGAGCCAGATGACTCTCCGCTCCATCGGCTCAATAAGGGTGACGTCCTTATCCGGAAGACATGCCGCGACAATCAAGCCCGGAAAACCGCCGCCACTGCCAATATCGGCAATGGAATGTGAACGAGGAGCATCCAACGCCTCGCTGATGAAGGGGACCACCGCAGCTGAATTCAGAATATGCCGTTCCCATAATATATTGACGTCCCGTGGCCCTATGAGCCCACGTTCCTCCCCCTCCGTCGCGAGTTTGTTATAGAAAGTCCGCAACGGCCCCAGAGCCTGTCCGAGTATGGACTCAAGAATCGACGACTGATTCAATTCATCATCTGTGTGCATTTCAATACTCATGACAACCTTTTCGCATAGTTCGGCATTATGTTTTAATTGTACTAGCCGACCATGAACCATGTATGACCGTGACCTTCTTCATCGTAATCTGCCGAAGACCGCTTTCATCGTGCGGGTGTTTCGGATGTCAAAACTGCCTGTTCATTTCTTGACTCGGAATCGATGCAGCCTTATTCGCTGTGCCTAAGCAAAAACTACGATCTTCCATGCAAATCCGTAAAACTTACGGTCAGCAAAAGGCAAAGCAGCAAGGACACAGGCTATTCGATATAAAACACATAGCGGCACATAGCAGTATCGGTACATGAATAAAACGGCATGGTTCCGACCGACAATATTTAGAAAAGCAAGGATTCGAACCGGCCAGCAAAAAACGAAAGCAACAACATACATTCCGGGAGCAAAACTGAGCCCTGAGAGCGAAGCGCATAAAACGGGCAGAACACCTCGTATAGGCAGAAGCGGAAACGAAATCCTCGACTTCAATGCGAAACCACCGGGCACAATGCTGACCGTTTGCCAATCATAAAACCATTGGTCAGCGAGCCCATGAATGTTTCACGTGAAACATTACGGAATCAACGTTCAGAACATGAAAATCGTGGGTAAAGCCAGAAACCCCTACCCACGATAACCGTTACAGTGGTAATGAAAACGAACGATCAGAAGCGGCAGTCACTCCTCAACAAAATCGGCATCATCGATCAACTCATCTTCCGTCCCACCGTTCACATCGACGGCAGAGTCAACCGGCTCTTCGAAATCGGCGTTGGCATGACGGAAGGAACGGGGCGAACGACGACTGCGGGGAGATTCATCCCGTTCGAACTCTTCGACATCGGATTCATCCTCAACGCTGTCGTCGATCTCTTCGCTTGCCTTCATATAAATCGTGACATGACGATTCGGTTCCTCACCGTGCGACCGTGATTTGAGTCCTTCCTCACGCACCAGATCATGCACGACTTTACGCTCGAAGGAGTTCATGGGCTTGAGATCGACAGGCTCACCGGTTTCACGCACTTCATCGACGGCATCAAGCGCCACGTCGCGCAAACGCTCACGACGCTTCTTGAGATAACCATCGACGTCAAGAATCAGACGGGAACGTTCGCCTGTTTTTTGTTGCACCGCAAGCCGAGTCAATAGCTGAAGCGCGTCGACCACTTCACCATTGCGACCAATGAGATGCTTGATGTCCTCGTCATCGTCCGCCACGATCTGAATATTCGGACGATGGTTTCGGATGCTCATCTCGATGTCGCCTTCATAATCGACGATGTCCAGAAGCCCCTCGAGATAGTCGGCGGCGATATCAGCTTCATCGTTGAGCTGTTCGACCGTCTTCCCTTCATCAATTGTCATATTGTACTCCTTTATGCCAGTTACTAAAAGTCTAACCTATTGCCGGCATCATGGTCGACTGATGCTACGCCACGTCAACTCTTGGTTCATGCATTCACTGCTCGACCATGATTCCGACCATGCCACTCCGCTCATGTTTCACGTGAAACATTGCAGCACACATGAGTCATCGCTAACGCTTCTTCTTGTTCTTACGCCGCTTCGGCTGCTGACGCTGGAAGCCCTCTTCTTCACGGCGCTTGGCATCTTCCCGAGCAAGAATGAGCTTTTCTTCCTCGATGGAAGGCTCCCCGGCCTTCGCGCGGCGGGCGTTCTCATGTTCATGTTCACGACGCTTCTTCTCCTTGTCGGCAGGTGAACCCGGGGTCGGGAATTCTCGAACCTGCCACAGCGAACGCAACATGTTGCAAATGTTGTTGGTCAGCCAGTAAACCAACACGGCGAACGGCATGCTAATTGCCGAGAAGATGTACATCAGCGGAAACACCCAGGTCATGGCTTGCTGCATCTTGTATTGAGAGCCTTCCATCGACTCCTTGGGCAGGTTCTTACGCATGTTGTTGAACTGCATGTACCACATTGCGGCGCACATCAACGCGGTGAAAATGCCGATGACAATCTTGCCGGATAAGTCATTCTGCGCGAAGACGCTGGCGACGTCCACGCCGAATAACGTGGTGGACGAGAATTCTTTTGCCGTGGCCATATCGAACGCACCGAGCGAGCTGCGTGAGCCATGGGCGATATACGGGATGGCCGAAAGCATGTAGAACATGCACATGAACACAGGACCCTGGATAAGCATTGGCAGGCACGAACCCATCGGGTTGACCTTGTTGTCCTGATAGAGCTTCATGGTTTCGCGGCTCATGGCCTCTTTGCTGGCCTGGTCGGTCTTGCCCCTGTATTTGTTCTGGATCTTCATCATTTTGGGCTGCAACGCCTGCATGCGAGCCATCGAACGCATCTGTTTGATGTACATCGGCAGGATGATCGCGTGGACGATCAGCACGAGAAATACGATGGAGAAGATCCACGACAGACCGATTGCAGGCATGCCAAGCATCGTCAACAGCTTGTGGAACAAGGCCATGATCTGCGTCATCAGCCACTCAATCGGCGTGAGTATCTTATAGATCCAACCGAAAAAGCCGCGATCCAAAAGGAAGTTGTTATAGTCAGGATTTACGAACATTGTCAGGCAGTCTCCTTCTCACCCGAAACAAGTGGTGTCAGTCGAGGCTCTTCATGAGCTTTGGACCAGGAAAATCGATAAAACAGCGAAAAACGTTGCGGCACATCGTCGATGCCGCCAAGGCTCCAAGGCCGGCAACGCAACAGACGCAATAGAGACAGCAGTCCCCCACGCAACAGCCCATATCGTTCGAAAGACTGTAATGCATAATTGGAACACGAAGGATAGTATTTGCAACAGGGGGGATTATGCGCAGAAATGGTACGTTGATACCACCGAATTGCACGGATTGCAGCGGATTGTCCGATGGAGCCGCATAAAACGACGAAATCCCTGACCTTTGGAGCACCCGGCATCGCGCTTTTGCCAAGCGGAACAGTATTCAAACGGACGCGATCTTGCCGCGTCATGCTATCCGGTCCCATTGTCAGTCACCTCGTTTCGCTTCGGCAAAGACCGCGTCCGGACCGTCTCTGACGACGGGAGGAACCGACAACGAGTTGGGCTCGATGCAATCGAGCGCATTCGGATCGACGGGCATTGAATCATGGTCGGCGGTAACGCCTGGCGTTCCCGCACCGCGACCAGTATCGCCGGTGCCGTTGCAGGCGCCGACCGCCATCCGATCCGCCCGGAACAAATCAGACCCGATCGACGTCGCAACGTGTTGCTGACCGGAATCCTTGAGTGCGCCGCGCCCGTGTGATTCGCGCATATGCCTAGCCTTATGCCCGATCGCATCAAAAAGTTGCGCGACCTGCCGGTCGAGTTCGGTGAACTGGGTACGCTCGATACCGGGTTTCGCACGCATCACCACATCGCAACGTGCCGGCAGCCGGTCTTCATACCGTCTGGCCAATACCCGAAAACGTCGCTTGATGGTGTTACGGGTTACGGCATTACCGACGTTCTTAGCCACGGCGAGCCCAAGTCGACGCCTCTGCCGCACTTGTTGGGTGTCACAAGAAGCATCGTCGCACACCAGAAAATGCACGACGATGTCCTTTTCGGAAACTTTCGCCCGGCGTTTCAGCACCCGGACGAAGTCCCGATGACTTTGAAGCCGCTCCATGCCCGGCGCCTTGGCCGTGAATGATATCAGACGGTCAGGGACTTGCGGCCCTTGGCGCGACGACGGTTGATGACCGCGCGGCCGCTGCGAGTACGCATGCGCTCACGGAATCCGTGCTTCATGTGACGACGACGGTTGTTCGGCTGGAATGTCCTCTTCATAATAACGCTCCCGATTTTTTAGCCGTGCATCAACACGGCTTCCTCATGAGTCAAGCTCTACCAAATTACTCTTACCCCTGGTCTCAAGTCAAAACACGCTCACGTTTTTCAGCGCATGGCATCGGAAAACGTCGGTAATGCAAAAATGGCGTGAACACGCCAAAACCGCGGTACGTCAACGAAACGGCACAAAGTTATCCACAAATTACAAGCATGTTATTCACATTTGAATAATCCCAACACGCAAGGCTGTGGATAACTTCCCGGCGTAGGAGTAGAAAAGAACTACCTATGCATGAGCAGTGTGTAACGGCTGGCGCCATGCTGCCGTAACAGTCGTAAAGACACGGATGATAAGACGGGAGGGGACCATGGAGGCACAATCGAGCGACCCCAAAACCCTCGCCATCGAAATCTGGAACGACACACTGGGCATTTTGCGCAAAGATGTTTCCGTTACGCCACGAGGGCAAGGTTGGCTGGAAGACGTTGTGCCCGAGGGGGTATTCGGCCCCACGATCGTACTTCGTGTTTCAAGCGACGCGACACAGCAGGCGCTGCAAAGCGAGCTGAACCCTGCTCTGTTACGTGCACTCAAGGCGAGCACCGGTCATGACATGTTTCCGGCATTCCGCGTTGCACCCAACGAACCGACGACGGAACCTATGGAGCCGCAATCGGCTGATTTGCGTAACGACAACGACACGATGAGCCCTTCGATCAGCGGCATGGCCCCGGCAACCATGAATCCAGGCCAGGCTGTTCAGACCGAGCAGAGATTGCAGGAATCACCATCATCGTCATCCTTCCAGGCAACGAATCCGCCGCAAGCAGCGACTTCCATAAACCACAATCAACAAGCTGACGACAGGTCCGTCGCAATCAGCGGCGAACAGCAAAGGAATTCCAACCATGAGGCGGCTCCGACCCAGGCTGTGCAGCCCACGTTCGCCGGTCTGCCCTCACAACGTGATCCTCGTTTTGAGGGACTGTCGGCCGCGCAACTAAGACAACGCCGCGAAATGGACGGGATGCACCAGGCGATTCGTCAGAATGCCGCGGATTTCATACAATCCCAGCCCGACGCGAACACGATGCATGAACGTGCCCTAAGCGGAAACGGACCGACTGAGGAATTCAGCCGGCAACAACCGGCAGAAGCGCCGTCAGCGGCTGAACCGTTCGACGTCGACCAACAGAAATTCCTTCGGGATCCGCAGACGCACCTGAACAAAGCCGCAACATTCGACACATTCGTGCCCGGTGATTCCAACCGGTTCGCGCGCACGGTCGCACTGGCAGTCGCGGAAGGCAGCGGCAAGGACTTCAACCCGTTGTGTATTTACGGCGGCTCGGGTCTTGGGAAAACGCACCTGCTCAACGCAATCGGCAACTATGCGCTGGTCAAGGACCGCAATCTTAAAGTGCGCTACGTCACCAGTGAGGAATTCACCAACGAATTCATCGAGGCGTTGCAGAACCCCAGCCAGTCCCAGGGTCAGATCGCCGCATTCAACCGCCGCTACCGGCAGGTCGACGTGCTGCTGATCGACGACATTCAGTTCCTTGGCGGTAAAGAGGCCACTCTGGAGCAGTTCTTCCATACGTTCAACGCGCTGTACCAAGCCAACAAGCGCATCGTGATCGCCTCGGACGTGGCTCCGAAAAATCTCAAAGGGTTCGAGGCCCGGCTCATCTCGCGCTTCGAATCGGGGCTGACCGTTGACGTCAAGCCGCCGGATCTGGAAACGCGAATCGCAATTCTGCGGATGATGGCGAGCATGAACCACACCTCCATCCCGAACGACGTTCTCGACCTGATCGCCGAACGGTTCACCGAAAACATCCGCGAGCTCGAGGGGGCCCTCACGCGCGTGACCGCAGTGGCGTCGTTGAGCAGCCAACCGGTTTCGCGGTCCCTTGCAGAGCAGACGCTGCAAGACTTCTTTAGCTCCGACGTGGAAATCAAGCCAACCGACATCATCGGTCAGGTGGCCAAGTACTTCCACCTGACTTTCGATGACCTTGTGGGTCGAGCACGCACCAAAAACGTGGCGTTGGCGCGACAGATCGCAATGTATCTGGCTCGTGAGATGACCAGCATGAGCCTGGTGGATATCGGCGAGGTGTTCGGCGGACGCGACCACACAACCGTAATGCATGCATACACGCGCATTTCCGACGAGATGCAGGAAAAACAGGAGATCTACAACTACGTGATGGAATTGACCGTGCGTTTGAAGCAGCATTCCGACGAATAAACGAAAATCGGACGAGATCACAGCAGAATCATCCAATCCCCTCGTCGGCGGATCACCGACGCTTGACGTTCACTAAGTTCATCGATCGTCGCCGCGCTTAGTCGACCGAATATCCGAGACCGATTACAGACCCTTCGTTTTGTGCCCATTTCACAACTCAATAGTGTTATCTCCGTACGCTCGCTTGCACTGCGGAACAAATCATGCGAAGGAAATGACGCTTGCCGATGAACAAGGATACGAGGTTGGCGAAGTGAAGCATGTGTGGCCTCTGCACGTAGCCACACCGTTCGTCGTTTTGACCAGCGTTAGCAGTGAAAACGACCGTCGAATCAGCTCGAAGCCGCTCACGGAGCGGAACTGCCTTTTCGAGAATTATCCACCGCGACACACCCGGCTGTGAGTTTTTAGAAGAAAAAGTTATCCACAGCGTTATTCACAATTGTGGGTAAATCCTGCGAATAAGTCGTTGACGGACGCCTGTTTTTTGGTGGACAACTCGTTGATAAAGGCACGTTTTGTGTGGATAATTTTTTTGCAAAACCATCTCGGTGGATAACTTAGGCTTTTATCCACAATCTCCGCAAGAGTTATCCACATAGCGTCACTGAGTGGAAACCCGCTTGCCGTCAATGTTCCGAACCTTTATCCACATATCCACGGTGCTTATTACTACGGCTACTACTTCAATCCTTTAAGATCATCGTCATAAATTACCCGATAAACGCATTTCAAAATTCGTCTGCTCTAAAAGCAACCTTCAGTCAGCTCAAAAGCCAGTAGAATGACAACTAACGAATACATCGAAAGCAGGAACACATGAAAGTAGAAATCAACTCCACCTCCCTTGCAGAGGCCGTGGCATGGACGACAAGAGTCATCGCCGCGCGGCCGGCCAACCCGATTCTCGCGGGTGTCCGTCTTGAAGCGGTTGACGGAACATTGCAACTATCCGCATTTAACTATGAAATTTCAGCCCGCCATCACATCGAAGCGGGCATAGACGAACCGGGAGCCGTACTGGTTCAGGGCAAACTGCTTGCGGATATCACCAAATCCTTACCTCAGGAAAAGGCCTACCTCACCACCTCTGGCAACACCTTGACGATTTCATCGGGCAAATCAACGTTCACGCTGCAACTCATGCCCGAATCCGAGTATCCTGATCTCCCGGAGATTCCTCCGGTGCTTGGTCAGGTGGATGCGCCGACCTTCGTCGAGGCGATTTCCCAGGCTTCGGTCGCGGTGTCACGTGAGGAGAACCGGCCGGTTTTGACCGGGGTGCGTATTCAGTTCCAGGGCGACCAGGTCATCATGACGGCCACCGACCGCTTCCGTCTTTCCCGCTCGACGTTTACCTGGAGCCCCGAAAATGCCGACATTGATACGCAGACCTTGGTCCGGGGGTCATTGTTGCGCGACGTGGCAAGATCCGTCGATGAGCACCAGAACGTAACCATCGGTTTTGATGTGGAAAGTCCGTCGCTTCTCGGCTTTGAAAACGCCGGCCGTGTTTCCACGTCGCAGCTCATTGACGGCGAATTCCCCACCGTCGACAGGCTCTTTGCCGACGATTACCCGATCGAGGCGGTGATCGATCGCCAGAAGCTACTCGACGCAATCAAGCGGGTGGCTCTTGTCGCGGAACGCAATGCACCTATCCGCATGGTCTTTGAGGGTCAGAATCTTACGCTTTCGGCCGGTACCGCGGATGAGTCCCAGGCCAAGGAGATGCTCGACATTGACATGGATGGCCAGGACATCACCGTGGCATTCAATCCGTCGTACCTCATCGAAGGTCTGGGCGCCATCACCGAGCCGTTCGTGAGGATGAAGATGACGACCGCCGTCAAACCGGTCGAGTTCAACGGGCAGCAGGAGGCCGATTCGGATGAATCGAAGAACTACCGCTATCTGCTGGTGCCGATGAGGTTCAACAACTAAACAGATACCTTACGGTGTGCACTAATTATCCGACGAATTTAGTGAACACCGTAAGGTATATATCATTGCATAATATCGTTTTACTCATAAAAGGCGTTGATTCGGGGAGGAGCAGAGTGTACATATCACGTCTGGCGCTCGACCACTTCCGCTCCTGGGGGCAGCTGGTCATGGACCTCGCTCCCGGCGTCAATATCCTTCACGGGGCCAATGGGCTGGGCAAGACCAATATCGTCGAGGCCGTCGAAGTCCTCTCGACCGGGTCGAGCCATCGGGTTTCCAGTTCGTTGCCATTGGTCGAACGAGGCCAGAATAAAGCAACGATTCGGGCGAATGTCAGCGACGGAACCGACGATGATGCCATCCAGGATGATGCCGATTCCGCATATTCCCGAAGCAATGAAAAAAAAGGCGCCGTTTCGGAAACTGATGCCTTGAACGACGACCCGGACACTCATCGCAAGCACGGTTCAAAGCCGGGCTCAAGCGCTCAGCCAAATGCCCAGCAGCATGAACCTCAGGATCCGATTAACGGCCAAAGCACGACCTACGAAGTAACCATTGCCGCCCACGGCGCCAATCGTGGACGCATCAACAACGGCAATGCCCTATATATGCGCGATATCGTCGGCAGAGTACCGAGCGTCTCCTTCGCGCCGGACGATCAGAGCCTAATCACGGCGGACCCAAGGGCACGTCGAGGCTTCCTCGATCAGGCGGCGGCCCTTCTCGACCCCCAATACTCGCCCATCGCCTCGGAATTCAATAAAATCGCAAAACAACGCGTAGCACTGCTCAAACAGCTGGGTGCACGCGAGGAGTCACTCGACGAACGACAGACGGCACTCAGCGGACTCGAAGTGTGGACTGGGCAATTCATCAAAGCGGGCGTCAAATTGACACGTGCCAGACGTGAACTGGTGAACCGTCTGGCACGTCATTTCGGACAAATCTACGACCGTCTGGCCGGAGCCGAACAACACGCGGACCTTTCCTACGAGCCCTCGTTCGACGAGGTCCTTGAGTCTGATGCGCCGGAGCCTGAAATCAGCAGGCACTTTCAACGGTTATACGCCGGTGAAGTAGCACGCGGCCGCAATCTGATCGGACCGCACCGCGATGAGCTGACCATCAGCCTTGAAGGAGCGCCGGCCAAGGAATTCGCCTCCAACGGCGAGATGTGGACGCTGGCGCTCGCACTCAAGATGGCGCTTTATTACGAGGTCTCGAGCGTGGTCGGCACCAAGCCGATCATCATTCTGGATGACGTGTTCGCGCAACTTGACGATGCGCGTCGCAGCCAGATTCTTGATTTTGCCCTGGCTCAGGACCAGGTCCTGCTCACCGTGGCGTCCCTCGGTGATGTGCCCTCGCGCATCATGAAAGAGCGGAATGTCAATGCCATCGACGTAGCCGGACTGAAAACCGAGGTGACTGACGAGAATGAGGCGTTGGTGGCGCAATTGCGAAATGTGCTGGGATCCGACGCGCACGCGGCCCAAGGCGAGGTGACTGACCGGGGCGGGCAAATCAACGTTTCTCACAACTTCTCGCCTTTCAAAAGAGAGGTTGGGAATTCCGGGAACGCGAAGGGACCCCTTGACGGCAATGCGGCGGTTTCCGACGGTTCCGATAAGGAACAAGATAAATCCAATACCGGCTTCGACGCAGCCGGGCAAGGTGGCTCCGTTCGGGCGAACGAATCGGACAACGCTCGTTCGAGCCGTCCTCAAGCCGGACGAAACGACGCCGAAGAGCCTCATGACGGTTTGGGCGCTCCGGGCGCCACAGGCGACAAAGGCGCGGTGGAATGAACGAGCCCATCGACGTTATGCTGCACCTCAACCCCAGCAAACTCCCCGCCGAGGTTTTCGAACATGCCACCGCATACTCGGAGCGTCGCGCGAATTGGCGACGTCGAGAGCAAGAGGCGTGGGAGAATTTCGGCAAGCCCGGCCGCGAGCCGGACAAGCTCGGCGGTGTCATGTCCTCGATCGCCGAAAACGGCGGCTGGACCCTCCACCTTCGACTGGCGCAGCTGCGTAATCATTGGGATCAGGTGGTGGGTGAAGCAATCGCCCGGCACTCCGATGTCGTCGGTTTCAACGACGGGGTGCTCACCATCCGAGCGGAATCGAATAGCTGGACCACGCAGCTGACATACCTGAAGCCACAGCTCATCGCAACGCTCCGCCAGCGGTTGCCGGGGCTGGAAATACGCGAGATTCGCGTCACCGGCCCGCAGTCCCACCATTTTTCTCGCGGCCGATTCACCAGGTAGGCAGCGACTCGGATCAGGCGTTATTCGGCCGATAAGCCGACACGATCCCACGATCTTTGGGATGCACGCCATCCCACAACGTCCATATGAGCATCGAATCGAGCGAAGGAGCCAGGCTCCACGGCGCCCGCTGAAGGCAGTGAACCCCTCAACGAGAACGCGAATAACGCTAAGGGTTATCACGCTGAAAAGTCCCTGTATCCAAGTAAAATACCAGTATATGGTTAAATCTCTCTAAAGTCCCATTATTGGCGTTTTAGAGGGTATCGCGCTCGTCGGAACCCTTTCGTGCGGGCAAAATGCGGGAAGGAACCTTGTGGCAGATTCTGCGGAACATGTGGAGGAGCCGAACGACGTCAAAAAGGGCGCCAACGGTGATGTTGTGACCGAAGACCAAACGACAAAAGACACTGACGCCCTCAGCGCGTCTACTGACCAGCAGTTGGACGACTCACTGTCGCCCGACCACTACGACGCAAGCGACCTACGGGTGCTCGAAGGGCTCGAGGCGGTTCGTATCCGCCCGGGTATGTATATCGGCTCGACCGGACCCCGCGGCCTGCATCATTTGGTGTATGAGATCGTCGACAACTCCGTCGATGAGGCGCTGGCCGGATACGCCAGTCATATCGAGGTCACGCTTTTGGCCGACGGTGGCGTGCGCGTGGTCGATGACGGTCGCGGCATTCCGGTCGATGAGGTTCCCGGTGAAGGCGTCTCAGGTGTTGAGACGGTGATGACCAAACTGCATGCGGGCGGCAAGTTCGGCGGCGGCGGATATGCCGTTTCCGGTGGCCTGCACGGCGTGGGCATCAGTGTTGTGAACGCGCTTTCCACGGAGATCGACGTGGACGTGCGTCGTCAGGGCTATCACTGGATCCAGCAATTCAAGAACCAGAAGGCCCTTGCTCCCCTCAAGCGGGGTGCGGCTCTGACTGAAGGCGAATCCACCGGCACGTCTGTGACGTTCTGGGCCGACCCGGCGATTTTCGAGACGACCACGTACGACTTCGAGACGCTGCGTAGCCGCTTCCAGCAGATGGCATTCCTGAACAAGGGTCTCAAGATCAGCCTGACCGACGAGCGCGAGCCGGATATGGCCGGTGACGAAGTGGCCGGAGCCCGGGGAGAAGAGCCCCAGACCAAGAACCAGAGCGTCACCTACCGTTATGAGAACGGCATCAAGGATTACGTGGATTACCTTGTGAAGTCGCGCAAATCGACGCCCATCGAGGAAGAGGTCATAGACCTTGACGCCGAGGATCTGAAGCTTGGCATCTCCGCAGAGATTGCATTGCAGTGGACGGCCGCGTACTCAGAGTCCGTGCACACCTTCGCCAACACCATTTCAACGACCGAAGGCGGCACCCACGAAGAGGGCTTCCGCGCGGCCCTGACAAGCCTGATCAACCGGTACGCTCGCGACAAGGGCCTGCTCAAGGACAAGGACGACAACCTCTCCGGCGAGGATGTGCGTGAGGGTCTTACGGCCGTGATCTCGGTCAAACTGACCAACCCGCAGTTCGAGGGGCAGACCAAGACCAAGCTGGGCAATTCCGAGGCCAAGACCTTTGTGCAGCGCGTGATGACCGAGCGTTTGGGTGACTGGTTCGACGCCAATCCAAAGGAAGCGAAGAACATCATCCAGAAGGCGCTCGAGGCCTCGCATGCGCGCATCGCCGCGAAGAAGGCCCGTGAGAACACGCGGCGCAAGTCCGTGTTCGAGACAGCAGGCATGCCCGACAAACTCAAGGACTGTCAGTCCAACAACCCCGAAGAGTGCGAGCTGTTCATCGTCGAGGGCGATTCCGCAGGCGGCTCGGCCATTCAGGGTCGTAACCCGAACACGCAGGCTATCCTTCCGCTGCGAGGCAAGATCCTCAACACGGAACGTGCCTCGATCGACCGCATCATGAAGTCGGACACCATCGAATCGCTCATCACCGCCGTCGGTGGCGGTTATGGCGAGGACTTCGATCTCAACAAGGTGCGGTACCACAAGGTCATCATCATGGCCGATGCGGATGTGGACGGCGCCCATATCGCCACGCTGAACCTCACGCTTTTCTTCCGCTACATGCGGCCGATGATCAACGCGGGCTACGTTTATGTGGCCATGCCCCCGCTCTACCGCATCAAATGGACGAAGGGCGCTCACAGCTTCGTCTACACCGATGCCGAACGCGACCGCGTGCTTGCCGAAGGCAAGGAAGCCGGGCGCCAACTGCCCAAGGGCGAAGGCATCCAGCGTTATAAGGGTCTGGGCGAGATGAGCTACCAGGAGCTGTGGGGCACCACCATGGATCCGGACCACCGCATTCTCAAGCAGGTGACCATCGAGGACGCCGCTCGCGCCGATGAGACCTTCTCCATGCTGATGGGCGACGAGGTTGAGCCACGACGCCTGTTCATCCAACGTAACGCCCACGATGTGCGCTTCATCGACGCGTGATGCATTCGGTTCCATTCCGTGGGCGCTTTAAGAGGACGGTGAAGATGACGATTGGGAAGAAACCGCGGAATCTCAACGTTTCTTTACGGCGCAACCAATGGATGGCATCGCAAAGGTGCCTGCGGAATGAACGGCGTGCGGAGTCATGCTCAAGATGAGCGTAAAACAGGCTTTTTAACTAAGGATTCACAGTGGCAGACGAAAACAACAATGAAAACACCTCGTCGGACGGCTTCGACGAACAGTTCACGCCCGACGGCTCACTTGAGCCGCTGAGCCCGCAGGAGGCGGACAACACGGACTACGGCCTGATGAAGGGTGAACGAATCAGGCAGATCGAGATCGGCAAGGAGATGCGCGATTCCTATCTCGCATACTCCCTTTCTGTGATCGTCGAGCGCGCGCTGCCCGATGTGCGCGACGGCATGAAGCCGGTACACCGCCGGGTCATCTACGCGATGTATGACGGTGGCTACCGTCCGGATCGCGGCTACAACAAGTGCTCCCGCGTCGTCGGTGACGTCATGGGTAAGTACCATCCGCACGGCGATTCCGCCATCTACGACACCCTCGTGCGTATGGCGCAGTCCTGGTCCATGCGCTATATGCTCGTGGACGGTCAGGGCAACTTCGGCTCCCCGGGCGACGACCCGGCGGCGGCCATGCGTTACACCGAGTGCCGTATGGCGCCGCTGGCGATGGAGATGGTGCGCGACATCGACAAGGACACCGTCGATTTCGTGCCGAACTACGATGGAAAGACCCAGGAGCCGACCGTGCTCCCCTCGCGTTTCCCGAACCTTCTGGTCAATGGCTCCTCCGGCATCGCCGTCGGTATGGCCACGAACATTCCGCCGCACAACATGCGCGAAGTGGCGGACGGCGTGCATTGGGCGCTTGACCATCCCGAAGCGACCAAGGAAGAGCTGCTAGAGGCTCTGATCGCACGCATCAAGGGTCCGGACTTCCCCACCGGCGCCACGATTCTGGGTCACAAGGGCATCGAGCAGGCTTACCGCACCGGTCGCGGCCTGATCACGATGCGCGCGGTGGTCAACACCGAGGAAATCAAAGGCCGCATGTGCCTGGTGGTCACGGAGCTGCCGTACCAGGTCAACCCCGACCGCCTCGCCGCCTCCATCCGTGAGGCCGTGCGCGACGGCAAGATCCAAGGCATCGCGGACATGCGCGACGAGACCTCCGGCCGCACCGGCCAGCGCCTCGTGCTGGTTTTGAAGCGCGACGCGGTGCCGAAGGTCGTTCTGAACAACCTGTACAAGCACACGCAGATGCAGCAGACCTTCGGTGCGAACATGCTCGCCTTGGTCGACAATGTGCCCCGCACGCTCTCGCTCGATGCATTCGTGAGCCACTGGGTGACCCATCAGATCGAGGTCATCGACAGGCGCACCCGCTACCTCAAGCGCGAAGCCGAGGAACGTGACCACATCCTGCAGGGCTATCTCAAGGCCCTCGACATGATCGACGAGGTCATCGCCCTGATCCGCGCCTCAAAGGATGTGGACACCGCCCGCACCGGACTTGAGGAGCTGCTGGGTGTGGACGACGTACAGGCCGACGCCATCCTGGCCATGCAACTGCGCCGCTTGGCGGCACTCGAACGGCAGAAGATTCTCGACGAGCACAACGAGCTGATGAAGAAGATCTCCGATTACGAGGACATTCTCGCCAGCCCCGAACGCGAACGCAAGATCGTGGGCGACGAGCTGGACGAAATCGTCGCAAAATACAGCGATGAGCGTCGAACCAAGATCCTGCCGTTCTCCGGTGAAATGAGCGACGAGGACCTGATCGCGGACGAGAACGTCGTCGTCACCGTGACGCACTCCGGATTCGTCAAGCGCACCAAGGCCGACGAATACCGCGCACAGCATCGTGGCGGCAAGGGCATCAAGGGAACAAGGCTGCGTCAGGACGATGTGGTCGATCACTTCTTCCTGACATCCACGCACAACTGGCTGCTGTTCTTCACCAACATGGGCCGCGTGTTCCGTATCAAGGCGTACGAGCTGCCTGAGGGGTCACGCGACTCCAAGGGACAGCACGTGGCGAACCTTCTGCAGTTGGCGCCTGATGAGTCCATCCAGACCGTGCTGTCGATTCCGGATTACGAGGTGGCCAAGTATCTTGTGCTCGCCACACGTTCCGGCAAAATCAAGAAAACACCGTTGTCGCAGTACGATTCGTCTCGTCAGGGCGGGCTCATCGCCGTGAGGCTCATGGAGGATCCCGAAACGGGCGAACCGGCCGACGAGCTTGTGGGCGCCGCGTTGTGCAATTCCGAAGATGACATCATCCTCGTTTCCAAGCACGGCATGAGCCTCAAGTTCGAAGCCAATGACGAGCAGTTGCGTCCGATGGGCCGACAGACCGCCGGCGTGCAGGGTATGAAGTTCCGCGAAGGCGACGAGCTGTTGGCGATGGACGTGGTCCGTGCCGACCAAGAGGACGATCTCGACCTGCTGGTGGTCACTAACGAAGGCTTCGCCAAGCGCACCGCCATCAGCGAGTACCGCCTACAGGGCCGCAACGGTTTCGGCGTCAAGGCGCTCAACCTGGCCGAGGGTCGCGGCGAGCTGGTCGGCGCCCTGATCGTGGCCGAGTCCGACCAGATCATGGCCATCATGAAATCAGGCAAGGTGATACGCTCCGACGTCTCCGAAATCAAGCGGACCGGACGTAACACGCAGGGCGTGACCCTCGCCAAGCCCGACAAGAACGACGAGATCATCTCCATCGCCCGCAACGACGACACGGATGACGCCGATGACGAGGATGGAACCGAGGAGGACGCCAGTGGCGAGAACGCTGCTGCCGTCGCTTCAGCCGAATCGCCGGAGACCTCAACCGCGGCCAAATCGGAGGACGCGACCGAATCCGCGGATTCAAGCGCATCCACGGATGACGGAGACGATCCCAATTCGTCCGAACGGTGACGCGCCTTATCGCTAGTTGATCGATGACCAGCTAGTTTCTGATCCATGGTCGCCGGCACCTCGTCAGGTATCCGGCGGCCATGTGTGTTCTTAGCGGTCACGAACACCGTTCGTCGACCGGGATTCGTCGCGAAAGACTGGTAGCCTCGACGTAGAAATACAGCGGTATCATGATGCATGAACCATTATTTGCGGACAGGAACGGGCATGAGCAAGAACGGCAAGGAATCGCCTTTGAACCAGACCGAAGCGGCATCGGGTGGAGATGCTCGCGTAGCGCGTTCGATTTCCGGTGAAGCTGGCGAGGCTTACCGTTATCGCGCTTCAATGGATCAAGCCGGTAACGGTGGCGGCTTTAAGGGACGAACAAGCCCTCGCCGTCCGGTTCCTCGCGCCCGGCGTATGAGTCTGTCGCTCACCCATCTTGACGCGTGGTCGGTGGCCAAGGTCACGTTCCTGCTTTCCGTGGCTGGCGGCATCATTCAGGTTATCGCCGTCGCCCTGTTGTGGGTGCTTTTGAGCGTGGTCGGCGTCTTCGATCAGGTCACGCAGATTTTCTCCTCCACCGGACTGAGCACGGGCAGTTTCAATCTTGCGAGCATTTTCTCGTTGAGCACGGTGCTCAGTGCCGTCACGATCGTTTCGATCGTTGAAGTGGTCGTCGCGACATTGTTGTCCGTTATCATCGCTGCGCTGTACAACGTTGTGAGTCAACTGGTCGGTGGTGTGCATGTCACTCTCGGGGACGACTGATTTTGGAACATAATCACTGATGTTTTTCGAGTTTTTATTGAGTTGTTTCAATGCCCATTGTGTTCGTGTGAGGATATCAGCTAGTAAACCAGTAGTAATTTATGATCTTATCCAATTAACGTTATAGCTGAACTTCAGATATATGGTAACCCTTGCCTAAGGTAGGGTTACCTGTATACTCCAAGCCATGGGTTCTGAAAAAAAGCAAGTTACCGTTACTGAAGCAAGTCATATACTCAATGTCTCAGCCGATACAATACGTCGTTGGGCGAAGGCTGGGTTACTTCGCTGTACCAGGGATTCGAATAACAATCGTATTTTCGAACTTGCCGAGCTTAAGAAACTGAAAAAAAGGCATGATCCGCAAAAACTTTCAGAAAAGCCTCGATTTAAAGTCCTAAAAAGCCGAGCTACTCAATATTCAAGTATTGAACTATTTGCTGGAGCCGGAGGCACCGCACTCGGTATGCACAATGCAGGTTTCAAGCACCTGATGCTCAATGAGGTCGATCATAATGCGTGTGAGACATTACGTTTGAATCAGCCGAATTGGAATATCTTGGAAGGTGACATCCATACAGTTGATTTTACTTCATATCACGATAAGGTGGATCTTCTGCAAGGTGGGGTTCCGTGCCAAGCCTTTTCGTATGCCGGGCTGTCTCGTGGTTTCGATGACGCCAGGGGTACGCTGTTCTTTGAATTTGCTCGAGCCGTTAAAGAAATAAAGCCTAAAGTGCTTATGATGGAAAATGTTCGTGGTTTACTTACCCATGATAAAAGCCGCACATTTATGACGATGCTTCGAATATTGGATGGTTTGGGATACGATGTTGCAGCGAAAGTGTTGCATGCGCAATTTCTTGATGTAGCCCAAAAACGTGAACGACTGGTTTTGATAGGCGTGCGCAAAGATCTGGATATGCCAATTCTTTATCCGAAAGAAGATCGCGACGTCTTGACTCTTTGGGATGCTATAGGAAACTGTCCTAAGTCATCTGGTGCGCAATACCCTCCTGCCAAGAAAAAAGTTCTTGACATGGTTCCGCAAGGAGGATATTGGCGCGATTTACCTTTGGAAGTGCAGAAGGAGTATCTAAAGGGTTCTTTCAAACTTTCAGGTGGTAAGACTGGTATGGCACGACGATTAGCGTGGAATGAGCCATCTTTGACGCTCACCTGCGCTCCTGCTCAAAAGCAGACCGAACGTTGTCATCCGGAAGAAACTCGGCCTCTTACTGTTCGTGAATATGCAAGAATCCAGTCTTTTCCAGATGAATGGCAATTTACCGGCAGCATTGCTTCACAATACAAACAAATCGGGAATGCTGTACCCTGTAATCTTGCTTACCATGTTGGCAGAGGAATTGTGGCGATGTTAAGCGGAAAACATCAAGATGAATATCGCCATGTACGTCCGTTCGATCTGAATAGCGTTACTACAGCTGAAGTCAGGGCAAACGCATTGTCAATGAACTAATATACTCTTCTTTTATGACTATGAGTGATGCGGAGAAGCAGGATGTCCTTCAGAAAGCTAGTGCCTTCTTTCGAAATGAAGTCATCAAAAAGCATGTTAAGAATACAAAAAAACTGAGTAATGAGAAAAGGTTTGAGCATAATTTCGAATTCAACCCTTTTACTCTCGCCTATATCGCTAAGTTTTCTTTTGGTGACACTTCACCAGAGTCATTGGCCAAAGCTCTGGTATATCCTCGTGTGATGGGTACATCCATTGCCACTTCGTTCGGTTCAGCGATTCAACGTTTTAGTTCCAAAGTCCTTTCGGCTTATGCCTCTACTACTGCGGGAATGGATATTGAGTATAAGGATTCACAAAATCAGCGACATATCTACTGTCAATTAAAAGCTGGTCCGCAGACCATCAATAAAGATGATGTAAAAACCATATGTGATCATTTTAGTGCAGTCGGAAGATTGAAGAGAACAAATGGAAGCACAGATTTCAACCCCAGTACTGATTGCGTAGTGGGCGTGCTTTATGGGACTCCGAAACAGCTGTCCGCGAACTATAAGCGCATTAAGGATGAGAATTATCGTGTGCTGATTGGCAAGGAATTTTGGACGTCTTTGACCGGAGATGATGATTTTTATGAAGATCTCATCACTGCTATGGTCAATAGTGATAGCACAGGGATTACCGGGGTTATAGGCAGCACGCTGGATCAGGTTACTCAATTCCTAGCGCAGAATCCTGATATTATTCCAACGCCAAGTGATGATACCGAAGTAAATGATTAGTTTGTAATTATTAAGTGTATACAGTAACAGCATGATTACGTATGTCAAAGCGTTCAGCACTTCATTCATGCTGGCTTTGGTCGTGTGGCCGTTCCTTTCGGCGTTCCTGACGCTGCCGATTCTGGCGGGAATGTTTCACCGGTACCATCGTCTGCGCACTAGCGCCGTGCTTTTCGTCCCCCTGGGATTCGCGCTCTACCGTTGGGCCCGCTGGAGGTCCTACGCGGTGATTCCCGCCGGCCTTCTCGTTTCGCTGCTCATCGAAACCTCACGGCTGACGGGCATGTGGCATCTTTATCCATGCTCCTACCGCCAGTTCGATGTGAACGATTTGATGACCAACACACTCGGCGCGATGGTCGGTTGCCTTATCGCATGGGCATATGGGCTGCTGGTGCCGGTCAGGCGCGCGGCCGATGCGGACGATGTCAACGCGCGGCCCGACCTCTTGCACAGGGTGGTCACCCTGGCCATCGACATGGTGTTCGTCGGCATCGTCACCGGCACGTGCGCCATCGGCTTCGCATACTGGTTCCACAAAACAGCCACGCCTCTGCCGGACGGGACGTTCCGGCTGCTGGGCACCACGTTCTCAATCGGCGTTATCGACAAGACTGCCCGGATTTTCGCTCTGCTCGCGTTTGCCGTGTTTGAGATCTGGATTCCCGCCGCCCACCGGGGGCAGACGCTGGGCGGCATGTTCACGCACATGAGCGTGGAGACGAAGGCGCGGCAAGGGTGGCTGCGGGTCGTGTTCTATGTGGGTCGCACGCTTGTGCTCGTGCTGGCTCTGCAGATCCTCGGCGTCGGCAACGGCACGGGCTCCAACGTATTCGGACTGTTCGGCGCGTCTTCCGCCCGCATCGGCTGGACTGCGATTGCCGCGCTCGCGCTCTTCTGGCTCGTCGCGCGCCAGATGCCCTACGACCTGATCCCCGGAGCGGTGGTTGGCGGTGACTGATGCGGCCGGCGACGGTAAGACCGGTGGCGTAGGTGACTCCGTACTCAATCAGCCAGCTTCGCCATTGACCCCGGCTGCCCCATGGCGCGGAGACGACTCATCCGATAAGTCGGTATACGGCGTTGAACCGGCCTCAGCCAATCGGTCCGACGCCAGTGGACGTCCATTCGCCATCCCTCAGCCGCCTGCCGATCCTCCGTCGTTTCCGCCCTCGCGCTGAGGTCGGCGGTTCCCAACAGTGAACCTACCGCTTGAGCCGGTACCGTTGCTTCGGGCTGCGCTTGGCTTCCGTCGGCTCCACGATGCCCTCGGCGATTAAGTGCCGCAGGTTGTTGTTGATGGTCGAGCGCGAAAGTCCCGACGCCTCCACCATTTCGCGCGCGCTGGCCGAACTGTGTTCGTTGAGCATCGATACGATGGCCTTCGGAACGTCCGCGGTTTCCATGGTTTGCCGTTCGCTGCTGCTGGCACGGCGTTTGTCGAAGGTCAGCGAGAAGAACGTGAGCGTGCTGAGCGGCTTTGGCGGCGGCATGAGGGCGTCCTGCAGCTCCTCCTCGATGACCTGATAGCCGGTGCCGCGGTTTTCCACCACGAAACCGCCTCCGGGGTACGGTGTCGTTTCTAGGATATTCGACAGGAACTGGTTGCGTGAAGCCGATACGTCCGACCGACCGAGGCTGTCCACCGTCACGGAGCCGAACAGGCCGCCCGGATTGAGGATTTCGAGTCGATCGGCGTACATGTTCACCTGCACCTGCGAGCCGCGCGAATCGGGCGAATAGTCGCGGTGCATCAGCGCGTTCGCAATGGCCTCACGCACGGCCTTGCGCGGGTAGTCGGGCACGTCCTTGCGGAATGCGCCCTCGATTACGGCTCCTGTCCGCATGTTTCGTGTCACTGCGTTCAGCGCGTCGTCAATCATCAACGGAATTGGCCCGATCAGCGTCTGCGCGTCAAGGAAACGACGTTCGTCGTTCACGGTCTCCGCCTTGGTGATGCCGGGAAACGCGGTGAACGTGACATTCAGACGCGGGAAAAACTGCTGCGGAAACAGGCCGAGCGCAAGAATGCCGCCGAGCGTGGGGCGTATCGTGCCGCTTTCGTCTTGACGTATGACGTGCGTGTTGATGAGGATCGTCTGGTCGTCGCGCGTGGCCAGCAGGCGCGGGTAGAGCTGCCGCTGGCGCGTGAGGAATTGGGAGATTAGTGCCGGGTTGAGGTCGTTGAATGTCGCGTCAGGTACGATGTCGTTGTCGAAGGTGGGCTGTTCATGCTCCTCGGTGAGGCGGTCGACCTCGTATTGGGTGAGTCTCCTGTCCCCGTCTCCACTGCGGATGTATGCCCCTTGATAACGGCCTTTGGTGCTGATATAGCAGGGTTTGTCCTTCTGGGGCATGGGCGCGATTTCCGCCACCAACACGTTGATCCCCTCGAATGGGACAATGCTGATGTCGGGGCGCACCCGTGGGGTCAGTTTCTCGCATTCCGCGTTGACGGCCTCCTGCATGGCGCGCGCATCGAAGCCGTTTACCGGCGTGAAGCCATTTCGTTCAGATACGCCGAGGATGATGGTGCCGCCGCTGCCGTTGGAGAATGCTGACAGCGTGTCGATAAGGTTTCCGGGAACATGGCGCACCGCCTCCTTGACTTCGCAGGTCTGCGTATCGTTGCCGATCTGCCGCATCTGAGCGACGATCCGGTTGAGTCGCTGAGCGTCCATGCTGGTCACCTCGGTCTGCCTCGTCCTTTGCCCTTGTGCCGCTTGTCTGTTTGCCATCGGTTTGCTGTCGCACTGGTTTGCGGGGCTTGTTGATCAGGGCACTTGTCTTCATGTTAACTTCGTATCAGCTTACCATAACTTACCATTGAACTTGTTATAACTTACCAGCGATAACAAGTAGGTGTTAAGTTCCGGGACGTTGGGTGGTAAGTGTGACAAACCTCCCCGTGCTCGCCTATCACAAAGATCCTGACGTGAAGACTTGGTTTGTTCGGTCTCTTGGCAGAAGTGGTTGCTTGCGCCAGCTGGCAGACTGCATTTTGCGGCATGCTGGATGCGCTTCGTGCGCAGTGGCGCGGGGTTGTCGCCGGGAAACCACATTTGCTGGCTGCTTGGATGCGGTTTGTTGACGGTCGTGTGGGTTTTCTGCCGGTAGACTGCATCTGCCGTGAGTTAGGGTGACTTAGGGTATTGCCTGCTGGTTCATTGAGATATGTGAACGGAGTGCATGGATCGCGATATGCCGGATTGCCGCTGTTTGTCAGCTTCGTTTTGTCGGTTGGACGGGCCTTTTGTTTGAACGATTGCAAATGCAGCTGGTACCAGTTGTTTGCATTTGTTCCAATGAGCGCCCGTTCGGTTCTGGTCAGGCGGAGTTTGCCGTGTGTTTGTAAGTTTTCTCTTCATGTACGGCGCCGTGTGTTATAGTTATTTCAGTTATTGCATTTGTTGTGGTTATGGATACGGTAAATGCGGAACAAAGTATAGAGGAATTATGACGAAAGTACTTGAGACCATTGCATCGGATCGACTGGAGCATCAAGATGTGGCGGATGCCAAAGAGGCTCTGAAACATATGCGTAGTGATTCGCCGTTGGCAATTCTTTTACGCAAGGCTATGACCGACGGGACTTCCGTTTTCATCGCTGAAAAAGAAATGTCGCCCGAGAAGGCTGCGGAGGTTCTCGGGGTGAGCCGTCCTCACGTGCGGCATTTAATGGACAAAGGACTGATTAAGTACGACAAGAAGGGGTCGCATTTCAGGATAGCTGCCAGCGATCTCGCTGATTACGTTAAACGCCACGAACAGGCCATGTCCGAATATGCCCAGGCCGCCGCAACCACGCAAGAGCAGCAGGATCGTCGCATCTCCTGCGCCGCGTCGCGTCTGACGCAACAGCAGAGCGAAGAAATCGCCGCCATGTTTGCCGAACTTTAGGATGCATTATCATCGAATGGTCTTGAATGACTCAATGATGCCTGCCTGCTTCATGGGCTTAATTGGCGGGCGTCATTCGAGTTTTACTTGATGAAGTCCATTAAACACGGGTTCGATTTTTTCGCAGTCTTTGCAAATGGGTTTTCCGGATGACTCGTCCTGACTGGGAATAAACCAGACTCCGCATAAGGACAGCGCCGCCTTTCCGTAGACCATGCTTGGGATAAGGCTTTCCTTTCTGATGTAATGGAGGCACGGCTGTGCTTCGTATGGCGTAAAAGAAAGTCGCGACGGCTTCTGTTCCGAAGACGAAAGAACGACGGATGCGAACAATTGCGCGATAATTGCTTCGCTGACCGTCACTTCCATATATAGGGAGCCATCGCTTTGAATGACGTTGTACTCGAGGCTTTTGGGTTTGAGATAGGATATCGCGCGTTGTAAGGTCTGTCGGGATTCATAATCATTTGGCCCGGACAGAATGGAAACGGTAATGTAGGCTTCTTGGTCGCCCGATTCATCGAGGTTCAGTGGCTGCCCTTTGCCTGAAATGACCTGAACCTCCAATCGTTGCTCGGAACCGTTGTGGTCGGTGATTCCGCACTCTACGGTTTCGTTCGGCGATAACAGGGCATTGTGAATGCCGATGATCAGCGCATCAAGGGTGTCCGCGGCCAATCGTTTTGAGGCCAGCCATGCATCTTCGGCCTCACGGATCGCAAAGTCCTTTTCGTTGGGCATCCAATATCGAGACCTTGATTTTTTGAGGGCAGCAGCCACTTTTGCATCTGACCAATCATGGTAGCCCGCATATACCAGCCAAGGGTCTCCGTTATCGTCCAGAATCATTGCGCCGCGACAGCCTGAGGAGTGGTCTCTGACCTCATAAACGGGACGTTCTGCTGTTCGGCTTGCCGCCTTGTAGCGATCACTTGCAAACCCTTTGTCTACAATGCTGTTTGCGGCGTGCAGCAAACGATGATCGAGAGATGACAAATCGATGTCTAAGAACGGATTTCGCTCTCTGTGCGTAATGTTCCTCTTGAGTCTTGGCCACGGGGCTTCAGAAAGAAAGAGATCGGCCGGCAGGCAACGTAGTTGCTGTAGCGCTCTAAGTGTTGGCCGCACGGATCTCATGTGAGTCATGTTATCAAAGGTATTGTATGAATGTAGGATGCTTGTTTTTAGATGGAAATAAAATGTGCACTCAAGCGGTAACGTGCGAAAGGTCTCTTGATGTGCGCTGGCGTGAGATGGCCTTAGGATAACTGACGCGGGCTAGATCGATGATGAAGGCGGCGTAAGAAACGGTTGTCGCGCAATATATTAGACCCCGTCTACTCGGAAGTAAGCGGGGGTATTAACGTATTGCGCAACTAAGCAACTACGTAATTATGTTGATGGCGAATCGCGCTTGGTGATTTGCGAGGTCAGCGCCCAGCGCGTCAGCACACGCCCTGGGCGACCATCGCGTTGGCGACCTTGGCGAAGCCGGCGGCGTTGGCGCCGAGCATAAGGTCGCCTTCATGGCCGTATTCCTTGGCGGCGGCCAGCGAGTTCGCGACGATGCTCTCCATGATGTTCTTGAGCTTGCCGTCGACCTCCTCGAAGGTCCATGAGAGACGGTACGAGTTCTGGCTCATCTCGAGGCCCGAAACGGCCACGCCGCCCGCGTTCGCGGCCTTGGCCGGGCCGTAGAGCACGCCGGCACGCTGGTAGGTCGCGATCGCCTCGGGCGTCGAGGGCATGTTCGCGCCCTCGCACACGACCTTGCACCCGTTCCCGACCAGGGCTTCGGCCGATTCGCCGTCCACCTCGTTCTGGGTGGCGCACGGCAGCGCGATGTCGCACGGCACCGTCCACACGCCCTTGCTGCCCTCATGGTATTCGGCGCCGGGCACCCGGTCGGCGTATTCCCTGATGCGCCCGCGGTGGCCGAGCTTGATGTCCTTGACCACATCGAGCCTGATGCCTTCGGGGTCGTAGACGTACCCGTCGGAATCCGAGGCCGTGACGACCTTCGCACCGAGTTCCTGCGCCTTTTCGGTTGCGAAGATGGCAACATTGCCGGACCCCGAGACCACGACGGTCTTCCCCTCGAACGAATCGTTCCTGAGGGTGTTCAGCGCGGCCTGCGTGTAATAGCACAGGCCGTAGCCGGTCGCCTCCGTGCGCGCCAGCGACCCGCCGTAATCGAGGCCCTTGCCCGAAAGCGCGCCGGAATACTCGTTGCGGATGCGCTTGTACTGGCCGAACAGATAGCCGATTTCTCGCCCGCCCACATTGATGTCGCCGGCGGGAACGTCGGTGAACTGACCGATATGGCGCTGCAACTCGGTCATGAACGCCTGGCAGAAACGCATCACCTCGCCGTCGGAACGGCCGCGTGGGTCGAAGTCCGAACCGCCCTTGGCCCCGCCCATAGGCAGGCCGGTCAGCGAATTCTTGAGCACCTGCTCGAAACCAAGGAACTTGACCACCGACTCGGTGACGGTCGGGTGGAAACGCAGACCGCCCTTGTACGGGCCGATGGCCGAGTTGAACTGGACGCGATAGCCGCGGTTGACCTGCACACGACCCTCGTCGTCCACCCACGCCACGCGGAACTTGATGACGCGTTCGGGCTCGATCAGACGCTCCAGCACGCCGTTCTTTTCATACTCCGGATGCGCCTCGACCACAGGCTCGATGGACTCGAAGACCTCGCGCACCGCCTGCAGGAATTCGGGCTGACCGCCGTCACGGCCTTCGGCTTGGGCATACACGCGCTTCACATACTCGTTTGTAAACATGAGAACTCCAATGTCGTCGTAATTATGCACTGAATAAACGTCTCAAGTCTAAGCGCGCTCATGCCCATATGTTCATACGCGTTCATCTTCGATGCAAAAATATCCCCAAAGATCAACATCGGTCAATCGGCATTACAGATCGCACGGAAAAAACGAATCGAACCGTGCGATATCAAGAAACACAAGCCGAAGGAAAAGTTACGTATCGCTTGTAAAATCATACGGGCATTTTCGGCGACGGATCCAGTAGGCATTGCGCAGAGGGGTTCAGACCGATAGAATGAACACCGGAACATTGGGAGGCCGCTTGCGGCGAGTATTGTATGGTCATTTAGCTCAGGTCAGGAGTCGGCGTGTGCGGCCCATGATGGTCATCTGGATCGGAAAGAGCGGTTTGACGGCATGTTAAGGAACGACGAACTTCGGAAAGCCACGTTGAGGAACGTGCGTTTTGTGGCTCGCAACGACACGGCACCGTCGAGCTCCGAAACCGGCGCGCGCAAGGTTTCCGACATTGCCGTCGTCTCAGACCATGGCCCGGCTTCCGAGGAATTACCGGCTCTGTCAAACCTGCACATACGTTTCATGCAGGATAACGATGCGCTTGCCGCCCGTGTCGCGATTTTCCCCGAAGTCACGTTCTGCCACGCCACGGTGCCCGATGCCGTACTCGAATGGCGGCGCGAAGAGGCTGAACGATCCACGGTAACAATGATTTTCCGCATCAAAGGCAATGCGGCGATCGTCTCCGAAAGCAAAGACATCATGAGGCGCACTCCCGATATTTCGCTGGTCCCACCGGGGTGCGCAAAAGTCACGGTTCAAACCAGAACGCCGGCCAACGAGCTGATCGTCGTCAACATGGAACGACGCCTGTTTTCCACCATCCTGCCCGATTACAAGACCTTCTCAATCATGAGCCAGAACGAACCGCTCGACACCGCCTCGCTCCAACCGCTTCTTGCATTCGTCGTAAGCACCTGCAATCTGAACAACCCGCGCTCGGAGGTGGCCGATATGCTTGAGGGCGTGGCGGACGAGGTCTCCCGTTCATTGCTCGTATCATGCTTCTGTCAGGGCATGACCACCATGCCGCTCATTGAGCGTGTGCGTAAATTTATCAGCGCGAACTATATGGATTCGACGCTCAGCGTGACCAAAACGGCCAAGCACGAAGGCGTTTCGATTCGCACCCTGCAGCTTGCATTGCAGGAGAACGACACCAATTTCACCAATCTGGTGCGGCGGGCGCGTACGGAGGCGGCTCTCGAGCTGCGGGTGAGCCAGCCGACGCTGACTCTTGTCGAAATCGCTGACCGCTGTGGTTTCGGTTCGGTTTCGTCGCTGCGGCGCGCCCTCAAGACAAGCGACGGTGAATAGGAGTAAGGCGGCTCCTGCATTGGGTTGCGGCCGCCGTCCGCGATTGCGGTGTTGGAAGTTCGAAGGCGCGGAATCCGTGCATCCACTGGATTTCGATCGGCATGCAACGCATCCGTGCCGTCCGTTGCAGCATCGTGCCGGTACCCAATCTCGGACCGCGTATTGATTCATGTTGGTTGTGGCCTTAGACGTTGCGCCTGAGACTCTGATCGGCATTGTGGGCAATTGTCGAGCTTGTGCCATGTTGGAGTAGGTGTGCCCGGTGCGGTGGGGTGCGGAGTAATGGGCGGCGGTGGTTCTGATTCGGCTCGTCCGTCATATTTCCGCACGTGATATACGTCGATATACGTTGATATACTCGGTATATATGGCAATGGCGAATGGAGGCGGCGCGGCAATGGACGTGGCCGAAAACCGCGATGTAGCGGAAAACCGGGAGAATTGGAATGACCGGGCGGAAGTGCATTTCCGTAATGGCGTCTATGGCGATTTGGACGCTTTGGTCGACGATCCGCAGGGCCTCACATCCGTGGTGCGGCGCGATTTGCAGGTGCTCAAGCCGTTTCTGCCGAACGGTTCGGTGCAAGGACAACGGTTGCTGCACATGCAATGCCATATCGGCACGGACACCTTGTGCTGGACGCGGCTCGGCGCAAAGGACGTGTGCGGCCTCGACTTCTCCCCCGTCTCGTTGCGGCATGCGCGTGAACTGGCCAATCGTGCCGAAGTCGATATCGATTACGTCGAGGCGGACGCGCGTGAAGCCGCTCAGGCCCTGCCCGGCAGACGGTTCGATGTCATCGTCACCAGCGTCGGCACGGTGACATGGCTGCCAAAGCTCGACGGATGGGCGCATTCCATAGCGCATCTGCTGGCGCCTGGCGGCATCTTCATGATTCGTGACACGCATCCTCTGCTTTTCGCGCTGGATGACTCCGGCCTCAAGCTGGGTGGGGACTATTTCGCCGGTGCCGAGGACTCTTGGGACAGTAGTCAGACGTATGAGTTCAACGAACATGTCGAGGATGGCAATCACGCAGAAACGGCTGATGGCACGATTGATGTCGCCACGGATTCCGTGGGTGCTGCCCACAAGCCGGTGGTTACCCACACCCGTAGCCACAACTGGGCCCACGATTTCGCAGAAATGACGCAGGTATTGATCGATGCCGGTCTGGTGATCGAGAAGCTGGGCGAGTACGCGCAGTCCGACTGGAAGTGCCTGCCGATGCTGGAGCAGGACCCGGCCACCGAAGCGTGGCTCATGCCCGAAGGTTACCCGCGCGTGCCGCTCACCTTCTCGATCGTCGCACGGAAGCCTTGTGAGAGCTGAGATGGGTTGTTGGTGACGTTGTGTGCCGGTATGTTGTCCAACCGGACCGTCGCGGGGTCCTAAGTCCGCTTGTGCAGTTTGGATCGCAGGCGTGCGGTGAGGGATTGGCGGCGACGGATTGCTGCGGGCAGGATGGGGCAGCTGGCGCACACCAATGATTCCGGATCCGGATCGCAGCCTTGGCCGGTGGTGGAGTTGCATGAGCGCAGGTCGTAGACGTCGAGCCTGCCGGCGGCCTGCTCCTGATTGATGACAAGCTCGATGAAATCGACCGGCAGGCCGAGCCGGTTCGCGATCATGCGTGGCGTTTGGCCATGCGTAAGGTTGTCGATGACTTCGCGGGTGATGGAGGGGCCACGATGGGCCGGTGTTCCCGGTGTTTCCGCTGTGATCGCCGCGGCCGTCGGTGCCGTGCTCTGACGCTCGGTGTGGGCATGCGAAGGTTTGGTGCGTCTAAACCCATGCTCATCGTTGCCGGACTTTGATGGGCGGGCAGGGGTTTCGGCACCCGTCGCATCGCCACGCAATGCCGTTTCCCGCATCTTGGAGCCGTGGGAACGTCTTGCGTCGGGGGCGTTCATGGTTCGTGCCGATGCCATTGGCATGCTCACAACAGTCTTCCGATCTGAAACACCAAAATGGCTAGGATATATGCCACCACAAGCCCCATTCCAACGGATTGGAGCGCCGTTTTTATGCCGTATTGCCGCTTCATTTCGGCCACGGTCGCCAGGCAGGGCGTGTAGGCGAGGATGAAGATCATGAAAGCCGCCGCGGCCGCAGACGGGTGCCCGTCGCTGGACTTCTCGAAGCTCCGATGAACCGCCTGCCCAAGACTGCCTTGGCCTTGCGCCTGCTCGGATTGGTCGTCGGCGCTGTTGATGGCGTAGCTCTGCGACAGCGAACCGACGACGACCTCCTTGGCCACGAAGCCGGTGACCAATGCGGCCGAGGCGTGCCAATCATCGAAGCCGGCCGGCTTGAAAACTGGCGCGATTGCCGAGGCCGCCGCACCGAAGGCCGAATCCTGCACCTCGTCGACATGCCCGAAGGCATTGGTGCCCGCCGCTCCTGCGGAGACCGGAACCGCCGAAAGCACCCAGACCACGATGAGCATGCTGACGATCACGGAACTTGCCCCGGTGACGAACGACCAGAGGCGCAGCAGCACCGATCTGAGCAGTTGCAGGAGGCGCGGCATCTGATACGGCGGCAGTTCCATCGCGAACGGTTGGGTTTTCAGGTCTTTGAACTGGGCCTTGCGAAGTGCGAAACCGACGATGAGGATGATCGCGATCGAGCTGACGTACATCAGAAAGATGGCCAGCCCCGCATACTTGCCGAAGAACGCGTAGGCGAGCACTACGTAGACGCTCAGGCGCGCCGAACATGAGGTGAACGGTATGAGCAGGCCGGTCAGCAGCCGTTGCCTCGAATCGGGCAGGGTGCGTGTGGAGGCCAGGGCGGGCAGGTTGCACCCGAAGCCGACGACCAACGGCAGGAACGCCCTGCCGTCGAGGCCGACCATGCGCATGGCGCGGTCCATCACGAACGCGGCCCGAGCCAAGTAGCCGGAGTCCTCAAGCAGCGAAAGGATGACGAACATGATGCCCATCGGGGGAATGAACGTACACACCGTGATCGCGCCGTTGAGCAGTCCGTCCACCACAAGCGAGTAAAGCCAGCCGCCGAGCGCAGCCTTGCCGCCTATACTGATGAAAAGCCAAGTGATGCCGTCCGTGCACCAGCCGCGCAGCGTCACGTCGAACCAATCCTGCAAGGGGCCGGCCAGCGTCGTGGTCGCTTCGAAAACGAGGAACATCGTGATCAGGAAGACCACGATGCCGACCACCGGATGCAGCAGCACGCGGTCGAGTTTGTCGGAGAAGGTCTCGGGGCTTGCCGAGATCGTTGTGGTAGCGGCCCCTTGGGCGGTTCCTTGTGGTGAACCGTCGTCGATTTCCCGCAGTTTCGTGGCGATCCAGTCGAACCGTTCGTCCGCACTGTCGTGGACCCACCGCGAAACCTCGTCCTGGGTGGCATTTGCGCCTGGCGGCGGCGTGGAGGTGACCCGCGCCGGGGTCAGTTTCACCTGAATTTCGCGCGAGATGTCCGCGCCGCCCTCGTCCAATGGCCCGGAGGCGGCGTTCATCGCGGTCAACGCGGCCTCCGCTTTCCCGGGCGTCTTGTTCAAGGCCGTATCGGCGTTCTGCTGAGGTTTCTGTGTGGCAGTAGGTGTGCCGCCGCCGATTCGGGCGGGTTGACCAGCCTGCCGGCTTTTTGTTTCCGTGATCGCCGCCGCTATGGTGTCGAGCAGCTCGCCTTTACCCTCACCGGTGCGCCCGTCGACCCCGACCATCGGGATTCCTGGCAGGGTGCGGCGCAGCTGTTGCAAGGTCGCCGGCGAGTGTCGTTTTTCGGCCAGGTCGAGCATGGTCACCGCGATCACGATCGGTAGGCCGCAATCCATCAGCTGGCTCAAAAGATAATATGATTTCGATGGGGATGCCGCGTTGAACGTGAATACGATGAGATCCGGCCGTTCATTGCCCTTCAAGCCCAATGCGGCCTCCGCGGCCACCTGTTCGTCAGGACTGTACGCATCGAGCGAGGCGGTGCCCGGAGTATCGATGAAATCCCACCGTCGCCCGTTGCACTCCAGACTGCCGGATTCCACCAGAACCGTCGTTCCCGGTGCGTTCATCACCGTCGCGTTGGCGCCGAGCATCGCATTAAACAGCGTGGATTTGCCGACGTTTGGATTGCCGACGAACACGATGCGCGGGGTGGAGTGCGGGTGTTGGCTGTCGCTGCCGGGCATCGACGCCATGCCGGACGTCTGGCTGGGGCCTCTGTGGTGATGGTGCCGCTGTGGCAGAAGCGCCGCAAGACCGCGCCGATGATGATGGCCGCCGTGCCCCGCATGACTCCCATCGTCGCAGCAGGTTTCGTGCCCGTTTCCGGGTGTGCCGGCATCCAACGGGCTGTCGGTGTGGCCGCTCATGTTATGACGGTTTGCCGGTTCCGGCGTTCCGCTGAAGCACAAGGTTCCGTCGCCATCGTCAGCCCGAACGACGTTGCCTGTTTCAGGGGTTCCGACGGGTGATGCGACCGTGGTTTTCTTGTGCATATGATTGCCCGCCAGACTTTGGAATGAAACTATCTCCACTATACAGCTGTGGCCGAGGGGTTACGAAAATGTGCCGCGCCGTCGCCCCGTCGAGGGCGATGCGGTCACCGTTATGAACCACCACGCGTCCGCCGAACATCGCCTTCTGAACGACGCGGAGCGGTTCGTGCTCGCGGAAACCAAGCTCGTTGAGCCGAAAACGGCTGCGAGCCTCGAAATCCATCCTGCATATCTCCACGTCCACTCCGAGCGGGCAGGTTCGTAACGATTCGGCCATACTCTGGAGAATAGTCCATTACGGCGCACGTTGTAAAGGTTTGTGTTCCGATGGCTCATTTTGTGAACATTTTGGAATCCTAGGGCGGGTCGCGCGCCATTTGAAAATTATGAGGCTCAATATGGAAAACCGCAGAATCACCGAAACTCTGCGGGCTGAGAAAGTGGAGCTAGCCGGGTTGGGGCCGACGACCCTCTGTTGTGAAACGGTGAATTACCATGAAAAACGGTAGGTTATCGGAGTTTCCCAAAACGGCTTTATTATGGGGAGCATCAAAGGTATACGGTATTCGTTAAGGTTCATTGAAAACCACTGTTTCGCACATTCACTACTACTGATTACTGCTGGCCGGCATAATTCACCGCTGGCTTACGAATAAACGGCGGGTTTCGCCATATGACGGTCTTGTATGCTTCGCGCAACTATCTTGGTTTACGATTTTATGGAGCGATTCGCGGGGGATTAACGCTTTTCGTTCTCATCCTGCATGCAGGATTTTCGGGTTCCCTAGGCAGCGGTATCATTCAACCCATACGAATGACACCGCTGTCTGGGGAACGGTGTCACAGACTCAGCGTTTTTGGATTCTGTGAATAGAAGGAGCGAATGGACTCCTTGCTGATGATCTTTTGGGAGCGGGCTGTCGGTGATAAAGAACCACGCGCCTCAACCCAGGGTTTTTCGCTATGCGTTTTTTGGCTAAGCTCATTACCTGTTAATTTCCCAAATTCCGTGACGATGTAATCGATCTGCTTCTTCTCTTCAAGAGTCAGATTGTCCGAGTTTCCCGAAATCTCATCAGAGGTGATGCTGAAAAATCCGCGGTGTTCTTTGAACAATTCCGGCGCAACGGGGCCATTGGCCCAGGCCTGGAAGTCAGCTTCGAATAGTGGCTTTCCGCAAGACGCCAATGAATATGCCTGCGAATAAAACGCGAGTTTCTCGAGTTTCATTGTGGTTTCCCGCCCACGGCACTCCAGAATATATTTTGCAACGTCAATAATGGCAGCCACGTCAATCACCCCCCTTGAGCTTTTAAAGTTAATCACAGCCTATTGTACAGTAAACATATGACGGCATTATCAGGTAGCAGACCTGCCTCGTTCTCAAAAAACAGAGCGAGGCAGGTCAGCAGGATCCTCCGCGAAGGTTCCGTAAATCCGGATTTCAAGCAGGCTTTAGAGGAAGCACACCAGTGGCGTCTGCTGTGCGTCGAACCTACGCAACGGTGCTTTGATGAATTGCAGAGAATCTGCTTGCCGTCTGATGCAACCGTGGTATTCAGGCTGAAACGTATGAGTTCCATCATCGCCAAGTTGCAACGCCCGGCACATTACCGATTGGACGAATTAGATGATATAGGTGGATGCCGTATTATCGTCGATACGATAGAACGGGTCAATGAAATCGTCAAGGATATTGAACAATCTCGTGTGCTGACCGTTGACGGGCCGCAAGTCAAAAAGGATTATATTGCGTCGCCTGAGTTGAGCGGCTATCGAGGAGTGCATATCATCGTCCGCTTAGAGCACGAGGGCAAGGTCCATAGAGTCGAGATACAGGTTCGCACGAAATTGCAACATTTGTGGGCAACGAGTCTCGAGGCCGAGGCCAGACATCATAATCCACTTTTAAAAACAGGGATTCCCCTGGAGCAGTATGAGGATGATGATGCACAGCGGGCAGAGTTCTTCATGCTGGTGTCTGATTATTTGTGCATCCGCGAAAAGACACGTTTGCGCGAGGATTCGCGTCTTGACGTTGAGCGGGACGAGAATTCGATTCGTGAGCTGCTGGGTGGGATCGGACTTGCTTCTGATATTCGTGACGAACTCAGACTTTTCTCGGAAGAGAATATTCTTACTTTGTCTGACTCCAAGGATTCCGATGAGGTTGCGTCGCAAGGCTTTGTTCTTCTTGATTTTGATTTCGGGGCCCAGACCCTGAAGAAGGAATACTTTGAGCGGGACGATCTCATGGCTGCCGTGGATGCTTACGACAACGAAGAGAAAGAGTTTGTTACGGAGGACAATTCACGGCCGTGGGGGCGTGACGTTGTTTTGATCGCCGCGGACAGAGAACAGGACATTCCGAAGGCGTTCCCGAATTATTTCGGGGGCGATGATGAGTTCATCCAAATCGTTTGCGAGCTTCTTAAGTCGTGAGCATCGCGCCGGCCGCGGCGATGGCCGTGACCGCGCCCAGTGTTCTTCTGAATCCTGTTTTCATGCGAATCCCTTTCCCGCATGCTCGTTGGACATGCACTGTCATCAACATGGTATCCTCATGTTCCTCCGCATTGCGTGCCGGGCATCGAAAAAACCGTTCCCATGCCACCGGGACGGTGGTATGGGAACGGTTCCAAAGACGGGACGGGCGGGTCGGGTCAGCCCGCACAGGACGGAGGAATCGGTGGTCCAGGTTTGACGTTATGCACGAAGTCCCACCATGATGGTTTCGAGTCCCCCCCGGACGGTGCTGGCGCGGGAGCGGGCGCTGGTGCGGGCGCGGTGCGGACGCCGCCCCCGTTGTTGTAGACGTTCCGTGGGGTGTAGGAGCCTGCCGCCTGCCGTTTCCGCTCGATGCTCGCGTTCACGCGTTGACCGCATCATCAAGCGTTCTGGACGCGGCATCGACCTGCTCCAACGTGCCGTTCCCGTCGGAGGACAGTTTGGCGGCCGCGTCGATCCGCGTGGAAAGATCCTGCCGTGTCGCCTCGTCCGCGACGTTGCCCCCCACTCGAACTCAACAACCGTCGGGCCGTGTCGATTCTCTGCGCCAGCGAGTCGCGCGCGTTCTTGAGATCGCGCGCGTTCTTGGACGCGTTGACGTTCCCCACGTCACGCGCGACCCTGGCACGCAGACCGGTGACCTCATCCAGACGTTTCGAGGCTTCCGATCGGGCCGTCCATGCGTGCGTCCATCCGCCCGTCGAGCATGAGCCGGTTTGCACGGGCTTGAGGGCGTGCCGTTCCTTCGCGTCGCGCGCTAGCGTGGTGACGGTTTTCCGTGTCCTGCACGTTGTCCTTCGTGAGCTTGAGTGCCGCGTCCAGAACCTTGACCGGCGTGCCGAGCGTGCGTTCGCACGCCTGTTCCTGGGCGTGTGCTTCGCGCGTGGCTAGGAACAGTCCCCCACCCAGCAATGCGACGACGATCGCGATGCCCGCAGCCGTCATGGTCTTTCGCCGATGACCATGAGCCTTCGTCGCATCCGCCCGGCCTTCTGCGCCGATATCGTCCATCGCCACGTCTTCCGTGCTCGCTTTGTCCGTGGCCTTGTCGCTCTTCATGTTCGCTCTCCTTCCGTCCCGTAACCGCGGGACATGCGGTACTGATCATGGTTTGTTCTGCGGTTCCGCATTCAAACCGCCGCAGGCCCTTGAACCCGCCCGGTGCTTACTTGACCTTGAGGTTCTTCTTGGGGGCCTGCACCCACCAGGTGTCGTGGTCGAACGTGAGTTTGTACCGCACCATACCCTTTTGGTCGCAGGGCACCGGTTCCCATTTGCCGGTTCCTGTTCCGGAGGAGATGTAATTGTAGGGGTCATCGTATTTAGTGCGGATGGTGCCGTTCTCCATGACGTCGGCGTAATAGTACTCTGTTTTTTCTAGGAAGTCGTAAGTGATTGACCATTGGCCAATCAGGCCGGATTGCGGCGTCATGATACTGATTGTGGGGGTCACGCGATCGCCGAAGAAGTCGTCGCTCGCCGAGATATTGTCGATGTGGTAGAAATTGTTCTTCTTTCCGTCGTCTGACGGAGGCGTCTGCATCTGTTCCTTGGCATACTTGCCGGTGAGTTTATAAGTAGTTTTATCATGCTCGGATCTTTTTATGTTCGTGGTGATCTTGCCGTCCTTGTCGACCTGGATAAGGTAGTACGGCGTCTTGTTGTAGTCGGGTTTTTCCCCGTCGTCGGTCTGCCATGCCGACCAGGTGCCGACCGGTGACGGGTCGCCAAAGATGCCGTCGCCTAAGGACCCGCTCCGCAAGACCACGAACGCGATTACCAGTGCCGCGGCCACGATCGCTGCGATGATGGCGATCATCGTTTTGCGCCGCTTGGACAGCGGCTTGCGCGTGGCCGTGCCTTCCTTGTAGTCAACGGATGCCGTTGGAGGTATCACGGATGGTTGTTTCGCCGTGGCTGCCGTTGTGGTTGGTGTGCCGCAGCTCGGGCAGAATCGCGCGTCGTCGTCCAGTTGCTTCCCGCATTGCTTGCAATGGTTCATGGTTCTTCTCTCCTGTGTTGTGTTCATGCGAACTGATTGTGGTCTGTTTGTGCTTGGAGTTTCGTCCTAGTCGGGCATGCCTTCGCGCTGCCCGTGCCCTGCGTACAGGAACTCGCCGATCCGCTCCTCCACGGCGTCTGCCGGTTCCGCTTCCATCTTGTATCGATTCAGCGTGACCTGGATGCCGGTCATGTCGACAGGAGTGGCACTGAATTTTACGCACTGGGTGTTCGTTGGCCCGAGTTCCTCGCACTGGTAGCCGGTGGGCGGATTGAAGATGTTTCCGGCGATAAAGTTACCTTTCGCGCCGGTTGCGGTGCCGCCGAGCGTGAGCAGGAAGTTCCCTTCCTTATCGGGATGCTTGGCATAGGATGCGATGATCGTCTTGCCGGTGTCGGTGATGCCGTTCCCTGCATCTCTGCATGCGCCGGAGATGTCCTTGTTCTTGCCGAAGTAGGGATGCTTCGGGTCCATCTTGTCGTCGAGAACGCCGCATCCGCCCAGATGCATCAGTGATCTATCTAGGGCCTTTCTGACCTTCGTGTCCGTCTTGATGCCATCATTGGCTTCTAAATCCTGTTCGTGATTCCTGACGTCGAGACCGTGGCTCTTACCGAGCTCGGTGACATTCTCTTTCCACGTTCCCGAATACCAGCCTCCGTGGTATTCGGCCTTGTAAACGCCGGGGAGCAGCATGTTGTCACGCATTTCGTTGAGATGCCTGCCGCCCAGAAAATGATGGTTATCCTGAGGACCGACCTCCACGAACAGTTCCTTGCCGTCGGCCTTCCATTGATCCGACTCCGCGTCCTTGCGCAAGCCCAGGGTCAGGTTCTCCTGCTTCCCCGCGACTTTGAATTTCACGTTGACGCTGCCGGTCGTGTCGGTCTTAGCCTCGTCCCCCACCTGCACGTCGGTGATGCCTTGCGTGGGTTTGGCGTTCGAAAGTTCGCCTTTCTTGTCAAGGTACGTATACTTTCGCACGGTGTCTACCTCACCCTTGCTCATCGCGTCAAGCAGCGTCTGCGCCGCCTGTTTCGGTGAGCTGACGGCGCTGCCACAACCCGCGCACGCGGGCACCAGCATGCACGTCGCGAGAAGCCCCGCCATGTACCTTTTCAATCGCATTTTCTCCGCCCTCCTTTGACGGTTTTGCGTCACCTTCCGCCGACACCGGTGCATCCTTGCGGCTGCATGCCGGACGTGCGCGCATGAGCAAATGGCATAAAACAAAAGACAACTCTAAGAGGCATTTTAGTATATGTGACCAACATTCGACGATGCCCGTCGAACGCGGGAACCGTAAGTGCCGCCGCCGCAAATGCCCCTTGGGAAAACGCCGAATCCTTTTTTGCGTGAGCGTGGGCGTTTCTCCAAAGAACGGCGCTTTTTTTTTCGGAGAAACGGGCAAAAACCGGGTTTTAACTGTAATTAAGGTTCTGTTTTCTGTTTTCGATTTGCTGTGTGGTCGCGTGGTTTGGTGTCCATGGTGCGGGTCGCGCTTTGCCGGTGCCGCGGTGAGTGCATCCATGACACCGTCCGTTGGGTCCAAGCGTTCGCCAGTTCCCTTCGCTCGCCGATGACGGCTTTCGAATCAAGGGACGTCCGGTTCCTTCGGTGTGAGGATTCATCGTGATAAAGGTCCCTTCTTCCGTTTCCGTATGCTCGCCACTCTCCCGGCTTTCCTTTGATCGGGTGGTCTTGAATCCAATCAAAGAAGTCATGACATGCTGCCGGTTGTCTGTGTCGTTGAACGGGAACGTGCCTAAGCGGCAGACGTTCCTCCTTGTGTCGTGATCCATGATTCATAACGAAGGCCGGATGCACGCGGGTCGGTTCCGTCGGCTCCACGTGCACCCGGCCTCCGTGTTCCCGGTCGGGCGCGCATGGGCCCCGCCGCAATGAGCCAACGGCGGGGAAGGCATGTCATGCGCGGCGTCGGCGTGCGGTTTCGATGCCGAGTGCGGACAGTACCAGTGTCGCGGCGATCGTGGCCGCCGCGATGGTGTCGCCGCCGGTGACGGGGAGCGGGTCGCCGTTCGTATCGTAGGCGAGGGTCATGGTGCCGTCGTCATGTCCGGTCGTGTCGGCTTGTGCCCGTGTGGCCCGTACGGTTTGGGTTTGCCGTGCGGCTTTGATGGCGTTGGCCTGGTCGAGTGCGGTCTTGGCGGCGTTGTAGTCGGCGTCGGCCTGGTCGGCTTTCCGTTTGGCCTCGTCGTAGGCCGATTGCGCGGCCTGCGTGTCGGTGGTGGCCTTGTCGAGTGCGGCCTGTGCTGCGGACAGGTCGTTGTCGGCCTTGGTTTTCGCGGCCTGCGCGTCGGTGACGGCCTGTTGGGCGGCGGTAAGGGTGGCGGGGTCGGCGTCGTGGGTGAGCCGGTCGAGGCGTGCCTGCGCGGTTTGCAGTGCCTGCGCGGTGGTGTTCGCGTCCGTGTCGGCCTTGCTCAGTGCGGCCTGTTTGTCCGCCAGGTCCTTGTTGGCGGCATCCAGTCGGGTTTTGGCCTGTTCGAGGGTCTGGTCGGCCTGTTGGGCGGCGTCGTGCGCGGTGCGGTAGGCGTCGGCGGTGCGTTGGGCGTCGGCGGTGGCCTGCGCGAGTTGCCGGTTGGCGGCGTCGAGGTTGCCCAGGGCGTTCTGGTAGCGGTCGAGTTTCTGCCGGGCCTGGTCGAGGGTCTGCTGCGCGTCGGTGCGGTCCTGCTGGCGTGCGCTCAGGTCGTGTTCGGCCGTGGACTGCGCGGAGCGGGCCTGGTCGAGGGCCTGTTGGGCGGTGTCGAGGGTGGATTGCGCCGCGTCCCTGTCCTGCGTGGCCCGGTCGAGGGCCTGTTGGGCGGCATGGTCGTTGTTGGCGGTGTCGTACACGCCCTGCGCGCGGTCGGTGTCCGCCTGCCGTGCGTTGACGGTGGCCTGCGCGTCACTGACGGCCTGCTGGGCGGCGGCGAGGCGTGCCTGCGCGTCGGTGACGGCCTGCTGCGCCTGCGTGAGGGCCTGCTGCCTGTCGCTGGTGGTCTTCCTGGCGTCCTCGTAGGCCTTGTTGGCGGCGTCCAGCTTGCCCGTGTAGCCATCCAGCATGGAACGGTACTCACCGACCGTATGATGCGACTCCTGCGTCAGGTCGCTGGCGAAATCGTTGATTCCGGCACCATCGTAGTTCCAGCCGTGATCCACACCGTTGCTGTCCACGTAATGGGTGGTACCGGAGTTCAGACCGGCACCCATCACGTTCCATGACGGGTTCATGAGATTCAGGTAGTGCCCGATCTTTCGATAGGTGCCATAGTCAAGGGACTGAGCGGCATGCATCGCCGCATCCCACTGGCTTTGCGTGATGCTTCCGGCGACGAGATGGGTGAACGCCGGATACCGGCCGGAGTCCACCATCTGGTCGTAGGTCTTCTTCTCACTCACATACCAGCTGTTGTCGGGGTCGTTGTACGCGCTGTCGATGTTCTCGGACAGCCAGTCACCGGTCACTAGGTTCTCCGAAGTTCCCCCCATGCTCCCCATGTGACGTAGCGTGTGGGCGCTGACATCGGCATGCAGCATGGCCTCGACCATCAGCGAGTCGCTGACGGCGACCTCCTGCAACCCGTTCTCACGACGGATACGATTGACACTGTTGACATACTCCAACGCCTTGCGCATGTTGTTCAGGGTCGTCGCGTCCCCATCCTTGCCGAGCTTGACATACTGCGTGTACCAATCCTCACCCGGATACGCGGTCCCATCAAGCTCCTTCACGAGATCCTGACGTCCCTGGTCTTCATAGAAGCCCTTGGCACCCGTGGCGCGTTGGGCGTCGGCCGCGTCGCTCGCGGTCTTCTTCGAGTCCTCGTCGGCCTGCGCGCCGTTCAACGCGTTCTGCGCCGCTGCGGCACTGTCCTGCGCCGCCTGCAACGCGGCCTGCTGGACAGCCAGCGCGTCATCCGCGTCCGACTTGGCCTGCTTGGCCTTGTCCAACCCGTCCTTCGCCTTGTCCAAAACCTGCTTCTTGGCCTTCACGTCGCCGTTGTGCGCGTCCACGGCCTTCTGCGCGTCATCGACCTTCCGCTGCGCGTCCTGCACGGCCTGCGCCTTCGCCTGCACGTCCTGCTGTCTGGCCTGCGTATCGGCCTTGGCCTGCTCCAACGTGCCCTGCGCCGCCGACACCGCACGGTCGGCGGCAGCCACACCGTCCGTCCCGTCCTTCACATCCTTCTTGGCACGGTCGATGGCACCCGGCTGGCTGGCCTCACGAGCGTCGGACGCCGCCTGACGCTGCCCGTCCTCCGCATTCTGCCTGTCGGACTGGGCCTTCCGATCCGCAGCACGGCTGTCCTCCTCGACCCTGTGGGCGCTGTCGGCGGCGGCCTGACTGCCGTCCTTGTCCGACTGCGCACGACGCTGCTCCTCCTGCGCCCGACCGGCATCCTCACCAGCCTTGGACCGCGCCGCCTTCGCCGCATCATCCGCAGCCTTCGCATTGTCACGCTCGACCGTGGCCTGCGGCACCTGCGGAGCCGCCGCCTTCGCAGCCTCCTGCGCCTTCGCCTGCGCCTGCTGCTGCGCCTCAAGCTTCGCGGCCGCATCAGCCGCCTGCCTCTGCGCCTGCTCCTGCGCCGTCTTCGCGGCATCCTGACGAGCCTGCGCCTGCCGGGCCTCCTGCGCCTTCGCCTGCGCGTCGGCATCCGCCTTCGCCTTCACGCTCGCGGCATCCTGCTCGGCCTGTTCGGGGGTGCGTTGCGTCACCGGAACGACATTCCCGTCCTGCGGTTGCGTGCCTTCGGGGGTCACTTCGTCCGCGAGCGCCGTGTTGGATACCATGCCACCGCCGAGGATCGTGGCCGCACCCAGTGCCGCCGCCGCGATTCGCTTCCTGCCGTCGTACCGGTTCTCCTGTTTCCTGATATTCCGGTACGCGTGGCGTGCCTTGGATCGGTTGTTCTGGCTCATAGCTGTTCCTCCATGAATTCGTGTGTTCGTGTCACACACTATATCTTATTTAAGAGACCTTTTAAAATAGGCATTTTTGGATGATGCGTTATCTGTTCTATGGAAGTTGTGTTGAGGCTAGTTCTTAAATGTAGCGACGGTTACGGGCTTGACTCATCTAGGTGTCTTTGTTGGCGCACCTTCCGCAAATGCGGTGGTTTATAGTGTTCGTAGCCGGCCGGGAAGGACAGGATCCGTCCGGTGCTGGCTAGCCCTACGTTGTCAGCGATATGACCGTGCGCTACTGTGTGCGGCTTTAGGAAAGGAAGTGCCATGAAGGCACCGAATAAGAAAAATGGCGGGGTGTCCCCGAGCGGATTGCCAGAACTATTTACAGCGGCTGAAGTCGCCCAATGCCTGCGGTGCAGTACCTATACCGTCTACCAGCTTGCCAGAGACGGAAAGCTGGAGTCGGTCAAACCGACAAAAAACATGATGCGTATACCCAAGGCAAGCCTTTTGAAATTCCTCGGAGAATAATCGTTGGAATCGATGAGGGGCCACACAGTCTCTATGCTGTGCGACCCTTCACCGTCTTCCGGACAGGTCATGCCTCCGGTGTTTGGTCTTCTGCGCCAAGTGATGGCCATCGTGCCGGTAGCAATCCGTCAACTGGTGTTCTTAGCGTTTGCGCGATGGCGACGATGGAACGCAGATCGGGATTCGGATCATTGCCTGCCTCGATTCGACGGTATTCATCTTCGGATACGTTCGATTTTCGGAATAATTCCTCGACGGTCATGTTCCTTGCTTCGCGTGCCTGCCGAATATGCTTGCCTGTAATTCGTAGGCATTCGCTCCATGTCTCTTCTCTGTTAGTCATAATGTCAGGTTATGTATGTGTGTTCATGCCCCTCAAGTGCGTATCCGGTATCCCGAGTACATCACTTAACGGGCAGATATTGCTTGGAAGAGGTATGTGGGAAACCGTCGATCCTGTATCGTTGGTCAAAAACATTGAAAAGCGTCTGCTGAGAAGGCGGGTTTGCCGAAAACATCTTTGAAGTCTCGAATATAGGGCTATTTATGGAGAAGGGTTCGGATGCGGTCAACGTGCGCTGAGATCCGGCGGCTTGGTTCCTTCATCGCACATGTCGGGCAGAAGGTCTGCCAGTGTCACGCCAAGTGCCTGGGCTACGGCCATTACGTTACGCAGGCTTGGATTTGATGGCGTGGTGCCTTTAGCTCCGGTAGGTTTAGATCCGATGCCGCTCTCTAGTTTTTGATACGTATAGCGCGATAAGTCGGCGGCGTTGGCTACTTCTATTTGACTCAGATGCTTTGCTTCGCGGGTTTCCTCGATGTTTTTGCCCAGCTGCCTGACGTATTTCAGCCAGTCGGTATCTTGGGGGCGTTTACGAGACACGCCTTCCACGGTAAGGCGGCGCAGCTGCGAAATCGGCCTAAGATAAAAGGCACACAGAATTTCGTAAATCCTACTGGCCTTGTGCTTGAGTATTATCGAAAGTAAGACGGCAAAAGTGAAGGAGCGGGGAGCATGTGCAAGGGCATACCCACGCAGGTCAGCGATGACATCGATGCGGACGACTGCTACGACGATGAGGACTTGCCGTTCGACCGGCCCGAGGAACTGAAAGAGTTCAAACCTTCGAAGCCGGTCACCAACGCCCAGCTTATCGCCTACGAGACTACTGGCAGGGAGCCATATCCCGGCTACGCCGACGAGCTGGCATACTGGCAAGACCAGAACGACCAGTTCCAGCACCGCGTCCTCGAAGCCCAAGGTGGCGACACCAGCGAGCCGAGCGAACATGTGGATGTCAGACCATTATCCGGCAGAGTTCCGGAAAAGGGTGATGCTCCCATAATCAATGAAATCACCGATCCGAATGATCCTGACTGTGGGAAAGTCCAGCTTATTGAGCGCATTGATAAACCGGGTAACCGTTATGATGGCTGGCTTGCAGTCACATTGTTCGACCCCAAGAATGATCCTGAAGGCGACCGGGCGCAGACGCAACTCTACAAGGAGACGGCTGGCGATCCGAGTCCATTTGAAGGTGCATTCGAAGACGATTTTGATTACGAGGGATGGAAGAGGACTCATCTTCGCGGCAAAATTTAGTTAATTCCGCGTATCGTCTCCTTCTTCCTTCTCTGTGTCCTTGTGGTTATCTTCCCATCTCAATCCGGTCGGATGAATCGTGAACTGGTACCCATCGTTCAATGGCGTTGCGATGAACCAGTCTGTTCCCTTGCCTTTCTCCTGTAATCTCCGTTCGGCTTCATCGTACAATTTCAGCAGTCTGGCAATATCAATGCCGATATTGCTCCGGTTGTAAAGGTTGCTGGGGTTTTTGTGCATTGCCTTGGCGACGCTGCCCTTGCTGTCGCCTTGGTGAATTGCCCATGCAGCTTGTGAGGCAAGCAGACGATCCAATTCGCGCTGCAACTCTGCTGTAATCAGTACTGCCCCGACGTGGTGACACAGTCCTTTGCCTACGCCGCCGCCGGTCTCTTCTTCAAGTTCTTCCGCCATTTCGACAATATCGTAATTTAGCTGCTTGATGAGTTCTGTTACATGATGCTTGAGAAGGCCTCGATATTGGTCATTCATATCAAAGTCCCGCAGCCTGCGTGCGTTGTCGTATTGGTGCAATGACTGGGTTTCTAAGCGAGCCATAATTGTTTCCTTTCTAGGTGTAGTACTTAAGCAGTGTAGTTAGTACTATACAACTTTGCAAATTTATTGGAATATGGTCTCAGATGTCGCGATAAGGCATCCAATCCCGTGAAAAGCGGGAGCGGACGCGGAACTTGTTCCAAACGCTTTTGATGAAAAGAAAACTATATGCGGGCTAAACGTCCGGCAAGACAAGTGGCCCGCATTGATAGACAACAAGTGAAGCAAGCACTAGCACTGCAAACTTCACGTATTCCAAGAGGAACACAAATCATGGTAGTCATCAAAATCTGGAACAGCAAAGTATTTTCTGATATTGAACTACTACGCCTGCGTTCCATCTTGGCAATTAAGTCAAGTCTCTCTGCCCTTGCTACATACCAACGCTCTGATTTGGGACATTATGTAGCTTCGGCTGAAGACGGTTTGGAAGTCAAGATGTCAATAATAACGATGAGGTATTGCGGTGGTAGTGCCAGTCTGAGTAATGGAAACAGTGGCAATAACGGTGGCGCACATGGAGTGCGCAGAATGAATAAAGGCTGGACAAAGCAGGCTGCGCGAAGCCTTGAGAAGTTTCTTCAAAGCGTCAATCCTTGCGATGTTGGCGGCAGACCGTTTGCGCTGTCGCTGACAATAAAAGCAGAGCTTGATGAGAACGGTATCGCTATGAACATTCCCGATTCGGATATGTTCCATCGTTGGATTAATCAGCTCTTTAAGGGGTGTGCGAGGAATCCTCAAGGCCAACGTGAGGATGTCCTGCTCGCATACGTCTGGCTTCTGGAGTGGCAAGGGAATGGGGAGCCTCACCTGCATGGTGTTGCTTGGTGGCCGGAAGATATACCCGTACAAGATGTTCGGCGTCGTATGGTTGACAGATGGCGCAAAGTGTTAAATGCAGACGACTACGATATGGGCGGCAGTGGCTACGCCATAAAACTGATGCGCGATACGGATTGGTTCTTGTATCTTTCCAAACATGGCAGTATGGGTGTTAATTCGTATCAGCGTTCATACGAGACCATGCCAGAGAGTTGGACTAGGCGTCCTGGGGCGATGTGGGGTCATAGCCAACATTTCCCGTTGGAGGCAGTCTATAAATTTGATTTAGATCATCACGAAGATTCAGATGTGAACGCCGATTCCAGATGTTCCGAGGGAAAAGGATTTTACGTATACAGGCGTCTGGTTTGTGCGTGGGAGCTTTCAAAGCTTCGTTCGGAGAAGCCCGACTCCGGTATAGTCGCTATGCGCCAGTGGAAACGTAATATGGGTTTCTGGAAGCATCGGCGTAAGCATGGGTTGGATCGCAGGAGGACTGCTGAAGAGCAATGGCTTGACCAACCTGTTGAGCCGTCCGATTTTACAGGGCAGAAAAATCTGGATCCATGGGGAGAATCGAGCCAAGCGTTTAATTTATCAGGTAGCCGTCGTGACATTCTTGGTGTTCCTCGGCTGGGCACTCATCTGGGGTCACAGCGTCGAGGTATCTCAGGGTGGATGAGTTCCGAGGCGCAGCGTCAGATATTGCAATATATTGCAGACAATCAGGAACAGATTGGCTGCCGAGTGGCTCAGACTGTCAAAGACACAAATCAGCAGTCCATTCTTATCGGTGTTCCGACTGTAGAGAAGGTGACACGATGATTCCCGAGACCTTGACCATTCCAGAGACTATGGCGGCACTTCACGGTTCGCGGGCTTTCGTTTACAAACTTATCGGTGACGGCACTTTAAAGTCTTACCGTATTCATGGTAAGCGGCTTGTTAACCGTGACTCTTTGGCGAAGTTGTTCCGTTGAATTTTTGTAGTTCCGCTTCGAGTTGGATGAGATGCTTACGTGTTTCATCCAACTCTTTTTCGATATCTTCCCGCGTGCGCTGATGAGGCAGAATCGAAGCCGCAACATTGTTGGCAATTTCTCGTTGTCCCTGCTGGGTCGCTCTTTGATACCGATCGACACTGGTTTTTAGATCGCTATGCCTGCCGTATTTTTGCACTTCTTTAAAACTGGCTCCACTTCGAGCTGCTGTATCGATAGCCGTGGCACGAAGCGTATGAAAATGCAGATCTGGCCTCCCGGCTATTACTTTCGCTTTGTCGAACTGGTTGCGCAAGGTGGTCTGCGAAAGGACATCTCCGGTTTTGGGAGATTCGATGAGCTGTTTATCAGCCGCTCTGCCGTTGATTTGTACGCGCAGCATGCTCACCATTTCTTGTGGAATTGGTTGATCCGCAATGCTAGATGTAGTCTTGGTCGCATCTACATGCAGAGTTCCCTTATCGTCTTTGCCTCTTCTGAGACCATGGCGGACATGGAGGATGAGCTTTTTGAGGTCAACATCTTTGACTTGCAACGCTAGTACTTCGCTAATTCGCAAATCGAATATCGCGGCGATGTACACGCTGATGCGGCTGTATTCGGGCATATTTTCATAAATGATCCTCAGCTCAGCGCTGGTGGCCGTAGGAATCATAGCTTGCTTGCTCGGCGGTATTTTCGGGCTTTTGCCAGTTACTGGAGACTTTGATATGTGGCCCTCCTCAACAGCCCAGTTCATAATTTTCTTTAGCTCCTGCCATGTTCTCAAACGAGGTGTCGGTTGAAGGTTACAATTGTTCTTCCACTCCGTTACCTCTTCGGGGGTGATGTCGGTAAGTGGCTTTTCCCAGAAAGATGCCATACTGAGATGTCGGAGATATTCGTTGATTTTGCGGCGGTAACCGGGTGAGGGTTCACTGCCGTCCTGCTGTCTGAAATTCGAATATTTTTGAGACGCGTACCTTTCTAAAGTCAGAGTCTCTTTTTCAAGATTCTCTCGTTTCTTTTCCTCACGCTCAGTCGGATGTGTCCATGTTTTTCGTCCCGCTTTATCGTCATCGACAAGCTGTTTTTCCTGAGCAAGCCAAGCGTACGCATTGGTTCGATCGGAGAAAGTCCGTTGGACAACTTTGCCAGGAATATGTGGATTCTGGTATCTAGCTCTGAAGCGCTTGCGTTTCTTGTCTTCTATAACGCTGCCCCATGCACCTTTACGCTTTGTCATATAATGATTTTGCCTCGCAGATTGCATGTTGTTAGACAAAAGAACAAATAGTGGACAAGACGTGTGTACCTGCCTGTGTACTTAAAAGGTTGACAGTGGCTGACAATCATAGACAAATATGGAATTACTGTTATGGGTCATTTTCGCTGGTATTTCAAAGAAAGCGGCATGAAAAAAGGTTTCCGGCGAAACGTCGGAAACCTTGCTTGTGGAGCTGATGGTAATCGAAACCACGACCTCTTCGATGCGAACGAAGCGCTCTACCAACTGAGCTACAGCCCCAAAAACATGTGCCGCTTCCAAAGAAGCAACGTTACGTATTCTAGTACGACCTATCCCCAAGCGCAATGTCGGCGAGTTAAACAGGTCAAGATGTGCGGCGATGGAGTCGATTGTGATTGCCTGGTCGTGGTTGTGAAGCACCATGCGGGCTTACGTGTCGGATCAATCGGGGGAGGTGCGATATTAAACGGACGCATCGAGTGGTTTGGGAGGTGACGTCAGGGGGCACGTTCAGTCCGCAGAGAGTTGCCACGCGGAGTCGGTGTATCGAGCGGTTCGCGACTGGCTGGGTGGAAGTTGGAGACGTTGAGTGAGGGCGAAAGTTCCGGATGGGTTGGCGATTGGGAGGGGCGTCGGACGCATCGAGCGATTCGAAGGGCCTGTGTGTCGACGGCAAAAGGTCCGCCTGCGCCGAGTGAATCGAGGGGGCAGAACGTCGTGCATGTCCTGAGCGTATCGAGCGTCGAAACGGTATACCCGCCTCAAGACCATGCGGCTATCATGTTAGCGGTAACATACCTACTATAGGCTACAATACGCATTGAGACCGGGATGCGTTTTCCGGCGAAATAATTTCGTTATGTGTTATACGTTGTACAAAGGAGTGGATGATGGTGTCGTTGAACGATTATGGTCCTGAGGTTCGTGCTGAGGTCAAGCAGGTGCGTGAGGTCGTTTCCTCGCTGCATGAGCAGTTGCTGAAGTGGAACCTTGTGGTATGGACGGCCGGCAACGTCTCCCAGCGGCTGCATACGGCCGATCTCATGGTGATCAAGCCGAGCGGCATGCGGTACGAAAGCCTCACCCCGGAATCGATGGTGGTGTGCGACCTCAACGGCGAGAAGGTGGACGGGCTGGCTGAGCCGAGTTCCGACACCAAGTCCCACGCCTATATCTATCGTAATATGCCCGATGTCTACGGTGTGGTGCACACCCACTCCACCTACGCCACGGCTTGGGCCGCGACGGGGCAGAACATCCCCTGCGGGCTGACCATGATGGGTGACGAGTTCGGCGGCCCCGTGCCGGCCGGCCCGTTCAGGCTCATCGGTTCGGAGGCCATCGGCGAGGGCGTGGTCGAAACGCTCAGGAAGTATCCTCATTCGCCCGCCGTACTGATGCAGAACCATGGGCCTTTCACCATCGGCAAGGACGCCGAGGGTGCGGTGAAGGCGGCCGCGATGACCGAGGAGGTGGCTCACACCATGTGGGCCGCGCGTCAGATAGGCGATATCATCCCGATTTCGGATGAGGACATCGCCAAGCTCAACGACCGCTATCAGAACGTGTACGGCCAGCACTGACTCGGAGCGTTGTGGGACAGATGCAACGAACCGGTGCCGGTCGCCGGTCGATACGGCTGTGAGGGCAAAAGGTGAGCAAAAGGGAAGCGCCGGATCTTTGGGGATCGCGGCACCTCCTGTTCTATGGCTGCATGTTCGGTGCCGGCCTCAGCGGTCCGTCACCACCAGATACGTCATCTCGAGCGGCCCGTGCACGCCGACCACCAGCACCATCTCAATGTCCCCGGTACTTGATGTTCCGGTGATGAAATTGAGGTTGGATGTCGTCAGCTTGCCGGATTTGATCGCCGGATCGTAATAGTCCATCGCCTGGCGCGTGCGTGGCACGATCTTCGACTTGCGAATGATCGACAGATAATTCACCGGCAGGAAATGGAACGCGCGCCCTTGGCCGGGGGTGGTCGGAGCGGTTATCGTGCAGCTTTCGGCGCACAGGAAATCGGCGAAACCGATGGCGGCCTGCGCTTGCGAAGCCGTGGTGATGTTCGTTTCGCGGCTTGCTGCAGGCACCCAATAGGTGGGTTTGGGGTCGAGCCCTTCACGCCAGCTTTCCAGACCGAACTCCGCGAAGTTCTCGTCATCGGTGGGCAGCAGCAGATGCCCCTGTGCTTTCGCCGAGACGAAGGAATCCAAGGCGCCCGGCAATTCGGAGGCGGTGCAGGTCTGGAAGTTCACATGCACGGCGGGGGCGTTCCGGCGGGCGACTTCAAGCAGTTCGTCCTGAGACAGCCCGGACATCGTGGATTCCGGCAGATCGTTGACCGGCACCAGCGGGTGGTCTTTGAGCTGATGCCGTGGCCGTCCGCTTTTCTCGGCCAAATAATCAAGGAATACTTCGCGATCGGTCATTGGTTCAGCCCCTTTCCGCCGTTGGCTGCGTTCGTAGAAGAGGTCGAGGAATCGGCGCGCCCGGCTTGTATCTCCTCGCGTACCATGTCATATACCCGCTTGCCGTAGGTCTCGCCTTCAATGCTGCCCAAAGCGGTGGGCAAGGTGTCGGCGCCCAACGGTTCGGTTTTTTCGTTACCTGCGCGGCGTGCGGAAACGGAATTATCGTAGGTGCCGAAACCATTGGCTTTGGTGGTTCCCGTTTTGCCGACGTTCTTGGATCCCGATGGCGCAGCCCCGCGGGCATTCGGGTTCTTGGCCAGTATGGCCGCCTGCCGCGTGGCGAATTCCTCGGGTGAGCCCTGGGCCTTCTTGCGCTCGGAATACCAGCTGCGGAAGTTCTCGGAATGCTTCGGCGGTTGCGGCAGATCGCGCACCTTGGTCCACCCGCCGAACACCAGAGGCATCCATTCCTCGTGCTTGCCGGTGGTGTTGAGGTTCTGCGCGCTGTCGGGCACGCGCTTGGCGCCTTCCACCCCGTCGGTCACCTTGTGCCCGCGCTTGGCGATCGGGTTGGTGGCCACATGGTCGAATTCGAGCGCCGTGCGGAAGAGCGAGGAATGCCCCATGCCGATGCCCACGACCTTCATGGTCAGCGAGGCGATCGCGTCGGCCAGGTGGTCGTCGTTCATCTCGATCTTGCGGTGTTTCAACAGCAGCTCGTGCAGTGGAATCTTCACTGGGCATGTGGCGGAGCAGGCCGAACACAGGCTGCATGCGTACGGCAGGTCGTGGAAGTCCTCGTAGTCGCCTTGGAGTATCGGAGACAGCACGGCGCCCACGGGCCCCGGGTAGATCGAGCCGTAACCCTTGCCGCCGATATGGCGGTAAATCGGGCAGACGTTAAGGCACGACGCGCAACGAATGCACTGCAGGATCGGCTCGAAGTCGGTGCCCAGCGCGTTGCTGCGCCCGTTGTCGACGATGACCACGTAGAAGTCCTCGGGACCGTCGCTTTCGCCGGAAACCTGCGGGGAGGTGAAGGTGCAGTATGAGGTGAGCTTGCTGCCCACGGCGCTGCGCACGAGCATGTTATCCATAGTCTCGGCCTCTTTGAGGCTGGGCACGATGCGCTCCATGCCCATCACCACGACCTGGGTCGGCGGTATGGCCATGGAGAGGTCGGCATTGCCTTCGTTGGTCACGACGTTGACCATGCCGGTGTCCGCAACCGCGAAATTGCATCCCGTGATGCTCATGTCCGCTTCGAGGAAGCGCTCGCGCAGCACCTTGCGGCTGAACCGCGCCTCATGCTGCGGGTCGTTGTCGCCCTCGTAGCCGAGCTTCTCGTGGAAGACCTTCTGCACGCGGTCGCGGTCCTTATTGATCGCGGGGAACACGAGGTGGGTCGGTTCGTCCCAGTTGTCCTCCTCAAGGATGAACTCGGCAAGATCGGTTTCGGTCACTTGCAGCCCAGGCACCTTCAGCAGCGCCGGGTCCAGCCCGATTTCCGAGGTGACCATCGACTTGCTCTTGACCACATGCTTGACCTGCTTGCGCTTGGCAAGATCGATGATGAAGTCCCGTGCCTCGATGTCCGTTTGGGCGAAGAAGACGTGTCCTCCGCGCTTTTCGACATTGTCGCTGAACTCCTCCAGATAATCCGGCAGATAGCGGATGGTGTGCTGGCGAATCTGCTCGGCGAGGTCGCGCCACCCCTCCCAATTGCCCAGCTCGGCGCGGGCCTTCTCGCGGGAGACCCACTGCGCGTCCTGCGCCTTGGCCACGGCCCGCTGGCCGAAGGTGTCCTTTTCGGACTGCGCCACGCGCTGGTTGAAGGTGCCCTCGTTGCTACGGAGCATGGTGCCGGTTTTGAGTCCGGTGCGCTTAAACATGGTGTCGTCGGTGAACTGTGTCCTGCTCATACCAGCGCCTCCTCCTGCTTGTTGGATCGCGTGAGGTATTCGCGGTCGATTTCGGCCCGTTCCTCCGCGTTGACGTACCGCACGCGGCTCATGTCGACGTTGCTGTTGAGCACCTCCGCCAGGTGCATGATCCTGATGGGTTTGCCGTCGCGGTTGAAACGCCCGCCGATGTTCATCAGGCAGCCGGGGTCGCAGGAGATGAGCACGTCGGCACCGGTGCTTTCGATGTCCTTGACTTTTTCATCCACCATCTGGCGTGAGACCTCGGGGACTTTCATGGAAAACATGCCGCCGAACCCGCAGCAGTTCTCGATATGCGGCAGCGGAGCCACGTTCAGCCCCTTGACGTGCTCCATGAGGATGAACGGGCTTTCGCGCTCGCCAAGGAGCCGGGTCATGTGGCATGAACGGTGATAGGTGGCGTTCGCCTCGAGTTCGGCGCCCGCGTCGAGCACGCCCAGCACCCGGTACATGAACTGGGAGAACTCATAGACCTTACCCGCCAACTCATGCGCCTTCGCTTGGTATTCCGGGTCATCGGCCAAATGGAACTGCAATTCCTTGAGCATGTTCACGCAGGAGCCGGCCGGCCCCACGATGTAGTCCGTGTCCTCGCTCAGCAGCGCATCGACCTCGTTGCGCATGGTCTGCATGGACTCCTTTACGTAACCGCTGTTATACGTGATCTGCCCGCAGCAGATCTGCTGCTTCGGCATATACGTTTCACAACCGAATCTTTCCAGCACTTCAACCATCGCCTTGCCGACATTGGGAAACACTAAATCGACCAGACAGGTGGAGAATATTGTCGCCTTCATACCGCCGCCTCCATGCATTCGTGTATAAAGATAATGTACATATAACGATATACGCAAAATCGAAACAAGCTGTCACGACACGCTCAAATATTCCGGAAATAGTGTCGGCATGTTGTTGTGGATTATGGACGGCGGGAATTTCGGGATGGTGTTCTCATGCTTGCACCATTGACTTCAGGTGTTGTCTGCAAAGGTATCAATGACAGGCGAGTTGCGCGAAAAGTCAGGGATTGTGCGCTGATTGCATATTGGGTCGAAGATTCACAATACCTGATTTCACGGAAGGCGATCGCGATAGGGTGGGTCATGCGGCACTGGTGGGTATTTGGGGATTGTGCAGATGAGGGCGTGTGGAATAAGGCTTTTGGCCGATGTCGGACTAACGTTACACACAAATGGAATGGCATTACAGTCTAAAAACGATTTTTTAGTGCTATTCTGATTGTCGTGACCTCACGTTGCTTTTAAGCAATATGATTCTGGTCTTCCTGATCCCGCGATGCTTCTGATGAGGGTTCTGAAAATCGAGTGTTGCCAGTTCTCGATTACCGGGAAAGCCACGGGTTTGCGCCGACGATTTCGTGCGGCGACCCGTGGCAGCTGATTTCGCGGTGCGGGCTTCGCGAAGTGTGACGGTCGGGGGGGGGCGGTTTGGTGCTGGTTGCGACCTGTCAGAACCGTTGTGAACGGCGATTGCGACTGGCGTTGCCCCTCCGCATCATTCCCGTTATTCCTTTTTGGGCAACTTCGCCTTGAGCAGGCCGATGATGGTCGGCAACAAAGAGATCGCCAGAATCGCCACGATGACCAGTTCGAAGTTCTGCTGCACCACAGGGATGCCACCAAAGAAATATCCCAACAGGGTGAACAGCGTCGACCATATCAGCCCGCCGAGCATCGAGAACGGCGTGAAGCGGCGCCAGCGCATGCCGGAAAGCCCGGAGATGAACGGCATGAACGTGCGGATGAACGGGAAAAAGCGGCCAAGGAAGACGGCCAGCGGTCCCCACTTTTCGATCATGCCTTCGGTTTTCGCCAGGCGCTCGGGCGTCATGGCCTTGACCTTGCCGGATTCGATGATGCGGCGGCCGAAGAAGTGTCCGATGAAGTAATTGCACTGGTCTCCGATGATCGGCGCGAGCCACACCACGGGCAGCAGTGCGAACAGCGGCAGGGCGGATCTGCCGGTTATGGCATCGGGCGCGGCGAAGAAGCCGGCCGCGAACAACAGCGAGTCGCCGGGCAGGAACGGGAAGAACACGACGCCGGTTTCAACGAAGACGATCAGGAAGATGAACGCCAGCGTCGGCGCCACGCCCATCGCGATCCACCCGGCGATGATGGTGCGCGGATCTTTCAACAGCTCGATGATGAACCTGATGAATCCCATGATGCTCGAGTGTCCTATTCTGTCGTTGCGCTTTATGAATGTAATGCAAATGCGCTGTGCTAAAGGTCACTGTACCAGCCGTCCGAGCGTTTGAAACGTATATCAGTCTCTCGTACGGCGAATCTGCACAAAAGCCGCCTTTTCTTCTTGTCCTCCTATCATCGTCTTCCCGTATTCGGACTGGCTTGCGGGCGCGCTCTGGCGTGTCGTTTCGTCGCTACCCGGCACGGAGTAAGCGAGAGCTTCTGACGTCAAGAATGTGGGTCATTTTGGGATTCGGCATGGTGCCGTCGGCACCCTGTTTGTTCTTGCGATTGTGCTCCATTGGCAGTCGGAGACGGGATCTTCGATGAAGAATGGCCGGTGGATCAGATTTTTCGCGCTCATTGTCGTCGTGGGATAGACTGGATTTTGCGATATGAGACTCCAGAAAGGCGCGATAATGAACGCGAACGGCGAACTGACGACACCATCTACCTGACTAGGCATACCCAGACCACCTCCAACGTGATGGGGGTGATGCAGGGCTGGTCCGATTTTCCGGTGACCGACGAGGGCCGAGAGATCATCCGCAGCCTGGGACGCGGTTTGAGGGGCATCACTTTCGTGGCCGCTTATTGCGGCAACCTGTCGCGTCACTACGAAACCGCCAAGGGCGCGCTTGAGAGCTCCGGCAATGGCGGTGTCGTCCTGAGGGTCGACCCGGATCTGCGCGAAGTGAATTTCGGCAGTTTCGAAGGTCGCGACAGTGTCGAGACGTTCAACGCCACCGCACGGTTCCTGGGCTACGACGGGGCTGAAGAGGCCTACGAAAAACTGGGCGGACGCGCCGGTACCGTGATGATCGACGGCATGCACGACCTTGACTTCACTGCGGCCGGCAACCCCAGTCTGCCTGACTCGTTCCGCGCGGAGACCTCGGCACGCGTGCAGGAGCGGATGAGGCGTGCGCTTTCCGCCATCGGACGCACAACCAGCGAGGCCGGCGGCGGCAACGTGCTCGTGGTCAGCTCAGGTTGGAGCATCCAGCAGTTCCTTGCCACCGTGGACGCGCAGATCGGGCGGCTCGACATGGACAACGCGGCGGTCACGAGACTGATTTATCAGGACGGCGATTTTACCATCGACGGCCCGGTCGCCTCCTTGGAATATCGCCAGCGCGGCATGCGGTAAAGGGTTGGCGTCCGCGCCTTTGGTTGTTTCGGTCTTGTGATGAAACGGAAACGAAAGGGTTGTCAGAGTCCGTTTGCTCACAGAAACGTAGGGCGCGTCAGTGTGATGGGGGATACTTGGGGTATGCAGACATGGACTGAAGCTGGAGAAACGGGCGCCGGTATGAGCGGATCCGGGATGGGCGCCGCTGGGCATGGAGCGGAAGCGGGCGCTGACGGGCACGAGGATGGGGCGTGCGACGGTGCTGTACACGATCCTAACGCGGTCCGAGGCGGTTTACGAAATGTGAGTGAAGACGATGCACGAGCGCCCGGGACGGCGGCGGGAGCGATTGCGATTCCGCGCGGCACGGTGGTGCTGGCGGCGACGCCCATCGGCAACATGGGCGACGCTTCGGCGCGGCTGGTGGCCCTGCTTGGACAGGCGGATGTCGTTGCCGCGGAGGACACGCGACGACTCTACGATTTGGCCAACCGGCTTGGGGTTCACGTTTCGGGCCGTGTTGTGGCCAACCATGACCACAATGAGCGGGCCAAGGCGGACGGCCTCTTGGACGAGGTGGAGCGGGGGGCCACGGTACTGGTGGTTTCGGATGCAGGCATGCCCACCATCAATGATCCGGGCATGGCCATCGTGCGCCGCGCGATCGAACGCGGGCTGCCCGTCACCTGCGCGCCGGGGCCAAGCGCGGTGCTGGACGCGCTGGCGCTATCCGGCCTGCCGACGGATCGCTTCTGCTATGAGGGTTTCGTGCCCCGCAAGCACGGCGAGCGCATGCAGCGGTTCCGGGCGCTCAAGGCCGAGCGCCGCACCATCGTTTTCTATGAGACGCTGCATCGTATTGCGGAGACGATGGACGATTTGGCTGGGGTTTTTGGCCCAGACCGCCCGATGGCGCTGTGTCGTGAGCTGACCAAGGATTATGAGGAGGTGCGGCGTGGCGGTATTGACCAGATTCGCGACACGGTGATCGGCAATCCGCCGCGCGGCGAGATGGTGCTGGTTATTGGCGGGGCGTCCGATGAGGAGGCGCTCGCGGTTGAAGTTCACGCGGGCGGTCGGGTGATGGATGTGCCGCAGTTGGCGAGCCTCGCCGTTGAGCGTGCGGAGGCGGAAGGGTTGCGCATCAAGGATGCGATTGCGGAGGTTGTGGATGAGCATCCGTTGCCTGACGGGTCGCTGGTCAACCGCAAGTTGGTGTATGCCGAGACGCTGAAGCTTAAGTAGCGTGTAGCGTGCGAGCGAACTTACTGTTCGTTGCCCATCGTGGCAGCCGTCTGTGGTTTGTGCGAATCCCGAAGAATCCGGATATCGGCAATCGCGCCGTGCGCCGTTTCATGCGTGCGCGGCTTGGGCCTGAGTGATTGTCGTCGTTATTGTCGCATCGTAAGCCGTCCTTTCTTGCCGGTGGGGTGCTCAATCAATGGTTTGCTCAATAGTTTGACGCCTGATCAAAACGCTCGAAACAGTGTTCCACGGACTTGAGCAGCCTTCGTGCCTGCGATGTGTTGGGCCAGTGACGGTTGTTGGCGATGATGTCAAGGCATTCGGACGGATCCACGTGGTACTCCTGGATGAGGCTGCACACCAGTTCGCTGCGTTCGCGACACGGAATCTCCTTGTTCGTTTGCAGGGCGATATCGCAGGTCGTTCTGGTTGGTGAGGTGAGTTTCAATCCGGCGATTTGACTGACGTGCCCCTCCGGCATCTTGCGGTAGATCGTCGTGACGGTTCTGCCGTATATCGGCACGCGGTAGTGCGAGGCTGAAACGACGCTGATGGTGTCGGGAAACGCGCCCGAAAGCCATACCCAGGCCGCTGTTGTCAGGCAGGCCACCGTATTCCGAGGCACGATGTTGCCCATGATCATCCCTCTGCCGAATAGGGTTTCGGAGTATTCCGCGAGGTATCCGTTGACATCGTCGAGCTGATGGACCGCTCCGTACCCGCTGAGACGATTCATGCTCAGCGGACCGGGCAGGTCCCGATTGCCGACCAGCATGGGCGTCAGGTAGTTGCGGCTTTGCGGTCCGGGAGTGGATGCGGACGGTCTTTTCGAAGTCCTCGAGTGTGTTGTTGTAGTAATCATGTTCAGGACGATATCCGCTGGTTCCTAAAGCGCAAAATCGAATCGTGAAGATTGTGGATAAGTGGACAACTTGTTTCGGTCTTCGAAAAGTGTGGACGACACTGTCAACAACTGACTTCCGAGCCTGTGTTGATTCGTCTCGTTGCGCCTTCGTCGATGGCGCTGTCCCCGTAAGGCCCAATAATCTATAGCTATGACACATATTTTGGTGAACGTAGCATGGCCGTACGCCAACGGCCCACGCCATATCGGCCACGTCGCGGGCTTTGGCGTACCCTCCGACGTCTATGCGCGGTATGAGCGCATGAAGGGCAACGATGTCCTGATGGTTTCGGGCACCGACGAGCACGGAACGCCGATTCTCGTTGAGGCGGATAAAGAGGGGGTCAAGCCGCAGGAACTTGCGAACCGGTACAACCGCGTCATCGTCAAGGACCTTGCCGATCTGGGCTTGAGCTACGACCTGTTCACCCGCACCACCACGGGCAATCACGAGCATGTCGTGCAGGAGCTGTTCAAGCAGTGCCTCGACAACGGATATATCTACAAAGGCACCCAGAAGGTCGCGATTTCGCCTTCCACCGGCCGTACCCTGCCTGACCGCTACATTGAAGGCACCTGCCCAATCTGTGGTGCGGACGGCGCTCGCGGCGACCAGTGCGACAATTGCGGTCGCGAGCTTGACCCGGACGAGTTGATTCATCCTGTTTCCAAGATCAACGGTGAGACGCCGCGCTTCGAGCTTACCGAGCATTTCTTCCTCGATCTGCCGGCTCTGGCCGAGGCGAATCTTGCGTGGCTCAAGACCCGGCAGGGCTGGCGCACGAACGTCATCAACTTCTCGATCGGCCTGTTCAAAGAGGTCAAGCCCCGCGCCATCACGCGCGACATCGACTGGGGTATTCCCGTGCCGGTGGATGGTTGGATCGACAATCCCAACAAGAAGCTCTACGTGTGGTTCGATGCGGTGATCGGCTATCTCTCGGCTTCGATCGAATGGGCTCGGCGCAAGGGCGATCCCGAGGCGTGGAAGGCCTGGTGGAACGACCCCGAGGCTCCTGGGTACTACTTCATGGGCAAGGACAACATCACCTTCCATTCGCAGATCTGGCCTTCCGAGCTGTTGGCCTACAACGGGCAGGGGTCCAAAGGTGGCCAGCCGGGGGAGTACGGAGAACTCAACCTTCCGCAGGAGGTCGTGGCTAGCGAGTTCATGACCATGGAAGGTAAGAAATTCAGTTCTTCCCGTGGCATCGTCATCTACGTCAAAGACATCTTGGCAAGGTATCCCGTGGATGCCGTAAGATATTACATTTCTGTGGCCGGTCCTGAAACCTCAGACGCCGATTTCACCTGGTCGGAATTCGTGCGGCATAACAATGAGGAGCTCGCGGCCAGTTGGGGCAATCTGGTCAACCGTGTGGCGAACCTGATATACAAGAACTTCGGTGTGGTCCCTGATCTTAATGAGGACTCGATGACCCCGGAAGACAAGGCCCTTCTTGAGGAGACCGCCGCGGCCTTCGATGTGGTCGGTGGACTGATCGAGCATCATCACCAGAAGAACGCGTTGAACGAGGCCATGAAGGTCGTGGGCGATATCAACAAGTACATTTCCGCGGTCGAGCCTTGGAAGATCAAGGACGACGAAAAACGCCTCGGCGCGGTCCTCCATACCTGCGCCCAAGCTGTTTTGGACGCGAACCATTTGCTGGCGCCGTTCCTGCCACATTCTGCACAGAAGGTTTGGGAGGCCCTTGGCGGCACCGGCACCTTCTCTCCGATGCCTCGCGTCGAAGAGGTCGAGGATCTGGATAAGCCGGGGTTCAAGTATCCCATCATCACCGGTGACTATCAGCTGGGTGAGAACGTACACCCTTGGAGGAGCGAGACTCTGGTCGCAGGTGTTCCTGTCCCTAAGCCTCAGCCGATTTTCGCGAAAATCCCCGAAGAGGCCATCACGGAGGAGCTTGAACGCTTCGAGGCTGATCTGCAGTCGCGCAAGGACGAGGAAGCCAAACGATTCAAGGAGGCGAAAGCCAGACTCGAAGAACGCGGCGAGGAACAGTAGCCCCGAATCGGAGCTTTAGATCCGACATCCACTCACTTTTTGCGATACGGATTCGTCCGCCATTAAGTCGGGTTCGCTTTATGGAACACGCCCCAAGTCTGACGCCACCTGTCGATGACTTGGGGCGTTTCATCAATGAACGACGTGGATATACCGTTCGGCATGCACGTCGATTGGTTGTTGAGCGGGGCTTGAACGGCTGCTGATTGGCGGGGCACGATTGTCGGTTTCTGACTTCCATGTCGCATGAGGCTCTTCCGCTTGCATGCGGGGCCGTCACGATGCCGAGTCGTCGGGTGCTGAAACCCGTGTTGCCGACTATGGCATCCGGAGCCTAACTTCCCGACATCGGCTGTGACGATTGGCGGGGCTGGTGCTGTTTGTGGTAATCGGTCCGGGGTCTTAGCGACAAGGCCATGCACGCGGCGAAATATCGTCATGATAAGCACTTTTCCAATACCTTCACATACTTCACAGATACCTTTGAGATTTGCCTATCCCTCCTCCAAGGTAAGTGGGGTTATATGGACATTGTCAGCAGGTAACAGAGCTGGTGTGGTTCTTGATAAAGGGCCTCATAACTGAATCTTCTCTCTTCTCTCTTACCCGGCGGCCTCGGTCGCCGGGTTTCTCATTTCTCTGCCGTCGCATTCGTTGCCGGACCCCATCAAGCTTTCCGACATGCGTCCATTTATTGAGTAGGCGTTTGCATAATTCCTCACCGCGCGCGACAATGGGACAACAGCGTTGGGGTCGGCTGAAACAGGAAATGCCGGCGTCTTCGTTTTTCGGCGTGATTATCGACCACGTAGACCGATTGGATAGGAGAGATATGAAGAAGAAAGCTTTGGCCTTCGCGGCCGTGGCGTGCTCCGCGGCCATGCTGCTCAGTGCTTGCGGCGGTTCGAACGGGTCTTCCAAAGGCGCTTCCGGCAACGGTGGCAAGGACATCGTTTCCATCGTCAACTCAGAGCCGCAGAATCCCTTGATCCCCGGCAACACCAACGAGACGGGCGGCGGGAAGGTTCTGCGCGCCATCTTCTCGCAGCTGGTGCGTTTCGATGAAAAGGGCAATGCGGTCAACGATCAGGCTGAATCCATCAAGCCGAACGCGGATGGAACGCAATATACGATCAAGCTCAAGTCGGGGCTGAAGTTTAGCGACGGCACTCCGATCAAGGCCGAGAACTATACCAAGGCATGGAGCTATGTGGCCAATGTGAAGAACGCCCAGAAGTGCTCAGCCTTCCTCTCCACGATCAAGGGCTTCGACGATCTGCAGAAGGCCGATAGCCTCAAGGGCACCGAACAGCTTTCGGGCCTCAAGGTCGTGGACGACAAAACCTTCACCGTTGACCTGGATGCGCCGGACGCGACCTTCCCGATCAAGGTCGGTTATTCCGCTTTCACGCCTCTGCCTGATTCGTTCTACAAGGATCCGAAGGCCTTCGGCAACAAGCCCGTTGGAAACGGCCCCTACAAGTTCGAGTCCTGGACCCACGGCCAAGACATCATGGTCGTGAAGAACCCTAATTACACGGGTGAGGACAAGCCGGCCAACGATGGCGTCGATTTCAAGGTCTACACCAAGATGGACGCCGCCTACGCCGATGTGCAGGCCGGTAACCTCGACGCTCTCGACAGCGTGCCGCAGTCGGCCCTGAAGACCTTTGAGAAGGATTCGAGCCTCCAGGCGTACAACAAGCCCGGTTCCGTCATCCAACAGTTCACGATTCCCGCGAAAACCCCTCACTTCGAGGCGGGTACCGAAGAGGGCACGCTGCGTCGTCAGGCCATCTCCATGGGCATCGACCGTGAAGGCATCATCAAGAAGGTGCTCTTCGGCGTGGGCACTCCCGCCAAGCAATTCACAGCTCCGGGCATCCCCGGCTACTCGGACAGCATCAAGGGTGTGGAGAACCTCTCCTACAACCCGAAGAAGGCCAAGGAACTGTGGGAGAAGGCCGACTCGATCAGCAAGGACACCGAGAAGCTCTCATTGTCTTACAATGCTGACGGTGACGGCAAGCCCGTATTCGACGCGATTGTCAACTCGATCAACAACTCCATCGGCTCCGAAGTGACCGAAGCCAACCCGATGCCGACGTTCAATGAGTTCCGTACCGCGATTTCCAACCGCAAGATCAAGGGCGCCTACCGCTCCGGTTGGCAGCCCGACTATCCTTCGGCCGAGAACTACCTGGTGCAGAACTTCGCCTCCTCGGCCGCTGACGGCAAGGGTTCGAACGACGGTGACTACAAGAACCCGAAGTTTGATGCGTTGCTCGCCGAGGCTTACAAGGCCAAGTCCGTGGATGAGGCCAACAAGCTCTACCAGCAGTCTCAGGAGATTCTCCTGAACGACCTGCCCGCCATCCCGCTCTACTACCGTGCGAATGATGGGGTAGCTTCGAAGAACGTCAAGGGCTTCTCGATCGATTGGCAGTCCTTTGGGACCTTCGTCAAGATGCACCACTGAGAATGCACCAGTGAGATTCTGGCGTTCTGGTGATTGCGCGGTGTGGGCATACGCCTAGTAGCCTGCGATTCACTGGAAGCAAAGGGCATAAGGGGACGGGCCGCCATGCGGTCCGTCCTCTTCGTGTATCTAGATCGACCTGCGCATGGGGGTGAAATCCCGTCGACGGTGGATGGGCGGCCGAAGAGGTGTGGTTTGGATGGGTGGTGCGACGGCCGTACCCTGCGGCGAACGCGGCATGGGGCACAAGGAACGGCATAAGGAACAAGGTCTCGTGCGGAGGCGCGGTTGCACGGCTATTTGCGTCGAGGGATGCCGTGATGCGGCCCGCCGCCTGCGGTTTTCCGTGATTTTTTTTTCGGTGCGCTTTCAAAGTGTGAGATGCGTTGTGCATAAATGCGTTACCGCGCATATCGTCGTTGGTGTGGGGTTGAGACGATTCGTTCCGATGCCACGATCCAGAGGGCGGTAGGGAGGAGAGAATATGGGAATACGCACTTCGAAGAAAACGATGGTCGCCTTTTTGGCGACGATGGCGGTTACGGCGGGGACGTTGGCGGGCTGCGGTGGATCCGGTTCCGCGTCGAAGGCTTCGGGCGGCGGCGATAATGTCATCACGGTGTTCGACAGCGAGCCGCAGAATCCGTTGATTCCCGGCAATACCAATGAAACGGGCGGCTCTCGACCGGGCTCGCAGATTTTCGCGGAGTTGGTATCGTTCGATTCAAATGGCAAGGCCCAGAACGAAGTGGCGCAGTCGATCACGCCGAACTCCGATTCGACGCAATATAGCATAAAGCTCAAGCCGGGCTGGAAGTTCTCGGACGGCACACCGGTGACCGCGCAATCCTTCACCCGTGCATGGAGCTACGTCGCCAATGTGAAGAACGTCCAGAAGTGCGCGTCGTTCTTCTCGACCATCAAGGGTTATGACGACCTGCAGCAGAAAGGGCTGAACGGCACCGAGCAACTGTCCGGTCTGAAAGTCCTTGATGACACCACCTTCACCGTCGATATGTCGAAGCCCGATTCGATCTTCCCGGTGAAGGTGGGCTACATGGCATTTGCGCCGCTGCCTGATTCGTTCTACAAAGACCCGAAGGCCTTCGGCGACAAGCCTGTGGGCAACGGGCCGTACAAGCTGGCCGAATGGTCGCACGGACAGGAGATCAGGCTGGTGCGGAACGGTTACTACCACGGCAATGTCAAGCCCCGGAACCAAGGCATCACCTTCAGGATCTACACCAAGGTCGATGCCGCCTACGCCGATGTGCAGGGAGGCAACCTCGATGTGATGGACACGGTACCGCCGGCCGATACCAAGAGCTTCATGAGCGATCCGACCGTTGTGGCTTATAACAAGCCGGGTTCGATCATCCAAATGTTCTCCATTCCCTCGAACCTTGAGCATTTCAAGTCCGGCACCGAGGAGGGCACGCTGCGTCGTCAGGCCGTCTCCATGTCCATCGACCGTAAGTCGATCGTCACCAAGGTCCTGAACGGGACCGGCACCCAGCCCGTTGATTTCACCTCGCCCAAAACGCCGGGCTTCTCCGAGAACCTCAAGGGCAAGGAAAATCTGGTCTACAATCCGTCGAAGGCCAAGGAGCTGTGGGAGAAGGCGGACGCGATCAGCAAGGACGTCGATCCGTTCGCCATCTCCTACAACGCGGACGGCGGCAACAAGCCGATTTATGATGCCATCGTCAACTCGATCAAGAACACCTTGGGCATCAAAGTGAGCGCCGATCCGGTGCCGACCTTCCAGGAGTTCCGCAATTTGGTGGATAAGCGGCAGATCAAGGGCGGCTTCCGTTCCGGATGGACGCCCGACTATCCTTCGGCGGAGGACTATCTGTTCCAATGCTATGATTCCGAGGCCGGACATGGCAACGGCGCGAACGATGGGGATTATTCGAATTCCCGGTTTGATGAGCTTATGACCCAGGCGTATGCCGCTCCTTCCACGGATGCCGCGAACGTGATTTACGGTCAGGCCCAGGAGATCCTGCTCAACGATCTTCCCGCCATCCCGCTTTACTATGACAATGCGCACGGTGTGGCCATGAAGGGGGTTAAAGGCTTCCAAATGGACTGGCAAAATCAATCGGTATACAGCGAACTGCATAAGTAGTTCCCGTTTGCGTTGAAAGAAACGGTGGATCGTGCGTGATTGTCACGTACGGTCCTTGCCTTCTTTGGCGGTGGCGCAACGTTTCCCGCATGGCGCCTAATGATCCGCCTTGGCAGGCCGATGCGGAGCCCGTACTCATATTATGCTCATAAAGTACTGCATTACAACATATTTGACGTGCGCGCGAGTTAAACTGGAGTTCATATGTTCTGGCCGGCTTTTTCCTTTAGGTCTTGCTAGCCTCGATTTGACAATAAGGAGCAACCGATGGGCAAGTATCTTCTGCGCCGTATTTTGCAGATGATTCCCGTGGTTCTTGGTACGACGCTGTTGGTGTATGCGCTCGTCTTCGCGCTTCCCGGTGATCCGGTGAAGGCCATGTTTGGAGACAAGCCGATCAACCAGGCGGTCGCGGCACAGATCCGTGCGGAATACAACCTCGATAAGCCGTTCATCATTCAGTACCTGCTGTTTCTCAAGAATGCGCTGACGCTGAACTTCGGCAATACGTTCGCGGGGCAACCGGTGATCGATGAGATAGCCCGCGCCTTCCCGGTCACCATCAAGCTCGGTCTGATGGCGTTCGTGTTCGAGGCTCTGTTCGGCGTGGTGTTCGGCATCATCTCAGGACTGAAGAAGGGCAAGTGGTATGACGCCGTCATTCTGATTGTCTCCTTGCTTCTGATCTCCGTGCCGACCTTCGTCACCGGTTTCCTGATGCAGTACTTCATTGGCGTCAAATGGCACCTTCTGCCGGTCACCGCGGGCAACGACCCCGGTTTCCTTGATCTGTTGATGCCGGCGATGGTGCTTGGATCCGTTTCCATGGCGTACATCATCAGACTCTCGCGTTCCGAGATATCCTCCAACATCTCCGAGGACTATGTGCGTACCGCGCGCGCCAAGGGCATGACGAACCGCTCCGTGATCGTCCGCCATGTGCTACGCAACTCGATGATTCCCGTGATCACCTATCTCGGTCAGGATCTGGGCGCCCTGATGGGCGGTGCGATGATTTCCGAGACGATCTTCAACATTCACGGCATCGGCTTCCTTACTTACCAGAGCATCCTCAAGGGTGAGAGCAACATGGTCGTCTCCATTGTCACCTTGCTCACCTTGATTTTCGTGGTATGCAATCTCGTGGTCGATATGCTCTATGCGGTGCTTGATCCGCGAATCCGGTACGCGTGAGAGGGGAGGCTGAGACGAATATGAGTGACAAAAACCATCAGGATGACGATATGACAGATTTCGCAATGAACGAGACTTCGCGGTCGAGCGTAACCTCTGGGACGGGGACGGTGCTGCCGGGGCAGGAACGGTATGTGGCCTCTCTCGACGAGACCCCTTTGCATGAAGTCGATTCGATGGATGAATCGGCTCCGGCCAGTAACATGTGGACCGATGCATGGCGTACGTTGCGGCGTAATCCGTTGTTCATCGTGGCAGGCGTGCTGATTGTCTTCATCGTCTTCGTGGCGTTGTTCCCCGGGGTCTTCACCCATCAGAACCCGAACTATTGCCAGCTTGAGCATTCCCTTGAAAAGGGCGGTCCAGGTCATCCCTTCGGCTACGACACGCAGGGTTGCGACGTGTTCACCCGCACGGTGTATGGCACGCGCACGTCGCTTTCCGTCGGCCTGCTCACCACCTTGCTTGTAGTGATCGTGGGCACGCTCATCGGCGGGCTGGCCGGGTTCTTCGGCGGCTGGATCGACGCCGTGCTTAGCCGGTTCACCGATATCTTCATGGCCATCCCCATGCTTCTTGGCGCCATCGTGGTTCTGCAGATGTTCCGCACCTCCAGTTCGATTTGGAAGATTGTACTGGTGCTGACGCTATTCGGCTGGACGCAGACCGCCCGTATCGCCCGAAGTTCGGTGCTGGAGACGAAGAACCTCGAGTTCAACACGGCCTCCACCGCATTGGGCTCGACGCCGTTGCGTAACCTGGTACGGCATATCCTGCCGAATTCGGTCGCTTCGATCATCGTGGTGGGCACGACCTCACTCGGCTCATACATCGTCTCCGAGGCCACCCTGAGCTTCCTTGGCATCGGTCTGCCGAGCACCACCGTCAGCTGGGGCGGTGACATCTCGAACGCGCAGGCCATTCTGCGCACGGATCCCTCGGTGCTCTTCTACCCGTCCGCAGCCTTGGCCATCACCGTCCTTGCCTTCATCATGATGGGCGATGCCGTGAAGGACGCGTTGGATCCGAAGAGCCGCACGGCGTGAACTTGAGGAGCGAATAATGAGTGACGTAGCGAATAACGATATTGTGAACAACGCCGATGCCCCCGTCTTACCGGCGGAGACTGAAGACAGGCTGTCGGCGATGCAGCGTGAGCAGGGGCCGATCCTCGATGTCAAGGATCTCAAGGTCGATTTCATCACCGACGACAAGCGCGAGGTGCATGCCGTGCGTGACGTGTCGTTCAATGTATATCCCGGCCAGTGGGTGGCGATTGTGGGCGAGTCCGGTTCGGGCAAGTCCACCTCGGCCATGGCTGTCCTCGGGCTGCTGCCGGGGACGGGGCATGTCGTGGGCGGCTCCATCAAGCTCGAGGGCAAGGAGATTTCACACTACAGCCGTAAGCAATATGAGCAGATTCTCGGTGAGAAGATGGGGCTGGTTCCCCAAGACCCGATGAGCAACCTGAACCCCGTGTGGCGCATCTCCACGCAGGTCAAGGAAGCGCTCAAAGCCAACCACATGGACATCAGCCACGAGAAGCGTTCCAAACTAGCTGCGGCCATAGCCGAAGCCGAAGGCGACATCAATCTCAAGAACGTCGATGACGAGACGTTCCTGGGGTCGAAGGAACTGCCGGGACTGCTCGAGGCCGCTGCCACGGCGTTGGACAAGGCCGGTGTGCGTGACGGGGCAGCCGAACGGGCCATGGCCCGCTTCAAGCAGGAGGGGGTGCCCGGTTCGGAGACCCGTTGGCGCGTGGCCGAAGAGCTCATCAAAGCCGGTGTGGGGGACGACGAGGCTTGGCGTATCGCCAAGAAGTACGTGATTGGCAGCACCATGGACGACCGCATCGCGGGTCTTCTGGACGAGGCCGGTCTGCCCGATGCCGCTACTCGCGCACGCCAGTATCCGTACGAGTTCTCCGGAGGCATGTTGCAGCGTGCCCTCATCGCCATTGGCCTGGCATGCCGTCCCGATCTGCTGATCGCGGACGAGCCCACCAGCGCACTCGACGTGACGGTGCAGAAGAAGATCCTTGACCATCTGCACACTTTGACCGACGAGCTTGGTACGGCGGTGCTCTTCATCACCCACGATCTCGGCCTCGCCGCCGAACGTGCACAGCACATCGTCGTGATGTACAAAGGCCAGGTCGTGGAGTCGGGGCCGTCGCTTGAGGTCTTGCAGCACCCGCAGCACCCTTACACCAAGCGTCTGGTCGCCGCGGCGCCGTCCCTGGCGTCACAGCGCATCATTTCCGCCCACGAACGTGGCGAGAATGCTGAAGCGTTGATGGAGCACCACGCCAAAGGCGAGGATACGCTCGAAAAAAGCGAGCACATCATCACCGTGAACCACCTGACCCGCGAGTTCAAGCTACCGCGTAAGAAGGAGATGTTCAAGGCGGTCGATGACGTGTCGTTCTCCGTCAAACGCGGCACGACACTGGCGATCGTGGGCGAGTCCGGTTCGGGCAAGTCCACCGTGGCCAACATGGTGTTGAAGCTTTTGGAGCCCACGAGTGGCACGGTCACTTACGAAGGCGAGGATATCTCCGGTTTCAAGGGAGCGAAGTTACTTGACTTCCGCAGGCATGTGCAACCCGTCTTCCAGAACCCGTATGGTTCGCTCGACCCGATGTACTCCATTTATCGGTCGATCGAGGAACCGTTGCGCATCCATGGAATCGGTGACGCCAAGAGCCGTCGCAAGCGTGTCGAGGAGCTTCTGGACTTGGTGAAAATGCCGCGCTCCGTGATGCAACGCTATCCGAACGAGCTTTCCGGTGGCCAGCGTCAGCGTATCGCCGTTGCGAGGGCCATGGCGCTCGATCCGGACGTCATTGTCTGTGATGAGGCTGTCTCGGCCTTGGATGTGCTGGTGCAGGATCAGGTTTTGCGCCTGCTCAACGATCTGCAGGCCGAACGCGGGTTGAGCTACCTGTTCATCACCCATGATCTGGCTGTTGTGCGCCAGATTGCGGATGAGGTGGTTGTGATGCAGAAGGGTCGGCTCGTGGAGCATGCCACCACCGACGAGGTCTTCGATCATCCGCAGCAGCAGTACACGCGTGACCTGCTTGACGCCATTCCCGGTGGCAAGCTTAAGTTGGGACTTGACTGACAGCCATAGTCGTCTACAATTTCTGAAATTCGAAACGCCGCTGAGATTCGTGTGGGTCTTCGCGGCGTTTCGGTTTTGGCCTCTAATTTCTCATACCCTCGGTATTTAGTCCTCGTAAGGCACGGTGAGATACGGCTCAACCGCCGATTTAAGCCGCTCGAGGACGTCAACGCTGCCGGGCTCGTAGACCCACTGAATCTGCAGCCCGTCCATCATCGGCGCCATGAGATCCTCCGCGAGTCGGTCGGCGTCGATGTTGTTGCGCAGGTAGCCGTCGCTCCGCATCTGAGCGAACGGTTCCTTCACCTTTTCTCGCCCGTACGCACATCGGCGCGCAAAGTACTTGTGCCCCGGGATGGTCCGTCGCGGGTGCGCGCTCCTGCGTAAGAAGTTCGTACTCGCCCTGTTCGACCATCCGTTCAGCGACGGCCTGGACTACCAGTGGTGGGCTTTCCGTTGATATAGAAATGTCGCTCGTGGTGCCGTTGAAGCGTCACCGCGACGCGTATCATGCCGGCAATGTATAACGTCCGGTGGCTCGCGCTTTCATCGGCTATGTGACCGGTCTCCAGTGTCGGGTCCATAGCTATTCTTTGCCTGTTTTGCTTCCCCTTTGCTTTGAAAATCAAAAAAGAAGCAAATGGCAGGCAAAAGAAATTTTCGTTGGAATTGCGCCATTTTGAACCATTCTCACACTCGAAAAACGTCAACGAGGCAAAAGAAAATCGCCAACCAGGCAAAAGAGCCTTGCCGCCTTCGGGGCGCTGTTAGGGGCGTTGCTCGTTGTACTGCGGCGATCAACGGTCGCCCATCTCTTGGCGGTGATGGCTTGGATTGTTGGCGGCGACGGCCCGGACCGCCGGCGGTGAGCTTTCTGGCGATGAAAGGGCCGGCAGATACGCATTGTGAATCGGCGGGATCCCGTCATTCGTGCGATCGTATTTGTCGGCCCTTTGCGTTGGTGGGGGGGGGCGTTAAGGTGTTGTGGTAATGCGGTCAAAAAGAGACTGGGAATTTGCCGGGACGGTCAGACCTGTGACCCCCAGATCGACAGGTTGCCGCCGATGACGCTGAAGGTCATCACCGTCTTGCCGTCTTTCTCGCGCGGCAGTTGGTCGAAGGCGCCGGAATATGTGGTGTCCCCGAGTTTGAGGGTCACCTTGTTCGAGCCGGATTCGGCCTGCCAGGTGCCGGTTTCGTCCCCGCTCACGGTGCCGTCGGCCTTGAGCTCGATATGCGAGGGTTTGTTGACGCCGAGGTAGTGCTTGCTGGACGTGTCGCTGGCCTTTCGGCTGCCGCGGAACGAGGTGCTCGGGTTGTGCGTGACCAGCTCGTACTCGCCGGCAAGCGCCGAGGCGGGGTAGCCCTTGGGCTTGGCCTTGACTCCGGTATATTCGTACGGTGCCGCCGTCAACCATCCGTCCGCCGTGGGCAGCAGCTGGCGCACGTGGACCTCGTGGTATTCGCCCCGGTCCGAAAAACGCGTGTGGTAGACGAGGTAGATGGTGCCGTCGCTGTCGACCAGGGCGGAGTTGTGCCCTTGCGAAACCTCGATGTCGTCGTTCTTGTTGCCGCTCCACTGAACCGAGCTCAGCAGACGTATGCCTGTGGTGCCGGCCCAGTTGTTGGCCTCGGCGGAGGTGGAGACCGCGTGAGTGCCGTTTTCGTCGACATATGGGCCGGTGATGGACTTGGAGCGGAACATGCGAATCTGGTAGCCGCCCTTCTGATCGAGATGGCCATAGGAGGTGAACAGGTACCACCAGCCGTTGGCGTTCAGCAGGTACGAGCCCTCACCTGAGTTGCCGTATCCGCCGCCGAGCTTGATGCCATAGTATGCGTCGGATTGATCGGTGACGGTCTCGTAGGCCTTGGAATAGTCGCGCAAACCGGTGGCGGGGTCGAGCCTGAACATCCACATGCCGCCGAACCATGAGCCGAAGGTCATCCACATGTCTCCGTTCGTGTCGGTTTTCACACAGGGATCAATTGCGTTGATTTCCGTGTCTTCCGGCGAATCATAGCGGCTGACATCGGCTCCTTGGCCGAGCACCTTCGGCACGTCAGTCTGGTTGATGTCGCTCTGGCGGAATCCGGAGTAGACAACCGGACCCACATACGTCCAGTCGCCGTCGATCTTGTCGGCGGTCAGCAGCACGATGACCGACTTGTAGTTGGCCCCGTTGAGTGAGAGGTACATGCACCATTTCTTCATCGTGGGGTTCCAGATGACATCCGGAGCCCACATATTGCCCTTGATATCGTCGTTCTCTGGCTGTGACGGCCAGTCCTGCCAGATCTTGTCGAAGATCTTCTCGTAGTCGCGGCTCAGGTTGTTGGTGAACGGCTTCCAGTTGACCATGTCGTCGCTTTTCGCCCAGGAACGGTGTGTGCCGAAAACATAATATTTTCCGTTTGCCTTGACCACCGATGGATCGTGAACGGAGACGCGGCTGATTCGTTTGGCGTTGAACTGCCTCGAGGCGACGTTGTCGCTGTTGTCGTTGGATGCTTGAGACTGCTTATCGGTTGATGAAGCGCCGCCACAGCCTGCTCCCACCAAGGTGAATGCGGTCAGTGCCGCGCATGAGACCCGTTGAATGGTCGTTTTCATTGTTGTGGTCCAGGTCATGGAGGTGTCCTTCCTTTGCATAAACCGCTGTGGCTTTTCGCTTCTACAACGTTGTAACTTCTGATGCTACTGTACAACGTTGAAATGGAACACGCCAGCCGACTTGCTGCCTGATGATCATTGGTAACTGGCGAATCGATACAATCGGGCCCTGCTCTGACCGGACGGGTTATCCGGATATGACTGCCAGCCGGCAGGCGGAACGACGGAGGCGGTTTTATAAAAAGGTATGATGTTTCCCTGTCGAAACTATAACGATGTATATGGCGGTCATGTAGAATATGGTTATCCGTCGCAATGCGAAAGGTGTGTGCTATGGAAACTGCGGCTGAGGACGGAACAAAAGCCAGGTCCGGCGATTCCAGAGTCGTGACCATGCGTGAGGTTGCCAAAAAGGCGGGCGTGTCCATTAAAACCGTGTCGAACGTGGTCAACGACTACGAATATGTTTCCGATGCCACGCGCGAAAAGGTGACCAAGGCCATTGACGAACTCGGCTATATCGTCAATGTCTCGGCTCGAAATCTGCGGCGTGGTCAGACCGGCGTCATTGCGCTTATCATTCCCGATTTGCAACTGCCGTATTTCGCCCAGCTTTCGTCGCTGGTAATCACTGAAGCCAAAAAGCTTGGCCTGCAGGTTATAGTGGAACCGACTCTTTATTCCCGTGACGGTGAGATCGCCGCTCTGCACGACGGACGGCACGCCATGCTCGACGGTGCGATCTTTAGCCCATTGGAACTCGGCCAGGAAGATGTGGCTCAGCTGGAAGTGGATTACCCGCTGGTGTTGATCGGCGAGCGCATTTTCACCGACAAAGTCGATCACATTGCTACTGAGAACGTGGAGGGCGCCAAGCGGGCTACCGGGTATCTGGTGCAAACCGGGTGCCGACGTGTCGCGGTGCTGGGTGTGCATCCCGGCGAGAAGGTCGGTTCGGCGGGCTTGCGTTTTCAAGGGTACAAAGAGGCTTTGGAAGAGAATGGCATCGATTTCGATGAACGTCTTGTCGTGCCGGCAGGGATGTGGCATCGCAGCGATGGAGTAAGCGCGATGAATGAGTTGTTGGATAGCGGCGTCAAGCCCGATGGGGTGGTGGCGTTGAACGACATGCTCGCCTCGGGCGCGATGCACGCCATTCAGATGCATGGTCTTTCGGTTCCCGAAGATATTTCGGTCATTGGCTTCGATAATTCTGATGATTCTCAGTATCTTTCTCCGGCGTTGACCACGATTGCTCCAGGGCTCGAGGCCGTGGCGCGACTGTCCGTGAAGGTGCTCAAGAATCGTATTGACGGAGTTGCCCCATTCGATTCAACGGATCCTGTGTTCCGTAAGGTTTCGTCCACGTTGATCGTGCGTGACTCCACTCGTCGTGTCATCGGTCGTTAGCTCTGTTTTTCTGCCTCGCTGGATATCGCTGCCTGGTGCTGGGGTCTGCATTCGCATGACTACGGCCCATGTCGGATTGGGGCTACGGCGTTGTTTCGCGAGTTGTGAGCTGTGGTCGCATGGCGTATGAGCGGTTCTGTTCGGTTGCTGTGTATTTGCCGGCGGTCATCTTGCCGTGTAGAGTGTTTTGAAAATGGTCTTTCATTTTCTTTGGTGGCCGCGCGGAAGCGGTTTTATCAAAGGGTGGATTTTCGATTTGAAGGATGGGGAGAAGGACATGATGTCTGTTTTACAACGATGTAAAAAATCGGTTAGGGTTTCTGGGGCGCTCGGTTTGGCCTGTGTCAAGTCGGCGGCCCTGCTTTCTGCATTCTCCATGCTGTTTGGATTGGTTGGGGCTGTTTCGGCATCAGCGCAACCGGTTCCTCGAGCCACGGAGGGTCGGCAAGACGCACCGCTTATGCAGCCTGATTCGCGTTCACTGCCCGATAAGGTCGTGGATTACGACTTTTCATCGACGACTGCATCCTCCGTGAATAATGGCGTAAACGGATCGAGTTTTGGTCCCGCCAAAGTGACCGCGAACGGCATTGACGAGGTGGCTGGGGTGTATCGCGATAATGCTTTGAGCATGACGGGCAACTATTATGTGAAGCTGCCGGATGGCATTCTTCAAGGGCTTCATTCGGCAACGGTGTCGACCGTGGTGAGCAATGACGAGTTCAACAGCGGCCCCAACCCTTGGACCTATCTGTGGTCACTCGGCGGCACCGGTCAGGAAGCTAAAGGATCTTGGACCGTGTCCACCCATACTTCGCTTTACTCGTCCATCACCTCGAAGGGGAACGGGTCGGGGGAGTTGGTGCTTAATGCGAGCGATAATCTCTCAACGGGCAGATTCCAGACGCTTACGGCAACTTTCGATGGTGCGACAAAGAAGCTGACGTTGTATATCAACGGCCGTAGTGTCGGTTCAAAGGACGCGGAAGTCGATATTTCCCGGTTTTCCAATCAGACCAACGATGTGATTGGGCAATCCCGTTACCCCGGAGTGGGCGATGCGTTCTATCATGGCGCCGTTCGCTCGTTCACCGTATATGACCAAGCTATGACTCCCGGTCAGATTGCGCGGATACTGCCTGCGGATGCGGTCGGTGATTTGTTGTCCGGTCAGGCTGCCGCCCTTCAGGTGCCGGCAAGTGCCAATGCGGATTTCACTCTGCCTATGAGCGTTGCCGATGCTGGCGTGACGTGGACTTCCGACAATCCGGTGATTGCCATCGGCGATCGGGGGAAAGCCGTCGTCACGCTGCCCCAGGTTGATACACGAGTGACTTTAACGGCAAGGCTGACGCCTGGCGCTGGAATCGCCTCCCCGAACCATGCCGTGACTAAGACATTCGTCGTCACTGTGCCCAAGAGGCTGACGCGGGACGAATTCCGAAAGAAGGTCTTCGATTCGCTTTCCCTCGACGGCATCGTCAATAGCGACAATGTGCGTGGCGACATATTACTGCCTTCGACTTTGAACGTGAACGATTACGGATTCGTAGGCGACATTGCTTGGGCGTCGGACAATACGAAGTTGGTCGGGATTGATGGAGGGCCCAGAGCCAAGGTCGGTGTGCAGAACGACGACGATGACGAGGGAAGGAATGCCGCTGATGACTATGTCGCCAAGGTCAGGCGTCCAGATTGCGGTGGGGCGCAGGAGGTGAGGTTGATCGCCAGCGTCAGCGACCGTTCACTTGCCGGATCTGGCGGCCAGAGACTCGGCTCGCCGGTGACCAAGACGTTCGTCCTGTCCGTCCAGCCGATGACGGCTGGCGACGATGCCACGCATACCCGTGTAACTTCACACGATCCGTCGATCGTCAAGGCCAATGGACGGTACTACATCTTCGGTTCCCATCGTGCTTTCGCGAAAAGCACCGACTTGCAGCACTGGCAGTACTTGAGCAACAACCTCGTCACCGACTACCACCGTGTGCTTGACCGTGCCTTTGCTTCTTGGCCCAGCCAGAGGGGCAACAATGATGTGAGCGGGAACATGTGGGCTCCGGAGGTGATCTGGAACTCGACCATGAACAAATGGTGCATGTATTTGAGCCTTAACGGTGGCGGTTTTCCATACCAGAAAACCATGATCGTGCTGCTGACCGCGGACGATATTGAAGGAGACTGGACCTATGTGGGGCCAGTGGTCTATTCGGGTTTCAACAAGTCGAACTATATGAAGACGGATGTGCCGAAGGTCTTGGGGGTGAATCCGGATCTGACGCGTTACGATAGCCTTGAGGACACGGGCATCAATGCCATAGACGCTTCTGTCAAATATGACGGCAAGAATCTGTGGATGGCTTTCGGCTCCTGGTTCGGCGGGATTTGGATGATTAGGCTCGATCCGACGACCGGCTTGCGTGATTATGGGATCAAGTATCAGACGGTCAAGAATGTTTCCGACGCTTATTATGGCCATAAGCTTGCAGGTGGTTTCGGCAATTCCGGTGAAGGGGCGGCACTGGCGAAGGACGGTGGGTATTGGTATCTCATGCTCTCATATGGAGGGTTTGGGCAGACCGGTGGCTATCAGATGCGTGAGTTCCGTTCGAGGTCCATCACGGGCCCCTATCTTGATCAGAACGGCAATGCTGCTGTTTACACGCAGAAAGTCCCCAATGACACGGCCTTTAATCGTGGTTTGCGCATTCTCAGTTCCTACGACCAACCCGGTAGTGAAAACGTCAAGACATCTCAGGGCGGCAACGCCATCCTTTCTGATTCTGATGGGTCGATTTACAATGTGTTCCACACCCGCTACGTGCGTTCCGGCGCCGCCCTGGAGGAGCACCAAGTGCGCGTGCAGCCAATGGTCTTGGCTGATGGGTGGTTGGTTATGGCTCCATACGAGAAGTCGGGTAGCATTGTGCCCGGTTCGTCGATCACCGTCAAAAAGCTTGCTGGAGACTACCGGTTCGTGGTGCATAATCCGGTTGCCTTCTATTCCGGAGGAGGCGAGACGAGTCCCGCGATATATCATTCGGTTAATGTGACGCTCAAGGAAGATGGCACACTCGGCGGTGATGGGATTGCCGGTGCATGGAAGGTTGATGGCGGGAAGGTGACCCTTCTCTTCACTGCCGCTCCGGCCGCCGCTAAGTTGCACGGTACTTACATGGGCACCGTTGGCTACCAGACTGATGAGACCGGCATTGAACGGCTCTTTATTTCCGGCCTCGGTGGTGATGTCTTCGCTGATGCCGGCCCTGACGCCACGTCCCATGAGGGTCGAGCCGCCTTCTGGGGCATGCGTGCATTGCCGCGTTCAGGAACGCTGTCGGGGCAAGAAATTCCGTGCTCGGCGAATCCGGTTGGAGTCATGGAGCGCCGACGCTTCGATCCGATTGCCGAATCCGAGACCGCGTCGCTGCCGAATACTGGTTGTGCCGTATCCGTGTTGGCGCTGTTTGCTGTGGGCGCCGCCAGGGCTGGCGTCATCGCTGCTGGTGTTTCGTTACAGGAGAGAGTCCCCGGGGCGTGAGAAGTAGTTTGCGGGTATGTGGCAGGGCGGTGGTTTGAGAAAGTTGCCGCCGTCCTGCCGTATTCGACTTGCAGGTAGATGGGTACGACCATTGCCGATGGCTTGACCGGCGGAGTGATGAACGCTTTGCCTGGTGGTGGGCGAAAGGACTTTTTGTGGTGTTGCGACTTCTGCGAGCGACAGGAAGTTGAGAGCTCACCTGATTTGTTATAACGATGTAAATCTGCTATATTCAACGTTGTAGAATCCAAGAGAATCGAATCCGAGGTTTGGATATGATTGTTTACGACAATCCCATTGTTTTGCAGCGCGCGGACCCTTGGGTACTCAAATACAACGGTGAGTACTATTTCACGGGTTCGCATCCATCCTACGAAACCATTGGCATCAGGCACGCCAACACTCTCGCTGGCCTGCAAAAGGCTGAGGAACATGTTGTTTGGCGCAAGCACGAGTCCGGACCGATGAGTCGTTACATCTGGGCTCCGGAGCTGCACCGCATAGGTCGGGCGTGGTATATCTATTTTGCCGCCGCTGAAACCGATTTCGGCTCGCAGGATTTGCCGACCCATCGGATGTATGTGCTGGAAAGCGAAGCCGACGACCCCACGGCAGACCAGTGGCGGGAGCGAGGGCGCATCGTCACCCCGATTGACTCCTTCGCGCTTGATGCCACCACTGAAGTGATCGATGGCGTACAGTATTTGGTCTGGGCGCAAAAAGATCCCGAGATTCCCGGTAATTCCAATCTGTATATTGCGAAAATGGGCAATCCGTGGACTCTGGCCAGCGACCCGGTGATGCTCAGCCGACCCGAGTATGACTGGGAGTGCGTGGATTTTAAAGTCAACGAAGGTCCCGCCTTCCTGCTCCACGGCGATAAGGTTTATATCACGTATTCGGCCTCCGGTACGGGTGTTCCGTACGCCGTGGGTCTTTTGACCGCCAATCGCGGCTCCGACCTGACCGACCCGGGCTCATGGGCCAAGAGTCCCAAGCCGGTTTTTGTCACTTCGCAGGCCAACGGTCAATATGGACCAGGGCACAACAGCTTCACCAAATCCGAGGATGACACGGAAGATCTGATGATTTACCACGCCCGGAATTACACCCATATTGACGGGGATCCTCTTTTCGACCCCAACCGTCATGCACGTGTCGGAGTGGTCCGTTGGAACGAGAATGGCCCCGATTTTGGTGTGCCGCAGCCCGACACGCTGTGGACGCCACAAACGGCGACCATCCTGCCGGATGATGGCGGACCGCTGGCCGGGACCACGCTTGCGAAACGGTGATGGGGCGGAATAACGGCGTGAATAAGTGAAAATGCCCACAATTTGTACAACGATAGAAATTAGGTTATACTGACATTACATCGTTGCAAAGGCGTTGATGTTCTATAGCTAAACAAAGGTGTTGCAAGCATTGTTACGGGCTGTGGAATGGCCGGGAGCTTTGAGGTCCTGGATCATTCGACGTCGCAACCATCTTGGGAAGACCCAAGAAAAAGAAAAGGAGAAATCCATGAAAATCAAAAAGACCCTTGTAGCGGCCACGGCTCTGGTTCTGGCCGCGGGGCTTGGGCTTTCCGGCTGTGGTTCCAACGGCGGCGGCAAGACCGAGAAGACTGCGGATGGCAAGGTGAAGATCACCATGTGGCACGGCTTCTCTGAAGCCGACGGCAAGACGCTCGAAAAGCTGGTGAAAGACTTCAACAAGTCCCAGAACAAGTATGAAATCGATGCGCAGTTGCAGCCATGGAGCACCATCGGCGAGACGATGGTCACCAAGATCACCTCCGGCGATGGCCCGGACATCGTCACCACCGGCGCCGATAACGGCGAGGGCTGGTCGATCGACGGCACGTTCCAGTGCGTTTCGGACTTCTACAGTGACGCGAAGTATGGCACCAAGAACTACATCCCCAACGTCGTCAAGCAGATTACCTTCAAGATTGACGGCAAAGAGGAAAAATGCGGTGTCCCGATGGGCTATGCGCCAACGGCCGTCTGGTACAACACCAAGATGTGGCAGGCCGCCGGCCTGACCGAGAACGACTACCCGAAGACGTGGGACGAGCTGCTTGAGACGGCCAAGAAGCTCACCATCCCGGGCAAGCAGTATGGCATGGCGCTGTCTGACTCCGGCTGGGCCTCGTTCCTGAAGGGCAACGGCTCCGGCGTGTACACCACCGACGGCAAGGTCTCCATCAACACCCCGGAGAACAAGGCGTTCCTTGAGAAGATGCGTGATTTCTACAAGGGCGGTTACAGCCTCAAGGGCATGGATGACACCAAGGCTCGCGAATCCTTCGAATCCGGCCAGTCGGCAATGGTGATCGTGGGGCCGTGGGAGGATCAGGCCGCCACCGACAAGCACATCGATCATGACCTGTTCCCGGTGCCTGACGGCAACGGCACGTACGTCTACCCTGATGGCACCAAGGGGTCCAACACCGGCTCGACCGGCCTGTACTGGTGGGTCACCTCCCAGGTCAAGGATTCCCCGAAGAAGCAGGGCATCTACGACTTCATGAAGTTCTACAACGACAAGGAAAACCAGATTACCTGGTCGCTTGGTTCCGCCTACCCGCCGAACAACACGCAGGTGCAGGCCTCGGATCTCCAGTCCCGTCCTTTGATCGCCAAGATCGCGAAGAACACGGATCACTCCTACATCGCCATCGCCGGGCTCAAGGGCGGCTTCGGCGATATCGCGGCCACCGTTGATGCGCTGTCCAACAACACCGTCCGTAAGGACACGGACATCTCCCAGCTGCTCACCACGGCAGAGGGCAAGATCAAGGGTTACCTCAACGAATATTCGACCGATTGATTCGAATACATAACTGAATAAGCGGCGTAGGCCGATGACGGTTTCGGCCGGTTCGTGCGACTTGGTCATGGGGTCGTGCAGCCGGCCGTTCACCTGAATTATGTAGTACAATGGAAGGAATCTCATGACCAAAGCAGTAGTCGACAGTGGTGGGCGGCAGGTCGCAAAAGACAACAAAAAGGCGTTGTCTAGGCGCAATTTCCTGCACGGTATCGCGTTCGTGGCCCCAGCGCTCATCATTCTCCTCATTTTCGTCTTCTACCCGGCGGTTCAGACGTTCATCACGTCGTTGACCACCGATCGCATCAACCGTTCCGGAAGGTTCGTGGGCTTCGAGAATTACGTCAAGCTGTTCGGCAACGCGGATTTCCGCAAGGACGTGCTCAACACCCTGGTTTACGCAGTGCTGTACGCGCCGATCGTGGTGATTGTGGCCCTGCTTTTCGCGCTTCTGCTCAACCGTAAGGATCTCAAGTTCGTCGGTTTCTTCCGCACGTTCATGTTCCTTCCCTATGTCATCTCCATGACCGTTGCGGCCATTGCGTGGGACTTCATTCTCTCCCCGTCGTTGGGACTGATTCCATATTGGCTCGGCAGAATCACCGGCATCCAGCACATCGACCTTCTGGGGTCAAGCTCCACGGCCATGATCACCATCGTGCTCATCACGGTATGGAAGAACTTCGGTTATTTCATGGTCATCTTCCTGGCGGGGCTTCAGGGCATTTCGCAGGAACTGTATGAAGCGGCCGCGCTCGATGGGGTCAATGTGTGGCAGAAGTTCTGGTACATCACCGTTCCGGCGCTGCGCCCGACGTTCGTTTACATTATGATTTTCGGTCTGATTGGCTCGTTCCAGGTGTTCGATCAGGTCTTCATCATGACTTCCGGTGGCCCGGATCGTGCAACCGAGACCATCGTCTACCGTATCTACACCGAGGCGTTCGGCAACGGCAAGCTCGGCTACGCGTCCGCGCTCTCGTATGTATTGCTTATCATGACCCTGATCGTGGGGCTGTGCGTGCTGGTCAACAATGCGCGCCATGAGAAGGAGGAAATCGCATGAGTGAGTCTACTTCCGCATCACTGCCCATCCCCGCCGAGGCTGAGGCTCGGAACGCGGCCGCCAACGCCGAAAACGAGCGTTTGCGCAGAAATGCGAGAATCCGCCGTCACGTCGGTCTGTTCTTCAGTTACGCCGCGCTGGCAATCATCACGTTCCTGATGATCTTCCCGCTCCTAGTGGTTGTTCTTGTCTCGTTCACCCCCAAGGACATCACGGAGACCTGGCCCCCGAAGCTGATTCCCGGCACATTCACCCTGGCTAATTACGCTTCCTTGTTCCATCGTTTGCCGATCGGTCGTGAGATGGTCAATGCCGCGGTATTCGCTTGTGCGGTGACCGTGTTCTCCGTCTTTTTCGATTCCTTGGCGGCCTACGGCCTGTCTCGCATCGATTTCAAGGGGCGTACGGTGCTCCTGGACATCCTCATCGCCACCATGATGATTCCGGCGATGGCGCTGCTCATTCCGGTCTATAAACTGCTTGCGAGCATGGGATTGGTCAACAGCTACTGGGGCATCATCATCCCGCGTATGGCTGATGTCGGCGGCATATTCCTGTTGCGCCAGTTCTTCGTGTCGATTCCTAAAGATCTCGACGCCGCTGCGCGTATCGACGGTGCGGGAGAGTTGCGCATCTTCTTCCAGATCATCCTGCCGAATTCTGTGCCGGCCTTGTTGACGATCACGATGTTCAACCTGATGGGTAACTGGAACGACCTGCTTTGGCCGTTGATTATGACCTCACGGCCCGAGACCCGCACCATCACCGTGGGTCTGGCTATGCTCACCGGGCACGGTTCGTCCGTGACGCCATATGGTGTTGTGATGGCTGGTGCGCTCATCTCGGCTCTGCCGCTTGTGATCGTCTTCTTCTTCATTCAGAAGCGTTTCGTCGAAGGCATCGCCATGACCGGCATGAAGTAATCAGTGCCGGATCTGAGGCTATCGACAACGTCCGGTAAATTGCGGTTCTGACGTTTAGGGCTTTCCTTCCGTCTTTAAAACGTCGAATCATCAGATATGTGGGACCCCGTTCATAGGACGCGGCCCCACATATTCATTGCCGGATCACACTATCGGTTGGCCTCAGGCCTTGATCGACACGTCGATTCTCGTCTGAGTAATTGGAACCCGACGATGATTCTGCGCGGCATGGAGGTCCGTGTTGATGCATCCTTATGCAATATTTTCTGTTGCATAAGTTCGGTGGCTGTTTGGGCCATGCCTTTAAAATCGACCGCGATGGTGGTCAGCGTGGGGCTTGTGTAAGAGCCGCTCGTGATGCCATCGTATCCGGTGACCGCCACTTGGTCGGGTACTACGATTCCGCATTCCGCCAGCCCTCGCATCACTCCAAGCGCAAGGTCGTCATTCATGCAACACAGCGCGTCGTACGGCATACCTTCTTCAGCCAAATGGTGTGCTATGGCTATGCCGGAATTGTGGTCCCAGTCGCAGGTAATAAAGGTGTTGGGTCTGTCGTATCCGCATTCCATCAATGCCTGATGGGCGAAATTGCAACGGTTGTGCCGTAACGTGTACGAGATCCGATTCGATGGGTCTTCAACAAGGGTGCCTACGATGCCGACCCGTTTGCGGTCGTGTTCCAGACACAGATGACGTATCATGGCAGTCATTCCGGCCTGGCTTGGCGTTTCGACCGAATCGTAGCGGGCCTCGGTCGCCGCGCTCATATCGTCGAACATAATAACGGGATAGTCGCCGGCCACGGATTTAATGTCTGCCCCGCTGTTATTTGTTGAGCAGATGAACAGACCGTCGCTCATTGAGGCATTGAGCGAACGTACCTGTTCGATTTCCTTGTCTTTGTCATACTGTGAAACTTGGATGATCAGTTGTTTATGTTGCGCTAGGAGTTCGTTCGACAGGCAGTTGGACAATTCTGCGTAATACTGATTTTCTAGGTCTGGCACAATCAGCGTAAAGATGTTAGATCTGCCGGACCTGAGGCTGCGCGCAGAGATGTTGGCGTGATAATGAAGCTTTTTAGCGGCATTTCTCACTTTTCGTGTGGTGTCCGGCTTGACGATGTCCAGCCCGCGCATGACCGCGGAGGCGGTCGAGACGGATACGCCGGATGCTTCGGCTACATCCTTGAGTGTTACCACGACCCCCTCTTTCGATAGTTTCTATGGACCTTTATCGTGCCAGTTTACACGTTGTAACGTATCGATTAATGCAAAAGATAGAACGTAGCGTTACGATTAATAGGCCTCTCCTTGCAATTTCAATATTGTAACAATTCCTGTATATTTTCAGCTCAGTTTTTCCGATATCCTTTATATATCCATGTTTACATCGTTAATAAAAACAAATGGTCGGAGTTGATTTGACAAATTAACGACGTTGAAAGATAATAGTAACGTTACGATTTCAAAGAAGGAAATTGTAGGAAATACCTTAAAGCCTGTGCTGTAATTGGATCTGTTGCCATTTGATGTGGATACGCGGATTGACTGCAGCTGGCAGGGGAGGGGAAACTGCAAAGAAGGGGAGAATTGAGATGTCTTATAGAAATGCGACATTGAAGTTCGTAGCCGCGTTGGCTTCCGTTGCGATATTGACAGGAGTGTCGGCGTGCGGCGGCGGTAAGTCGGCCATCACCAAGGACGGTAAGCCCATCGTCACGATTCTCGTAGTCAAGAACAGCAATCAGGCGCCTATGGCCGATATGAAGTGGGCTAAGGATCTTGAGAAGGATGCAGGGGTCTCAATTGATTGGAAAGAGGTGTCTGACGACCAGTGGAGTCAGCAGAAGAACGCTTCGCTTGCGGCAGGTGAGATTTCAGATCTCAATATCCGTGCGTTTAATCCTGATGACGCCTCGCGAAACAAGAGCGCGTTTGAGCCGTTGGGTGACGATTTGGACAAGTTGCCCAATGTGAAGGAGTTCTTCAAGGAGCAGCCCACCGCTAAGAAATTCGTTTCCGTAGACGACAAGGTCATGGTTTTGCCTTCCAGTCGTGCCAAGGGTTTCCTTGCCTCGGGTCAGCACTTTATCATTAACAAGACTTGGCTTGAGAAATTGGGTCTCAAAGCGCCTGCTACCTGGGATGAGCTGCGCAGCGTCATGGAGGCGTTCAAGACGCAGGATCCAAACGGCAACGGCAAGGCCGATGAAATCCCGTTCAATCCGCGTGAGCTCGTCACCGGTAAAATCGGTGATTGGTGGAGCCCGTTCCTTATGATGAACGCCACTGGTATCGCAACCTCCTTCAACTCCGGGCCTTCGCAGCAGGGCATTTACGTCAAGGGCGGCAAGGTCTCCAACTGGATGGAGTCCAACGAATTCCGTCAGGTCATCAAGTTCTACCACGAGATGGTCGAGAAGGGTTGGGCTCCCAATGATTGGGTGACCATCAAAGACGACAAGTACAACGCCCGCAACCAGTCCGACGGTAAGACCGCACAGGTCGGCATGGTCTTCGGCTGGGATGAATCGGCGTTCGGGCCTTATGACTCCCCGCTCGCCAACCAGTATGAGGCAATCCCCATTCCCGCAGCTGACGGGCTGCCCGTCGACAAGGCCGTGTGGGATGGGTCGCGCGACGCGAACCGTTTTGAGGACTACCACATGTCGATGGCCGCCAATGCGAAGAATAAGGATGCCTGCCTCAAGGTGATCAACCTTCTATACTCCGAGAAGTATTCCATCCAGCAACTTTACGGAACGTTGGGTAAGGATGTGGAGAAGACCGGTGATCACTCATATAAGGTGACGGACGAGTTCCACAAGTTTCAAGATAACGCCAGCAAGATTCCGGCGCTTGAGGATCGGCTGGCCGGTTGGGTCTCCGATGATGTGACCGTTCAGGGTGACCGTGGCATGGATCATGTGGCCGCCGCCGATGCTCCGTACAAGCAACAGTATGCCAACTACGACCATACTAAGGATATGATGCCCATCTACGTGCGCATCAGCGAAGCCGATCAGAATACCGTTGCCAACAACAATACGGCTCTGTTCAACTATGCTATCCCGGTGGTTTCGAAGTGGTTGGCCAAGGGTGGAGCCGAGGATGATTCTCAGTGGAATCAGTTCCGGGACAGCCTCAAGAAGTATCAGATTGAGCAGAACGTACAGATTTGGCAGAAAGCGTACGACAAGTACGTGAAGTAACACCAAGCACCGCAGTGTCGGAGAGTGCAGTTGTTCCCACTCTCCGACACCGTGTGACTAAGTGATGTGGGAACCATCAAGGGGGCAGGATGTCGAGGAGTGGGGAATTGGCTGTCGTGGATATCAATGGTGTGGTGGACAATAATCAGGTTCGCCGCTCTTGGCCGTTATTTAAACGGATTATATGGCATTTTAAGCATTACTGGCAGTTGTGGTGTATGGCGATTCCCGCCATGGTGTTCATTGCGGTTTTCGCCTACATACCGATGTACGGTGTGCAGCTCGCATTCCGTGAATTCGTGCCGGCGCTGGGCCTTACCGGCGGCAAGTGGGTTGGCTTCAAGTACTTCAAGCAGTTCTTCAGCTCGCCGATGTTCGGTTCAACGATGATCAACACGTTCAAGATTAGTCTTGGAACACTTGTGTTCGGCTTCATCGCCCCAATCATTCTGGCGCTATTGATCAATCAGCTTGGCTCGCAGAAGGTCAAAGGATTCGTGCAGACGATCACCTATATGCCCCACTTCATCTCGACCGTGGTGATCGTGGCCATGCTCAACATTTTCCTGACTCCCCAAACCGGCATCATCGGCAGATTTTTCGGCTCGCAGAGCACGCTTGATGAGCCGAATGCTATCGCACCGGTCTATTGGCTTTCTGAAGTTTGGCAGCATTGCGGCTGGAATGCCATTATCTATCTTGCGGCGCTCAGTTCGGTAGATGTAAGCCTGTATGAAGCGGCGAGGATGGATGGTGCCGGCCGGCTTCAGCTCATCCGCTATGTAGATATCCCCACCATCATGCCTACCTGTGTCATCCTTCTGATCATGAACATGGGTTCTGTGCTTAACGTCGGTTTCGAAAAGGTCTGGCTGATGCAGAACGCTATGAATATGCCGGGTTCTGAAGTCATCTCGACCTATACGTTCAAAATCGGCATCCAGTCCTTCCAGTTCAGCTACGGCACCGCAATTGGGTTGTTCAACACGGTGATCAACTTTGTGTTCCTCATTGTCGCCAACGAGATATCGCGGCGTGTATCCGATACGAGCATCTTCTAGGGTGAAAGGTGAGGAAAATGAATAACGGAACAACTAAATCTCCTGCCGTGAGCGCTAAACGGGTTGCAGATGCCGTACCTTGGAACAAACATGTCCATCAACGGCGCAATGCCAGTGATTGGGTTGCGGACATTCTTATCTGGGCGTTGATTATCCTGATTGTGCTGGTGGTACTCTACCCGTTGTGGTTCGTGGTTATCGCTTCCATATCTGATCAACACTTGGTCTCGAATGGATCGGTGACCGTATGGCCAAAAGGACTGACCTTTGCAGGTTATGTGCGGGTCTTTCAGGACTCGCGTATCTGGACCGGCTATCGTAATACAATTATCTACTCGGTGTTAGGTACCATATTAAACCTGGTAGTCACCCTACCTGCCGCCTTTGCACTTGCGCGTGTGGAGTGGAAGCCGCGACGGGTCATTCTGTTTCTTTTCACCTTCACTATGTACTTTGCCGGAGGATTGGTTCCGAACTACCTGCTTTACAAGCAGCTCGGCTTGCTCGATAATTGGCTTGTCTTCATTCTGCCGGGCGCGGTGAGCGTATGGAACCTCATCATTGCACGTTCATTCTTTGAAACCTCGATTCCCGAAGATCTGCACGATGCGGCCCAAATTGATGGCTTGAACTATTTTGGATACTTCATGAAAATCGTTATTCCTTTGAGCTCGGCGATTATCGCTGTGATCGGACTATATTACTTCGTGGGCCATTGGAATGACTACTTCACTGGTCTTATCTACATCCGCGAAAGTGGTTTGCAGCCATTGCAAAACGTGTTGCGTGATATTTTATTGGCGAACCAGACGAATCAGCTGGGAACCGGCTCTGGTGGACAGAATGCATTGCAAAATCAGCAAATAGCGGACCAGATTAAATATGGAGTGATTATGGTCTCGACGCTGCCGCTGCTGGTCATTTATCCGTTCCTGCAAAAGTACTTCGACAAGGGAGTAATGATTGGGGCCGTCAAGGGTTGATTGGTTCAATGTTTTAGCGTTGTAAGAGTGGGGCGCTTTGTTATGTGCTGGTTGTCAGACACATTTTTGAGATGGGGGCAACCATATGTAGGTGGGCCACATGGTGATTTCCGCTCAAGATGGGTTCCTGTGACGATATTGCGTGAAGGTTGATATGTATGGCATTAACTGAATACCCCCTGAAGATGCACGATTTTCATTTGCATGACCCGTTTGTGCTGGCTGATGCAGACAGGAAAGTGTATTGCCTCTATAACGCGAATTATTTCGACTACCGTGACGTTTCGCACGGATGGGGCAGGTCGGTCGAACTCTACATGAGTCCTGATCTTGTGCATTTCAGCCGCCCACGCGCTGTCTTCGACCTTGAGAATTTATCAGAAAGAGTGTGGTTTGATGATTCCGACTGTCCTTGGGCACCTGAGGTCCACGAATATCGTGGGTGTTACTGGATGTTTGTCACCTTGCACTCTCGGCGCCAGCCGGCCATTCATCCTGTAGATGGCCCGGAATGGTACCGTAAACGACTGATACGTGATCATCGTGGCGTGTTCGTCGCTGTGGCTGACAATCCTGCGGGTCCGTTCGCAATTATGGATCCGACGCTACCGGTCACTCCGCAAGACCAGATGGCTCTTGACGGCACGCTGGCCTTCGATTCCGACGGCAGCCCGTGGATGATTTATGCTCGCGAATGGGTGCAAATGTTCGATGGGACCATCGAGGCGCTGCCACTTGACCGGTGGAATTTGGCGAAGGCCGCGGGTGGTTCTGTGCGTCTGTGGTCAGCTAGCGAAGGACTGTGGCACAAGGAGGAGGGTGATGCGCCGGCGGGTGGATGGAAGTCAGACTTCACCGGCGATACGGCCGTGCGTAAGCTTGCGGAGGGGGCTCCTGGTTTTGTCACTGACGGTCCGTTTGCTGAGCGGGCACCGAACGGCTCCTTGCTGTGTTTATGGACCTCGTATAGCCGTGGCGAATATATTCTCGCTCAGGCGATTTCACGTTCCGGGTGTGTTGTCGGGCCGTGGGAGCAATTGCCTGCAATCGATCACCGCGATGCCGGACATGCCATGATTTTCCGGGCATTTGACGGAACCATGATGCTCATTATGCACACGAATATGGTGCGCAAGGATAGATCGGGGGTACCTCTAGACTCGCATGGCATCATTTATGAGGTCGCTGTTACTGATGATGGTTTCGTGTTGGGACGGCATCGTGAGGATCTGGACGGCATTGCTGATCCGAACGATGATCGCTGACGAAGTAGTCCCGAGGAGATGGCTGGCAAAGCGACGAATAGTGAAGTGATGAATGGCTATATGGCTGACGATGCCGTAGTGAATTGTGTTGTGACGAACGAATATCTTGATCGATGGTGCCGTAACGAACGAGGGTGTTGTAGGGCGCGCTAGTGGCGCATTTTGGAGGATGGCAATGGCGAAGATGAAAGGCGTGCAGCTTTTTCGAGACGAGGTTGGCAATGTGGCGCAGCTGCATGGCATTGGTGTACTGTGCGTAGGCTCGACGTGGTATGCCTACGGCGAGAGAAAGAACGAAGGCCGGCTGTTCCAAGGGGTGGCCTGTTATTCGACAAATGATTTTGTGCATTGGCGTGCTCATGGTGATGCGCTGGCGATGGATGCAGGTAAGGGTTTCCTCGGGGCTGGTCGTGTCGTCGAGCGTCCACGTGTATTGTGCTGTCCTTCTAGTGGTAGGTATGTCATGTATCTGCATGTAGAAGGTGGGGATGATTATTCTTTTGCGCACATAGGGTTTGCGTTATCCGACAGTCCGACTGGGCCGTTCGAGCTTTTTGAGACCGTTCAATTTCATGGCAATGAGTCGCGTGATATCGGCGTGTTCCAGGATGACGACGGCACTGGATACCTGCTTAGCGAGGATCGCCAGCACGGCACTCACGTCTATCGTCTCTCACCCGATTACCTGAGCATCGTCGAGGATGTAGTGTGCCTGAAGGGTACGGATTACTGGGCGGGCTACGAGTCCCCGGTCATGCTAAAAAGCAATGGATTGTATTATTGGTTTGGCTCCGAACTGACGGGCTGGGACTGCAACGACAATCGGTACGCGACGGCCTCCGACCTACATGGTCCGTGGAGTAGGTGGCGTCCATTTGCTCCTTTGGGTACTCGTACGTTTGATTCACAGTGCGATGCCATCGTGCCGATTGACAGTCGCTGTGATGCAGGAGGTGGCGTGGATGATAAAACCGAATCGTCTGATATGCAGCGGTTCCTTTATATCGGTGATCGTTGGAGTCCGGATGATTTGGGTGGCTCGCCTTTGGTGACGCTGCCAATTGAAATCGGTGATGGGCACGCACGGCTTCAGTGGCACGACGAATGGGACAACGGGCTGTGATGGTCGTTGCGGGCGCGTTTCACCTGCCGGGTGGCGTGCAAATAAGCAGGAAATCGGCAGTTGTGTGGCGACATCATGTGCCTTGTGGAACCGTCTGAAGGTAGTGTGTTGCAAAATGGTAATCATTGTAATGCAAGTGTGGAAACGGCTTACGAAAATGAGGGGAGTTTGGGATGACGATGGAGGGCGGCGTGATTGGGGACGACCGATCGGTTTTAGGCCTTGCGAATGAGAATGATCCGTATGGTTATCTCTTGGTGCATTTCAGGGAAGACCCGAACGGGTACGCCGAACGGATCTACTTCGATCTTTCGGATGGAGACGACCCGACGCGCTGGGTGCCGTTGAACGGCGGGAAGCCGGTGCTGACCTCCTCAATCGGCACGACGGGCGTACGGGACCCGCATATCACGCAGAATCCTGAAACGGGAACGTATTATATTATTGCGACCGATCTGCGAGTCTTCGGCGGTAGACCCGATGACGGGGCGAACTGGTACGACTGGTCGCATCGGGGCAGCACATGTCTGATCGTCTGGGAGTCGGACGACTTGGTCTCGTGGCGTGGTCCACGAATGCTTGACATGGCGCGTCCGGTTAACCGTGAAACCCCGCTGGAGCTTGGGCAGGCATGGGCGTGCGAGTGTCTGTGGGTGCCAGACTACTACCCGGTGGGTCACCAAGGTGGCCGTGGGGCGTTCGTGATGTACTGGTCGTCGAAGCTCTTCTCCCCTGATGACCACGACCATACCGAAAAATCGGTGCATGACACGGTGCTTTGGGGGGTGACCACCGATTTTTCGCAGGAGATGTATGAATATGGAGGTGTGTTCATTGACACTGGTGGCGATTCGATCGATACGACCATGATTCAACGGCCAGTGGGCACAGGCGATTCGGATGCGGGTGCAACCTTGCGGACCTACCGCATCACCAAGGACAACACGTTCGGACGTGGCATCTGGATGGACGCCACGGACGCGCCCGACTGGTGGGAGCCGGACACCCCGTGGCGCACCATTCAAACGAATATAGGTGATGGGTACTCCGACGGTCATGGTCTGGAGGGGCCGGCCGTCTTTGCCGGCCATGGAGGGAATGCGGACCGGTGGTATCTGCTGGTCGATGTGATTCCGTCTGTGGGCTATCGCCCAATGGTTTCCGATGATCTGGATGTCGGCTGGAAGCTCCTTGGTGATGCGGGCTTTGGCCTCGCCCCGCACACCAAGCACGGAGGTGTGCTGACGCTGACCCGCAACTCCTATGAGTGTCTGAGGTCCGGCTTTCCGGCGATCTAAGCGATGACGTTCTTGAAAGTCGACATTGTGGTGAAAGAGAGTTTTGACATGGCTGACGACGCTCACGCCGGCGACGGCGAATTTGTGTCCAACGATATTGCGCGCGCGAGTTCCGTGCGCAGCAGGCCTCTGCCGTTACGCGATGCGACGGTGGGCCAGGGTTTCTGGGGAGATGAACAGGAGCTGGTGCGAACGCAGGTGCTGCCTTTCCAATGGTGCGCGCTTAATGATAATGTGCCGGGTGCGGCTCCGAGCTATTGCATGCACAACTTCAGAGCCGCGGCCGCACAGAATAGGCGACGCACGGCCGCGCGGTCGCAGGGCGATCGTTTCGTCCCGCCTGTCTATACCGACCGTGGGTTCAACGTGCTGCCTGATGATCCTGAGCGGCCGGATCCCGACAGGTTCTACGGTTTCGTCTTTCAGGACACGGATTTCTCGAAGTGGATCGAGGCGGTCGGCTATTCGTTGGCGCATCATCCCGACGCGGAGCTCGAGGCGCGAGCGGATGCGGCGATCGACATCGTCTGTGCGGCCCAGCAGGAGAACGGCTATCTTGATACATATTACATATTGAATGGCATGGACCGTCACTTCACCAATCTCAAGGACCATCACGAGCTATACTGCATGGGTCATCTGATTGAAGGCGCGGTTGCCTATTACGAGGGCACAGGTAAGACCAGATTGCTTCATGCGGCCCAAGGTTTCGCCGACTATGTGGCCTCCGTCTTCGGAACGGAGCCTGGCAGGCTGCGAGGCTACCCGGGTCATGAGATCGCCGAGATGGCGTTGGTGCGCCTTTACGAGGTGACCAATGAACGTCGCTACCTTGATCTGGCCGCATATTTCGTCGACGAGCGCGGCAGGGCACCGCTGTATTTCGAGGTCGAGGATCGGACGCGAGCGAAGCGTGAAGGTGCAACGTACGTTCCCAACGACAACCAGCCCATGCCATATGCGTACTATCAGGCCCATGAACCGGTGGTCGACCAGCGCGAGGCGGTCGGTCATGCGGTTCGAGCGGGTTATCTGTACTCGGGTGTGGCCGACGTGGCCCGACTGACCGAGAATGAGCGACTCGCGGACACCGTCCGTGCACTATGGCGCAACATCGTCGACAGGAAGCTGTACGTCACGGGGGGCGTGGGCGCCACGGCGTTTGGCGAGGCGTATTCCTACGATTACGACCTGCCGAACGATTTGGCCTATTCCGAGACCTGCGCCGCCATCGCGCTTGTCTTCTTCGCAAGGCGGATGCTTGAGCTCGAGCCGAAGTCAGAGTATGCGGATGTGATGGAACTTGCTCTCTACAATACTGTGCTGGCGGGCATGGCGATGGACGGCAAGAGCTTCTTTTACGTCAATCCGCTTGAGGTGAGGACCGAAGCGGTCCGTAGCCACGATGCGCGCTTTTTGCACATCAAGGACGTGAGGCAGAAGTGGTTCGGCTGCGCCTGCTGCCCGCCGAACCTCGCGCGACTGGTCGAAAGCGTGCAGGAATACGCCTATACCTTGGCCGACGACGGAGGGACGCTGTTCACGCATCTGTATATCGATGGAATGGCGGTGGTGCATGTCCTGTCGAAGGATGAGGACGATGAGGATGTGGCGTTGCGTCTGGAAGTGGAATCGGGCCTGCCGTGGAATGGTCACGTTCGGGCTGTCGTGCACGTCGACGAAGGTGATGGCGGCGCTGACGATTATGGGGATGGGCATGATGGCAAAATCTCCGTTCCGTTCATATTCGCGTTCCGTCTGCCGGCATGGGCCGGGGACCAGATCGAAGTCGCCGCGTGCACCACTGTGCCGGCAGAGGCCCAGGGGCGCGTCAATCGCAGGGTGCGTGATGGTTACCTGTATCTGGCCGGAACATGGCGAGATGGCGACGTTTTTGAATTTGACTTTCCAATGCCGGTTATGATGCTCGAGGCGAACTTGCGTGTGAGCGAGGATGCGGGCAAGGTCGCCTTCGTGCGCGGACCAGTGGTCTATTGCGCTGAGGAATGCGACAATGGTTCGCGGTTGCATTGCCTCCACGTCGATGCTGCTCGTGTGGGGGAGCGTGCCGAGAATGTGACGGTCGAACCGTTCGATTTCAAGGCCGGAGCCGAGGCGTTGGATGGGAAGGGCACCGGAGGTGTCGAGCCGGTCTCAAGGTGTATGGTGCGGTTGAGAGTGCCAGCCTGGCGCGACGAGGTTCGTGATGCGAAGCCTCTTTATTCGCGCTGGCATCCGCCCGTGCGTCGAAGGGTGGAGGCCGTCTTGATTCCATATTTCGCTTGGGCCAACCGAGGGGAGAACGAGATGCGCGTATTTCTCGATATATCCTGATCCCACGGAGGTATTGGTTTCCGGGGGACGGGAACGGGCAAACGCCGGTTCCCATTGACCATCTCTTGCGGGACGGGTCGATTACGAGCGGGATGCCTTATGGCGAAAAACGATGTGTACGTCGTGTCATGTGAGTCGTCAATCGATGTCATCGTGGTTTGTGTGGCACTGGGTACAGTAGGGAGAAATGTTCGATGATGAGGGAGTTGATATGGTTCTGATTAATAATTTCGATAATGCGTTACGTCCGCCGATGGGCTGGAACAGTTGGGATTCCTATGGTTCGTCGCTTACGGAGGGTGAGCTGATGTCCAATGCGGAGTTCATGGCGGCGCGTTTGAAGGCCTTCGGCTGGGATACGGTGGTGGTGGACATCGATTGGTATGACCCGACCGCCGCGGCCCACAATTATAACGTCGGCGCGCCACTGGTGCTTGACGAATACGGCCGTCAGATGCCTGACACGGGTCGGTTTCCGAGCGCTGCCGACGGACATGGCTTCGCGTCGATTGCCTCGCGTGTCCACGAGCTGGGTCTGAAGTTCGGCCTGCACATGATGCGGGGCATCCCGAAGCTGGCGGTCGAACGGAACCTGCCGGTCAAAGATACGCAATATACCGCTAAGGATGTGGCGGATCTCGATCACGTGTGCGTGTGGAATCCTGATAACTATGGGTTGAACCAGTCCCATCCCGGCGCGCAGGCATGGTATGACGCGCAGGTCGACCAGTTTGCGGCCTGGGGTGTTGACTTCCTCAAGATGGACGATATGCAGACACCGTTCCACGACGACGAGATTGAAGCCTATCACCGTGCCATCGCCAAGGCCGAGCATGTCCACGGCCACCCCATCTCGCTGTCGCTGTCGCCCGGGCAGTGGAACAACACGACCTACGTCGATTTTCTGCGCGGCAACGCCCAGATGTGGCGTATCTCCGATGACCTGTGGGATCGTTGGGACGATGTGTACCAGCAGTTTTCGCGGCTTGCGCGATGGGCGCCCCTGCAGCAGACCGGGCACTGGGCTGACGCGGACATGCTGCCGCTGGGGCATATAGGCCTTCGTGCCCATGTCGGCGCCGATCGCGACAGCCGGCTGACGCATGACGAACGCCGCACACTGCTGACCCTTTGGGCGATGGGGCGCTCGCCGCTGATGGTCGGCGGCGACCTCCCCACCAGCACCCCGGAGACGATAGCGATGCTCGCCAACCCGGCGTTGCGTGAGGTGACCGCCGGATCGACGCACAACCGCGAGGTGGCGCGTGAGCGGATATACGCGCAGGGGTACGACCATCCGGAATCGTACCGTGGCGACCTTATTGTGTGGGCCGCGGATGCTGCTGACTGGGCCGATGGCACCGTATCGGCGCACCCGAACGGCCGGTATGCCGCAATCTTCTGGACCGGAGACGACGATTATGAACTCGAGGGACATGTTGAACTCAAGGCGCTTGTAGGTTTGGACAGGGCGAATGAGCCTTGGTGCCTGACCGATTTGTTCGAGGACGTCAAGGATGGTGGCCGATCATCGGCTTCTGACGGAGCGGGGAGCTCGACTCATGTGGCCAGTATCGACGGCGAGGGCCGCGATCGCGTGATTCGTGGTGTCGTCCCTTCCCATGGCGTCCTCTGGTTTGCGTTGGACAATGCGTGATCCGGCAAACGTGATTCGACGCTTGCCGGTTGTTGTGTGGACCGGTTCATGACGGTGAAGCGGTGTCGCTCCATGTCGTCGGCCCACCGGTGTCGCCGTCCGTGTCGATGACGGCCGGGCGGAGCGAAGGATAAAAAGCAGTTCATAAAACCGAAACACGTTGTGAAAGTCCGAGATGTTCTGCGAAATATCGGTCATCAACCCTATCGGGCGCACCGCAATGCGCCCGTCACTCTGCTTGACGCAATCGGATATGGCATGCCGATCACCGCAGCGCAATCCGTGCTCGGGCTCAGCGTCGTTATCAGTGGCATCTCGGCGCTGGTGTTCGGCGTTCTGGACGGCAACCTCTTCCTGTTTGGCGTGGGCAGACGCTTCGGGCGCAGGCACTTCTTCATGCTTCCGACGATGCCGTTCCTGCTGATCGGCATGCTGATGTGGGTGCCGGATCTGCCGCTTGCGATGTACGCGGGGCGTATGTGTTGTGGGTGGCGGTGTCGCAGCTGTTCGCCTGATGATGCGCCACGTGGGAGATGACTCCGCAGGATGTTGGTTTCGGCGAGAGTCGCAACACACATTCGGCACACGTTGGGTTACGCGGCTGGTGGCACCGTCTCGTGCATGTGGCGGGCGAATACGCCAGCACGCTGAAACTTGTCGTTTTCCGCCACCATCTTGCCATCTACCTGCTGATTCTCACCGCCGGGGACTTGCTTGGTCAGACGTTCCTGTTCTTCATCATCTACGACTGGAACAAGATTGCCGCATTCGCCTCGCTGCTTCTGAGCGCCGGCATCATCTCCACACCGCTGACCCCGCTTTTTGGCGCGGCCATGACCAAAATCGGTCCGAAACGGCTGAATGTCGTCGGCTTCACCGGTTGCTTGGTCCGGCTCGCGTGGATTTCCCTCGCCTGGAGAATGCTCGAAACGCTGCCCGAGCCTTGGTGGACGGCATTCGCCGTGACCGGAGCGCTTTGGTTCTTCTGCTTCAAAGGGATGATCGGCTACCTGCCGTGGGCCGTGTTCCCATTCATCGCCGATGTCGATCAGGTGGTTACACGGCGATATCGCGGCTCCACCTTCTCAGGGTTGCAGGGCTTCTTCCGTCAAATCACCAGCGGTCTGGCCTTCCTTATCGTAGGGGGGTGCTGGGCGCCGTCGGTTTCAATACGGCATTGCATGAGCAAACGCCCTTGGTACAAAACGGTCCGGCCGCATTCGTATTCGGCTGGTACGCCATTTCGGTTGTGGTCTGCCGGCTGATCGTCCGCCGCTTCAACCTCAACAAGCGTATCGACGTCATAGCACTCGCAGAAGTCGAGCGGGTACGTTCGGGTGGTTCTCGAACCGAGGTGGATCAAGCCGACCGTGAGGTGTTGGAGGATCTGATCGGTCACCCGTACGGACGTGGTTAGCGGTCGTCGCCCGTGCCGCGTGCCGGTAGGCTTGAGTAAGCCCTACGTGCGATCTGTAGCGTCGGGATGACCAACCTGCTTATTTGCAAGTCAGTTTGTGTGGTTCAATGCTGGCATATCACGTTTATGCTCGATGGGAAGAGCGGGACGGTGTGTCGGATTCGTGGCGGTGGATGGGCAAGCCCCGATCGCAATCATGCTGTGATGCCTGTGCGGTCGGGGGTTTGCGCCAAGGTGCCGCTACTCTTATGACAGATGAATCGCCGTCCATGAAACCGGCGGCAGAGTGATGTTCACCGTGCGCCTCGCGGGGTCAAACTTGGCGGTCGTGTTGGTCTTCGGCACTACCCGGTTCTGTGATTCCAACGTATTGCGGGTGTGGATGTCGTCGTCGTGCAGGGTCGAGGCCGTCAGTGTCCGGGAGCCGAGGTCCGACAGACTTTCAGGCAGACTCACTTCGAATTCGGCGGCCTCGTCGAGTGAACGGTTGACGGCAAATACGGAAATCGAGCCGTCCGCGCCACGCACCGCCACGGAGTCCACGGTGTCCACCGAGCCGTACTGACCGGTTTCCACCTGCGTCGATTCGAGCTTCGGCTCCAGCACGGTGCCGCCCTTGGCCAGCCGCGCAACGGTCGAGAAGGGGTAGAACGTGGTCTGCCGCCAAGCGGGACCACCCGGTTCGGTCATGATCGGCGCGATGACGTTGACCAGCTGGGCCAGGCTTGCCGAGCGTACGTGGTCCGCGTTCTTCAGCAGCGTGATCATAAGGTCTCCGAAAACCACGGCGTCGGCCACGGAGTAAACGTCCTCAAGCAGATGCGGGGCGACCGGCCAGTTGCCGATGCCCTCCGGGTTGCGGCTCGCCTCGGCGCTCTGGTACCACACGTTCCACTCGTCGAAGGAGATGTAGACGTCGTGCTTGCTCTTGAGGCGCGCCTTGCTGGCGGCGATGAGCGCGGCCACGTCCTTAATGAACCCGTCCATATCCACCCCGGAGGCGAGGAAGCTGGCCATATCTCCGTCATGCGGTTCGTAATACGCGTGGCACGACACGAAGTCCACTAGGTCGTACGCCTTGGTCAGCACCGTCTCCTCCCAGCTGCCGAAGGTGGGCATGTTGTGGGCCGAGGAGCCGCACACCACCAGCTCAAGGTCGGGGTCGATCTGTCGCATGCCGCGTGCGACCGACGCTGCCAGCGTGCCGTAGTCTTCGGCCGACTTATGCCCCATTTGCCAAGGGCCGTCCATCTCGTTGCCCAGGCACCACATGCGGATGTTGAAGGGTTCGTCCGCGCCGTTGGCCCTGCGGGCTTCGGAAAGCGCCGTGCCTCCGGGAATGTTGGCATATTCCAGCAGGTCGAGTGCGTCTTCGAGCCCACGCGTGCCGAGGTTCACCGCCTCCATCAGCTCGTTGCCGCCCACGGTGTCGAGCCAGGTCGCCATCTCATGCAGGCCGAACTGGTTGGTTTCGGTGGAGTGCCAAGCCTCGTCGAGCCGACGTGGACGGCCACCTTTCGGCCCGACGCCGTCCTCCCACCGGTAGCCGGAGACAAAGTTGCCGCCAGGATAACGGATGGTGGTTGCGCCCAGTTCGCGTACCAAGTCGATGACGTCCCGCCGGAATCCGTTGGCGTCGGCTGTGGGATGACCGGGTTCGTAGAGACCCGTATATACGCAGCGTCCCAAATGCTCTACGAACGAGCCGAATAGGCGGTCGTTCACCTGACCTATTTCGAAATCCTCGTCGACGATGAGCTGTGCCTTTTGTGTGCATGACATCGCAGCCATCCTGCTCCTTTATCTGATGAATCGGATAGATCCGGTTCTTTTTTTTTACAACGTTGTATGTACCATACTACCGGATATCGTGGATGACATGCTTCGTTTGAGACCAAAACCAGGACACGGCGGATGAGATTTGTGCAATGCGCAGAGCTGATCACTTCGGGTGTCTATGCGTTTGCGGATGGATTCGGGTCAGGATAAAGGCGGGATCTTTCCGCGTCACTCGATGCGTGGGGTCAGACGACTAGAATCAGGCGTTATGGCTAAGACGAAACATCGTGACAGAAGCTGGGCGCCGGCGCCGGAGGCGTTGCCTGAAGGGGTGCGGGTGGTGGACGACCACACGCATGTGGCCAGCGTGGTGCCCTTCGCTCGTGAGATGAACCGGCAGGCGATCGAGCGCGGTCAGGCGCCGGTTCCCGTCTACGGTGTGGGCGAACTGCTTGCACAGGCCCAGGCGGTGGGGGTCGAGGGAGTGATCGACGTGGGGTGTGAACTGCCTGACCTCATGACCGCTGTCCAAATGGCGCTCGACCACCCCGGTGTCGTGCATGCAGGACTGGCTATTCACCCCAACGAGGCCGTGCTGCACGGTCATCGCGGTGCAGCTGGTCCCGATGGTCTGCCAGTGCGCTATCAGCCTTGGCATGAAACAAGCTTCGAAGACGCTCTGGCACAAGTCGAGCGACTGGCGCGACAGTACCCTCGGCAGGTCGTGACAATCGGGGAGACCGGCATGGATTTGTTCCGCACCGGTACGGAGGCGCTCGAAATTCAACGCGAGGCGTTCCGCGCGCACATCGCCTTGGCCAAGGAGCTCAACCTGCCCATGCAGATTCACGACCGCGACGCGCACCGCGAGGTCATCGAAACGCTGCTGAAGGACGGCAGTCCCGAGCGCACGGTGTTCCACAGCTGGTCCGGAGACATCGAAACCGCGCAAATTGCCTGTGAACATGGCTGGTACCTGAGTTTTTCCGGCACTGCGAGTTTCAAGGGCAACGCTCAGATTCGGGACTCGGCCGCCGTGGTGGGCCTCGATCACATCATGGTCGAGACGGACGCACCCTATCTCGCGCCCATGCCCTATCGAGGCCGCACCAATGCTCCATACATGATTCCCTACACGTTACGGGCCCTGGCCGAAGCGCTCGACCTGCCGCTCGTCGAGGTCGCCCAAGCGACTCGCAGCACCACAAGGGCCGTCTATGGCGTGTGAAGATTATCGGCTCAGAGATTAGTGATTTTTGGCATTCGGGACACCCCTAGCTAGACTATCCCTTTGGGTTTGTAAGTAAAAGATGCAGATAGAGAGCTGGCGGGAAAAAGTTCTTTCCTGTCTTTGGAGGACACGTCATGGCGCAGTCGCATAGTAGTGGACATGACACAGGCGCAGAAAAACAGGGTACAAAACCCAAAAAACGTAACAAGAATAATAATAGGTCGGTGACTCGTGAGGAGCAGAAGGCCCGCGCTGAAAAACGGGCATTGCTCCGTGCGGATACCTTCACCAATGCCCCGAGGGTTTCGGCTCGTACGCTGACCAACGAAGAGCGTGAACAGATTGAGAAACTGCATGAGGAGGAGGCCGAGGAGGCTGAGAAGCTCGCCAAGGTTCCTTCGCGCGGCCCGGTCGGACGATGGTGGCACAAGATACAGTCCAGCCCAGATCGGGTCACGCTGGCGATGTCGGTTGTTGCGCTGGGTGTGGTGTATGGCGACATCGGCACGTCGCCGCTGTATACGGCGCAGACCTTCCTTGCCGGGCAGGGCGGACTGACCAATATCGACCGGCCTGCGGTGCTGGGGCTATTGTCACTGGTCTTCTGGTCGATTACGCTGATTACGACGGTCAAATACGTGTTGGTCGCCATGCGCATTGACAACAAGGGTGAGGGCGGCATCTTCGCGCTGTTCTCGCTGATTCGCCACCACGGCAAGTGGCTGGTCGTTCCCGCCATGCTTGGTGGTGCGGCGTTCCTTGCCGATTCGGTGCTCACGCCCGCCGTGTCGATCTCGTCGGCCGTGGAGGGGCTGAAGACCATCCCGCTTTTCGAGCCTGCATTCCATGAGAATGGCAGCATTTCGCTGGTTATCACCGTTGTCATCATCGTATTGTTGTTCTGTGTGCAGTCGCGTGGCACGGAGAGCATCGGCAAGGTGTTCGGTTCGGTCGTGCTTGTGTGGTTCACCTTCCTGGCGATAACCGGCATCGTCAACATCGGCGGTGATTGGAGCATTTTCGAAGCCGCCAACCCCGTGTACGGCATCGAATTCCTTTTCAGCTCGCATAATATGGCCGGCCTCGCCATCATGGGTACGGTGTTTCTTTCGACTACTGGTGCGGAGGCGTTGTATTCGGATATGGGTCATGTGGGTCGTGGGAACATCTATTTCACGTGGCCGTTCATCTTCGTGGCGCTGGTGTTCAACTATTTCGGGCAGGGCGCGTGGATGCTGCGCAACCGGGGCGATGCGGCGTTGGTCAACGTGAATCCGTTCTTCGAGATGATGAGCCCGGGCGTGCGGTATGTGGGCGTGGTGCTGTCGGTGGCGGCGGGCGTGATCGCGTCGCAGGCGTTGATCACGGGCGCGTTCACGATGGTGTCGGAGGCGACGGGTCTGAACTGGATGCCGCATCTTCAGGTGCGGTATCCGTCGCGTACGCGTGGGCAGCTGTATATTCCGGTGGTGAACGTGGTCCTGTGCGTGGCGACGTTGATGGTGCTGGCCCTGTTCAAGGATTCGGAGCATATCTCCGCCGCCTACGGACTGGCCCTGACCATCACCATGATCACCACCACGATCTTGCTTTCGGTCTATTTGTGGTATAAGCACTACCATGTGATCGCGGGCGTGTTCTTCGTTATTTTCATTGCCATTCAGACCCTTTTCTTCATCGCGTCCATGTCGAAGTTCCTTCGTGGTGGTTGGTTTACGATGTTGTTGACTGCGTTGATTCTGTTGGTGATGGTGACGTGGAATGACGGCACGAAGATCGAGCGGAGCCAGCGTCGGCATATGCGGGCCCGTGATTTCAAGCCGGCGTTGGCGAAGCTGCATGATGATTTCCGTCTGCCGTATTTCGCGGACAACATCGTGTATCTGACGTCGGATTGCGAGATGCGCCGGTTGGACACGGACATCTTCTTCTCGATCTTCGCGGACCATCCGAAGCGTGCGCGTGCGTGGTGGGCGGTGTCGGTGGTGACCACGGACGAGCCGTTCACGCGTGAGTATTCGGTGGAGGATTTCGGCACGGACTATATGTTCCGGGTGCGTATCCGTCTGGGGTTCAAGGTGTCGCAGTCGATTCCGGCGTACATCCATCAGGTGATGCATGATCTGTCGGCGACGGGGGAGTTGCCGGCGCAGGTGTCGGTGTATCCGAAGGTGGATGCGGATCCGGATATCGGCACGGTGCGGTATGTGCTGATCCATAAGGCGTTGATGCCGGAGTCGAAGCTGTCGGCCCGTGAGGCGTTGAGTCTGAAGATGAAGTACGCGATCCGGCGTTTCGCGGGTTCGCCGGTCAAGTGGTTCGGTCTGGCGCCATACAATCCCGTCGTCGAAGTACAACCAC
>NZ_JGYP01000004.1 GCF_000741525.1 Bifidobacterium bohemicum DSM 22767 | reverse complement strand
CAATACACGTTTCCCGCGCTGGTCGCGGGGACGGCATCTTCCTACTGCGGAAAGGCCATGGCGATGATGAACGTTGCCTGGTCATGAATCGATCGTTGTTGCATGAAGCGTCCACCGTCCGGTTCCCGGACCATCACATCCCACGATCCCTGGCGGGTCGTGCATAATAGAAGATTTGCGGCGGTCATTGCCCGGGGGAGACGCCCGGTCCCATTCCGAACCCGGAAGCTAAGGCCCGGCACGGCGATGGTACTGCACTCGACAGGGTGTGGGAGAGTAGCTCGCCGCCGCATCACACTTGAACGGGGACCCCCGTGGTCGAGCCTGACGGCTCCCACGGGGGTTCTTCGCATGCCCGGACGGATCCCCCGCGCCCCCCCGGCCGGTCGGTCGACGCGGCCGGGCCGGCGGGCCGACGACGGGAACCGGGACACGGACACGACGACCACCGGACAAAACCATCCACCCCAAAATTCATGATTTAGATGAAAGATATGCGCCGCCTATCACTGTTATCGGGGTGCCATCGACAACCAAGCGAGGACATTTCAAATCGACGCATGGCATTGAAGACTGCGCCGCGTTTATTGATCGCCTCTGKTTTTTTTTCAAGAGGGCGCTTGTTTTTTTTTTGGTCTTCCGGGCGTCATTGTAGTATGAAGTTGTCAACGCCTTGGTGGTGTCGGAAGCAAATAGATGCCGTTTGGAAGAATTGGATGGCACAATGCGGTGGCGAAACTTTGGTGTTTTGTTTTTGAGAACGGCTGTGACGCCGTACGGGTTTGTCGTCAAGGCGGCAAGGATGGTTCGGTAGCTGGAGACGGCTTGGAACCTGTGAGAAGAAAGGCAATGACCATGCGAAAAGTGTTGTGCTCGCCAGGCAGTTACATCCAGCAGGAAGGCGCTATGGGTCAGCTGGCCAAGGAATACTCGGCCATCGGATCCAATGGTGCATACCTGCTTGTCGATCCCATGATCGATAAACTGTACCATGATCAGATCGTTTCCAGCTTCGAACAGGAGCATGTGCCTTACCGGTTGGTCGTATTCGGCGGCGAATGCTCCATGGAGGAGATCGAACGGAATCGGCAGAATCTTGGAGAGGCGGACGCCGTATTCGGAATCGGTGGGGGCAAGACGCTCGATGCTGCAAAAGCCATGGCGTACTTCGAGCATGTCCCAGTCGCTATCGTCCCCACAGCGGCATCTTCAGACGCCCCTTGCTCTCGCCTGTCGGTGTTGTATACGCCGGATGGCGTCTTTGATAAATACCTACCACTGCCGGCTAATCCGAACGTGGTCATCATGGACACCGACATCATCGCCAAGGCGCCTGTGCGCTTCCTGATCTCCGGTTTGGGTGATGCCTTCGCCACATACTATGAGGCTGCGGCTTGCGTGCAGTCCAACGCCATCACCATGACAGGGGGCCATGCGACGAATGCCGCATTCGCTCTGGCAAAACTCTGCCACGACACCCTGCTCGAAGACGGGGTGAAGGCCGTGGCCGCCGCCAAGGCCGGTGTTCGTACGGCCGCCTTGGAGAACATCATCGAAGCCAACACATTGCTGTCCGGTCTTGGGTTCGAATCCAGCGGTCTTGCCGCGGCCCACTCGATCCATGATGGCATGACCGCCTTGGAAGGCACGCACCAAATGCTCCACGGTGAGAAGGTCGCCTTCGGGACCTTGGCGCAACTGGTCCTGGAGGATCGGCCGCTCGACGAAGTCAAGGAAGTCTACACCTTCTTCCGTGAAGTCGGGCTGCCTACGTCCCTGGCGGGAATCGGTATTGCCGACGCGACCGACGAGGAGCTGCTCAGCGTCGGAGAGCACGCGTGTGGACCGGATGAGACGATGGGCAATATGCCCTTCGAAGTCACCCCCATCGACGTGGCGCACGCATTGCGTGCGGCCGATGTCATAGGGAAGGCCATCTGAAAGCCGTGGGCATGCATGACGTCCGGATCCGACGGCCACTTGAACTCACGGCCGGTCGTTTCGACGCTTAAGACATGAAAAGACATTGCGGGAAGTTCTTAGGAAGGTAATTATGAAATACAGTGAATTGGGCTCGTCAGGCGTGGATGCTTCACGTGTCGCACTTGGAGTGATGCGCTTGGACGGCAAGGGACGCGACGAGGCTCAGAACATAGTCAGGACCGCGCTCGACGGCGGCGTGAATTTCTTCGATACTGCGGACTGCTACTCCGACGGAGAAAGCAGCCGTCGGTTGGGCCAGGCGCTTCAAGACCTCAAGGTCGATCGCCAGTCGATTTTCGTCCAGACCAAGTTTGGTATTTACAAGGGCGACAACGGTGCCATCACGAGATACAACTTCTCCAAAGACCACCTTATCGCCTCGCTCGATCGTGAGCTGGAGAATCTGCAGACCGACTACGTCGATTTCGTGTTGCTGCACCGCCCTGACACCCTGGTCGAGTTCGACGAGCTGGCCGAGGCGTTCAACGAGTTGCAGAACAGCGGGAGAGTCCGTCATTTCGGGGTGAGCAACATGAACCCGATGCAGGTCGAGATGCTGCAGAGCGCCGTCGGGCAGAAGCTCGAGGTCAACCAATTGCAGTTCGGGCTCGGCCACACCGGCATGGTGCAACAGGAGATTCACGTCAACATGGCCGACGCGGCGAGTGTCGATCACGATGGCGGACTCATCAGCTACTCCCGTTTGAAAGGGATGACGATTCAAGCGTGGAGCCCGTTCCAATTCGGTTTCTTCGAGGGTGTGTTCATCGATAACCCCAAGTTCCCCGCGCTCAACGAGGCGATGCAACGGGTGGCCGACAAATACGGCGTGACCAAGAACGCCATCGCCGTGGCCTGGATCCTGCGCCACCCAGCCAGAATGCAGGTCTTGTTGGGATCGATGACACCAAGCCGTCTGAAGGAGATGATGGCGGGGGCCGACGTGGAGATCAGCGCGCAGGAATGGTATGACCTGTATGTCGCCGCCGGCAACGATCTGCCATAAGCCCCTGCCCACTTATATATAGTGGGGTGTGGTCATAGTGGCGCGGGAATGAGTGGACTGAACCGATGCCAGCCGGGAACGTGTGCGTTGCAATCGGCTTCGACCTGCTCAGCCATGAGGGAGTGGACGGCATGAAGTGGTTTCGCACATGGTAGGTTTGAGGTTCCGGGCAGTCGCGGGTATTCGTGAAAGTCGATCCCGCGAACACGCATTCTGCTGGCATACCCGTCAAACGTTGCACTTGACGATGCCGGATTCGGGCTTTAAAAGTTGGCGGGAGGGGCACGAGTCCGTCGGTTTTCCGGATTCGGGAGAACCCCCGGGTGTGGCCTGGTACGGTTGCGTTGCTTGCGATATTTGACTTCGCGTGCGCCGACGATGGCATGTGACCGTTCGGTTTCAGACGAAGGTAAGCCGGTGTGGTTACAGTGAAAGCATGCATTATTTCACCCCCAAGCGCTGTGCCAATACGCAAAAGATCATGTACCATGATAAGGTGCAGGCTCAGCGCGCCGCCGACCGGAGTCTGGTTGAACGCGGCGCGGAATTGTGGGTGTACCGGTGCGAATACTGTGGACAATGGCATTTGACGCATCATGACCCGTCGGGTGCTCCGCTTTTGCGGGGGTTGAAGCCCAGTGGCGGCGGCAGACCGCGCTCGCGAAAGCGTGGTTTTAAGCCGCGCCGGCATTAAGACCAACCTCAGGATATAACTCGTCGAAACCGGCTGGATCCAGGGCATTCCGATGTGACATGACTTCATCGCATGGTCAACTTATTGATAGTAGTAATGCAACTGCGTATCGATTGGAACTTGGATAATGGCGCAATTTTGTTCTTCAATATCGCTGAGGCTCAGGTCCGTTGTCCGGTGGCGTCGTCGGTCTGCGCGTTACGGAGGTGCGGGCTCCGGCGTCGCTCCTTGCCTGCGTTATCGCGTCGGCCGAGGAGTGTGTCCAATGAGAGGGAGTCGTACGCGTTGGCTTGCGGCTAATCCCGTGCCAACCAGTGGTAAAAGAATGCTTCAGGGAACCGGCGTGCGTTTCGGCCCCGTATGGGTGCCAGTTCCCCTCTGGAAACGTCTTAGCGAAACGGCTTATGAGAGACGGCCTAGCGGTCGAAACGGAAGCCTTGCGCCTTGGCGACCGGTTCGAACCGCTTGGCGATTACTTTGGAATCGGTGGATTTGGCGGCGATCTGGTCGCTGAAGGCGTCGACCGGTCGCTTGGTGTCGCGCAGATCGTAGTATTCGCTGACCTTCTTGTCAAAGGCGTCCAGGTCAAACGTGCCAGGAATTTCGGGAGTGTCGCCCTTGTCGTTCGCAGGGTAACTGTCGTCGAAGAACTGTGCGGAGCGGTCCATCCTTGGTTTCAGGCTGGGTGCCTGATCCGGCTCGCCCAATGCCAGCCCCAGCACCGGGTAGGTGAATTCCGGCAGGTGCAGCAGTTCGACGAGACGTGCCGGATCGTTCAGAATCGAGCCGAGGATCACCGCTCCTAAACCAAGGGAATATGCGGCGGTCTCCATTGCGTGCAGCGCGAGGACGGCGTCATTCTGGGCCTGGCTGAAACGGTAGCTGGAGTTGAGAGTGAACTGGTCCGAATGCGGGTCGATGCCTTTGCGCGCGGCGATCGCGGCGTTGCGATGTTCATCCGCCACAAAGACATACAGTAGCGGGGCCTGTGCGATGTAGGCCTGGTTTCCGATTTCCGCGACGGTGCGTTTGATGACCTGGTCCTTGACGCGTATGGCCGACCAGTCCTGTAGATACTCGCTTGAGGCGGCATGTTGGGCGACAGTCTCAAGCGTGGCGACCGTCTGTTCAGGCACGGGGTTTGGTTTGAACGCGCGAATCGAACGGCGGTTCAACAGGGTTTCGATGGTTTCGTTGCTGATTGGAGTTTGTGATTTGGTCATATCAACATTCTCGCAGGCGGTGGGTAATTTCGGTGTGTTTTCCGCTAAGCGGCAATGTGAGATGTGCCGATTAACGACCGCCGGCGCGACGGGAATGGCGACGGGTAACCAGAGCGTCAGACCCGCGGGTGCTCAGTTCTGAGATGACCGCTGCGAACGCGGCCGAAAGCATGGCGAACACGATACTGGCGATGGTGCCTTGCTGTTGCGCCGTCGTGTCCTCGGCCTTTTCCTGCGAGGTCGATTCGTCCGTGCTCGCGTCCGTCGCCTCCGACATGGATGTGGATTTGGCGGCGTTGCGCGCGTTCCTGCGGCTGACGATTTGACGGTCCCAAATCATTTTGAACAGCTTGCCGGCCACGGCTCCGGTCGCCATGGGAATGATGGTTTTCAGGACCTTGTCGCCCAATGTGTCGGGGTCGTTGATCATGTTCATGCGCATGGTATCCACTTTCTGGTCGAGTTTGTGAAGTGATTCTACAATGTCGTCCGCCGTACTGCTCAAAGGGGAGTCGGACTCCTGGTCGCGTTCCTGTGGTGTTTGGCTGTCTATAGCTGTTGAAGAAGGCATATAGGTTGGGTGGGCTGTCGTGGTTGATGGTTTGGCGGTCTCGCTGGAAGCGGCTGGGGCCTGCATGCTGGACTGACCGTCGTCTTCGGGCGCCGACAAGCCCGTGCCCTGCTGTGCCGCCGTTTGTATACTCGCCGCGCCGAAGGACTTCGAACCCGTCATGTGCTTTCCTCTGCTGTGAAACACCTTCATATCTCCATGATAGGCGAGGGTGTGGCATTGTAAGCCGTTAAAGGAATGCGCGAGCAGCTGCAGCAGTCGCTTCGATGGAATTCTTCGCGACGGTCTGTCTTGCATTGCCGCGATGAGGTGAAAAGGTCGAACACCCCGGGCTAGAGTGGAGGCATGAGTGAAGACAATGTTGTTCTGTGCGACGATGCTTCGGAATCGAAAGGTGTGCCAAGGCCAATGGGTGAAGCGGCGCGGCTTGGCCATCTTGTATTGCTTCGACACGGCCAGACCAAGTGGAGCGATAGCGGTCAATACACCGGTCGCACGGATTTGCCGCTGGGGCGGGAGGGCCGTCAGCAGGCGGTTCAGAGCGGCAAGAGACTACGCGAGGCGTTTCCGGGCGGGTTCGACGCCTCGTGCATTTTCGTCAGTCCCCTACTGCGGGCCCGGCAGACTGCACAATTGGCCGGATTCGGCGAGTTTCAGGTATTAGACGATCTGGCTGAATGGGATTATGGCCGAGCCGAAGGGCACACCGAACAGGAGATCGGCGCGGCACTGGGTAGGCCTTGGAACGTGTGGAGGCACGGGGCTGAAGCGGTTCCGGCTGACATGGGGGTCGACTGGGTTGAGCGGTTGGAGACCGGTGAGCAGATTCCGGTGCGTCACACCAGTGGAGAACGGCTCGAGGACGTGGCGGCTCGTACGCGGCGTGCGGTTAGTAAGGTGGCGCCTATGGTGCTCGCCGGCTCGGACGTACTGTTGGTGGCACACGCCCACGTCCTTCGAGTGTTGGCCACCCAGTGGCTTGGTGTGGATCCGTGCGCCGGCAGTCTTTTTCGGATCGATACGGCGCATTATGCGGTTCTTGGCTATTACAAGTCTGAACCGGTTGTCGAGCGTTGGAATGCGTGAGGCAGTTGCTGGTCGAAGGGCGCTGATCGCAGTGCGAAAATGCGAGATGAATGGTCGGGGATGAAGGATGGGAGTTGGACGGGACGGTAGACGTCGGACCTCGAACGAAAACGCCCGAGCGTGATTGTGGATGAGTAGTTAAGAACAGGTGAGAGACGGTCGGCGAAGAGACGATAGTAAAGTAGTGAAGCGATAAGCCGTAAACAAACGGGGCGGAAAATGGATAAAACCTCCTCCACCCCGTTGCGTTTATCGGCGACGTCGCGGCTTTACTCGTCAAGTAGGAGCCAGGCGCTCGCGTCTTGGGCAAGCAGCCCGTCGGCCGTAAGCTCGGCCGATGTGGCGAGCACTTCGCCTGCGGGCAGGGCGATCGGGTCTGCACCGAAGTTCGTGACGTTGGCGAAGCGGCGTCCCCTGTCGTCGGTGCTGGGGCGGCTGTAGGCGATGACGTCATCGCCCATGTCGAGCATGCTGATGCTGTCGTGGTCGCCCGTGGCGGTGAGCTTTGTGGCGCGAGTCTTAAGAGCGCTGCGATAGAAGTTCAGCATCGAGTCCGGATCCGTCTCCTCGGTGTCGACGGCGAAGTCCTTGAACCAGAGCGGCTGTGGTAGATGCGGATCATCGGGTGAGGTGCCATCCGGCTTTGCGGTCGGCGAGAACCCGAAGGATGCACCCGTGCCGAAATTGCCGTCCCAGCTTGCAGGTTCCGGCATGTCCTCTGCAGTCCACGGTAGCGGTACGCGGCAGCCATCGCGGCCTTTATCGATGGTGCTGCGGCTGGTGCGGAACGCGTTCGGGTCCTCGAGGCGATCCCACGGGATGTCTGCGACTTCAAACAGTCCCAATTCCTCGCCTTGGTAGATGTAGACCGAACCCGGCAGACCCATCTCCATCAGTGCGGCCGCGCGGGCGCGGCGGGTGCCGAGCGGGCGGTCTTCATAATATGTCTTGCCGTTTCGAAGCACCCAGTCTTTGGGAACCTGGTGCTTGTCGCGCGCAGGCAAGAAAGGGAGCGCGTAGCGCGTTGCGTTGCGGACGATGTCGTGGTTGCTCATCACCCACGTTGAGGTGGAACCGTTGCTATGCTTGGCGGCGTCGAGCCCCTCCTCGATGGCGGTGCGCATCTGCTTGGCGTCCCAGTCCGCGATGGCAAACTGGAAGTTGAAGACCTGACCAAGTTCGTCCGGGGAAGAGTAAAGGTGTTGGTGCTCAGGCTTGACCCAGGCCTCACCGACGGCGAAACGCGGCGGATTGTATTCGTTGAAGACCTGACGCCATTCCTTGTATATCTCGTGGACTTCGGGCCGATCCCACAATGGGCTGTCGTCATCGCTTTGTCCATCGCCGCCGACCTGATATTTCTCAGCGAGCTTGTCAAGCGGTTCACGATCGATGTCCTTGGCCAGGCCGTGTGCCACGTCGATGCGGAAGCCGTCGGTGCCGTGATCGCTCCAGAAGCGAAGCGTCTTCTTGAACTCCTCGTGGATGTCGGGGTTCTTCCAGTTCACGTCCGGCTGCTCCTTGGCGAAGATGTGGAAGTACCACTGTCCGTCGTCCACCCGCTCCCAAGCCGGGCCTCCAAAAAGTGACTGCCAGTTATTGGGCGGCAGTTCGCCATTTTCGCCGCGTCCTTCACGGAAGATGTAGCGATCACGTGCGGCGGAGCCGCGTCCGGCCTTGAGGGCTTCCTGGAAGAAGACGTGCCTGTTGGAGGTGTGGTTCGGCACGATATCGACGATCACCTTGATGCCCGCGTCGTGAGCGGCCGAAACCATCGTATCGAAGTCGTCCATGGTGCCGAGCCGCGGATCCACGTTACGATAGTCGTCAACATCATAGCCGCCGTCGGCCAGCGCAGAGGGATAGAACGGAGAAAGCCAGATCGCGTCGATGCCGAGCGCCTTAAGGTAGTCGATCTTCTCGGTGACGCCGGCGATGTCACCGATCCCGTCGCCGTCAATATCCTTGAAACTGCGTGGGTAGATCTGGTAGACGACGGCCTGTTTCCACCAGTCGTCGAACTGGTTGTTTGATGTCATGGTTTCCTTCCTTGGATTGATTGCATCGGTAACTGCTATGACAACGATATCATAAAAATGCAAAGAAACGGGAAAAATGTCACTATTAAATCAAAATTATAATATGACTACGTTGCCAACCATTTGAGGGTTGTCATTTTCTCAAAGGCATCGTGGTTTCACGCAACATAAGATGAACGGGGAATACGCTATAAGCCTCGGTCGACGGAGAGGCAAGGGATTCCGTCTCGAACTGAGCCGGAATCCCTGTCACCGGCTTGCTTGCTGATTTACCGGATATCATGTGGCCTTCGTCGGAGCTGCCCCGCTTGAGATCGGCCGCCTGATGCCCCCCGCTGTGACTCCGATGGTGCGCTGAGCTGGCCATGTCGTCATTTCTGGATGAATTCGCCGCCAAAGTGATGGCATCGAGCACCTTGCGACCCACGGCTGCCCCCATTGCATAGGGATCTTGACGAAGAGTGGTCAACCCGATTTGTCCGGCAAGCTCAATATCATCAAAACCGATGATGGACAAGTCTTGTGGAACTCGCCGATTGTACTGACGCAACCGGAACAGGACGGGAATCGCGATTTCGTCCTTCATGAAGCACACTGCGGTCAGGGACGGCTGAGCAGTAAGAATGGCGTTGATCGCCTCGTCGATGCAGTCGGGGCCAGGTTCGAACAGCATGACCGTCTCATGTATCGATGGGTGGTTGCGACATTCATCGATGAAGCCCTGAAGCCGTAAGTCCGCACTATATCGCAACTGGCTATGAGTTGTCTGACCGACGAACGCGATGTTGCGATGATCCAGAGCGCTCAGATGATTGACCGCGTCGTGCATTGCGGCGCAGTCGTCGATGCTCACCGTAGCGTCGAAACCCACGTTGGAAGGCACGTTGATGCCGATAATCGGCACGTGAACATCATCGAGGCGGGCGATCTCCTGTGGGTCGATGTCGAAGGAATTGACCACGACGGCATCCACGTTACGCAGCACAGGCAGATTTTGGAAGAAGTCCTTGCGCTCGCGGGCGGTCGTCATGGTGAAGACGGATATGTCATACCCGGCTGGATGAAGCACCGAATCCAATCCGGCGAACGCGTGCGAGTTGAACCACGAGGAGACGCCGTCGGCCGTGAGGAAAGCAACCCGCATCGTCTGGCCGCTTTTGAGGGCCGCCGCCGAACGTGAAATGCGAAAGCCGAGCTTGTTGGCCGCAGACATGACCTTTTTGCGGGTTTTGGCCGAAACGAGATCCGGCTTGGTGAAGGTGCGCGACACCGTGGACACGGAGACGCCGGCCGCTTGTGCGACTTCTTGTATGTCTGTCGTCATGCCACGCCTCCGGATCGTTGAAAGATGTGGTGTTCGGTGTCTGTCTTATCGGTTCCTCATTATAGGGCAGCATCGGCATTTACGGTTTTGGCGCTCCCTGCATTTTCCGATGGACGCAAAGCAACAGAACCCCGAAGTTCCGGTTTGGTCTTTGGCGAGAGATAACAGGCGAAAAGTCGTTGTTCGGAGCTTTCGGCATATGCCAGGGATTCGTTTCCGCCTTTGAAATCATAGAACTGGAATTGCCTGGAATCGGGAGGGTATCGTAGGGGCGTCGAATTGACAACCAAGAAGAAAGAAGTTATGATGAGAATATCAGATGTCGAAACGTTTCGACAATAAATGATTGTCGGTGTCAGATTGCAGGGAGGCGATGATGGCCGGTATCAAGGATGTGGCAAAGGCGGCCGGAGTCTCCGTCTCTACGGTCTCCTATGTCCTGTCCGGTAAACGCTCAATTTCCAACAAAACCGCCGACAGGGTGCTTGATGCCGTCAATCGTCTCAATTACATACCGGATGCCAGCGCGAGGAAGATGCGTGGCCACTTGAGTCATGTGATCGCCATTGCGCCGGGACGCCGCGAAGTAAGGCACTCGAGTTTGAGTGCCTACTTTATGCAGACAGCGTTGCGGGCGAAAGCCGGTGGGTACGATGTCTTGTTGCTGACCGGCGAGGACCCTGTAGATGATATTCTCCGTGTTGCACAGAGCAATCTTGCCGATGGGGTCGTTTTGCTGGATGTCGAGGAAAACGACCTTCGCGCCGCAAGGGCTGCCGAATACGGTAAGCCTTGTGTGTGCATCGGTTTTCCCAAGGATCATGACGACTGTGCTTGCGTGGACGTCGATTTTGCGTGCATGGGTCGGTTGGCCGCCGACAGGTTACGGGATTTGGGCCATGAGCGGGTGGTGCTGCTCAGGAGCGTCGAACATCTCAGCGAGCCGATGTCCGGGTATTTGAACCTGTTCAGGGATTCTTTTATCGCGGCGGCGGAAGATCGGCAGATGGTGGTGATGGAGTCCGAGCTGACTGAATACCGTAACTTCGACGCCAATGCTTTCGTGTCAAAATATCTTATCCCCAAGAATGGTGCGACCGCCATCGTGAATCAAGCGGATCCGTCTGTGCTCAATACCGTGTTAGGCGTCCTGTCGGTATCTGGGATGGATGTTCCCCAGTACGTTTCCGTGTTGTCGTGCGGTACTTTGTTGGATTCCTATCCAATGAGTAAGGGTATCTCTGAGATGCCTATCACCCCTGCGGTCCAGTGCTCACGCGCCATGTCCTTGCTGCTTGGTGCGATCGAGGAACATCACGATATCCGTGGAGAGGTCGATCTTTCCGTGCCCACTTTTATCGATCGCGGCTCGTTAAGTCGTGCCCGTGAAGCACAGAAGGGAGGTTGTGGCTGATTGCCCGAGAAGGGCGTAGAGGCGTTTTGAAACGGCGATGACGCGTTAGTCTTGTGCGCACGTCAATGAAGGATGTGCACAATTTTTCAAAGAACGGCGCGGACTGATGTCCGTGTTGTCGAAACGTTTCGATGCAGATGAGCAAGGGTTTCTTGAATTAGGAGAGAAAAATGAATGTCAAAAAAGGGATTGCCGTATTTGCGGCCGTTGCAATGTCGGTGACGGCATTGGCCGGTTGTGGTTCGACCGGCGGGCAAAGTGAAGCCAAGCCAGATAGCATTTCGTTCTGGTACTATGAAAACGATGCTTCCGCGGAGACCGTGGCCTGGAAGCAGGCGGCGAAGGAGTTCACCAAAGACACCGGCATCAAGGTGAAGTTTGAAGTCAAGTCTTTCACTCAGATAGCCCAGAATGCCAGTCAGTTCCTCAACTCCGACCAAGCTCCCGATATTATGGAGTCGAATCGGGGCAACGGATCGGCCGGTATGCTCTCTTCGATGGGGCTGCTGAGCGACATGGGGCCGTATGTCAAGAAATACGGTTGGGATAAGGAGATCACCCCCGGCGACGCCTCTGTCGCCAAATACAACGACAAGGGCATCATGAATGGCGACAAGTGGGTCGGCCTGCCTACCTATGCCGAGTATCAGAGGGTGTTCTATAACAAGGACCTTTTCGCGAAGTACGGCATCAAGATTCCGGCCACGATGGACGAGTTCGAAGATGCGTGCGCTAAGTTCAAGGCGGCCGGCGTCACTCCTATCGCCGCCGACGCTCAGGAATATGGCGTGCTGTGGTTGTGGTGGTCCTTGGTGGGCACCAAGGCCGATGAACGGTTTATCGAGGACTGGCATATGTACAAGCATGACGTCAACTGGAACGCCGAACCCTTGACGTACGCGACCAATAAGATTAACGAATGGCTCCAGAAAGGTTATATCTCTCGTAATGCCACGGGGCTTAAAGGTGAGGACACCACGGTTTCCTTCATTAAGGGAGAGAACCCGATCTACCAGACCGGTACATGGAATGAATCGCGCTTCAACGATCAGATTAAGGCCTTCGATTGGGATGCCGCCGTGTTGCCGGGCACCAAGATGCTCCAAGGGTGCACCGGTAACCTACTGGTGATTCCTGAAAAGTCGAAGCACAAGGACTGGTCCGCCAAGCTTCTGGACAAGGCCATCTCCAAGGGCCTGCAGACGGGTATCGGCAATGCCGGCAGCGTGCCGCTAAATGCCGATATGTCCAAGGTGATCAACGAAAAGAACAAGAAGATGATTGAGGAGTACTCCGGTTTCTCGAAGAAGGGTCAATTGTCGTACTATCCGGATTATCCGGCATCTAACCTCACGGATGCGATGTCTTCTGAGTTCCAGGAGCTGACCAACGGCACCAAGACGCCGACGCAGACTCTTGAAGCCATGAAGAAGGCCTATAACACCGGGGTGCAGGACATGGGTGTCAAGGACAACTGATTCCACAAAAGGTGATTAAGGGGTCGGATTCATATATGTGTCTGGCCCCATGCCGCTCGGTTCTGATTCTGCGGTAGGCGCGTCGAGGCAATCCAATGCTGTGGATGCGCTGACCTGTGAACGTATTCGATTTGTTGATAAGGAAGACCAGAATGTCTTTACATAGCAAGACCAGGGGAGCCGCGCTCTCTAGGCTGCCTGGCAATAAGCCCTCGCGATTCGTGCCCTATCTAATTCCCGGTGTGCTCAGCCTTGCGGTCGTTATTATCGTGCCGGCCATCTGGAACGTGTACTTAAGCTTTACCCGTTGGCGGGGTGTGGGCCCCGTGCGATTCATAGGTGCCGCGAACTGGCGCCGCCTTTTCAGGGACGAGATGTTTTGGAAGTCCTTTGAGAATTCATTCTGGATCATCGTGGCTATCGTGATTATTCCAACGGTTTTGGGTCTGTTTATCTCATCATTGCTCACTGATGTCATTCAAAAGAAGTTCGGCTCCAAGGTTGCGTCGTTCCTCCGTGCGCTCTATTACTTGCCGCAACTGTTGCCGGTGGCTGTTGCTTCGATTATCATGGGTTGGATATTCCGGCCTGATGATGGTGCTTTCAATGCCCTTCTGCATGCAATGGGCCTCGGTGTGCTTCAGGGCAATTGGCTGGGGAACCCCAAAACCGCGTTGCCTGTTCTGATGTTCATTCTCATTTGGATTCAACTTGGTTATCCGGTTGTGATTTTCATGTCCGGTCTTCAACGGGTTGACCCCGAACTGTATGAAGCTGTGGGGCTTGATGGCGCGAATTGGTGGCAAAAGTTCTATGTGGTGACTCTGCCTTCGATCATGCCTGAGCTCTTGGTCGTGATCCTGACTGCGACGATCGGCGCATTGAAGACTTTCGGACCCGTGTATCTGTTGACCAAGGGTGGTCCGGGCACCACGACCATCGTGCCGTCATACTATTCCTACAACCAATTCTTCCAGGTGCAGCAGGTCGGGTATGGCGCCGCTATATCGACCGCGCTGACCGTGGTCATCATCATCTTCTCGGTGGTGTTCACGATTATTCAGGGTCATGTTGAAAAGAACATGGACTAAGGAGGCAAGCAATGTCGGAAGTTTCCATACGGGCTAAGATGAGTTCGAAGAAAAAGGCGGAGGAGGTGCCACTTAAGGCCAAGCACATCCGTTCTTGGGGCGACTGGCTGGTTCTGGTGCTTTTGTCTGTTGGCGCCATCGTCATGCTCAGCCCGCTCGTCATCCTGACGATGAATGCGTTCAAGACCATAGGCGATTATAATGCCTCTGGGCCGCTGACCATGCCGGCGCATCCGACTATGAGCGGCATCGTCTCTTTCTGGAATACCAGTCATTTTCCGGTCAAATTCGTCAATAGCCTCCTGATTTCGCTGGTCGTCGCCGTACTGGGCGTTATGCTTTCTGTGCTGAACTCATTTGCATTGGGCATCGGCAAGGTTAAGGGCAATCGCTGGATCGTGCTGATGATAATGTTGGCGAACATGATGCCGCAAGAGGCGCTGCTCTATCCGTTGTATACCATGTTCAAACGTATTGGTCTGTATAACTCGCAATTGGCCATCATGATCATCTTCACTGTCATACAGAGCGCTTATGGTACTTATCTGCTTTCGGCGGTCTATGGAACATTCCCGCAAGCGATTCTGGAAGCGTCCACTTTAGATGGGGCAAATCGTTGGCAGACTTTGTTGCGCGTGGTGCTTCCGATTTCGTGGCCGACCATCAGTGTGTTGTTCGTTTTCTTCTTCGTTTGGACTTGGAACGAGTACATGATTCCGATGGCTTTTCTGATGGACGACAGTGTGCAGACAGTGCCGTTGGCCTTGGCTACATTACAAGGGCAGCATACGATGGATGCGACCACCTTGGCCGCCGCATCGTTGCTAAGCATTATTCCGACCATCATTTTCTTCGTCATTTTCCAGCGCAAACTCAATCAAGGTATCGTTGCCGGGGCCGTGAAGTAAAAATGGTCCTAAGCATGACGGTGGCGCGCCATTATTGAATGAGTTTGTACAAGAACAAAACAAGAAAGGCTTCGAGATGAATGAAACAGTGACGAATCCAGTCCTCAGGGGAGGTGCGGGAATGGGTTCGGGATTTGGCTTGCTCGATGCCTTGGCGACGGCGCCTGGCGCGCGGCGATCGAGGTGCGTCAATGCGGAGAACCCGACCGGGGGCAAGGGGGTGGCGGCGATGGCGGCCGGCACGTTGGGCCCCTCGCGTAAAGGATCGCCCTGCGTTGACGTGGTGCCCGCCGGTGGCGCCGTGACGTTGATGGATGTGGATGGGCCGGGCGTCATTCGGCATATCTGGATGACGGTGACTGACAGGACCGGTCCGACCGGCCAGAACGTATTGCGTAATCTGATTCTCGAGTTCTATTGGGACGGCGAGGATGATCCCAGTGTCGTGTGCCCGATCGGGGATTTCTTCTGTTGTGGGCATGCGCAGGCCTGTGCGGTTGACTCGTTGCCTGTGGTGGTGGCTCCCAACCGTGGGTTCAACTGCTATTTCTCGATGCCGTTCGAGCATGCCAAAGTGGTATTGCGTAGCGGACACAACGAAGACGTGCACGGCTTCTTCTATCAGATCGACTATACGGAGGAGCCTTTGCCGCAGAACGCGCTGCGTTTCCATGCGCAATGGCGTCGCGAGCGGGTCACCAGCCAGTCGCGGGATTACGTCATCCTTGATGATGTGCGGGGTCAAGGGGTGTACGTCGGTACTTACCTGGCTCACACGGCGCTCGAAAGCCGCTGGTGGGGCGAGGGCGAGGTCAAAATGTATCTTGACGGCGATGTCGAATACCCGACTGTCACCAGCACCGGCACCGAGGACTATTTCGGCGGGGCCTGGAGTTTCGGTTCGTTCGAGGGTCGAGGCAGCGGGGATATGCGAGAACAGACGTATTGCGCACCGTTCGTTGGTTTTCCTTTCCGCTCCCAGACCCTCGTCGGGCGCGAAAACGACTATTGGGATCAATCGACGCCGGTGATGCGCGGCCTATACCGATGGCACATTCCCGATCCCATCTATTTCCATGAAGGCATCAAAGTTACCATTCAGCAGATCGGCACCGATGAGTCCGGTCTGTTCGAGCGTTCGGACGACCTGGCTTCCGTGGCCTACTGGTACCAAAGCGAGCCGCATGTTCCGTTCGACCCTGGACTGATTGGTGATTGCCGTTTCCGGCGGCCTCGGTGAGATTCGGCTGGTAATAGAGTGAAATCGTTCTTCGCCGCGCCTTGGTGGGGTAAGTGGCCGTCCTTCGTTGTCCTGAGCGTGTTCGATCCGTCAACAGGACACGATGCCTGTCTGTCGGCGTGCGGGGAAGGACCCATACGCTCATCTTGTATCGCATGCACCGGGACTTGGGTATGACGAATAAGCATGTCCGACACCGATGGCTGCGTTCGGCACTCGATATCCCTCCCCGATGAGGTCGCTTATCCGCGGTTGAGTTATGCGGGGCCACACCTGATGTAAGGGATATGACCACGTTCCAGGTGCATGCGACGAGATTCGTCATGGTCGGGTAATATGGCGGTATTGTTTGTTTGACGGATTGAACTGGTTCGCACCCGTTCTGAAAGGGGTCCACATATGACGGATAGCGGTGTCGATGACAAGACGAGACGAGGGGCCGCTGTGACCGGAGGTGATGAATCCTACCTAGCCTACCGTCCCGAGGGGGATGGCGCGGGGATTCGCATTGACGGCGTGCCCAACGCGCGCGGCATCGGAGGGTATCCCACTGTCGATGGGCATCACCTGCGCGACGGGCTGTTCTTCCGTACGGCCGGACTGAACTTCCTCGGCGAGCACGGAGTCGACGATCTGGAGGGTCTTGGCGTCAAAGAGGTCGTGGACTTGCGTGATCCGGCTGAAATCGAGCAGTGGCCCTACAGTCTGCCGGATGATATTCATGTGGACCGAGTCCCACTGATCAAGGACGACACCGTTTCGCGGGCGCCGCAACTCCATGGCGATGCCCATGTGGGTTCTGAGGGGGATTCCAAAAATGCTTCCGGCCTCGTTTCGAATTCGACTTCCGAGTCTGAGAGCCCTAGCGTCGCAAATTCCTCGGATCAGAGCGATTCCGGCGACAATGCCGTCGATATGGCGAGGATGTACCACGACATCGCGTTCGGGTCGGCGGACCGTATCATCTCGATTCTCAAAAAGCTGGCGACGCCGAGCGGGCACCCCATGCTCATCCATTGCACCGCCGGCAAGGACCGGACGGGCATCACCTCGGCGATTCTCATGAGCCTTTTGGGGGTGAGTGAGGATATGGTCGTCTCCTGCTATGCGCAGTCCGGCGCGAACCTTGGTGAAGCGTTCAAAAAGGCCGTGATGGCCGGGCTTGATGATGATTCGGATGGGGTCGGTGAGGTTTCTGCGGCGCAGACCGCTCTGTTGGCTTCGCCGCCTGAGCTCATTCGCGGTGTGTTGCGCGACATCAAACACGAGTATGGTTCGGTTGGGCAATACTGCCTTCAGAACGGATTGACGCAAGAGGAGGACGATACGCTCCGGGTGTTGTTCATTCAGTAGACGTTCAGCGTTTTGGCGCCGGGTGGGCATGTGGACGGCGGTTCACCTAGTGGCTGTTGCCGGGATTTGCTGCGGGCACGCCCATATGTGATACGGTTCACGTGAGTCTCGGTTATGCTTGAAAACCCCTGCGATTTATACGATGGCTCGTTGGCTCCACGGAGGTTTTCGACTGGCGCGACCTTTGGCGGCCATTGGCGCTGTTTTCTGTGGGACGTTGGCGATAGACTGTGAATGTGATGATTTGCGCTCTGACCGCGACTGTGGGTGAAAGTGCAAATCCATAGCGTCACCATGCGGGTGGCGTCACTGTGGGATTGTCGATTTGAAAGGCGATAAGGCGAATTATGGCGGAAGCTACAGCGAATATAGGAGTGGTGGGACTTGCGGCCATGGGGTCGAACCTCGCACGGAACCTGGCGCATCACGGCAACACCGTGGCGTTGTTCAACCGGCACTACGAACGTACCGAAAAGCTCATGGACGAGCATGGCGACGAGGGAAACTTCGTGCCCACCGAGTCGATTGAGCAGTTCGTCGCCGCCCTGAAAAAGCCGCGGACGGCCATCATCATGGTGAAGGCCGGCGAGCCCACCGACGCCACCATCAACGCTTTGGTGGATGCGATGGAGCCGGGCGACATCATCGTGGACGGCGGCAACTCCTATTTCAAAGACACGATTCGCCGCGAGAAGGCCATTCGTGCGCGTGGCCTGCACTATGTCGGCTGCGGCGTCTCCGGCGGTGAGGAGGGCGCCCTCAACGGGCCGTCACTGATGCCGGGCGGCACCGAGGAATCATGGAAGACGCTGGGGCCGATCCTCAAATCCATCGCGGCCGTGGCCGAAGGCGAGCCTTGCGTAACCCACATCGGAGAGAACGGTGCCGGCCATTTCGTCAAGATGGTGCATAATGGCATCGAGTACTCCGACATGCAACTGATCGCCGAGAGCTATGACCTTATGCGCAGGGGTCTGGGCATGTCGACGGATCAGATTGGGGATGTGTTCGATGAGTGGAACAAGGGTGAGCTTAACTCGTACCTCATCGAGATCACTTCCACCGTCCTGCATCAGAAGGACGCAAAGACCGGTAAGCCGTTGCTTGACGTGATCGTGGATCGCGCCGGCATGAAAGGCACCGGCACATGGACCGTCGAGACCGCTTTGGAACTGGGGACATCGGTTACCGGCATCGGCGAGGCCGTGTTCGCCCGCGCTCTTTCCAGTCAGCCGCAGTTGCGTGCCGGCGCGCAGAAGGCGGGACTCACCGGCCCCGACGGCAGCCTCAGCATCAGTGATGCCGATCGCGCCGCGTTCATCGAGGATATTCGTCACGCGCTCTATGCGTCGAAGATCGTCGCATATGCGCAGGGCTTCAATGAGATCAGCGACGGTGCCAAGGAGTACGGCTGGGATATTGACATGGCCGCGGTCGCGCGCATCTGGCGCGGCGGCTGCATCATCCGCGCCCAGTTCCTGAACGTGGTTTCCGACGCTTTCCAGTCCGGTGAGGCCGATGTCTCCTTGCTTTTCGCCCCGTACTTCAAGAAGGCCGTCGAACAGGCTCAGGATTCCTGGCGTCGTGTCGTGGCTCGTGCCGCTGAGTGCGGCATCCCGGTGCCGGTCTTCTCCAGTTCGCTGGCATATTACGACGGCCTGCGTTCGGGGCGTCTTCCCGCAGCGCTGATCCAGGGTCAACGCGATCTGTTCGGCGCACATACCTATGGCCGTGTGGACGCTCCGGAAGGCGCCGCGTTCCATACGCTGTGGGCCGAGCCTGGCCGCCCCGAAATCGAGGAGTAGTTTCGGTTTTGTACGGTAGCGTTTGGTGCCCTATGAAAAAGGTGGGTGAAACGTTGCCGCTACGCCGAGAATAATGCGGATACGATTTATTGAGCCGCCCCCTTTTTAAGTGAAGGGGGCGGCTCAATAATATAAACTGATCCTGTTGGGGAGGGGGTGCGATCAGACGCTAGGGTATCCGCTTAGAACAGCGAACGCACCACGTCGATCAGTTCGATGATAAGACCAGCCAGGAGCACCCCAAAGGCGATGGTGGCGCCGTTGGCCGTGCCGAGTGCGAGGTCGTGCGGTACGGCGGCCTGCCCGGCAGCCAGGATCGCAGCCGCCACCGATGTGCCGACCGCTCCGGCGAATTGCTGTGCTGTGTTGAAGATGGCGTTGCCCATGCTCTGCTGCCCATGTTCGAGATGGCTCAGTCCTGTGGTCATGATGTTGCCGGAGCTCATGCCGATGCCAAGCATATAGAGAATGTAGAGCCCGCATACGGCGGCATTCGAAAGGCCGTGGCCGAAGACGAACAGGCACGCCATCGATACGATCGCGCACGCTCCTCCCGCGATCAGCGGAGGCTTGGGTCCTATGGCATCGAGGATGCGTCCGCCGAGCGGGGCGAAGCAGGCGCCGACGGCCGCTCCTGGCAGCAGCAGAAGTCCGGCGACCAGGGGTTTCGCGCCGCCTGCCAGTTGCAGGTAATTAGGTAGTATGAACGACAGTCCCAGCGAGACGGCCTGCAGCAGGAAGAAAGCCAAAGCGAAGCCGGCGAACCGGAGGTTTTTCAGGGTTCGGATGTCGATGATGGGCGAGGTGACATGCAGTTCGCGCATGCACAGCAGCACCAGAGAGATCAGGCCGATGACGATGGCGCCCGCCACGTTCGGGGACATGAGGGGCTTGGTAGTCATGGAGCTGAATCCGTAGATAAGCGCGCCGAAAGTCAGTGCGATAAGCGCGATGCCGATTGCATCGAAGTGCACCTGACGGATGCGGCTCTTCTGCTCGATGCACATCACGCCGAGCACCAGCGAAACCAGCACGATCGGTATGAGACATACGAAAATCACGCGCCAGCTGGTGAAGGACACGACCAAGCCGCCGAAGGTCGGTCCGATGGCGGGCGCGACGGCGGTCAGCAGGGTTCCCAAGCCCATCATCATGCCTATTTTGCGCGGTGGCGCGGTTTCGATGATAATGTTGAACATGAGGGGCAGCGCGATGCCGGCGCCCACTCCCTGAATGACGCGGGCCAGCAGAAGCGTCTGGAAATTCGGGGCCAGCGCGCCAAGCAGCGTGCCTGCGAGGAATGCGAGGTTCGCGGTGATGAAAAGCGGTTTGGTGCGGAACCGTGCCTTAAGCATGGCGCTGAGGGGCACGATCACCGCGATGACCAGAAGGTTGGCGGTCGTCAGCCACTGCACGGTGTCGGTGCTGACCTTGAAAAGATGCATAAGTGTGGGGAAGGTGACGTTCATCGCCGTCTCCACTACCACGCCGCTCAATGAGAGCAGGCCCGCCGCCACGAAAGATCCGTAGACCCTCCCTGGGATTTTGTCGGGGTTCGCGGCGATGCCTGCCGCGCTGGTTGTATTGCCTGATATTGACATATTCGTTGGTGTTTCCTTAATTTCCTTATATTGCCGAAGGTTTCCGTTCCTTGGACGCATGTTTGCGTCAGGCCGATTCCGGCACGATGGACCACTGGAATTCCAATGATTCGGCATCGTGAACCGGTCGCGTTGAACGACGCCCATGAAACGTAAAATGCCAAATGTTGAGGGTCTGAGTTCGTTGGAAGCGTTTTACTGTGGGGGATTGCTGTCGATTGGGCCGACGGTCTGCCGTCGGCGCGCGAAAAAGGCGAGCATGGCTTTGAAATCGTCGATCTGGTCGGCCGAGAACCGCCGCTCGAATTCGCGTTGCTCGCCGTCGATGTAGCGGTGGATCGCTTCGACGTCCCGCCGTGCACGTGCGGTGAGTTTTACGGTTTTGCGCCGTGCGTCATCGGGACAGACCGACCGTGTCAACAGTCCTGCCGCTTCCATTCGTTGCAATGTGGCGGTGACGGTTGAGCGCTGGATGTGGAATTCAATCTCGATGTCGTGCTGCGCAGCCTGTTCGCCGGGCTGATCACTCAGGAAGTTGATGACGGCCATCTGCACCTCGGTTAGTCCGTAGCGCGCGGCGAAACGGCCCAGCTCCTGACTCATGCCGTTTGAGCTCTGTTGCAAGAGGCGTCCGTAGTTTTCGGGGCGTCCGTCCGGTGTATCTGTCATGGCGGCGCCGCCCTTTCCCGTTGTTAATGATTCGTTAGCTAACTAACAAATAATAGGCGAGGCATGGACTTACGTCGTCCGCTACTTGCCCTTTATTGCTTTAGCCACCGGTCGGTGCGGACGCGCAGGCCGTTGAATATGCTGCGCCCGCCGATGAAGATGATGCTGAACACGGCCCACAGAAGCACCGTGCACGTCGTGGCGTTCGGCCGGGCGGTAGTCGTGAGGACGCCGAGCGCTATGGCCGATGGCAGATATACCGCCGTGACGATGCCGCATGTGGCGGCCAGGTACGTGGAATCTCCGGCGCCGATGAGGATGCCGTCTAGCGCCCACATCCAGCCGGCCAGCGGCAGGAACAAGGCGATGACGACCGTCCCTGTGGCGATCAGGTGCTGGATTGCCATGTTCGGGCTGAACAGTGGCGCCGCCGTAAACCCGAACACCGCCAGCGCGACGGCGATGACGATGCCGCCGTACAGCCCGGCCCGTGCCGAGATGCGGGTCATTTCGCGGGCGTTGTCGTAGCGTTTCGCGCCGATTTCCGTGGCGACCAGGGCCTGGCCGGAGATGCCTATGGCGTCAAGCATGTTCAGCACGAAGTTCCAGCTGGAATTGACAGCCTGATAGGCCGCGAGCACATGCGTGCCCATATGCGTGGCCAGAATTACCGTTGTCACGAGGCAGATCCGCAGCGCCAGCGTGCGCAAAAAGAGCGGTACTCCGTCGCTTGCGCTGGCCATGATTCCGCTCAGGCGCGGTGCTAGCGAGCCGCCGGCCTCATGCGCCCATTTCATTGAAGGCGCGGTCAGGTAGATGCCCATGAACCATTGTGCCGTAAGGGTTGCCAGTCCGGAACCGAGAATGCCCATATGCAGCCCGAACACAAGGAGGAAATCGAGGGCGGTGTTGAGCGCGGCCCCGAGCACCGCTGCGACGAGTGTGATGCGCACCTTTTTAAGCCCTCGGAAAATGCCGTTCGCCGCGTAGACCAGTAGCATGCCGGGCAGTCCGAAAATCACCGCTTGCAGGTAGGTGACCGCTTGGTCGAGCACCTCGCCTTGAGCTCCCATTAGGGTGCACAGCGGCCGCGCCCACGCGAAAATCGCCCCTGAAATCACCATGCCGATGATCAGCGCCAGCCACAGGCCGTCCACACCGGTTTCGAGTCCCTCGCGACGCTTGCCTGCGCCCATGAGTTGTCCGACGCGGGAGGTGGTCCCATAAGCCAGGAAGTTGCACAGCCCCGCGGCGGTAAGCAACACGGTCGAGCCGATGGAAAGCCCGGCCAGTGCCGCATCGCCGATGTGCCCGACGATGGCGGTGTCGATCAGCACGAACAGCGGATCGGCGATTAGTTGACCGAAAGTGGGGATGGCCAGAGCCATGATCTGCCGATTGATGCGCCGCCGCCCAAGCTTCGGCCCGACCTCTCCGGGCCTTGGCGCGGTTGGCGTCGGGGCGTTGTCGGCTGGCCCATCGATGGGTTGGCCGGTGGGGTCGGCGGGGTCGATGGTCGTGCCACGATTGTCGTTTTGTCGCGTTGCGATGTTGGTTTGGACGGTCATTATCTGGGGTCGGTCTTCTTTCCGGGGTTGTTGCGGATGCGGTCGTGCAACGGCCATTGGCGTTGTCGCGATGCGGGTCTGAAATGCCGTGTGGTGAGCGGTTTGGCCCGTCCGCCGCCTCATCATATCCCAACCGGTTTTGATTTGAAAGTTTCCTGTGCGTGAAGCCGGTGGCCGTGATGTTTCGTGACGTCTAAAAGCAATCGCGGGCCTGCCGGAATGCCGCATATTGGTGGGGGGGGGGAGACGGTTTTGGCTTAGGGAGGGGGCGCGTTGTGATGTGTTGCGCGGGAGGCGGGGCGGAAGACGAATTGAGCACGCTGTCGTGAGTCGTCTCGGAGGTGTCGATCGCGATGTTGATGGAACCGTCGATAAGCCGGAGATGGGACTCCGTATTGAGATGGGTGTTGGGGTTGGTGAATTTGGTCAGGTGTGGCTACCACGGATATGTTGATTAAGCAAATCGACGGGTTGACTGGAACCGCTTATCCCCAAGTTGTGCACAGAGTTATCCCCACGGTGTGGATAACTCTGTGCGCTGTCCACTGGAACATGCCTAAAATGTGGATAACTCACCTTTTTTATCCACACGATAAGTCCGTGCGTGTCATGAACTACGTTGAATGATGCGGAAAGGATGGAACCCTGCCAAGGGTGGAGGCGCCATTCCGTGCGACAGTGACGGTTGACGATGATTTTCATATCGCGGGTGACGGCGAATGCCGTGCTTTGGGATTTTGGGCGGCGTCACGATGCGAGTTCGTGACGTGGAGTCGTGAAGTGATGCGTCGATGCAGTGGGGCGGTGTGATTGTATGCCAGGGTAAGATGATCGGGGCGGGTGCGCTGCGGTGCGGCATGGAACGCGTGCGGCGGTCCTGTGTCGCGAGGGTGGCTCAGGGTCGCGGAGGGGTCGGCGAAGCGGCGTGGCGGAAAATGTGTTGCATGGCGATGTAATGTATTTGTGCGGCCGGCCGGCTCGTTATGCCATGATGTCGTAAAGCTTTGCGCCGCAGGGCGTAGAAGCTCGCCGCCACAGCCTAGACTGGACGCCATGGCAGACGGTGATTTTCGGAACGACTCGCGCAACGGCTTCGACGCGGGCTTGACTTCGACGGCGGGTAGCGCGGCCTTCGCGGATCGCGTGCCCCCTCACGACGACGACGCTGAGATGGCGGTGCTCGGTGGCATGCTGATGAGCAATGATGCCATCGGCGAGGTCTCGCAGATGATCGAGGTGCGTGATTTTTACCAGCCCAAGCATCAGACGATCTACGAGGCGATCATCAACCTGTTCTCCTCTTCGCAGCCGGTGGACGCCGTGCTGGTGGCCAACGAACTGCTCAAGAACGGCGACCTTGAAAAAGTGGGGGGCGTCGATTATCTGCACAGTCTGGTCGTTTCGGTCCCCACCGCCGCCAACGCCACGTATTATGCGCAGATCGTGCACCAACGGGCCGTGTTGCGAAACGTCATCGTCACCGGTACGAAAATCGCTCAGCTCGGCTATTCCGCCGAGGGCTCGCAGGCCGAAGAGGTCGTCAACCTCGCGCAGTCCGAGGTCTACGAGATGAGCGTGGGCAAGGTGCGTCAGGATTACACGGCCATCGGACCGGTGGTGCAGGAGACGCTCGACCAGCTCGACAGCCTGCAAAAAGGCGAGCTTGAAAAAGGAGTGCCCACCGGGTTCCGTGACATAGACGAGGTGACACAGGGTCTGCAGCCCGGCCAGATGATCGTGGTGGCAGGCCGTCCCGCGATGGGCAAATCCACGCTCGGCGTCGATTTCGCCCGGTCGGCGGCTCTGCATCACAATATGACCTCCATCATCTTCTCCCTTGAGATGAGCAAGGTGGAGCTGGCGCAGCGCATCATCTCCGCCGAAACGAACATACCGCTCACGGCCATGCGCCGCGCCGACGACATCACACCGGAACGCTGGAACACGCTCAACAACTTCTGGAACTCGATGCAGGGCGCACCGCTTTACATTGACGACAGCCCGAACATGAGCCTGATGGAGATACGCGCGAAGTGCCGGCGTCTGAAACAAACCAACGATTTGAAGCTCGTGGTCATCGACTACCTGCAGCTGATGAGCAGCGGCAAGCAGGAGGAAAGCCGTCAGCAGGAGGTCTCCGGGTTCTCCCGTGCGCTCAAGCTACTGGCCAAGGAGCTGGAGGTGCCGGTCGTGGCCCTTTCGCAGCTCAACCGCGGCCCTGAGATGCGCAACGACAAAAAACCGCAGCTCTCCGATCTGCGCGAGTCCGGTTCGATCGAGCAGGACGCGGACGTGGTCTTCCTGGTGCACCGGCCGGACGCCTACGACAAGGAGGACAGACCCGGGGAGGCGGACATCATCATGGCCAAGCATCGTAACGGCCCAACGGAGACCTTCAACCTTGCGTTCCTCGGCTCCACGTCGAAGTTCAAGGACATGCCGCAGCAAGACTACAACAACCAGGGGGTGTGAACGTGGGCGAATCATTGCCTGTCGACTATGAGCGTGATGCAGCGCGGCCGACGCAGGATGCGCTGGGTTCGGAGCAGGCCAGGGGCGGCATTGCCGGGTCTGAGTCAAGGGCTGATTCGGCGGCCGGTTCCATCACCGATTCCGTAACTGACCCGTTGGCCGGCTCCACGGTCGGTCTCGCGACCAAAGCCTCGTCCGACACCGACGGCACGGCGACCCCAAAACGACCTTGGCGCGCCTTCGCGACACCGGCGATCGGCAAGGCGGTGCGTGGCGCACTGCGGGTTACTCGGCACGGTGGCAGTGCGCTGCCCGGCCGCGTTGCGGAATGGTTCGACCCCGGTTTTCTGGCCCGTACACTCGACTCATTGCCATATGGTGTTATTTTGGTTTCCGGCACGAACGGCAAGACGACCACCACCCGCATGATTGCCTCGATGCTTCAGAACCTCGGTCTCAAGGTGTTCACGAACCCGACCGGCTCGAACTTCACGCGTGGAGTAGTCTCGGCGCTGCTCTCCGAGGTATCCATGAGTGGTCGTCTCGACGCGGACATCGCCGTGCTGGAGCTGGACGAGGCCTATGCGGTGCATTTCGTTCGACAGGTCAAGCCACGGTATTCCGTGCTCCTTAACGTAATGCGCGACCAGCTTGATCGTTTTGGCGAAATCGACAACACCGCCCGCCTCCTGTCACGGGTAGCAGCGGCCACCACCGGCACCGTCGTGCTCAACCGTGAGGACCGGCGTATTGCTGCGCTCGCCGGCGTGGTGTCGAAAGGTACGCGGGTGCGGTATTTCGGTCTTTCCGATGACCTGCGCAAACTGTTCCCAACGGACGACGCGATGCATTCCACGGGACAAGATGCCGGGGACGACCATAGGACTGCCGACGAACCCCGGCCGGTCGGTCAACAAGACAAGGCTTCCCGGTCGGCCGGCGAAAACCTGAGCGCCAACGGTTCGGCCGTGCCGGAAAGCCCTGTCCATGCCGACGTGATACTGACGCATGTGGACGATCACGTCGCAAAATTCGCGATGGACAACGCGGAATTCACCGCCACCGTACAACTTGAAGGCATGTACAACCTGTTCAATGCCGCTGCGGCGCTCGCCGTCGTACGCGCCGTCACCGAGGTGATTCCCACGGCCGATACAAGCCTGCCCCACGCCCGTGATGCGCGTCTCATGCGGGCGCTTTCCTATGTCACCCCGGCATTCGGACGTGGTGAGGTCATTGAAGTCAATGGCGCGCCGGTCGAACTGCTGCTGGTCAAGAACCCTATGGGATTCCGCATGTCGTTGGCGAGCTTCCCGCCCGACGGCCACCGCACCATGATTGCCATCAACGATGAGTACGCCGACGGCCGTGACATGAGCTGGCTGTGGGATGTGGATTTCACCTCATTGCGTGAAGGCGGGGTCGATATGATCTCCGGCGTGCGCGCGTGGGACATGGCTCTGCGCCTGGAATACGATCAGGTGCGCGTGACCCGGACGGACACGGATCTGCCTGAGGCGGTTCGTTGTTTCGTCGGTTCCGCGCCAGGTGTGCCCAAACACATCTACTGCACTTACACTGCCATGCTCGCAGTCCGGGCCGAACTGGCGAAGGTCGCCGAAGTTTCCGATGCAGGGGTGGGACGGTGAGCGTGATGGCAAGCAATGGGATACGAGGCAGTGAAATGCAGACGACGGCAACGCTAACGCAGGAACACCCGGTTGACGCTTCGAGGGTCGGGCGCCCGATTGATGTCGTGTCGTTATACCCCAAGGATATGAACATTTACGGCGACTGGGGCAACGTGCTCACCGTCGAACGCCGCCTCGTGCTCTACGGCTACGAACCTGTCATGCATTATTATAATCAAGGTGATCCGTGGCCCGAGCAGGTGGACATGGTGCTGGGCGGCGGTGGTCAGGACAGCGGACAGAAGAAAATCACCGATGACCTGTTCAAGCGGGCGGACACGTTGCGCGCACTGGCGGAAGCCGACGTGCCGATGCTGATGATCTGCGGCCTGTATCAGCTGTTTGGAGAGTATTTCGAGACCATCGACGGCTCGCGGCTCGATGGCATCAACATCTTCGGCGTCTACACCGAGGGGCGCGAAAAACGAATGATCGGCAATCTCGTGGAGCGTTCCGACCGGTTCGGCGACGTCGTCGGCTACGAGAACCACTCGGGCCAGACCTTCCTCAGATCCGGGGTGGAACCGTTCGGGCTTGTCGCTCACGATGGCACGGGCAACAACGGTGAGGACCACACCGAAGGCGCCCGCGTCCACAACGTCATCGGCACCTACATGCACGGTTCACTGCTGCCCAAGAACCCCAAGGTGTCGGATTTCCTCATCAGCGCCGCCGCCGAGCACCGCTACGGCCGGTTCGAGCCGGAGCAATCACAGGACCAGCGTGCGGCGCTTGAAGCGCTCGACCAATTCGCCGCCAACGCGCGCCGCGTGGCGGCCGCTCGTCCACGGTAGTGCATCTGCCCAGATTCCTTTGGAGATGGAGTGCCCGGACAGATATGGCGTTTGTCGCCACGTGGAGGTGCTTTACGCGACGATGATTGTGGGACGGTGCCGCGTAAAGCGGTAAAAGCTGTTTCTGTCCGCCGTGTTGCCGATATGTGGTCCGCGCTTGTGGTTGGAACAAGGTGCGGACCATCTGGAACAGTGGTGGCCGTTACTTAACTCGTTTGATAAGAACGGCGGCGAGCGCCGAAACGATAGTCATCGCAATCGCGACTGGGAAGACCATCGTGTATCCGCCCGTGATGGAGACAATGGCGGAGGTGAACACGGAACCTATGGCTTGGCCGGCGCATGTGGCGATGTTGATGAAGCCGAGGTCTTTGCCGGCGTTCTCTTTATTGGGCAGAACGTCAACGTTCAATGCCTGGTCGATCGCCGAGTACATGCCATAACCGAATCCGGCGACACCTGCGAACAGCAGCATGCCGGTCGTGGTGGGGATGAACCATGCCAGTGCGATGCCGACGGCGTAAAGCGTGCAGGCGAAGATGATGGGTGGCTTGCGACGCTTGATGATGTCGGAGATCGGGCCGGAAAGGAGTGTGGCCACCAACGAAACGACCATGGTGATAATCGACATCGTCGCAATGACCCCTGCGGCCTGTGTTTTGGTCTGTCCGATGCGATCCTCGAGGATGTAGAGCTGATAGGCGGTGATCATCTGATAGGCAACCAGGAGTCCCGTGCGGCAGGTGAACGCTTTCCAGAAGTCCGAGGCGCCTTTGATTGGAGGGGTGAAGGCGTGGACGAGCACCTTCCATATTGGTTCGGTGGTTTTGTGGGTTTCGAGATTGGACTGTTCGCGTGGCAGAATTGCGATGGACAGCCAGCCGGCCAGCAGCAGGGTGATGCCTGAGACGGCAAAGCCCATATTGGTGTTGGCTACGAATTGTGCAGCGAGCAGGTTGCCCAGCCCCTGACCGATCACCGCGCCGCCGCCGAAGGCCGCCGACGCTGTGCCGCGATCCTTTTCGGGCACGCGGTCGGAAAGGATCGCGGTGATGGGTGCGATCATCATGTTCAAACCAATCAACGAGACGCAGTAGGCTATGCCGACCCCGACTCCCAATGTCGGAAGTCCGGTCAGGTAGAAGCACAGTCCGCAGATGACCGCGCCTGAGACGATCCATGGCGTGCGTCGGCCGAAGCGGGATCTCGTCCGGTCTGACATACTGCCGATGAATACGTTGATGAACATGGACAGCACGGCTCCCACGCCGTTGATGGTGCCCAGCAAAGCGCTTGGGTTGGCCACTCCGATGTCCTTGAGTCGCTGCGGCATGAGAGTGCTGCCGACCATGGTGAATCCGACATAGAGCAGGGTGTTGTATATAAACATGCCGATGATGTAGCGGACTGATTCGAATCGTGGTTTTCCTGTTTGTGGGTTGCCGTTGTTCGCCGCTAGTGCTGGTGTAGAGGTGGTCATGATGACGAATGGGTCCTTTATTTTTCTGGTAACTGGATTGGGGATGGCTCGGAAATGACGTTGTATGCGTTGTCATGTCGTGCCATCTGTTGGATGAACTGCAGTATGCGTTCGGATGCCGCTTTGCTTTCCTGCATGTCTACGCGTGCCGATTCAACTCTGGATTGAAGGGCCTGCGTTTGAATGGTGCATGACGATATTGCCGTCACCCGCACAGGAAACATCCGGTATGGATGGGGGGGGGTCGTCGATTGAAGATCGGCCGTTGGTGCCGGGGCGGGCGATCGTGTTTTCGCGATTGTGCGCCCCGGCATTCCTCACTGCAATCGCATCCATACAGAAGTGTCTTGCGGCAGCTCGCCGTCACTGGTCAGAGAGCCCGAGCTGAGGAGCACCTCGCCGGCGGGCAAGGCCATCGGTTCGGCGCTGAAGTTGGTGACGTTGACCCAGCCGTTGGCGCGACGGTAGGCGATTGAACCGCCGAGGTTGCCATCGGCACCGTTGTGCTCGTTCGACGGCTTGTCGTAATCGTCCAGCCATGTCAGGCTGGTGTCGGGTGTTTGTAGTTCGTGACGTAGCTTCAGTACGCGGCGATAGTGGGCCAGCATGGAGTCGTCGTCGGCTTCCTCGGCGTCAACGGCGTATTCGCCGAACCAGGTGGGCTGAGGCAGATGAGGCGTTTCGCTGGCCGTGCCGTCGGCCTTGTTGCTTGGTGAGAAGCCGAATGATGCCCCGGTTCCGAAATTCGTGTCCGTACCTGTGCCATCCTGGCGGGGGGTCGGTTTGTCCGAGGCCTTCCATGGCAGCGGTACGCGGCATCCGTCGCGGCCTTTCTTCGTCAGGTCGCGGCGTGTGCCGAAGGCCCATGGGTCTTCCAGCTCGTCCCAAGGAATGTCGGGAACTTCGAACAGACCGAGCTCTTCTCCCTGATAGATGTAGGCCGATCCGGGCAATGCCATTTCCAGCATGACGGCGGCACGTGCGCGCTTGGTGCCCAGTTCTCGGTTTTCGTGGTAGGTGGAGCCGTTGCGCAGGAGCCAATCGTTGGCTACGGCGTGGTAGAGGCCGTTGTCGGTCTTGACCTGCGGCAAGGCGTAGCGGGAGGCGCTGCGCGGCACATCGTGATTGCCCATCACCCAAGTCGAGGTGGAGCCGTTTGTCCGGGCTGCCGAGGCGATGCCGTCCTCAATGGCTTCGTGCATCTCGTCACGCAGCCAATTGCATTCGGCGAATTTGAAGTTGAAGACCTGACCGAGCTCGTCGGGGCGGGCGTAAAGATACTGGCGGGAGGCCGGAACCCATGCCTCTCCGACGGCGAAGCGTGCCGGGGTATATTTGTCGAAGACCTCGCTGCGCCACTCGCGGAAGATCTCGTGCACCTCGTCACGATCGTAAACTGGGTGGCTGCCGTCCTCGACGGTGATGTGCATGGCATCGACATTGTAGTTGTCAAGGTCGTCGCGGTTCAGGTCTTTGGCAAGCCCCTCGGCCACGTCCACGCGGAAACCGTCTGTGCCGTGGTCGCACCAGAATTTGAGCGTCTTGAGGAAGTCGTCGCGCACCTCGCGGTTGTTCCAATTGAAGTCGGGCTGCTGTTCGGCGAACAGGTGCAGGTACCATTGTCCGTCCGGCACTCGTGTCCATGCGGAGCCTCCGAAGTTGGCGATCCAGTTGGTTGGGGGTTCGTCACCGTTCGGCCCTTTGCCGTCGCGGAAGACATAGCGGTCGCGTTCCGGAGAGCCAGGGGCGGCTTTGAGGGCTTCCTGGAACCATGGATGCAACCGTGAGGAATGGTTAGGAACAATATCCACGACGACCTTGATGCCTGCCGCATGCGCCGCTGCGGCCATGGCGTCGAAGTCGTCCATCGTCCCCAGCCGGGGGTCCACGTCGCGGTAATCCTGCACGTCGTATCCTCCATCGGCGAGTTCGGAGGGGTAGAAGGGCGAAAGCCAAATGGCATCAACGCCGAGTCGCCGCAGGTAATCCATTTTGCCAGTGATGCCTTTCAGATCTCCCAGCCCGGACCCGGTGGAATCCTTGAAACTCCGTGGATAGATCTGATAGACTACGGCCTGCTTCCACCATAGGTCCGCGTCGGTAAAAGCGCTGTCATTCTTGGATGGAACGTTAGTGTCGGTCATTGCCACTCCTTTATAGTTCTCAGAACGAAATGCTGGTTATCAGCGATGTTATGCCGTTGTCCGCAATAACAACGTTAACTGTTTTAATGATAGCGCTTGCATTATGATTGTCAAATTCTATTACAGCAACAACGTCGTTCATTCGTGGCCGAAATCTTCTTTTGTTTAATGGCGTCTATAAATCATTGATATATAGAGAGAGAATTGGTGTCAGTAATTCGTGAATACGATATTGAAGGATATATGACATGACGCATGGCACGATAAAAGCGCTTTTATTATTATGAGAAAGTTCCATGTGTCCAGAATAATGGCCATCGGCACCTAACCGGATAAAAACCGAATGATGCAGGGGCGCCCCTTCGGCAAAGCGATTGTCGAATTCCACAAGCCAACACCGAATACAGCGCTCCGAGCAATGGTCGGCGGCTCTGACGGTAGAATTGCAAGGGTGCCCACAACCTGGAGGAAATGAATATGCCTAGAGTCACGCTTCATGATGTCGCACTCGAGGCCGGCGTGTCCGACTCGACCGTTTCCAGAGCGCTGCGGGGGCTCGACAAGGTTGACGAAGGCACCCGCGCCAAAGTCAAAGATGCGGCGAGGGAATTGCGGTTCTCCTTCTCCCGTAACGCCTCTTCGCTTGCAAGCGGCAAGACGATGAGATTGGCGTTGCTGTTTTCCGACGCATTGAACACCTGGTTCGATTCCTCCGTGCTGCAAGGAGCCTATGAAGTGCTCTCGCCTGCGGGCTACGACATCATCCCCAGCACCGTGAGCACCGACTTTGAACTCAACTCCTTCCTCAACCGTCTTCCTTACGACGGCAACGTAGACGGCGTCATCGTCTGTTCGATCAATTTGGATACCGCGCAATCCAAGGCACTCAAGAAACTCACGATTCCGGTCGTCGGCCTTGACTCCCGCACCATAGACGGATTCGACGCCTCGGTGCTCATGGACGATGATACGGCGATGGACGATGCGGTCGGATTGCTTCAAGGCTTGGGGCACCAACGCATCGCATTTGTCGGCTGGCCGGCACCCGGCGATTTCCGATTCAGTTCTCAATTGCGTGCAGGTGCCTTCATGAAGGCGGCGAAAAGGCTAGGATTCGACGACGGTTCCGTCGCACGTATCGATTTGGGTAAGATGAATGATTACCGAAGCCCGGATGACGCGCTTTCCGCAGCTGCGGCAAGGCTTTTGGCCTTGGACCCACGGCCGACCGGCATATGCGTCGAGGTCGACGGGTTTGCAGTGCCATTGATCGCCGAACTCAAACGGTTCGGTGTGCGTGTGCCGGAAGACATGTCCGTTATAGGTTTCGATGACACTGACGTGGCCGCCGCTGTCGAAATGACGACCGTCCATCAGAACCCTGTGGAGATGTCTCGTCTTGCCGCGCGCAAAGTGCTCGCGCTCATGCGCGGGCAGACCCTGGACGAGGCGCATTCAGTTCTTCGTCCGATGCTGATTCCTCGTAAAACCACAGGCCCCATACTCTGAAACCTACCTCTGCAGCGGCAGATTTGGACATTCATGTTTCTCCGCGGGGTTTGATTCGTGCCTTCGGTTCTCACGACCCTGAGATGTGAGACGTATCAAGGCTTATGATGTATCTCGAGACTGGAGGATATGACGCGGATGGACTACTGTAGCAGGTAATAAGCGGTTCAGAACGGTTACATAGGGAGATATCATGGCTGACTACAATTTTGGTGACGGGCTGCGTACGGTGTTCCTGGCAGGCGTCGGGGCGCTCGCCACAACCGCGGAGAAGGGTCAGGAACTGGTCAATGAGCTGGTGAAGAAGGGTGAGCTGACGGTCGAGCAAGGCAAGGCCCTCAACACCGAGCTCAAGCACAAGGCCGAAGAGGTCAAAGACGATGTGAAGGCGCAGAGCGAAAAAGCCAAGGCCGAGGCCGCGCGGACCGAAGACGCCGCAAAGTAGTTTTTGGCACGATAGCTTCGGCGTTCACTGCGAATGTGAGTAGCTCCGGTTGACTGTCTGTTGGTTGCCCGTTGGTCGACTGGCTGACGTGGCAACCTGTCCCGACGGGTTTGTTGACCGGTCGGTCTAGTCGCCTAGGCGGGGCGCCGTGACTGTCGGTTGCGTAACGGTTGCGATGAATGACGCCCGACTGCGGCCGGAAAGATGAAGTGTTCATCGCATTAATGGGTTGCGTTGAGCCGGTGGAAGGTTGTTCGGCGCATCGTAACGAATGGGGTGAGCATGATCGAGGATACGCAGGACGAGAGGGGGCGTGCCGCCGTGCCGCCCGAAGCTGGGCGCATGGATGGTGACCCTGTTGGCGGCGACTCGGCTCGTGGCACCGCCGCGCCGGGCGATGATGCTCATACGGCTGCGGCCGGGCAAACTGGAGGCCAACCGGTAGAAGGGCCGACCGATGCGCATGTTCAAGGGGTTTTTCCTGCTTCCGCCACGGCCGGTTGGGCCTCGGGAGCTCACCAGACAGCCGAGTCAGACCCCGGCTCCGGCCCTGACGTCGACCTGTTTGGTCGTCCGCGCGAGTCGTTCTCTCAACGTTACCATCTGACCCGTCGCGGCAAGGCGAAGCGGCTGGGGCAGATCGCCCGCATCATGAACGAGTTCGATGTTCGTCATGGTCTGAATCCGCGCAAGCTGCGCGCCATGTTCGAGGCTCTGGGCCCCACGTTCGTCAAGGTCGGCCAGATGCTCTCGATGCGTTCGGAGATACTGCCGCAATCCTATTGCGAAGAACTGGCCAAGCTTCGAGCAGATGCGGACCCGATGCCTTACGAAACCGTGCTTGAGGTTCTTGCGCGCGAATACGGCCGGCCTGTGGACGAGCTTTTTGAAAGCATCGATCCCAAGCCGCTCGGTTCCGCTTCGCTGGCCCAGGTGCACCGCGCCACGCTGGTCACCGGCGAGGACGTTGCAGTCAAGGTCCAGCGACCCGGCGTGCGCCAGACGATGGCGCAGGACGTGGCCATAATGCGTTCGATCGCCAGAACCGCCACGCGGGTGATGGGGTCCAACCTCCAGGTGGTCGATTTGGGCGGGGTGGTCGAAGAGCTGTGGGATACGTTCGAAGACGAGACGGACTTTCTGGTCGAGGCGCGCCATCTTGCGGAATTCAAGCGTTTCTGCCAGCCCTACCGTTATATGGATTGCCCGAAGCCGTATATGGACCTGTGCACGCCCCATGTTGTGGTGATGGACTATGTGGACGGCATATCCCTCAACCACACCGACGCGCTGATCGAGGCCGGCTACGACCTTAAGGAGATCGGCACCAAGCTGGTTGACAATTATGCTACGCAGATTCTCGACGACGGCTTCTTCCACGCGGATCCGCACCCGGGCAACATCATCGTTTCCGACGGCGAAATCGTGTTGATTGACTTGGGGATGACCGGCCGACTCAGCCGTAAGCTGCGTGACATGCTCAAACAGATGGTGCTTGCCGTCGGTAAGCAGGATTCCCCCGCCTTGGCCGATGGATTGTTGCGCTTCTCCGGAGCCGGCAGCAGCCCGGAGGATTACCCTGGTCTGCTTTCGGACCTTGACGACATCGTTGAGGAGTATGGCACCATCGACCTCGCCGACCTCAATATCGCCGATTTCATGACCTCGCTCGCCTCGCTCGCGCAACGGCACGGCATCGCGATCCCAAGCTCGATCACCACCACGGGCCGCGCGCTGGTGACCCTCGAAGGCACACTCGACGAGTTCATCCCCGACGTCAACATGATTCAGATCATCACCAACCATGTGGCTGCCGGCACCAAATTCAGCAACGCTGCCAAGGAACGGGCGCAGGAGCTCGGTATTCAGGGTGACAAGGCGCTGCATGGCGCGCTTTCGGCCATTGCCGACAGCCGGGTCGCCATGCGCATGCTCACGCGCGGCCAGTTGCGGGTCAACATGGAGGTGGTCAGTTCGAAGGAGCCCATGCGGCAGCTTTCGGACATGGTCAATCGTCTGACGATGGCGCTGATCGTGGTCGGACTGTTCATCGGCTCGTCCATCGTCTATTACGCCGGCATGAAACCCATCGTCTTCGGCATTCCCGTCGTCGGTTTCATGGGATACGTGGTGGCATTCATCCTTGGCGCATGGATCGTCTTCGACATCTACTTCAAGGGGCGAAAAGCCAAAAAAGGCGCCCAGACAGCCCGCGGCAAGTAAGGCGTCTGGCGAGTCGTTGGCGTTTGTCACTGTATATACAAAAGGCCGGGCGTCGCTTGGTTGAGGCAGAGAGGCCCTGTGACGGCGATTTTGTCCGCCGGGCTCGGCGGGTGAGCGTGGTCGGGTTGGCGCTTTCCCGGGGAAGGAGATAATTTGGCGCTTTGGTCTTTAAAATCTGAAAGTGCAGGTGTGTATGACGGCGTGGAACTGCTCTCTTGATTTGCATGCGATTCCATGTCGGGTTGTCACGCGCGACGACCGGGGGGGGGGCAACTACAAGCCAATACACTGACGCGTCACTACTTACACGAATAATAAATTTCGCGAAAGCAGAGACGCGTCAAATCTGGACTGCAAACCGTCGCGTGAATCGGTTGTTCAGTCGATCAACCCGTAAAGGCGATCGCCGGCGTCACCGAGGCCTGGCACGATATAGCCGTGCTCGTCCAGGTGGTCATCGACCGCGCACACCACGACCTTGAAATCGATGGAGGGGTCGAGCGTCTCCTCGACGCGTTTCAAGCCTTCGGGGGCGGCGAGGATGTTGATCGAAGTGATGTCCTTTGCGCCGCGTTCGGCGAGGTAGTGCGTCGCGGCCACGGTGGTGCCGCCGGTGGCGAGCATCGGGTCGAGCAGGAAGACCTGGCGGCCGGTGAGGTCCTCGGGCAGACGGTTCGCGTAGGTGATGATGTCGAGCGTCTTCTCGTCGCGTTTCATGCCCAGGAAGCCGACTTCGGCGGTGGGCAGGAGCTTGGTCATGCCGTCGAGCATGCCCAGTCCGGCGCGCAGGATCGGCACCACCATGGGACGCGGGGAGGCGATGTGCTTGCCGGTCATGGTGGCGATCGGCGTTTCGATCTGCTTGTCCACCACGTCGAGGTTGCGCGTGGCCTCGTATGCTTCGAGGGTGACCAGTTCGGAAACCAGTTCGCGGAAGATGTTGGAAGGGGTGTTCTTGTCCCGCAGAACGGTGAGCTTGTGCTCTACGAGCGGGTGATCTAAAATGTGAATCTGCATGCTTCTAGAGTAGGACGAGCCATACCTTTTCGGCAACGTTGGTCTGCCGGATGCAGGGCGCGAAAAGAAGTAGAGCGCTGAACCATGAAAGCGCCTGTCGGCGCGAACGCCGCTCGCAGCGGCAAAAAATGAAGCCCGGGGCTTAAGCATGATCCAGCGCGTCCTTCAAGTATAAACCCCATATGGGGGCCCGCAACGCCGTCCACGCCGAGCGCATAAAGCTTGAATGGCTGTCTATGCATGTTCGTTCAGATTGGTGCGCCTATTCCAGTGTGCTTAACGTGGGCATCAACGCAATGTGGGAGCCCTTATATGGTACGGGAATATCATGCATTTTGTGTCGTTCGTGATTATCGACGGGCGGTGGGTGAAGATGAATCGTAAATGCGTGACATGATGCGTTGCTTGCGACGTATTGTAGGCAACGCACCGCGGCGGCAACCGCTGAATTTATTAAGTCCGTACTGAACGAGCACGCATCTTCGATCGCGTGTAGTAGTCGTCCTTGTTGGCCCGAGTGGCTACGGCAAGGGTTGACTACTTTTGACCGTGGAACGCGACGGCCTGAAGGGGTTACTCGAGCTGTCCGCGACGCCAGAGATCGGCTCCATGGCGGAAATCTCGAGATGTGGCCGTCAGATTGCCGGCGGTATGCAGCAGACGGGCGGCTGCGGTGCGTGGGTCGCTTGAAGCCGGGCCTACAGGGCTCACTGGACCGGAGCCCTTGCGGAAACGGTCGTCGGCATCGCTGAGCGTCGAGTCGTAACGATTGAGGCGGTGCAAATCATTGCCGTGGCCGTGGTCGTTTGAATCCGAAGGGCTTTCAGGGTTTTGGAACCGTTCCGTACGTTCGGTGGCCTGCTTGGCCTCGAGTCTCTCGGCGCGTCTGGTGCACACCTTAGCCTCGAAGCTCAGTCCTTTTGCCACCACGTCGACAAATGCGCTGGCGCGGTCGAGCGCGACGGCGAAATCGCCTGTGAACGCACCGGAAAGTATCGAATCGGCAGTTCTTGCGATGTCGTTTTCGTCCGGCGGGGTGTCAACGCCTGCGATGGCCGAGGCCGATGTCTCCTCCGACTCGACCAGTCGCCACAGCCGGGCGATCGAGCGCTGGTTGTTGCGCATCCATGTGCGAAGCAGGTAAAGTCGCCAGAGAATGCCCGGCAGTGAATCGGGTTCCGAGTCGCTCCACAGCTCGGCGATAATGTCGATGCCCTCGGCGTCGACAAGCGTGAGTACACGTTGAACCACTTGTGGATCCTGCGTGTGGTGCACCCGATCCAAAAGCGCCGCCGCCGAGGCGTGACTCATTTCGCTGATTTCCTCGGGATCCATGCCGCCGGCCATTTTTTCGGTCAGGGCGGGGTCGAGTTGGGCCGGGCGCGCGGGTCTTGAGGAGCCAAGACGCGTCGGTGAGAATCCGGGATGACTCGAATTGACGGAACCTGAACTATAATGCACTGGGCTGCTAGTAGACAAATGGTGTCACTTTCTGTATGTCGATGATGCGCCGACCCTCCGGCGTATCGATGATGAACAACGCCACGGCACTGCCGGTGACCATGTACGGCGTTTTTGTAATTAGCTGTTTTGCAAGCGATTTGGACAGGCATATGGCACGTAGATGCTCAAAGACGCCGCCGATTACCGGCCGGTGCATGGAAACCAGCGTGGTATGGGTGCTTGTAGGGCTCGAATTCTCATTATAAGGCGGCACGGTTTCGACGCTGCCGGTTTCGCTGGCCGCGTCCTGGCCCCTTGAAATGGACGTGTGGCCGGTTTCGTGAGGGATGCTAGTGGTGAGACTGGAATCCGAACTGGAAAAGTACGTCACGGGCGACGAATCCGGCCTTTGCGGGTTTTCGTCTGCCTGCTCCAGATAGGTGCCATCGGTGAAAAGGTTGTCGATTTCATGCATGATCTGTGTCCAGGCGGCTTCAGGATCCGCTGCGAACGCATCCTCCGTTAGGCGCGGGTGCCTTGTGGATCGGCAATTGCGCGTGCCAGGCGTACTGCAAGATGCTCTCCATGCATCGCAACCAAGGTGACGAGACGATGCGAGTGGGGCTGTAACAACCCAGTTCCCGCATCAGAGCGAAACTCGCGGCCGCACCGCGAGGCGTGATCGGTCGATTGGCATCGGTTCCCTGCCAACGCTTACGTGCCTCCGCTTTGCTGTGACGCACGATGATCAGAGCGCGGGCTCCAATCGCCCCCTGTTTCGCGAGGTCCACAAATTGGTCGAGGACGTCGCGGTCGAGCGAGTGGGTAAGCTTCTTGCGCGCGGCCGGTATTGACAGCCAAACGACCTCGTCCACCTCTTTGGGTGATGCTGGATTGATTGGACCCACGGCCGTCTGCCGACGTCCGCTTTCCTCACTGCTGATTGGCGTGGCCATCCAGTAGTCCACATGTTTCAGATAGACGCTGCCGCTACCGGCACGCTTGGAAGTGGAGCCCTCGGCTTCGAGAGGGTATTCAACCTCTCCGATATGCACCCCCAAGGCCACGGGAACACCGCATTCCTCCTCGATCTCGCGAACGGCCGTGTGCCGTGAGGATTCATTCTCCTCGTTTTTGCCCTTCGGCCAACTCCAGTCGTCATATTTCGGCCGATGTACCAGGCAGACCTCCAAACCGGGAAAATCGTTGCGCTCGCGTTTGGCGTGATGTGCCTTATGCTTATTGGCCTTGCCGGACCTCCTACCGCCATCGTTTCCCAGCTGAGTAGTGTTGGGGGAGCCGTTTTCGCCAGAGGCTTCCTGCTCGTCCCCTCCCTTTTTGCCCTTTTTGCCGTTTTGCGCCGGTTCGTCTGCGCGTTCGGCGGATAGACGTGCCGCGCCTGCCGCGTTCGCTGGGACTTCCGCACGCTTGGCGTGCCTGCCTCTGCCAGAGCCGCGTGAATCGTCCGTGTCGTTGGCGGTGTCTCTGCGCTCGTTGATATTGACGGTTTCGTCCCCGCCATCCGAAGGGTTGTCGGCGATCGTGCCGAAGTCGTCTGCTGCCAAAACAATACCATCGCGCTCGCTACCGGCATCGGACTGGATGCCGTCAGCGAATGCGGTGTTTCCCGACTGGTGCCGGATGGGCGGACCGTTTGCCGTCCAGCGGTAGACGATGCCGCCGGCTGCTTCGATTACGTGGGACGACCTGCTCATATCACACCTGCCTGGTGATCGTACGGGCGCTGTTGCCGTGCTGGTGCTGCTTGATCAGGAACTCCTGGCAGTCAATCAACGGCTTGCCCTCGTCGTCGTGCGAGTAACGCTTGTAGGTGCCATCCGGTTGCATGTGCCATGACGCGGTGGTGTCGGCCATCTGCAGGTCGACATAGTCGATCAGAGCGGTGGCTTCATCGAGGTCGCTGATGCGAATCAGCGCCTCGACTCGACGGTCAAGGTTGCGGTGCATGAGATCAGCCGATCCGATCCACACCTCGGGTCCGGATGCCGGCCCTTCGCCTATCTGAGGCCCCTGGGAGTTCGCGAATGCGTAAATACGGCTGTGTTCAAGGAAACGTCCGAGAATCGAATGGACTCGGATGTTCTCGCTCAGGCCGGGTACGCCGGGCTTCAGTGCGCAGATGCCACGAACCACCAGATCGATTTTCACGCCGGCCTGGCCGGCGTGATACAGTGCGTCTATGGTCTGCTCGTCCACGATGGCGTTGACTTTGATCTTGATCCAGGCCTCATGCCCGGCTTGTGCGGCGTCCTCTTCACGGCGAATGCGCTTAAGGATGCCTGTGCGTGCCGTGCGCGGTGCCACCAGCAGACGGTGGAAGCTCGAACGTGGCGCGTAGCCGGAAAGCTGGTTGAACAGACGTGTCAGATCCTGCCCGACCACCGGGTCGCAGGTGAGCAGACCGAGGTCGGTGTACAAACGGGCGGTCTTCGGGTTGTAGTTGCCGGTTCCGACATGGCAGTAGCGACGTAGTCCCTCTTCTTCTTGGCGGATTACCAACGACAGTTTGCAGTGTGTCTTCAGCCCGACGATGCCATAGACCACGTGTACGCCGGCGCGCTCGAGCTTTCGGGCCCAAGCGATATTGGCATCCTCGTCGAAGCGAGCCTTGATTTCGACCAATGCCAGCACCTGCTTGCCGGCGTGCGCCGCATCCACGAGCGCGTCAATGATCGGCGAGTTGCTTGAGGTGCGGTAAAGCGTCTGTTTGATGGCCAGCACCTTCGGGTCGGCCGCCGCCTGCGCCAGGAACGCCTGCACGGAGGTGGAGAAGGAATCGTAAGGATGGTGCAACAAAATGTCGTGTTCGCGAATGGCGGCGAAAATGTCCTGCGCGCGGCTTGATTCCACCGTCGCGATCTGACGGTTCGTGATCGGGATGAATGGCTTGTTCTTAAGATCCGGCCTATCGACCTTCTGCAACTCGAACATCAGCGTCATGTCGAGCGGCGCGGGCAGACGATAGATTTCGTCCTCGCTTACCCGTAGGCGTGTGGCGAGAAGTTGCGAGAGGAAGGGGCTGGTGGCATCGCTGATCTCGAGACGGATGGGCGGTCCGAAACGTCGGCGCAACAGTTCCTTCTCCATGGCGTTCAACAGGTTTTCGGTGTCGTCCTCTTCAACGTCGATGTCCTCGTTTCGAGTGACCCGGAAGGAGCGCGCTTCACGAATAATCATGCCCGGGAACAGCGATTCAAGGTGCGCGATGATGAGATTCTCCATCGTGATGAAGCCGAAACGCTCCTCGCGCGCCTCCTCGTCCGTCAGATCATCTACGGGCACCAAGCGGTTGAGGTTGTCCGGCACCTTGACACGAGCGAAATGTGTCTTGCCGCTCACCGGGTTCTCCACCAGAACCGCGAGGTTGAGTGAGCCGCCTGAAATGTACGGGAACGGGTGGGCCGGGTCGAAGGCCAAAGGCGTGAGCACGGGCATCACAAGGCGGTGGAAGTAGCGTGAAAGCCGCTCCTGTTCGGCTGTGGTGAGCTTATCCCAGCTGAGCAACACGATATGTTCCTCGGCCAGCTGCTCCAGAATGCGTGTGGACTGTTTGGCATGTTCGTCCTGCAATTCGTGCGCCGTCTCGCCGATTGCTCGCATTTCCTGCTTGGGGCTGAGCCCCGCGGCGGTGGTCACGGCGATGCCGCTGTCGATGCGGCGCTTCAAACCGGCCACGCGCACCATGAAGAACTCGTCGAGGTTGGAGGCGAAAATCGCGGCGAAATTCGCACGCTCCAAAAGCGGCTGTTCCGGGTCCTCGGCCAGTTCCAACACGCGCTGGTTGAATTTGAGCCAGTTGAGCTCGCGGTCAAAATACCTTTCCGCAGGCAACGGCTCTTCTTCGGGTCGCGTATCGCGCTTGTCTGTCTTCTCGTTTTCGGCGATGTGCTCCGCGATCTGACTGCGAAGCAACGCCTTTGAGGGTGCGTCAAAAATCTGTGCCATGTTCCTACTCTAGGCGCGGGCGCGGAGTTATGAAAGCCGAATCTTAAAAAATGTGGATAAGTGGATAACCAGTGCACGGTAAACCATGACAAGCCTCAAATGTGGATAAGTCCAGGAGTGTGTGAATTCTCCGGTTTTCGGCTCGCCGTGCGTTCAGGGGCCGTATGGTGGGCGGTACGGGATCGGTGCGGGGCAAGGACGAATTCGGGGGGGGGTGAACATGTGGTTCGTGAGTGTGATGCACCGTTCGGCCCCATCGGTATCGATGCGTTTGATCCGGTTTGTCGAGAGGATTCTGCATCTTTGGCGGGTTCTAACGGTGTTGCAACGACCGTTAGAACCCGTCCGACTTGTGGACGTTCTGCCCTGAGGTGCTAGTTTCCCCTCAGCGTGGCGGCGGGAGGTTCTAGAGTCTTGAACTATGGCGAATGACAATAGGGCAATGGCACACGGGTTCAGTGATGCGCATGAGGTGAACGGTTTTGGGACTCTTTCGGACGGCGATAGAGACGGTGCCGCGGATCAGACCACGCAGGGGGTCACGGCTGCGCCGGTTGCGTTCGAGGCAATCGATGCGGCCTCCGACGCGCGTGGCATCGATCGTGGGCTGGCCGAACTCGACCCGCTGACGGTCCGCCCGCGCGTGTCGAGTCGGGTGTTCGCCGTCGTTCTGGCCCTGCTGTGCCTCGCCTCGGCGGCGGGGGTCTATTGGTTCGGCGTGCAAACCTTGCGTGGTCAGGGGTACGACCAGCTGGTGTGGAGCACCTTCGGCGCAACGGCTCCAAACTGGTTGCGTGGTCTGTCGCAGGTGCTCAGTCGCAATGTGGTCATTCCCGCGATCAGCCTGACGGTTGCGCTGGTGGCGCTTGTGATCATTGGCGTGCGACGCCGCTGGCGGCTGATGGCGCAGGGCGTGCTGTTCGGAGCGGCATGTTACGGCGCCTCGTGGCTCAAGCCCTTGCTGCCGCGTCCCGGGTTGATGCGGGTGGATTCTCAGAACGTCAATTCCGCGCCCTCGGGGCATACGATGCTTGCGGCCGGCGCGGTGCTGTTGTTGCTGATCGCGGTGCCCCGTGCCTGGCGTGCCTTCACGGCGGTGATTGGCGGTGCGTACGTGATATGTGTTGCGGCCTCGCTCATGGTTGAACAATGGCACCGGCCTACGGACGTGGTCATGTCCACCCTCGTGGCCGGAGGCCTTGCGCTGCTCGCCCTCGCCTTCACCGGGCGTTCCGGTATGGACGAACCCGGCAAGCGTCTGTCGTCGGCGAGTATACAGATCGTGGGCACGGTGTTGATCACCTTCGGCTTGCTGGCATGCCTATACGCCGGCTACCTGTTGTGGCAGATCTATCCCGGTCTCGATGTCGGCGCGCAATGGGCTCAGGGCGGTGCCGACACGGTTGCGGTCGCGGCCATCGTCGGCGCTTCCTGCCTGGTGTTCGGCTTCGTGCTGGCCGTGCGCCAGTTGACTGCGGCCCCATTGACCCGTTTGGGCCTGGTGGGCGCCCCTCCGGCTCCTCCGCGTCGATAATCGGCTTGCGAATGTCTTGCTGGTGACGTAAGCAGAAGGTATCCGCGCCAAGGTATGGGTCGAGACGGTATAATCCTCCAAGGCGATTGATGCACAGTGAATAAGGAGCAATCATGGCAACTGGTACCAAGCTTGTCATCGTGGAGTCCCCGACCAAGGCCAAAAAGATCGGCGGCTATCTCGGCAAGGGGTATACGGTCAAGGCCTCGGTCGGCCATATTCGCGACCTTGCACAGCCTAGTCAGGTGCCGGCCTCGAAAAAGGCGGAGTTCGGCCGTTTTGGCGTTGATGTGAACAACGGATTCAAGCCGTATTACATCGTTGGTGCGGACAAGAAGAAAACCGTCGCCGAGCTCAAAAGCGCGTTAAAGGACGCCAGCGAACTCTACCTCGCCACTGATGAGGACCGCGAGGGCGAGGCCATCGCATGGCACTTGGTCGAAACGCTCAAACCCAAGGTTCCGGTACACCGCATGGTATTCCACGAGATCACGCCTGAGGCCATCAAAGCGGCCATCGGCAAGACGCGCGAGGTGGACGCGCACATGGTCGACGCCCAGGAGACGCGTCGTGTGCTTGACCGCCTCTATGGATATGAACTCTCGCCCGTGTTATGGCGTAAGGTCGGCCCGGGGCTTTCGGCCGGACGCGTGCAGTCCGTGGCCACTCGGCTGATCGTCGAGCGCGAGCGTGAACGTATGGCTTTCGTGCGTGCCCCGTACTGGGACCTTGTTGCCAGCCTGAGTGAAGACTCGGCGCAGTCCTCGGCCTTTGACGCCCGCATGGTCGGTCTGGGCGGACAACGGCTGGCAACCTCCCGCGATTTCCGGGACGACGGAAAGCTCAACGAAGCCGGCCTCAAAGACAACGTGCTCCAGCTTGACGAATCCACCGCCGATGCGCTCGCCAAAACGCTTGAGCATGCGTCCTTTACCGTCGTGTCGATGGAGTCCAAGCCCTATCGCCGCCGCCCGGTGCCGCCGTTCACCACCTCGACCATGCAGCAGGCCGCCGGCAACCGGCTTTCGATGAGTTCGCGTCAGACGATGCGCGCCGCTCAAGGGCTCTATGAAAACGGTTATATTACGTATATGCGTACCGATTCGGTGACGCTTTCGCAGGAGGCCATATCGGCCGCACGTGATTCGGTCACCAAGCATTTCGGCAAGGAATACCTGTCGGAAAGCCCCAAGCAATACGCCACCAAAACGGCCGGAGCACAGGAGGCTCACGAATGCATCCGCCCCGCCGGCTCGCGCTTCCATGACCCCGACGAACTGGCCACGAAGCTGCCGCCGGACCAGCTGAAACTGTATACGTTGATCTGGCAGCGCACGCTCGCCTCGCAGATGGCCGACGCCATCGGTTCGACCGCTACGGTAAGGCTTTCGGCCGCCGCAGGTGACAAGGGGGAGGCGGTTTTCCAAGCTTCCGGCACCGTGATCGAGTTCCCGGGCTTTCTCAAGGCTTCCGGCTGGCCGCGCAAGTCGGTTTCCGGGGATGGAGGCGACGTCGCCCTGCCGTCGATGAAAACCGGTGATACGCTTTCGGCGCGATCCGTCTCGGCGGAGGGTCATGAGACCCAGCCCGCGGCGCGGTACACCGAAGCCTCGCTGGTCAAGACTTTGGAGGCCAAGGAGATTGGCCGTCCTTCGACCTACGCCAGCATCATCGCCACCATCATGGATCGTGGGTACGTCTATGAGCGGGGTCGGGCGCTGATTCCCTCCTGGCTTGCGTTCGCCGTTACGAAACTGCTGGAGACGAACTTCCCCAAGTACGTGGACTACCAGTTCACCGCGGATATGGAAAACGGGCTCGACAAAATCGCCCGGGGCGACGAGACCAGCCAGGAATGGCTCACACGCTTCTATTTCGGTGATGGCGAGGGTGCCGCCACAAACGCCGATGAGGCGCATGAAGGCTTGCAGCAGCAGGTTGCGCAGCTTGGTGACATAGATGCCAAGGCGATCAACACCATCGCGATCGGTGACGGATTGCAGGTGCGCGTCGGCCGTTACGGCCCGTATCTTGAGGATACGAAGAACCTTGATGCCGAGGGTAATCCCAGGCGCGCCTCGATTCCGGACACGATGGCGCCGGACGAGCTGACGGTCGAGGCCGGTCATGAGCTCATCGAGACGAACTCAGGCGGCCCGCGGGTGCTTGGCAAGGATCCGGCGACCGGTGGTACCGTGGAGGTGCGCAATGGGCGTTTTGGTCCTTATGTGGCGTTGGTTGCTCCGGAAAAGGCGTCCGCCGGGGAGACGGGCGACGCGGATGGTGCGGCGGCGAAAACCGCTACCGTCAGGAAGACGACCGGCAAAGCGTTATCCAAGACCGCGAAATCCGCCAAGGCGGAGGACGAGAAGCCCAAGATGGCCTCGCTGTTCAAGACGATGAGCCCCGAAACCCTGACGCTTGACGACGCGCTGAAACTGTTGAGCCTGCCGCGAGAAGTCGGCCGGTTCGATGAGACGAATGCCGAGACCGGTGAAGTCAGCGAGTCTGTCGTCACCGTCAACAACGGCCGTTATGGACCGTACCTGACCAAGACCGGCGCCGACGGCAAGACGGACACGCGTTCGTTGGCCAGTGAGGACGAGATCTTTACCGTGGATCTCGGCAAAGCCAAGGAACTGTTCGCGCAGCCCAAGTATGGCCGCGGGCGCGGCAGGGGAGCGGCCAAGCCGCCGTTGCGCGAGTTGGGGCCGGATCCGGAGAACGGCAAGAACGTGACCATCAAGGACGGTTTCTACGGTGCCTACATCACCGACGGCGAAACCAACCGCACGCTGCCCAAGCAATACACTCCGGAGACCATCGAGCCGGCCACCGCCTTCCAACTGCTCGCCGAAAAGCGCGCAGCCGGCCCCGCCAAACGTGGCGGGCGCAAGTCGACCAAGACAACTAGGGCAACCAAATCGTCCAAATCAACAGGGCGGAAGACCGGCATCAGCGAATCCGCGACCGGCACGACCCGCAAGGCGGGCACGACCAGAAAATCGGCTGCCGCGTCCACAGCGAAGTCGAGTGCGAAGCGGGGTTCATCGCGCACGACGAAAGCTTGATGCGTCAACGAATTTATCACTGGTGGGTCGATTGTTGATTACGGTTTGCGATATTGCGCTGCTTCGTGTAGCCGTAGAGTGACTTATTCCGAGCTATCGGCTTGTCTGGAACGTGTAGTGCGGATAATTTGTGGTCGGGGAGCGGGACACGCCTCAAATGCGGATAACCCGTTCGCCCGTCCACAAAGACCGTATTCGTTTGACTGTTCCTTCACTATTGTTTTCAATGGGATAGTGAGTGTCCGGCATAATGCGTCGAATCCGGTTCGGGCGTGGCGACGCCTCGACCGGTGAGCGTGGCGTGGTATGGTGGGCGCAAATCGGAGGTTGGTATGAGTGGTTTGTTCATTACGTTTGAGGGCGTCGATGGCGTGGGAAAAACCACGCAGGTCGAGCGGTTGTGCGGCTATGTAGAGGGGCTGGGGCGCGAGGTCGTGGTCACGCGCGAGCCTGGCGGAACGCCGCTCGGGGCGCAGTTGCGTCGCCTCCTGCTGGAGGGCGATGACGTTTCGCCGTACGCCGAAGCACTGTTGTTCGCAGCCGACCGCGCCGAGCATGTGGCCAAGGTGATCAGGCCGGCTTTGATGCGCGGTGCCGTGGTCATTTCGGATCGCTACATCGACTCCTCGCTGGCCTACCAGTCCGGTGGACGTGAGCTGACTGCCGAGGAGGTGGAGAATCTGAGCATGTGGGCCACGAACGACCTTCTGCCTGCGCGCACCTACCTGCTCGACATGGATCCGCTGGCCGCGCGTCAACGGCTCAAGCACGATGCCGACCGCATGGAGTCCACCGGTGTCACATTCGCGTTGCGTACCCGTCAGGCGTTTCTGGACTTGGCCAAGCGCGACCCGGGCCGATTCCGTGTTGTGGACGCGGCACAGTCCGTCGAAGACATCTGGGCGCAGATTAAGCAGGACTCGGCGCAGCTGCTCGGCCCTGCATAAGGTAAATTGAAATACTGCCGGACCGACGTGGTTGGTCTGGATAGATGTTCGGGCATATACGTAGTGAATCGGCTGATAAAGCCGGCTTCAGCCAAAGACGCAAAACCTGTAAACCGACGGTGAACGACTTGGAGATGAGGGTGGTGGATCGATGAACGTGTGGAGCAGCTTGGTGGGGCAGGACCGTGTGGTCGGCCAGCTCAAAGCCGTGGCATCCGGCGACCCGAAGGCGATTGCGCAGTCATGGCTGATTTGCGGACCCGCCGGGTCGGGCCGGTCGAACGTGGCGCGCGCCTTCGCCGCGGCGTTGGAAAGCCCCGATCACGGTCTTGGCGACGGAGGAGAGGAAAGCGAACGCGTCAGTGCGCAGGTGTTGGCGGGCACTCACCCCGATGTCACCTCACTGGCGACCGACAAGATCACGATCGGCATCGACGAAGTGCGCGACCTGATCGAGAAGTCCGAACAGACCCCGAGCATATCGCCATGGCGAATCATCATCATCGAGGACGTAGACCGCATGCAGGAGCGTACCACCAACGTGCTTCTTAAGGAGATTGAGGAACCCAGCCCTCACACCATCTGGCTGCTGTGCGCTCCAAGTGCACAGGACGTGCTGCCGACCATTCGCTCCCGCACCAGGGTCGTGGAGTTGGCCGTGCCCGATCAGCAGGCGGTGGCTCGGTTCCTGGAAACGACTACCGGGGTCGAGCCCAAGGTTGCCGCCCGCGCGTCACGCCTTTCCGAAGGACATATCGGCGTGGCCAGGCTCTACGCCAAGGACGAGCGTGCGATGAGTGACCGTGACGAGCTGGTGGTCGGGGTGTTGGGACTTGCGCGCGCCTCGGATGCGGTGCTTCTGGCCGGCAATCTGATCGATGGCGCCAAAGCACAGGCCGAGCTGGATGTGGAGCGCAAAGTACGGTCCGAGCAGGAGCGGTTCCGTCGTATCAACGGATTGGGATCCGACGAACGTATTCCGACGGCTCTGCGTTCCGCCTATAATCAGATCGGCAAGAAAGCGGACATCAAGCGCCGTGCCACCCGTCGCAGCCGCGATGTGCTCGACCGCGCGCTCAACACGATTTCCAGCGTTTATCGTGATGTGGCCGTACTGCAAAACAACGCCGAGGATTCGGTCGGGTTGGTTAACCTCGAAAACCGTGCCGCCATCACCGATCTGTCGGTTCGACTCACCCGCCAGGGTGCGGTGGACCGGCTTGAGGCCGTCAACACGGCGCGTCGTCGCCTGACGGGCAACGGCAATCAGCTCCTGCTGTTCGAAGCGTTGTTCTGTGCGCTGTTGGTATGAGACGGCGCAATATCGGCCGTGCGGCTACGGTATCGTTGCGAAAGACTATCTTCGGTGTATAACTAGCGTGAATCATTGTCGATTTCTGCCATATCGCTGGCGCCGAAGCGCGGGGTGTTGGTCGACTCGCGCTGTGTAATCCTGCAGGGCAAGGCGATATGCCGCGGCCCCGACTTACCGTCGGCCAGCCGTATGGCTTCCTGTGCGATACGGTCATAGGGAGGGCTTACGGAAGTGAGTGAAGACAAGCCAATGCGGCTACTTACCTCGGCATCCACGCACATGATGTTGACGTCTTCCGGCACCCGAAAACCGAGTTGGCTGAGCGCCACAACCGCGCCGTCCGCGACCGAGGCGCCTACGCAGATCAGGGCATTCGGTGTTCGCGCGGAACGGCTATGCTGGGCATTGAAAAGCATCATGGTGTCGTGATATCCTCGTCGCATGCTACGTTCGCCGAACGTCGTCCATCTCGGCTCGGTGTAGGTGTTCATTGCTTGGCATAAGACTTGGAAACTGGTGTATAAAGCGGATGCGACTTGGCCTTCGAGCGGCTGTCCAAGAAAAGCCACGGAAGTCGAGTTGTGTGCGGCGAGGTGTTTCAATATCAGTCGCATGGACGCGGAGGAGTCCACGCCTATCCAGTTGATTTTTGTCGAGGCGGGTTGTGCTGAGATCTGCACAACCGGAATCTGTTGGGTGGCGGCAACCGTCGTCTCGTCGAGATTCGATTGCTCGCCCGTCAGGAGGATCAAACCATCGATTTTCCGTCCCATTAGTGCTTTGACCCGAATGCTACGCATCTCTTGTGTGGGACCGATGGCGACCAGTAGCTCCAACCCATGCGCGTTTGCGACCGGCTCGAGATCCGAGATGAATTCATGGGCGAAAGGGGTGGTGAGGGACTGCACGACCACACCGAGGGTGTTGGTAACGGCGCTGCGCAGTGCGCTTGCGGCGAAATTTGCTGAATAGTGAAGTTTGCGTGCAGCTTTGCGCACCCTGCGGTCAATATCGTCCTCTTTGGAACGTTGGCCCGACAGCACCCGTGAAACGGTAGCCGTGGAGACGTTGGCCAAAGCGGCAACCTCTACGATTGAGACATTGCCGGAATGCGTTCTTGCTGGCCGGAACGCCATACTCGTTTCCTCTCGTCGCCGAGTCGTGTTCACCGTTTGACTGCATCGGCATGCCATTGTGACGAGAGCTAATGCCGATCTTGATTCTCAATGGCCAAGGGCGTTGAGATGCTCCGCAGGACTTCGTCTCGGCGGTGATGCTGGCTTGGTTGGTCACGGCACCTTGTGCCGCGACGATACGTGTAAGCGTTCATCGAGATTGAGTCGCGCAATCCCGATGAACGCCTAATTGCGTTGCTGGTGTGATTACTCTTCGGCGGTGAGGGTTTCCGAAAGGGACTGTGCCACGGCCTCGGCGTTGTCGCCATCGACCACGACTTCCACGGAATCGCCTTTCTTGATGCCTAAGCCCATCACCGAAAGGATGCTGGCCCCATTCACACCTTGGGTGCCGGGCTCCTTGGAAATGGTGACCTTGCAACCCGAGGCTGCTGCGGCTTGGGCGAACTGCGAAGCCGGACGAGCATGAATGCCGACGGGATCAGTAATGACGACAGTACGTGATGCAGATGCCATGGTGTGCTCCTTTTAAACGCTCTCGCGCAATCAATGATGAATTTTTGTACGAGCCAAGTGTAGCATAACGCGCCGCTTATTGCAGAAAACGTTTACCCCATTTGCCAAGCTGTTTTCAGGGTGTATATTGTACATAGTAACGCAGGGATGGTCGCTGATTGTGGCGGGCATTCAATCCAACGGGGGCGCAATCGCGCCGCAGTCGCGGACATGGGGATTGGCGTTCGGTGGAGGTTATTAAGGAGTCACTATGAGTATTGCAGGAGTTGGAATCGGTCGTGGCATCGCGGTCGGGCCGGTCATTCGTATGGCCGAGCCGCTGGACGAACCGTCCACGACACCGCGTCCGCAGAATGTCTCTGCCGAGGCGGACCAGGCTCGCGCCGAACAGTCGTTGGCGAAGGTCAACAAGGATCTTGCCGCACGTGCCGAGGCTGCCGCCGCGTCAAAGGATGAGGGCTCCCGCAAGGCAGCTCCGATCCTCCAGGCGCTTTCGCAAATGGCCTCGGACGCGGCGCTGGCTTCCACGATCCGTGAAGGCATCGAAAGTGGCTTGACCGCCGAGCGCGCCACGTTTGAAGGTTTCGCCAAGTTTGAGCAGACCCTCACCGATCTGGGAGGCTACATGGCCGAGCGCGCCGCGGATCTGCATGATGTCGGTCAGCGTGTGCTGGCCGATCTCGAGGGCGTGCAGGCTCCGGGTGTACCGGTGAGCGACAAGCCGTTCGTGCTCGTGGCGCGCGATTTGTCGCCAGCGGACACCGAGGATCTCGACATGAACAAGACGCTGGCCATCGTCACCAGCCAGGGCGGTCCCACCAGCCACACCGCCATTCTGGCGCGTGCGCGCGGAATCGTCGCCGTGGTTTCGGCGGCGGAGGCCGTCAACCTCAAGGACGGACAGACGGTAATCGTCAACGCCGCGAAGGGCGAGATAACTCCCGACCCGACCGAAGATGAGATCAACGCCGCCAATGAAGCAAAGGTGCAGGCCGATAAGGCCAAGGAGCTACGCGGCAAGCCGGGCGCACTGAAAGACGGCACCTTGCTTCCGCTGTTGGCGAACGTGGGCAAGCCCGAGGATGCCGATCCCGCTCTGGAATACGGTGCCGAGGGCGTGGGTCTGTTCCGTTCCGAATTCCTGTTCCTGGGCAACGAAGAGGCGCCGAGCGTCGAGGACCAGACCAAGGCCTACGCCAAGCTTCTCAGTCGTTTCCCCGGCAAGAAGGTCGTCATCCGCATGCTTGATGCGGGTGCCGACAAGCCACTGCCGTTCCTGACCCCCGAAAACGAGCCGAACCCGGCGCTGGGTCTGCGCGGTCTGCGTTCGCTGCGTCAGCATATGGATGTGTTGGAAGGCCAGCTTGATGCGCTCGTCGCGGCCGATGCTCAGACCGAAGCTGATTTGTGGGTGATGATGCCGATGGTGGCCGACGATCAGGAGGCCGACTACTTCGTGCGTTTGGCCAAGTCCAAGGGCCTGAAGAAGGTCGGCGTCATGGCCGAGGTCCCCTCCATCGCCTTCATGGCTGACAAGGTCGCCAAGGTCGCTGACTTCGTTTCGATCGGCACCAATGACTTGACTCAATACACTCTCGCGGCCGATCGTGTCTTGGGCTCCGTGGCTGATTATCAGACGGCCTGGCACCCCGCGGTGCTGCGCGCCATCAAGATGATCGCGGACGCGGGCAACGCCAACGGCATGCCTGTGGGCGTGTGCGGCGAAGCCGCGGCCGACCCTGATCTGGCTGTGGTGCTCGCCGGCATCGGTGTCAACTCCCTGTCGATGACCCCGGTGGCTCTCGACGACGTGCGTGCCGAGCTGGCCAAGTACACGATGGATGAGGCAAAGGAGAAGGCCGCTAAGGCGTTGAATGGTGACTTCTACCATCCAGCCAAGTGGAACGAGTAGTGGAAAAACAGGTTGGTGCGTTGCGTTGATGAACGTGGCGCACCAATCTGGCGTTATTGCCGTAGCCGATTGCGGATGACGCCACAACAGAATAGATGCAATATAAACCGAATAATCTAAGGCAAAGGAGCTTGCTTATGGCTACCGATATCGATGGGTTCCTTCCGGATTCCTCATTCATGCTGGATGTGCCTGCGCAGGATTGGCGCGAGGCGATTACGTTGGCGGGCAAAGGGCTGACCGCCTCGGGTTTTACTACCGAGGCATATACCGGTGAAATGATCGCCGCCGTTGAGAATCTTGGTCCGTATATGGTGATTGCACCGGGCTTGGCTTTGGCTCATTCCCGCCCGTCAGCAGCTGTCTTGAACACGGGGCTGAGCTGGGTGCGATTGAGCACGCCAGTGAAGTTCGGCAACAAGGCCAACGACCCGGTTTCGCTGGTCATCGGCTTGGCAGGTAAAAACGAAGATGAGCATATCGTGGTCATGTCCGCGATTGCCAGCGCTTTGTCTGATCCGGTCAAGACCGCTCAGCTCAAAGCGGCAGCGACTCCTGAAGACATTCGCAGGATCCTTAAGGCGTAGTATGGTCGGCTCGTTCATGGCCCCAAAGCCGTGACGGTCAATCGTGTGCAACCCCGTACAAATTGTTGTGACAAATAATCAAAGAGAAATGAGGAAACAATGGACATTCTTTGCGTGTGTGGCATGGGCATCGGTACTTCGGTGATCCTAAGGTCCAATGTTGAGCAAGTCGCCGCCGATATGGGGCTCGATGTTAATGTGCAAACAGCGGATGCCGGTAGCGCCATGGGCACTGCCAACATGTGCGACCTGGTGCTCACTTCGGCAGAGCTGGCAGGTCAGCTTTCGGGCACGTCGACTCCGGTCGAGGTCGTGAGCAACTTTATGGACAAGGACGAGATCCGCTCCGTCCTCGAAAAGTACGCGGCCTGAAAAACAAGCAATCGCGCACGGTGGAAGGCCTATCGGAGACCATCGGATTCAATGAAAATTTCGTCAAATGGCGACGTTTGATGATTTGGAGAGAACAACACAGGAGAAACAATGAATGTATTACTAGCTGTTCTGGATTTCATTAGTAAGGAAATCCTCAACGTGCCGGCATACCTGATCGGTATTGTCGCCGCGATCGGCCTGATTGCGCTTAAGCGTAGCGTGGGGCAAGTCATTTCCGGCGCCTTGAAGGCGGCTATGGGCTACCTGATTTTGGGTGCGGGTGCCACTGTGGTTACCGCTGCGCTGGACCCCTTCGGCAAGCTGATTCTGAAGTCCACCGGCGCGCATGGCGTGGTGCCGACCAACGAAGTCATCACCGCTCAGGCATCCAGTCAGTTCGGTGCGGCTTCGGCCTATATCATTGTGTTGAGCTTCATCATCATGTTGCTGTTTGCGCGATTTACGCCTCTGAAGTACGTGTTCCTTACTGGACACCACATGGTGTTCATGTCCACTATGCTTGCGCTCGTGCTCTCCATCGGCTTCGGTTCCAAGAATCAGCTGCTGGTCATCCTGATTGGCGCTTTGCTGATGGCCGTTGTGATGGTGGCAATGCCTGCGTTCGGCCAGCCTTTCATGAATCAGGTCACCGGCGATGACAAACTTTCCATCGGTCATTTCAACACCCTAGGCTACGTCGTTTCCGGTTCCATCGGTGCTGCTGTCGGCAAGAAGTCCAAGTCCACTGAAGACATTGACTTCCCCAAGGGCCTGAGCTTCCTGCGCGATTCGATGGTGTCGACTACGCTTCTGATGACGATTCTTTACCTCGTGTTCGCGGTGTGGGCCGCTATTGTTCTTCCGGCAAAGACCGCGTTCAAGATCTTCCCGTCGAACCCCGACAACTATGGTGCTTTCTTCATGGCCGCCTTCGCGCAGGCCTTGCAGTTCGGCATTGGCGTGTCGATCATTCTCTACGGTGTTCGTATCATCCTCGGTGAACTCGTGCCTGCTTTCCAAGGCATCGCGAACCGCGTCGTGCCTGGTGCCAAACCTGCGCTCGACATCCCGATCGTCTTCCCGTATGGCGCCAACGCTTCGTTGATCGGCTTCCTCTCCTCCTTCGCCGGTGGTCTGGTGGCTCTGGTGATCATCGCGGTGTGGCTCGGACCGGTGTGGGGCGTTGCCCTCATTCTTCCTGGAATGGTGCCTCACTTCTTCGATGGTGGCGGTGCCGGCGTGTTCGGCAACGCAACCGGTGGCCGTGTGGGTGCAATCGTCGGTGCGTTCGTCAACGGCTTGCTCATTACGTTCCTGCCTGCTGGTCTGATGACGGTTATGGGTAGCTTCGGCCTGGCGAACTCCACCTTCGGCGACGCCGACTTCGACTGGTACGGTATTATCTCCGGCAATCTGGCGCATCTTGGTCCTGTCGCCGGTGGCATCAGCCTCGTGGTCTTCGCTCTGCTTTTCCTTGCAGCAGCCTGGGTGTGGCAGGTCAAGGTCGTTGACGCTGGCTGGATTCCTTCCAAGAAGCACGCCGCCTTCATTGAGAGCGTCAAGGCTGAAGAACAGGCCGCCAAGAAGGCCAGTCGTGCCGCCAAGAAGGCAGCTGCTGAGGCGTAACCTTCGGAAATAATGTTCCGAGTCATGTAAATAAGACGGGGTGTCGTTTTCGGATGGCATCCCGCTTTTGCGTATTCCCGCGAGTGCTTGCGTGAGAACGGGTTAATGATTCCGTTATTTGCGTATCAGCTTCACGAGGGGTGCGTGAAGTCAGAAGCGTGCGCGATAATTGATGTATGAAGATTACTGCGGATTTTACTGAGATTCCGGGCGACTTCACCGTCGCCGCATCGCAGGAGGGCAAGATCGACGGCACTCCTGTCGTCTCGTTCCCCTTCTATATCGAGCATTTGGACGCCGACATGCATTATCTGCACTGGTGGCTGGTTGACCCCGATTCCATTCCGGTGTGCGGTTTCGAGTGGATTCACTGGTCCGTTGCGAACATGCCGGTCGAGGCGTTGATGTTCGATTTCAACGATTCACGGGCCCTTGAGATTCCACCGGATTTCTCGCGTTCGCTGTCCGCGATGGTGCCTGAGGCGGCCCAAGGCCGCACCAGTGAGGCCAGTAAGTTCGTCGGTTCGACCAACCCGATGGTTACCATGCGGTACAACGGCCCCACTCCGCCGGACAAACCGCATGGCTATGAACTGCATGTGTGCGCCACCGCCAAGCCGTTGCCGGGCCTCAATCAGGGTTTCTGGCTCAATGAGCTGATGCATCGGCTGGCTGAGTATCAGGGCGATGTGGCGCAGGACGCCATCACACTCATGGCCTCACCGGCCAAATAGCGCTGTGAATTCGCCTTCTGCTATATTTATATATTTACTTGTGCGTCGTTGCGACGTTATTTTGTTTGTGCAGCCGCGCGTTCCATAGGAATTCATGCCTCCGAAAAGCGTATGGTTAGCGTAGGATGATAGTCATCTTGACTCCATTTGCGAAAGGAAGATTTATGGCCTGCACCACCATTCTGGTCGGCAAAGACGCGAGCTACGACGGTTCGACGATCATCGCGCGTGACGAGGATAGCGCCAACGGTGAGTTCAACCCGAAGCGTTTCGTTGTCGTGAAGCCGGAGAATCAGCCGCGCCATTATCGCGGCGTCATCAGCCATGTCGAGGTGGATCTGTCCGATCTGACGCCGATGCAGTATTCCTCCGTGCCGAATGCGGACCTCTCTCAAGGCTTGTGGGCCGAGGCCGGCGTCAACGAGGCCAACGTGGGCATGAGCGCCACCGAGACCATCACGAGCAACGAGCGTGTGCTGGGGGCAGACCCTCTTGTGGAGTTTGTTCCGGCCGCCGGGCGTGAGGGTGAACCGGGCTACGTGCCAGAAGTCGCAGGCGGCATCGGCGAGGAGGATTTCGTCACCCTCGTGCTGCCTTATATCAAGACCGCGCGCGAGGGCGTCGAGCGTCTGGGTGCGCTGCTCGAGCAATATGGCACCTACGAGATGAACGCCGTGGCCTTCTCCGACGCGAACGAGATCTGGTGGCTGGAATCGGTCGGCGGCCATCACTGGATCGCCAAGCGCGTGCCTGACGAGGCTTACGTAACCATGCCGAATCAGCTGGGCATCGACGAATTCGACCTTGACGACGCCATGAACGAGCAGAGTGAACACATGTGTTCGGCCGACCTCAACGATTTCATCGAACAGAACCACCTCGACCTCGCGGTTGAGCCTTCAAGCCCCTTCAACCCGCGCCTTGCCTTCGGCTCGCATTCCGACTCCGACCATGTGTACAACACCCCGCGCGCCTGGTACATCCAGCGCACCCTCAATCCCTATGACGAGGTCTGGGACGGCCCGGAGGCCGACCATACGCCCGAATCGGACGACATTCCGTGGGCGCGTCAACCTGAGCGCAAAATCACCATCGAGGACGTCAAGTACGTGCTGAGCGCGCACTATCAGGGCACGCCCTACGACCCATACGGGCCGCGTGGCGACGAGAAGACCCGCCACATGTACCGTCCCATCGGCATCAATCGCCACAGCCAGCTTTCGGTCATCCAGATTCGCCCCTATCGCCCGCAGGCCAGCCGCGCGATACAGTGGATTTCATACGGCTCGAATCCGTTCAATGCGCTTGTGCCGTTCTATCCGAACGTGGACACGACCCCGGCGTACGTCGAAAACACCACCACGCGTGTGACCTCCGAGAACTTCTACTGGGCCAATCGCATCATCGCGGCCTTGTGCGACACGGACTTCGGGGGCACCTCCAATGCCGTGGAGCGTTATCAGGAGATCATCGGCACCGAGGCTCACCGGCTGATCATCGCGACCGATGAGCAGGTTGCGCGGCTTGGGGGCGACGATGAGGCCGATGCCGCATCTCTGGCGCGCGCCGAGTTCGAGGCCGGCAACGCCGAGGGGGATGTCGATCCGATGTACCCGGACGAAATCGTCGCGGCCACGCGCAACGCCGAGGTGCGGCAGGTGTTGTCCGCCGCGAATCAGGCGATGGCCGACCGGCTCAAGGTCGAGACCGACAAACTGCTCGATACGGTGCTATACACCGTCTCGATGGGTATGCACAACGGATTCGGCCGCTCCGACCACTGAGATCGCCGGAGTCAGTAGGTGCCTGCCGGCCATTTTCGCGGTTCGTGTAATGGCCGGCCTGTTGTCGTGTTTGGCCGCATACGGCGACCCTATGTGACTTCTGTTCGCTTGGATTGCCGTGTTTGTTGTGGTAGAAGGGCGAAATGCGACTCCTACCTTCCTGAGCCGTCGTGTTCTGCTTGGTATGTGGGTGAATATGTGCGCAAAGTGATAGTAGTGACGGTTGCTTCGAGGTTGCGTATGTAGCGGCGGTTGCAGTCGAAACCGGTCCCCGGCTTCCGGCGGCCGCTTATGGAGGCCGCATGGTTTTATGGCGACAGAGCGTATGGCCCATATGAAGTAGGTCACATGACGGACCCAATCGCGTACAGTGGCGGACATGGGCAAGGCCTATGCCATCGATGCTGGTAGGGTTGGAGGTTATGGCGGCCGTCGTGTCGGTTGATGCGAGGCAAGCCAGAAGGATTTGACGTTATTTCAAGCGACTTGACATAAAGTAATTCTAATACCGCTCTTGAGAAAGCTGTGGAAGATGGCTCTGATCAATCAGTTCACCACGCAATATGGGCTTGTCGGGAAAATCGACGCGTTCGGATACCTCGATTACCTGAAGGCGAACCCGGATGTTTCGCGCAAGCACGGCAAGGTGGTTCTGGTCACCGCCGATACGCCGCTCAAGGCCAGTCGTGGCGAGGGCAAAACGACCACGACGATCGCCCTCATTGATGCGTTGCGTGCTCGGGGCATTGACGCGGCGGCCGTCCTGCGTCAGCCCAGCATGGGGATTACCGCCGCCGGTTCCAAAGGTGGTGCGTCGGGCGGCGGCAAGGCATCGCTGACGCATCCCGAGCTGGTGGACTGGGGCCTGACCGGTGAGATGGCGGCCATTGAAAACGCCCAGAACCTGCTGGTGTCCTTTGCGGAAAAGGCCGTGGACGAGGGGCGCATCGACACCGTCCTCGTGCCGCGGGTCTCCGAGGTCCCTTCGCGCTCGCTGCGTCAGATCGTCGTGGACCGAGGCAAGGGCAATGTGCCGGAGCGCGTCGTGCTCACCCCGACCTGCGAGATGATGCAGATCGTCGTAGTGTCGCATTCGATGGACGAAATCGGGCAGCGTGTCGCGAATATGGTCGCGGGAACGAAGAACGGTGTGCCCGTTACCTTCGGTTCGTTCATTGATCTGTGGCGGATTACCGGTATTCTCAAAGATGCCGTCAAACCTGCGAAAACCGAGACGGTAAACGGTTCACCGGTCTATGTGCACGGCGGCCCGTTCGCCAATGTATCGCTCGGAATCCCTACTCTCGTCTCGGTTGAGATGGCATGTGCCCTGCACGATGTGGTGGTTGTGGAGGCCGGATACGGCGCGGATGCGGGGGCGCAGAAGTGGCTCGACATCGCCTCCCGTGAGTTCGGCGCAGCATGGCCCGCGGCAGCAGTGGTCGTGACGCGCGCCTCGACTTGGCGCGACGATCCGGCGCTTTCGTGGCGCTATCCGTTCCATGTCAATCGTCTTGAAAATCTCGGTATTCCGACATTCCCGCTGATCAACCTCTGGGATGGCGAAGACGATCAGATTGACGATTTGCGCAAGACGGCCGCTTCGCTTGGCTTCCGAAGCCCGATTATCGGCAACCTGTTCCGCGATGGCGGCAAGGCGCTGGAGCCGCAGCTTGACGACTTCGTGGCGGCATTCGATGCTTCCGGCATGTCGGCTGCTGGAGACGCGGATGCCGTCTCCGAGAATGGGTCGCGTGACAGCCACAAGGGTTTGGGTCTCGTCGATGATGTCAGGTGGATCGCGCGAAATGCGTATGGTGTGCCTTCTGAGCGCATGGTAATAGCCGATGGTTTCGAGTCGTCGCTTGCCGCCGCCACTCAATTGTGTGCGGGTGCCGACGTGAGCATCGATGATCTGGCTGTGGTGGCGGTCAAATCCCCAGCCACCATGACCGACGACGACACCCGCCCCGCCGACGAGCGTACCGTCACGCTCAAGAAGGTCGAGCCGCACTTCGGCGCCGGTGTCGTTCAGGTCAACCTCACCACATCCCTGACGACCCCGATGCCCAAAATCGTCTAAGCCATAGGCTTGCGTTGGGTCGGTCGGGGCCACGTGCCTCCGCTAGGAGAGTGCGGATATTTGGAATATTTGGAAAATGTGTAACCCCGCCGGGGCCAAGCGCTCCAACGGGGTTTCGTCACGTTGCCTCGGTTCAAGCCCGGAACGGTTGCGAACTCATGCTGTAAAACTCTCAGCGGCGACATGAGCGGTCGTGTCTGGCCTAATCAGAAGTTGCCGCCGTTCCAGCCCCAGTCACCCGTAGCGGTGTAGCGAATGTAGGTGCGGTCCGCAGGGATGCCGAGTTCGCTACCCAGGGCGTCCATGATCTGCGTGCTCATAGCCTCCCATACCGAGCGGTCGATGTTGCTGCCCATCACGTTCACCTCCACGTAGGCGGCGGGTTTCGAGTCATTGCCACCGAAGTAGATCGGCATGTTGTCTTCGAACGGGCACATCAGCCAGCTTTCGGTTTTGCCTGGCACTGCGGTGATGGCCTTGCCGTACGCGGCTTTGAGCGCCTCGCGCTGCTCGGGGGTGGTTGAAACGGAAACGTGCGTGTGAATGACCGGCATAACGGACTCCTTACGTTTGCTGAATTGCTCTCGCTATACGATTCTAGCCGCACCCCGGGCTGTACCGCGTCGATTGTCCTTGAAGCTGTTGCGTGCTATGGGAAAACCGACATCGAGGGTGCTATGTTTTGCATGACATTCATGCGGTTGGCTGACTGGATATGTTGTCATACATGCCGAAAATGATCTGATTTGGTATGGCTGATTGCGTTGGTCAGTCGGCTGGTTTGCCGGATTGATCGTATTCGTCGGATTGATTGTGTTCGTCGGATTGATGGGACTGGTTTGGTTGGCCAATTGGTCGTTATGGTCGTGCATAAGCGACGAATCGGTGAGGATTGTCGCTTGTCCGAGCTTCTTGCCGAAGGGCGCGAGTTAAATGGAACGCATGAAGAAACTTATCGAGCAACTGGTTAAATTCGGTCTGGTTGGTGTGGTTGCATTCCTTATCGACTGGGGCATCCTCAATCTGCTTGTCGCGGCGTTCCATGTCAATAACGTCTTGGCGGGCACGATATCATTCCTTATTTCGCTGGCCTTCAACTATTGGGCGAGCATGAAGTATGTCTTTAAGCACCGCGACGACATGGCCCGCTGGATGGAAGGCTTGATATTCCTCCTCTCTGCGGTAATAGGTTTGGGCATCAACGACTGGATCATCTGGCTGAGCACTCTGGGAATGGTGCCCGGTGCAGCTCACGGTATGTATGTATTGCGAACGAATATCGGCAAGCTTGTCGCCACCGTGGTCGTTGCGATATGGAACTTCATCATCCGTAAGTGGCTGCTCGACAGCAAGGAGCCGCAGTCGTCGCAAGGAGTCGATTCGGCCGCAGGCCGGCCTGCCCAGCCCGCTGCCGAACCCGCTCGCAAAACGTTCGCCAAGAAGCTTGGCGAATGGTCCGTCACCCACACGCCTAACGGTTGGCAATGAGGCCCGATCTCAAGCGACCATCATGCCGCAGACCGTGGCGATGAACGTGGCGATCGTGGCGTGCGCGGCTTTGGCCTGGCTGTTGAGCCGTCGTAAGGCGGATTTCATATCGAATCGCTGAAACGACGGTCGTATGTGATTGACGGTCTGCCGCATCTTGGGCTTGGGTTGCGGCGGGCCTTTTTAATATATATGATTATTGGCGTGATTGTTCGGTCGGCGTGGTGAGTGCAAGCCGCGTTGTCGTCTGGCTGGCAGATTCCACAGGACCACGAACCGAAGGCGCGGTTTCGCCCTTCCCGCCTTTACGGCAGGAGGCACCCGTCGGTTATCGTATATTCCGTGCGGCACCGTGCGACGTAGAATGGTGACGTTGACCGCGTCCCGTTTCCCGCGAAAGGGTGATTATGTCCACAACGGACCCTTCCAAATCCGCCGAAGTCGCCAGCATCGTGACTTGGCAGGCTCCTGCCATCAAAAAGTCATCCCAAACGGACCGGCTTTCTTCGCAACGCACGGTGCTGCACTTTGTGCGTCACGGCAAGGTCGAGAATCCTGGCCACTTACTCTACGAGCGTCTGCCCGACTTTCACTTGTCCGAGCGCGGCTTGCGTATGGCTCAGGCGACGGCGCGCTACATCGCGGCCGACCCCGGCATGAACCAGGCGGCGGCTGTCTACTCTTCGCCGCTCGATCGCACGCGTGAAACGGCCGGAGCGATTCTCGAAGCGCTCAACCCTGTGCGGCAGGCGCGTGGACAAAGCGTGCTCGCGCTCAAAACCGACGACCGACTCATCGAGGCGGGCAACGAGTTCCGTGGCACGCGTATCGGCTTCGGTCAAGGGGCGTTGTGGCGGCCAAAGAACCTATGGCGTCTGCGGGCGTTGTGGCGGCCCAGCTGGGGGGAGACTTACCGCCATATCGCCGGGCGCCTGGGTGACTTCGCGGCGCAGACGGTGCGGGAGCATCCCGGCGAACACATAATCATCGTCAGCCACGAATCGCCTATTTTCAGTTACCGTCATCTGATTGAAAAAGGACATCCCGAGCATAACATGTTGTTACGGCACACGGCGCTCGCGTCGATTACGTCAATTACGTACGACAGTGCTACGGGCAAGCCGCTTTCCGTTGCCTACGTCGACCCCGCAGCTGATGTCGAATAGTCCTCGGGCCGATGGGATTGCTGCGAGCCGCAATCATTGGTGTTCTCTTGCGGGTTGACGCAAGGTTCGTCACAATCGGCGGTTGAGGTTTGGCTCAATGGCAAGGGCGACGGTGTTCCTGGTTGATGCTGTCGGCAATATTGCAGTACTTCTCAAATCGGCAGTCGGCAGTCGACGGTTATCGGTTATCAGTCGGCAGTATTTGTCCCTTCGATATTGGGCGATTTCGACCGTTTCAACCATTGTACTGGTTTTTTACGGATTGAAGGCCTTATCTGAATGCCGTTTTTGGTGGCATAAATATGTGAGTTATATCACATTAAAACGGCAGTTGTCCCTGCCTCCATCGTTCATCTGCCTTGTTTCTCCGGTTATCGGCGATCGATTCCCTGCATCAGACGCAGGCGCTACGCCTCGGTGTGTGCCATTCCGGCTTTACCGGCATTAGACTAGATGACAGTGTGAACGTCCAGGCGAAGGAGCGCAATCATGGCGGTAGTATTCGACAATGACCAGCTGAAGCATGTCGCTACCATGCAGCAGGTGCAACAGGCGGCTCAGGCAGGGTCGGCGCTGATTGCGCTGTGGCCTCTATCCACGGCCCAGCGACTCGGTAATGATGCGAAATATACGGAAAACCTGCAAGTGCGTGTCACTTGGGCCGCGGCTCGGGTGCTGACCGGGCAGGACGTGACGCTGGCTGATGCCGAGTTCGTGTACGAGGGCGCGACCGACATTCCAGGCCGTCCTCAGGAAGTGGTTGACGCGCTGCTGGCTGTCAATGATGCGTATGAACGGTTGGAAGACTATTCGCGGACTGGTGACGTTTCGTTGGTCATGACTGCGGCTGAGGAGCTTAACTCGGGGTGGAGCGAGAGCGCTGCGAAGGCAGTTGCCGCCACTTTGGAACGGATTGAGGCCTGCGTTCCGGACTGTCGCGGTGATGGTTCGTCGGAAGTTGGCGCTGTGTCGCGACGCTTGGCTTTTGTGATCGCCGCTTCGACCGCGTTGCTCGTCGAAGTTTCGGATTATGGCAAGTCGGTTGATGACCCTTTGCTGCCGGACTGCGTTGAAGGGGAACCGAAGAGCTCTGGTGTCGCGGACATATCCTGTCAACAGGCGGGTCGTCGGGCGGCGGTGCTGATGCTCTACCTCAATGAGTTGTGTGAGCGTGTCATTCTTCCGCGTTTGGCTTTGACCGATGTGCAGTTCTGCCAAATCGTCGAGGAATGCGCCGAGTTCGAAGGTGCTTCGCCGTCTGTCGAAGCCGTGGCGGAGGTTCTTGCACCCTTGGCACAAGCCGAATGGGTTCGCCATCACGATGAAATCGTCTTTGACCCGGTCGCGGCGAAAAAGGCGGCTTCCGAGAAAGAGGAGCAACGTAAAAAGGCCGCGCTGGCGGAGAAGTTCAAGGACGTTCCTGAGGACAAGAATAAGCCGCCGGTCGAGTTGTGAGGCATCGTACGGAATTGATGATGGCAAACGACTGTCGTTTCTAAGTTGGCAGCGAAACGTCGACCAATGCCGTATTCCGGTTCGCGTTGACGCCGGGTGTGGATCTACTTCATGTAATGTAGATGTTCGATGATTGTCGGATGCCGCTTTCGTTGGTCTGGGTTGGTGGCCGTTGCGCACCTATTGACTATCCTCAAACCGGTTAACCGGTGTCAGCCATCAAGTGTGTCATCGGTTTCAAAAACAAAAGAGCGATGGTAGTCGATTGAACTTCGAGAAAGCAATCGACTACCATCGCCCATCAGCATGGTCGCAAAAGGAAGACCTTTACTGGCGGCGTCGTTTCTGGGAATCGGTGGGACCCATATAGCCCTGGGCCGGCTCGCCGCCGGAACCCGGTAGCACCGTCTTGCCATTATGGCCGCCGCCCGGCAATGTGTTTGCATCGTAAGGCGGTTCTGCTGTGATTGTTGAATTTCCCTGCGCTTTAGCGAGCTCATCTTCGCGCATCGTAACTCTTCTTTCCATAGCTATTATTGCATCGTCGTCACGGGAATGCGTAACGACGATGTGTGATTTCCCACATTTTCGTATGTTAGTTCCGAAAAACGATATTCGCAAGGAAGCAGGTTTACGGTGTCGTACAAATAGGATTTGGCCAACGGATGAAGAATGAGGGTCATCGAATAATCCGATGACCCTCAAGCGACGATATGATATCGGGACAAGGCGATTATTGCGCCGTTGGATACTGGTCGTTGCCACCAAAACCATTGTTGCCGTAAGGCTGCTGACCCTGTTCAGGAGTGGTCTGGCCGGGGTATGGCGGTTGCGGAACGGTGTATGCGGAAGGCTGTCCTGCCTGCTCTGGTGTCGACGTGGGAGCTGGAGCTCCCGTGAAGCCCTGCTCGTCCTGATTCCGGGAAGGGTGGGTGGTCATCGGCTGCGGAGGGTATGCGGGCATCGGTTGAGCCATGTTCTGTTCCGCTCCAAAAGATGCATTTTGCTGCGGATTGGCATACTCTGTTGGGGTCATTTGCGGAACTGATGTCGGATTGGGTTTGTCGAAACGTGCGCCCGCCGGGTTCGGACCGGCCAAAGTGAAGATGAAGTATGAGACGATGCTGCCGAGCAAGCATAGCAACATCACGATTGCTCCAATGACGGCGCCGCCGGTAATGCCCCTGCCGTCAAGGTCTCCGTCCAGAATGGCGCCGCCTGCGAGAAAGACTATGAAGATGATCAATCCGCCGAAGAGCAGTCCGTAGGGGAGCACGAACCAGGCCCCGCTTTTATTGGAGTCGTGGAGGCGGCGAACCATCAACGCAATCTGGGGGACGAACACCGCCAATCCGAAGATCGCTTCAAATACCTGAGGACCACTTCCGGATGATCTGTTCATGCCGCCAAAAATAACTGAGTCGAGTATCGAGGCCACGATTTCCGCCAGGAAAAGGAACAGTTGCATCCACCAGAATTCACTACGGCTCGCGCGGCCCGAGAACGTAACATATTTGCGGAAGAAACGGGAGATGGCCTCGACGGGCGGGCATCCGTAGTACGGCTGGTCGAAGGGCACGGCGACCGTGTAGGCGCCGGGTTGCATTCCTGCCATTGGCGGCTGCCCTGCATATCCAGCCTCCGGGGACGTGTACTGAGAATCGGCTTGTGGAGCCGTGTACTGCGGTGCTGGTTGCGGGGACGTGTACTGAGAAGCAGGTTGTTGTGGGGTTGCATACTGAGAACCATCTTGTGGAGCCGTGTACTGCTGTGCGGCAGGAGCCGCACCGTTGAACGATGGCGTCTGTTGCCAAGACTCGCCTTGTGTCTGGGGCGTGGTGAATCCGGGATCCGATGTGGGTGCACCGTATGATGTCTGTGAGCCTGAAGCATCTTGGAACTGGGCAGGCTCCGAAGAAGGCTGGGTACCGGGGTTCCCGCCAAAATTATTGAGGTCGTTCTCGTTCATGGGGTTTCCTCCGTCGTTGCATGTATTGATAAACCTAGCAATTGATAAAATGTTCAATCATTGATTCAAGAGCATAAATCGTTTACCTCTACTCAGTATAGAGCTTCCTACGAATTTTTGGTGAAAAACCATGAAGTTCTGCCGCTGGCGTCTTTTGTGAGCCGCTGCGCTCGCCGTCAAGCGTCATGCATATTGATTGCCTGATCAACTCTGGTCGAACGACGTGGACGATTCCTCGCTGGCAGGACCGAGCATTACGCGCTCGACAAGCGCCACAAACCCAAGTAGCAGGCCCGTTTCGGCAACCACTACGATAGCGGCGGAGAAGATCATTGGCGTCTGGAACGAGTTGAATGCGGCCTGTAGCCACACTCCGAGCCCGTTCGTGGCTCCAAGATATTCGGCGGTGACGGCCGTTCCGAAAACATAGGCTGCGCTGATGCGAATGCCCGAGAAGATCTGGCGTGCGGCCACGCGCAGTTTCACGTGAAACAGTGCCCACGGTTTCGTGGCGCCGCAGGTCAGTGCCACATCCTCGTAAAACCGGGGCACTGCGTCAAGGCCGCGCGAGGTGTCGATGACGATTGAGAACACGCCAAAGACGGCTACCAGCACGATTTTTCCTACTGGACTGAAGCCGAACCAGATCATGAACAAGGGCGCGATGGTGATGATGGGGATGGTCTGTGCCGCCACCAACAGCGGGTAGAGAGCGCTGTGGACGGTGCGTGAGACATGCAGCCCCACGCCGAGTGCGATACCCAACACGATCGAAATGACGAATCCGGTCAACGCTTCACCGGTGGTCACCGCTGCGGCCGACATGAGCTCGCCCCATGTCGCGGCCATCGAACCGACGATTTGGGTCGGTGAGGCAAGGGTCGCCGCAGACACCAACCCGCCATTAGCCGCCAGTTGCCAAACCGCCAGCAGCGCCACAACCGTTATTGTTGGCGGTATTATCCGCTGCAATAGTTCGTTGCGCCCGTTATGGCCGATGGTCTTACTGGTGCTGGTGTTCCCATCGGATCCACGAACACCATTGCCATCGGTGGTTTTGCCTCGATGTTCGCCGTCGTTGCCATGCTCGTTTCGTTCACTGTCATGCGCCATAATCGCCATAATCATTTCCTATGTTTCATCAGACCGTGCCGGTATTCGATTCCGTAGGCGCTTTTCTTGATTACGTTCAGTGCAGCCGAAAAGAAACCGCTGAATCTCAGCGTTTTCCAAATTGAAGTCTGACCCGATCCTTCGAAATGTGCCTACGGAACGGAAATCTGCGGTTATTTCACGTAGTCGTTAGTTGAAAGCTCGTCGGCTTGTGGAGCCTTTGGCAGCCTCTTCTTGTGCGAATCGACGTACGTGCCGGCCTCATACTGGAAATCGAGATATCTCTGACCGTCCGTCGTGTTGATTGTGGCGGTGATGCCTTGACCGGATTTACCGTTCATGGAATCGTCGTTCATGCCGGCGCCGCTCCAGTAGCCTTCATTGACGATCTTCTCCATGGAGGCGCGGGTGATCCTGGTGTCCAGATGTGCCGTTTTCGCTTCCGCGACTAGAAGGTCAGCGGCCTTGTCGGGGTTGGACAGAGCGTAATCGTAGCCCTTGCGCGCGGCTTTGACGAACTTCCTGAGGCTTTCGGCGTTCTTCGGATCCCTCACCCATGAGTCCTTGACGATGAATCCGAGTTGATCCGGATTGCCGGGCACTCCCCACTTGTCGGCGGCGAAGCAGTTGAGTGCCGGCCCGTTGAGCTCGGAGACCACTTCCTCCCAATTCGCGTAGAAGCCTGCGAAATCGCCTTTGCCGCTCGTGAGGGTGCGGAAGGTGTTGGTGCCGGCAGTCGCGGTTTTGAAATCACCGGATCCGCCGGCGTATTTGATCATCTGCCGCACCGAGGCGCTCTGTTCGGCCGATCCAAAGGTCACGAAGGTCTTGTCCGCGAAATCCTTCGGTGTTTGGATATCGGTGCGGCTCTTAAGACTGCACCAGCGGGCAATCGGCTTCTGCGTCAGGTCGAAGACCTGTTTCAGGTGCGCCCCTTGCGCGTCGGCGTTGGCCACGTCGGTGAGTTTGGAGAAGCCGATGTTGGACACCCCGTTCTCCACGCTGGTCTCGGCACCGGCCTGGGCTGTGGGCAGAATGGCTACCTTGATGCCTGCGTCCTTGAAATAGCCGAGTTTCTGCGCCACATAGAGCCCGATGTGATTGGTGTTCGGTGTCCAGTCGAGCATGAAGGTCAGCGTCGGCTTGCCGTTGTCGCCGTTGGTGCCCGTTGAGTTCCGGTTCGCTGAGCCTGTGCAGCCGGATAGCGTCATTGCGCCAGCCGCAAGGAGTGCGACCCCCGTCAGTAGCGAACGCATGGCATGCCCTATCGTCCTACGTTTTGTGGCCGGTTGGTGATTGGCCCTATGGCGGGAATCGGTCACAGATGGCAGGAATGCGTCAGTTCTGGCAGAAAACGTACGTTTTGAGAGCGTAGAACGTACGTTTTCTGCCATGAATGACCCGTTTCTGTCATAATCGGCATGTTGCGATAGTCCGACGAGGTTCTTTCGCACCGTCTGTGCCAGTCGTTGGACGGGCTTGTATCCCAGTCGCCGGTATGTCGTCTGATGTTTTCCGCTCACCATAAAATCACCTTGCCTTCATCAAGACCTTCGACGAGGTGGGCGGAAAGGTGAGGAGTCCGCGCGACGTCAAGGCCTGTGCGTGCCCTCGGTGCCTTCCGTCGTATAAGGTGAATCCTTGTACGGGAATACGGGAACCGTGCACGTCTCTAGTAGTCATCGGCGCAGCTGCTGCCACCAACCACGCGAACGTTATCGATTATAAGGTGAGGGACTCACAAGTCAGGCCCTCCTCGATCCGGAACGCTTCGATGCGTGGCATGGGTTTGAAAGTTCGAAGTGGCGGGTTTGCGGCGGGTTCTCGAATCGATGGCTGTCGAAATCGCCTGATTTTGTCATGTTCACCCGAGAAGGCTTCGTGCGTCCACGTCGGGTTGACGGGGCACAATGGTGCTATGACTGAAAATGCTAACGACAACGCCACAATCGAGCTGCCGCGCGACGTACGCGTGCGCTTCTGCCCCTCGCCTACCGGCACCCCGCACGTCGGCATGGTGCGCACGGCCCTGTTCAACTGGGCCGAGGCGCGACACACCCATGGCACGTTCGTGTTTCGCATCGAGGATACGGACAACGAGCGTGACTCCGAGGAAAGCTACAATCAGATTCTCGACGCCCTGAAATGGCTGAATATCAACTGGGATGAGGGTGTGGAGGTCGGTGGCCCCGACGGGCCGTACCGCCAGTCCGAGCGTGGTGACATCTATCGTGACGTGGCGGCGAAGCTGCTTGACGCCGGTTATGCCTACGAATCCTTCTCGACTTCCGAGGAAATCGAGGCACGCAATGTCGCCGCCGGCCGGCCCGCCGCGTTCGGCTACGACGGTTACGACCGCGACCTGACCGAAGAACAGAAGGACGTTTTCCGCGCGGAGGGTCGCAAACCTGCGTTGCGTCTGCGTATGCCCGATGAGGACATCGCTTTCGACGATTTGATCCGTGGCCGCATCGAGTTCAAAGCCGGCTCGGTGCCGGATTATGTCATCGTGCGCCCCAACGGCGACCCGCTCTACACGCTCACCAACCCCGTGGATGACGCGATGATGCGCATCAACGTTGTGCTGCGCGGTGAGGACCTGCTCAGCTCCACGCCCCGTCAGGTGGTTCTTTACCGCTACCTGATTGAATTGGGCATCGCCAAGCAGATGCCGCTGTTCGGACATATGCCGTACGTGATGGGCAAAGGCAAGAAGAAGCTTTCCAAGCGAGACCCTGAGTCGAACCTGTTCCTGCACCGCGACAACGGTTTCATTCCCGAGGGTCTGCTCAACTATCTCGCCCTGCTTGGCTGGTCGATTGCGCCGGACCGCGACGTGTTCAGCATGGACGAAATGGTCGAGAAATTCGACATTCGCGACGTGAAGGCCAACCCGGCCCATTTCGACATCGACAAGGCCGTTGCCATCAACGCCGAGCACATTCGCATGCTCGAGCCCCAGGACTTCCTCAATCGTTCAGTGCCGTACCTGCACCGTGATGGCTTGGTTTCGGCGGATTCCTGGGATACGCTCACCGACCATGAGCGCGAGGTGCTCACCGCCGCCGCGCCGTTGGTTCAGCCGCGCGTGCGCCTGCTCGGTGAGGTTTCGGGCATGGTCGGCAGTTTGCTTAGCGACGACGAATACCTTGAACCGGAGGATGACGCGCGTAAGACGCTGAAGGAATCGGCCGGCGAGGTGCTCGACAAGGCCGTGGCGGCACTCGAGGGTGTTGCCGATGCGGATTGGAAGACCCAGACGCTTCACGATACGCTCGACAAGGCGCTGGTGGACGAGGGTGGTTACAAGCCGCGCGTGGCCTACGGTCCGGTGCGTGTGGCCATGTCTGGCCGCCGCGTTTCGCCGCCGCTGTTCGAGTCTATGGAAATCGTGGGCAAACCGTTGACCGTCGCCCGTCTGAAGGGTTTGCGCGAGCATCTGTAAGGGTTTTGGCGCGTCTGCTTGTCGGGCTTTTGGAGCGTTGGGCCGTTGTGCCGTATGCTTGTCGGATTGCCGGGCGGTCTGCTTGCGCCGGACTGTCTACTGGTCGATTCGTCCTGCCTACTCTACGAGTCCGTTCCTTCACCGTTCCCTGTGTGTCGGTGATGGAACGGACTCTTGCATTTCGTGGGATTCCGTTTTGTCGCAGTGGGTCTGTGCCTCTGCAACGGAACCGACTTTGCGTGGGCCGAGAGGCCGTCGTGCGCAGTAAGTGGATGCGACTGCGAGTGAACGGAACCTTGCGGTCGGTTAGGTTGCGCTCGTTCGCTTGCATCCACTTACTGCAAATAAACGTACGGTTTTGGTGAGTTCAACACGCCGGGTTGCGTTTGGGGAGATCCTCATCTAGAATATTAGTTCGTTGCCTTGGATAGGGCAATGAATAGGTACGCCTCCATCGTCTAGCGGTCTAGGACTACGCCCTCTCACGGCGCCAACACCGGTTCAAATCCGGTTGGAGGTACGAAGTGCTATACCGGGTAACCGGTTACAGCACCGAGTCAATTGGGGTATGGTGTAATTGGCAACACGGCTGATTCTGGTTCAGTTGTTCTTGGTTCGAGTCCAGGTACCCCAGCAAAGGAAGAGACCTCGCAATCATATGGTTGCGGGGTCTCTTGGTTTTGATTACCCACCGTATAGTGGAGTACTGTGTAGGTGATACTTGGGTGGTGGAAATGATGACTGAACATTTTGCGGCTGTGAAGGATTCCGCGAAGGATCCTCTGTCTCGCCCTCGCATCCAGCCGGCGCATTCCGGTGATGGACGCCCCATCTCGGTTTCCGCGCGCCTGGGTCGTTTGCAATTCCATGATTCAGGTAAGTTCCGGGTTCTGGTGATGGCCGATATTCAGGATGCGCCGGACGTCAACAAAGACACGCTCCGTTTGATCGAGGCCTCGTTGGACGCGACGCGTCCGGATCTGGTCATTTTTACGGGCAATCAGATCGCCGGCTACGACAAGGCATATGCCGCCACGTTCCGCAAACGTACGTGGACAGCGCAGAAATGGCCCGTCGGTGCGGCTGCCGTCAACCGTCTTGAGTCAAACAAGGCGCACACGGTCGAACTGGTACGCACTGCGATTGGGCGTTTCGTCGGTCCGTTGGTGAAACGTGGCATTCCGTGGGCCGTCACGTATGGCAATCACGATTTCCAATGCGGGTTGACGAATGCCGAACTCGATGCCATCTACCGTGAGTTCCCGGGCTGTCTGAATGCCGAACCCGCCGCGGTTCGTTCCGATGCCCCGCGCATGCAGCCGGGTAGCGGATTGCCCGATCAGCCGATTTACCCTTGTGAGCCCGGCACGTTTGCGCTTCCCGTCTCCGATGCGGATCACACGCGCACCGTTCTTGGCTTGGTGCTGCTCAATTCGGGGGATTATGGCCGGCTCGGCGGCTACGGAGTGCCCAGCCAGACGGCACTTGACTTTCTGGCGCAGGCTCCGACGCTGGTGGGAGCCAAATCGATGGTGTTCCAGCATATTCCGGTGCCGCAGTTCTACCGTCTGTTGAAGGAGGTGCCTGCCACTGCCGCGCACGCCGTGGAAGGATACCGCACGTTCGCCGGACACAATTACGTGATTGATGCGACCAGGACGCTGCCCGGAAGTTTTTTGGGTGAGGGCGTCAGTTGCCCGGATTTGGACAGCGGGGAGTTCGCGATTCTGCAGGCATCAGGCGATTATTTCGCATTGCTGGCCGCACATGACCACCGGAACCGTTTTGTCGGTGATGTCGATGGGGTGACGCTCATGGCTACTCCCACCTGTGGTTTCGCCTCATATGGTCCGGTGCCGGAGCAGCGTGCCTCGCGCTTGGTCGAGTTCGACATTCGTCACCCGTACGAGCCGCGCACGCAGCTTTTGGAGTTCGGTGAATTGGTGGGTAAGCCCAGTTCCGGCAAGGCATATACGTTCGCGCTCAACGACGCCCCGGACGCGGCGAACGAAGGCACGAATCTTCTGCGGCGTCCTAATCTCATCGCTCAGATCTTGCGTAGGATGCACCTGAAGAAGTGAGCCGAGTTTAGGCAAGAGGTTGTCGGACGACGTCGGCGCCAGGTTCGGCTTGCCAATGCAATGGGTCGATACTGTCCTCAAGTCCTTCGACTGTCTTGCCACCGTGTGCCGCGATGCGTCGTGTGGGCGAACCGTTGCGTGCCGTCAGTTCGCATGACGCATCAGCAGACAGGCCTCAGCGCGCGTAGAGGTTGCGTGGGTGCATGTCTGCGGGCAGACCGTTCATCAACGTGGAGACGGAACCGGATTCGAACACGGAGCGGATGCCGGCGGCCAGCAGCGGGGCCACGGAAAGTACGGTCATGTTGGGCAGACGCTTTTCGGCGGGCACCGGCACCGTATCCATCAGCACGATTTCGCGTGCGCCGCAATCCTTGAGCCGTTCGACGGCCGGGTCGGAAAGAATGCCGTGGGTGGCGGCAAGCGTAACGGACTTCGCGCCCGCATCGCGCAGGGTGCGCACGGCCTCGCAGATGGTGCCGGCGGTGTCGATCATGTCGTCGACCACCAGGCAGTCGTGTCCGGCGACCTCGCCGATGATGCCGTGGGCCACCGCGTGGTTGGGGCGCGTGACGTCGCGCGTCTTGTGGATGAAGGCCAGCGGCAGCCCGCCGAGTTTCGCGGCCCACTGCTCGGAGACCTTGATACGCCCCGCATCCGGTGAGACGACGGTCGCGTTTTCAAGCGGCATGGAGCCGCGCACGTAGTCAAGCAGCACGGGGGTCGCGGTCAAGTGGTCCACCGGTCCGTCGAAGAAGCCCTGTTCCTGCGAGGCGTGCAGGTCAACGGTCATGATGCGGTCAGCGCCGGCGGAGCGGAAAAGGTCGAACATGAGCCGTGCGGTGATCGGTTCGCGCCCCAGGCCCTTCTTGTCCTGACGGGAATAGCCGAGGAACGGCGCCACGACGGTGATGGAGCGGGCCGAGGCGCGCTTGAGCGCGTCAACCATCAGCAGTTGTTCCATGATCCATTTGTTGATGGGCTGGGTGTGCGCCTGCAGAACGAAGACGTCCGCACCTCGCACCGGCTGGGTGTAGCGCACGTACATCTCACCGTTGGCGAAGTCGTAGGCGGTGGTTTCAAGCGGTTCGATGCCTAGACATTCTGCAGTGGCCTCGGCCTGTTCCGGGTATGCTCGACCCGTCACCAGAACCATGCGTTTTTTGGGAGTGCCTTCGAGAATCGCCGTCATGTCTCGCCTTTCGTGTGCGCCGGCCGTCATCGCAAGCCCGATACCACCATAAACCGAATGTCGGCCTTAGCGTTATAGGGGCAAACCACCTTCTAATATACAAGCCGTGGTGGGCAGACTCGCGAAGAACGGGGTGATTGTGTGAAGAGTCGCGATTTGTGCGCTTTCACCCTTTTGGCCTGCGGCATGCGGGTTGCGAACGTCGTTGGCGCTGCCAATGCGACCGCTGTGCGCATGCCACCGGCGCATCGGCAATGGACCGACTTCCTTTCCCGTTGGAATCCACCCACGCGCGGAACACCGACCAGTGCTGAAGGTCTATCCTTGGGGGAGGATGTTCCCTGAACGTTTCCATAAGGAGTGGATGTATGAAGATGCAGGATATCAAGAAAATCGGCAACCTCGGCGCCGGAACGATGGGTCATGCCACCGCGCTGCAATTCGCGATGAACGGCTACGAGGTGGTCGTGGTGGATAATGCGCAGGCCGCGCTCGATCGCGGGCGCAGGCTTGTCGAGCATGATTTGGATACATTCATCAATGCAGGGATCGTCCGACGAGAGGACAGAGACGCCGTGCTTGGGCGCATCGTCATGTCAACCGAGTACGAGGCGCTCGCGGGCGTCGATTTCATCATCGAATCGATACTCGAGGATCTGCAGGTCAAGCACGACGTGTGGAGGACCGTCGAGGGTATTGTCTCGGATGAGGCCATCCTCGCCACCAATACCTCCGGGCTCAGCCCCTCGGCCATCGCGTCAGGTCTGCGGCGCCCCGGTCGCTTCGTGGTCGCCCATTTCTGGAACCCCGCCCAGTTGATGCCGCTGGTGGAGGTGGTGCCGGGCGAGCACACCGATCAGGAGACCGTGGATGTCACCGTCGAGCTGATGAACCATGTCGGCAAGCACGCCGTCCCGCTCAAGACCGAATCGCTCGGGTTCGTCGGCAACCGAATCCAGATGGCGGTCATCCGTGAGTGCCTGAACATCGTCGACCGCGGCATCGCCACTCCGGAGGCCGTTGACGACATCGTCAAATACAGCCTGGGCCGTCGCTGGGCGGTGCTTGGCCCTATCGCCAGCGCCGATCTGGGCGGTCTCGACGTGTTCGATGCGCTGACCAAGTACCTGTATGAGGACCTATCCGGCGAAACCGGGGAGGATCCGGTACTCAAGGCCAAGGTGGAGGCTGGAGATCTGGGAGCCAAGACCGGCAAGGGCTTCTATGGCTGGCAGGGCGAGCAGGCTGCGAAGACCGTGCAATCCCGGGACGACCAGCTGCTCGAAGCCCTGACTCACGATGCGGAGTAAAACCCGCACGGATGCGTACGCGAGTCTTAAGGTCGCATGTTATCTCAGTATCTTAGTTGGAGCAGCCCTCTGTCTTAACTGCCCAGTAAAATAGAAAAGCTACGTATGGCGCGGTTTTGCGTTTGCACGTGGCATGCATACACACTCCTGTCGCGGAAAGCCCGCGGCCGACTGTAGTCCAGAGGAGGTGGGTGATGTCTGCACACAAATATGAACTGATGTTCATCGCCGATCCGGAGTTTGACGAACGAGCCCTGAAGAAGCTGACCGATGAATACATGGAAACCGTCACCAAGGCGGGCGGTACCGTTGAGGATCCTGATTTCTGGGGTCGCCGTAAGCTCGCTTACGAGATCGACGGAAAGACCGAAGGCAACTATGTCGTGGTCAACTACAGCTGCGAGCCGGCCGTGAGCGATGAGCTCGACCGTGTTCTCAACCTGAACGATTCCGTCGTCCGCACGAAGATTCTTCGCAAGGATGCCAAGTAATTCGGCCTTAGCCGGTTTACCGTTTGAAAATGATTATTCGTTTCTGTGTCGTTAGAAGGCACGTCAGGTTTTGAAGGAGGTACGTTATGGCAGGTGAGACAGTTATCACGATCGTCGGTAATCTGACTGCGGATCCTGAGCTGCGAACCATTGGTAGCGGGGCTTCCGTGGCAAGCTTCACGATTGCGTCCACACCCCGTACGTTCAACCGCAATTCGAACCAGTTCGAGGACGGCAATGCGCTGTTCATGCGTTGCACGGCTTGGAGGGATATGGCCAATCATTGCGCCTCAAGTCTTTCCAAAGGCATGCGTGTGATTGCGCAGGGGCGCTTGCAACAGCGCTCATACACCGCCAACGACGGCACCAACCGCACGGTCGTGGAGATGCAGGTCGACGAGATCGGCCCATCGCTGCGCTACGCGACCGCACAAGTGGAACGTCAGTCCTCCAGCAATGGATTCCAGGGCGGTTCGCGCGGCGGCAACGGCGGATACAACAACGGAGGCAATGGGGGGTATCAGGGCGGAGCCGGTTATTCCGGCGGTGCTGGTTACCAAGGTGGCGCCTCGGTTGGCGCCGCTGCTCAACAACAGGCCCCTGCAGCCGACCCGTGGAGCTCACAGGCATCGGGTTCGGCAGATCAGGGCTTTTCCTCGTTCGGCGCGAGTTCCGATTTCGGGGGAGACTCCGACGAGCCCGAGTTCTGAAGTCCGGCAGTAAACGAATAACGAAGAATACATACGTAAATAAAAGGAGACATGATTATGTCACGCAAAAGGCCGAAACCACCGGTCAAACCGTTCAAAAAGAAGCCGAACCCGCTGAAGGCGGCGAAGGTTACCGAGATCGATTACAAGGACGTCGCGTTGCTGCGCAAGTTCGTTTCCGATCGCGGCAAGATTCGCTCGCGTCGCATCACCGGCGTAACCATTCAGGAGCAGCGCGAGATTTCCCGCGCAGTCAAGAACGCCCGTGAAATGGCGCTCCTGCCGTACGCTACCACCGGTCGCTGAGTCAAGGAGAAACGAACATGGCTGAAACCAAGGTTATTCTCACCAAGACCGTCGCCGAGCTCGGACATTCCGGTGACGTCGTCACCGTCAAGGCCGGCTACGCCCGCAATTACCTGATTCCGCAGGGTCTTGCTTTCAAGTGGAGCAAGGGTGCCGCCGATCAGATCGAGTCGATGAAGCGCGCTCGCCTGGCCAAGTCCGTCGCCACGCGCGAGGACGCTGTGGCCGCCAAGGCCGCAATCGACGGCTCCGTCGTCGAAATCGCCGCGAAGGTATCCGAGTCCGGCAAGCTCTTCGGCGGTATCTCCGCCGTTGACATCGCCTCCGCACTTGAGCCCAAGGCCGCGGTCGACCCCAAGTCGATCAAGGTCGAGACCATCAAGTCCACCGGCGAATTCCCGGCCACCGTGGCTCTGCATCCTGAAATCTCCGCATCCTTCACCGTGAAGGTCATCTCGGAGTGATTTCAGTACCCTCGGTACTGTAGATACCGTAGCTTAAGCAAGGAAAAGTCCCGCTCGCGCGAAGTGATGTGCGAGCGGGACTTTTTCGTACCGGACTCTTGCTTGCTACTGCTTAGGTTCCGTTTCATTACTGGATGGAGCCCTGTCCGTTGGGAACAGGCGTAGGTGACTCGTGTGTTGCCAAATGGTTCAAAGACTTGACCCCCACCGCGTTCAGCGATGAGGGTCAAGTCACTTAAATTCGAGGAGATGCAAATGCATCACTGGGCGGTGTAACCGCCGTCTGCCACAAACTCGGAACCAGTGGAGAACTTGGACTCGTCGCTTGCGAGGAATACGGCCAGGTTTGCGATGTCATCGGCTTCACCAAGGTGACCCATTGGGGTCTTCGACTCCTCAAGCTTGACCAGATCCGGGTGCGTATCGACCATCGGTGTGTGGATGTATCCGGGGTGGATGGTGTTGACACGGATGTTCATCTTGTGTTCTGCGCAGTACAGCGCCGCGGACTTGGTCATCAGGCGGACGCCGCCCTTGGTGAAGTTATAGGCAAGATTGATGGATTCGCCCACAAGTCCTTCGATGGAGGACATATTGATGATGGAGCCGCCGCCAAAGTTCTTCATGTTTTGCACGCCGTACTTCGTGCCGAGCATCACGCCGGTGCCGTTGATGGCGATGGTCTTGTTCCAGATGTCGAGCGGCACCGTCTCGATGTTGGTGCCGATGGCGATGCCTGCGTTGTTGACGACGACGTTCACTTTGCCGAACTTCGCAATGGTGGCCTCGTAAGCCTTGATCCACTCGTCCTCGTTGGACACGTCAAGGTGGATATATAGGGCATTTTCACCGATTTCCTGTGCGGCCTTCTCTCCATTTTCGTCGTTGATGTCGCCAAGCACGACCTTTGCGCCCTCAGTGACGAACTTCTTGGCGATGGCCAAGCCGATGCCAGAGGAAGCACCTGTAATAAGGGCGACTTTGCCGTCGAGACGATTTGCCATGATGTATCTCCTTTGTACCTGTCATAGTCAAGTGTAAACACTATTTTAGGTGACGGTCATCGTTGCTGTTCGCCGTCGCACCTGAGTCCTTATTATAAGGTGTCCGCCGCGAGGACGCGCGGTGCGGCATGTATTGAGCATTGTGCGGTAATCCCTAAACCAGCGTAGGCGATTTAAGCTAGCGAAAAGTAGGAGGCAGAATATATAATACGAAACATGTCCAGAGGGGTCGGGGCATTGCATTGCTCGTATTATCCCGTACATTACAGATGATATCGAGGCATGATTATGCGAGCCAAAAAAGATTGTTCGACCTCCATTCCGGGGCGCGTCAGCGTCAGAACCAACCTGTCCATAGCGGCGGCAGCGGTGCTCTCGTTCACCGGAATTCTTACTGAGACCTCGCTCAACGTCACGTTTCCCACCATGGTCGAGGAGTTCGGCAAGCCGCTTTCCACCATTCAACTGCTCACCAGCGGATATCTGCTGATGGTGACTTTGGTGATGAGCACCTCCGCTTTTCTGCTCAAGCACTTCGACACACGACCGTTGTTCCGGTGTGCGATTGTCGCAAGCCTGGTGGGCACGGTTATGTGCGCGTTGCCCGTGGAGAGTTATTGGCTGCTGCTTGCTGGCAGGCTTTTGCAGGCTGCGGCCACGGGCATCTCCACCCCGCTTATGCTCCACGTCATTCTTTCGCTGGTGCCGGTGAGCGAACGCGGTATGTACGTGGGGATGGCCAACATGGTCACCTCCTTCGCTCCAGCGCTGGGGCCGACTTATGGCGGGCTAGTCAACAACTATTTCTCGTGGCGGTTCATCTTCGTGATGGTCGTGCCGTTGTTGCTGGTCGCGTGGGTGCTGGGAGAGACCAACCTGCGGTTGAGCGCAATTGGGTTCAATCAATCGTTCGACGCCTTGGGACTGGTCCTGCTGAGTCTCGCGTTGGTCAGCCTTGCGCAGATTTTCGACCAAGCCAGCGCCGCCGGCGGGTTCTCGCCGCGCGTGGCTGTGGCGATGGCGGCAACCGTGACGTCATTCGGGCTGTTCATCTGGCGAAGTCTCGCCGCCCGTTCGCCCTTGCTCGATCTTCGCATGCTCAAATCACCGATCGTCGCGTTGCGTGGCGCGAACTACTTCATCCTTCAGTTCATTAATATCGGCAGTTCGTTCCTGCTGCCCGTTTTCGCGGAAACGTTCCTCGGCATCAACTCGCTGGCTGCAGGGCTTATGCTGCTGCCTGGTTCGTTGCTCGGTGCGGCCATCGCCCCCGTGGTTGGCAGGGTGTACGACCGTCGCGGCCCCACCTTGGTGCTCACGGTCTCCAGCATCTCGCTGCTGATCGGCGCATCGGCCCTGTGCCTGACGGCGCATGACGCATCGCTGCTGTTGCTGACTCTGTTGTATATGTTCCTGCGGTTCGGTTTTAATTTCGGTTACGGCAACACCATGTCTGACGCCAGCAAGTTCGTGCCGGCCAGCCGCCGAACCGACTTCAACTCACTGTTTAATGTATTGCAGCAGTACGCCGGATCGTTGGGCACCACCGTGCTTTCCGCGTCGCTGTCGTTGAGTGCGGCCCGGCTGCCGCAAGACCACAAACTCGCCGCCGTCGAAGGGGCGACCGGCGCCTTCGGTCTGCTCATCGTACTTGCATTGGTGGCATTAGTGATTACCGTGGTGTCGATGAAAGCCCGTCGAACGGCAAACGCACCTGAACTTCAGCCCATCGAGGTGTGAGTTCATGGTTTAGACCGGTCTGGAGCTAGAGTTTCGCTGATTTCGGAGAAAGTGCCGGGCGCTCGCAATGTGGCGGGCGCTTTTTTTGTACGGGCCGATCGCCCGCTTTGGCTGGTTTTGCGGGCCGTCGTGTGTACATTATGTGACGCGAATTATGCTTAGCGCGGGTTTCCTGCTCTAACAGAGAAACCGTGTTGTGCCTTCGTTTGAGCGTTCATATATTGGGCATTTCTATGTATGTCCGTTGGCTAAGGACGTGTCCGTGTGCCTTGTGCCGGGGTTTCCCTTCCGGTTTTCCGTAATATGCCAAAATTGAGGAGGCATCGAAATGGTGATTGAATATAAAAGATCGTTGATCGACTATCTTTTGAATCGTCGCGATTTTGTCTCCGGTGCCGAATTGTCGGACATGCTAGGAGTCTCCACTAAAACCGTCGCCCGTTTGGTCAAACAGATCAACGCGCAGCAGGATGATTGCACCATTATTGAGTCGCAGCGTGGCCGTGGCTATCGTCTTGACTATCAGAACTATTTCAATCAGATGGATCGGGGTGACGAACGCCCCAGTGACGCCAGCCAACTGACTTCGGTCGAGCGCCGCGACGAGGTGATGAAACGCCTGCTGATGACCTCTCCTCAGCAGTATCGCATGGATGAGCTGTGGGGCCGTTTTTGCATCAGTGATTCCGCGATCTCCTCAGACCTGACCGCATTACGGCGCATGCTGGCCGAATTCCATCTCACCCTTGAACGTGTGGGCGACTGTGTGTGGATTGAAGGCGGTGAAACTGATATCCGTAACGCAATTACGGATCTGTTGGTGACCGATGACGTGGCGTCCATCGGCCGGTTTATGCAGACGGATCAACGCATTCAGCGCCGTGATGCGGCCTTCATCCAGCATGAGATGAGTCTGGTTGAGGATCTGATGCATTCGGAGATACCGTACCCGTACAGCATCAATCTGTTCACGCATTTGTATATTCTTATCGAGCGCTATCGTGAGGTGGGGTCCCTGATTGACGACGGCTTCCGGCCGCAGGAGTCGGACGAGTCGACGCGGCATCCTGAAATCGCGCGTGTATGCGAAAAGGTGATCGACGATCTGAATCTTTACCTTGATGCGAAGCTGCCGGAAAGCGAGACGTATTACCTTCATCAGTATCTTGCTTCTTCAAGGATCGATGGAGGCGGCGTCACTCCGGATGAAATCCCGCAGCAGGTGCGTTCTGTGACGCAGTACCTCATCGACGAGGTCAGGCGCGATCCGTATTATCAGGGCATCGATGCCCGCGAGCTGTTCTCCGGGCTCGCCAAACACATGAAGCCGTTGCTCAATCGGCTTGAGAACGGCATCAAGGTTCGCAACAATCTGCTTGAACAGATCAAGCTTGAGTATCCACGTCTTTTTGATGTGGTCAGGCAGGCCGTAACCGGATTGTCCGAGCATTTCGGCCTCGCTCCCATCGACGACGAGGAGACCGGGTTCATCACTGTTTATTTCGCGCAGGCCGTCGAGATGAGGCCCAGGCCGTTCAACGTGCTGTTGGTGTGCACCACGGGCCTTGGCACTGCGCAGCTGCTCCGGGCGAAGATCCAGCGGCGGTTCTCCGAGCTTCATATCGTGGCGACCGTGGCCTCGCGCGATTTGAAACCTGAACTCAAAGCGCATCCTGAAACGGATCTGGTGGTTTCCACAGTCGGTCTGACTGAGCATTTCAAGGTGCCCACTCTCATCGTGAGTGCCATGCTCACGATTGAGGATCAGGAACGGCTGGAACGCAAAGTGGATCAGATACGCAAGGGAGATGCATTGCAATGAGATGCTTTGTGGAATGGGAGCCCGGCTCTGGCATTGACATCGTGGACAAGGCCGGACTGCTCATGTGGGTCGCGTCTTATGCCGATCGTAGGGGTGTGACCGCTGATGGTAGGCGCCTGGCAAGGGTGCTTGAGGACCGCGAGAATGCCGGGGATACGCGGCTGGCCATCGGTCTGGCCAATCCTCACGCGCAGGACCGGGTCGTGAACTCGGCGACGTTGCTCTTTGTCAAGTTATTGCGTCCTTTGGCCGATTGGAGGCCCGGCGATTGCATCGACCGGTTCCTCTTCACTTTGTTGCCCGAACGTGTGGCCTTCAATGAGGCGGCCCGCATCAAGGCATTCTACCGCTTGATCGCCAATGAAACCGCGATGAATGTTTTGCGGGTTGGCGATCAGGAAGAAATACAGTCCATACTACCGACCGAAAGGGAATGATGGAGGATTCAGAAGCAGTCAAGGCGGCGCTTGATCGTGGCACGATTGTCACCGATCTTAACGCGAAAACGAAGGACGAGGTGTTCGAGGCTCTCGCCGGACGTCTGAAGGAGCAGGGGTATATCGAGTCGGTCGATTCGTTCCTTGATGCGTTGCATGACCGTGAGAAGGAAGGAGCCACCGGCATCGGCGGTCACGTCGCCATTCCTCACGGCCGTAGCGACACCGTCAGGAAGAACGGCATCGCCATCGCTGTTTTGCATGATGAAATCGCTTGGGAATCACTCGATGATACCGGGGCCAAGGTCGTGGTGCTCTTCGCCGTCGGCGCCACCGATGAAGGTTCGCAGGAGCATCTCAAGCTCCTGTCGCTTCTCGCAAGGCGTTTGGCGAAGGCCGATGTGGTTTCGGACCTGCTTGAGGCCAGCGACGTTGACGATGTGATTGCGGCGCTTACCAAATAAACCCTCAATAAACCAATCCGGAGTACAACACACAACAATTTTGACGCGGGCACCAATCCGTCCGCGTCATAACAAAGGAGAAAATATGAAGATAGTGGGAGTAACCGCATGCACGATCGGCATCGCGCACACCTACCTCGCCCAGCAGAAGCTGGAAGACGCCGCCAAAGCGGCCGGCGATGACATCAAGATCGAGACCCAGGGCACGATCGGCGTGGAAAATGCGCTGACGCAGCAGGAGATCGACGACGCTGATATCGCCATTCTCGCAGTAGACGTCAAGATTCAGGGCGAAGAGCGCTTCGCCAACCATAAGGTGGTCAAGGTCTCAACCGAGACGGCCATCAAGTCTCCCAACAAGCTCATCGCGAAAATGCATGAGATCGCTGGAAAGTGATCCAAGTCAACCACTCGATTAGAGACGAGCAAGTCAATCATGAAGGATTTTTGGAAAAAAGCCAATTTTAAGGGGCATCTGCTCACCGCGATCTCGTACATGATCCCGATCGTGTGCGGCGCCGGCTTCATCATCGCCATCGGCATGGCCTTCGGCGGCAAGAGCCAGGATGCGCTGGTCATGGGGAAGTTCGACTTCTTCCAGGCCATGGCGACCCTCGGCGGCAAGGCTTTGGGCCTGCTGCCAGTAATCATCTCGACCGGCATTGCGTTCTCGATCGCCGGTAAGCCCGGCATCGCACCCGGCTTCGTCACGGGTTTGGCGGCCGTGTCCATCAGCGCCGGCTTCATCGGCGGCATCATCGGCGGTTACATCGCCGGCTGGCTGGCGTTCGCCGTCCTGAAGTATGTGAAGGTGCCCAGCTGGGCGAAGGGCCTGATGCCGACACTGATCGTGCCGTTCATCGCTTCGCTGCTGAGCGGCCTGCTGATGGTCTACGTAATCGGCACTCCGGTCGCGTGGTTCACCGACTGGCTCACCCGCGTGCTTACTGGCCTTAACGGGGCTTCCAACCTGCTGCTGGGCGCGGTCATCGGCGTGCTGTCCATCGTGGACTTCGGCGGTCCGATCAACAAGACCGTCTTCGCCTTTGCGCTGACCTTGCAGGCACAGGGCATCAACGGCCCGGTCACCGCTTTGCAGCTGACCAACACCGCCACCCCGATCGGTTTCGGCCTAGCGTACCTCATCGCCAAGCTGCTGCGCAAGAACATCTACACGCAGGATGAAGTCGAGACCTTGAAGTCCGCCGTGCCGATGGGCGTGGTGAACATCGTTGAGGGCTCCATTCCGATTGTGATGAACGACATCGTGCGTGGCATCGTCGCCGCCGGCCTCGGTGGCATGTGCGAGGGCGCGGTGCTGATGACCATGACCAACGGCCAGGGCGCCACGGTGCCCTTCGGCGGCGTCCTGATGCTGCCGACCATGGGTCACAACTGGTGGGTCGGTCTGCTGGCCATCGCCGTGAACGTGCTGGTCACAGGCATCGTCTACGCGCTGATCAAGAAGAACCTCACCGCTGAAGAGGTCGCCGGTGTTTCCACCGCCTCCGCCAGCCAGGAAGAGGAAGAACTCGATCTGGATGACATCCAGATCAGTGAGTGAAAGAAGGATTGAACCGATAATGGTTGATACGTTGGATACCACACGCACGATCGCCATGGCGCCGTCGTTGATGACGATGGACCTTGACCAGTTCAAGGAGCAGATCACGTTCCTGAACGACAAGGTCAACATGTATCACATCGACGTCATGGACGGGCACTTCGTGCCGAACATCTCGCTGTCCCCGTGGTTCATCGGTGAGGTCCGCAAGATCTCGAACCTGCCGATGGACGCGCACCTGATGGTCACGGACGCGGAATTCTGGGTCGATCAGCTCATCGACATCAAATGCGAGCGGATCAACATGCCTTCCGAAGTGATCAACGGCAAGGCGTTCAGTCTGATCGGCAAGATTCATGCCGCAGGTCTCAAGGCCGGTGTCGTGCTCAATCCGGAGACTCCGATTTCCACGATCATGCCGTATATCGATCAGCTCGATAACGTCATGATCATGACCATCGACCCCGGTTTCGCGGGCCAGCCGTTCCTCGAGTCCACGCTCGACAAGATCGTGGAGCTGCGTCGCCTGCGCGACGAGCATGGCTACGGTTACGAAATCGAGATGGACGGCTCCACCAACCTCAAGCATTGGAAGATGATTTCCGACGCCGCCCCCGACACCTATGTGATCGGGCGTTCCGGCCTGTTCGGGCTCACCGACAATATCGAGGACTCCTGGAACCAGATGGTCGGCGAGTACGAGCAGTCCACTGGCTACCGGTTCAACACCGGTCGCTGAGCCGCTCTTCGAAAGTCCCGGTCGGTTCGACCGGCATCATGCCTCCGGGCGGCTTACTCGGCCATCCGAAGACAAACTTCTAACTGCTATACCCCGTGCCTCCTGCGAGACGTTCTGACCTGCTTGGTGGTCATTCCGTCTCCGTAGGTCGCGCCGTGGCGTGAAGTCCGGGTCCAACTCACGTATTATGTGGGTTGGACCCGGTTTCTGTATGCCCTGCAAGTCCTGACGGCTCCGAGGCACTGTGTGGCTCTTTCGCATAAAACCTGACTATTTTCTTTGCGACGTTGCCCTTTGTGGTGTCGGAGACATTCACGCCTCCCGCTTTCCGGGTCTTTCGTCGTGGTCTTCCCCTGGGAAGTGTTCGTCGCCCTGGGACTGCCGAGCGTCGTGGCCGGTATGCTCGCCGCGTTCCTCTCGGCGAAGCTGAGCCTGAACAGGCCTGCCATCGTCACCATTCAGGCGGTCATCGGCGAATAGGGGGCTAAAGGTTTGTATATTATCTGGCCAAAATATAAAAGAGGTGTGAAACCAACTGACGGTTTCACACCTCGTGAGTGATTACTCCGGTTTACTTATTACGCCTCGATGAGCGTTCAAACCAGATGAAACTGGCTGCCAACATGCACGCGAGTGTTATAACAGCGATGGGAACGATGTTCGAACCCGTCATTCCTAACTTGGGTGTTTCGGGCGCGACAGGTTGGGGTGGCGTGTGGTGTTCGGTCTGGCCGGCGGGCGGGGTGATGGGTGGCACGTCTCCGGGGGGCGTGGCCTGGCTGGTGGCGTGGTTCTTGAACGTGACGTTCCATGCGGCCTTGTCTCCGTCGTGGATTCTGACCTTGTAGGTTATGGTCACGTTCTTGTCCTGGTCGAGCGAGCCCTTCCAGGAGAGCCTGCCGTCGGCAACGGCGGGGGCGTCGCCCGTGCTGCTGGCCGGTTGGCCGACGAGGTCGGCGTGCTTGAGCACGTCGGTCAGGTCGTCGTCGATCACGACGTCGGGCAGGTCGGTCTGGCCGGTGTTCCTGCCCTCGAGCGTGTAGGTGATCGTCTGGCCGGGCATGACCCGCGAGCCGGTAACCGGGTCGGAGGTCTTCGAGAACTCATAGCCGGGCGTTTTCACGTCAAGATCGACTTTGGCCGTGGCCTGTGGGTAGAGTGACAGCTGATCAATCGCGAAATCATTTCCCCAGCCGCCAGCCTTGTAGTTGCGTGCGCTGATGGTCAGGTGGTCGCTGTCGCCTGTATTGACCACCGAGGAAATCGGCGTCCACTTGGTTGCGCTATTGAGCGCACTCGGTTGCTTGGGTGATTCCTGCGATGTGCCAATGAACTTTCCGTTGACGACGAATCCGAGCTGGACTGGTGCCACGGTTTTGTTTGAATAAGGGTAATCGCTGAGATTCGCCACGTACCCGTTCATCGTATAGTTCGTATGCTGTTTTAGGCCGTAGACAGTGGTGGTGATGATGTCGTGAGGAATCGGCAAATCCAATGAGCCGTTGACTACCAATATTTTTCCGGATGCTGAAGATTCGGCGTCGCTGACTGTGCGTGTATTGGCGGAGTCCTCGTTATCCGGGCTGCTTCCCTTCCAGTTTTGGGTGATTTCAGCACTCGTTGGATTGTTCATGGGATGGCTGATGCTTCGTAAATCCGCCCAGTAATTGTTATAGGGGTGACGTGTGGTTCCATCGCTCATCCGCAAGTCTGGACCATTCATGTCTCCTGTCGGCCAAATGGAATAATCTCCATCTAATGGGCCATATTGTGTTGGAATGTGGTCGGTGTAGGCGGTTTGCGGATCATGGTATTTATACGGAGTCGATCCAGCCGGCAGCTGTGGATGAGACTGACCGATATAGTCGAATGTTCCCTTATCGAAATCCGTGATCAGGTTCGGGGAATTGGAATTGCGCGAAATCTGTATTGTATTTATCGGACCGCTGAAGTCGGCGGGTGGAACAATCCGGATTTGATGTGAAGATTTTCTTATTGAATAGATGATCGGATCCGGTGAGACCGGCGTTTGTTTGTCGTTCCCGATATATACCGACCAATTCTGAGGTATGCCGGACAATAAGTATTCATTGAAATCAGCATTGCTGGTGTTTGAATCGTCGATTGTTAATGTGACGCCATTGGGTGATCCTTTGACAACGGTGTCCGGAGAGGCGGTGACAACAAGACCGTCGTCGCCTTTATTCGTTAGCGCAGTCGCGGGGGGGGGGTTATTAGGGCTGCCCCACATAGCGCAAGCACTACGGTGAGCATAATCGATCTCAGAAGGATCCCGAAATGACTCGGGAGCCCTTCTCGGATCGCAGGTGGATGTATGGACATGTCGAAATTCCTTTCGTTGAATTCAAACCGCACGCATTATGGTACATTATGTATGGCGATTTTGAAAATCATATTGCGTTTATCGTGTGTGAGATATATCACTTTACGTTTTGATCGTTGGTGGATGATCCTGCCTAGTTCATGCGCTAAAAGGGTTTGCTCTTGTTCCTGAATCGGAAAGTTCCGACGCATTTTATGGAGCCGATCAATAAGCGTGTTCATGGCAATGCCCGCCCGTGATTGGCGGACCCGGGAGAACCGTATCGTCCGAGGGTGGGCGGGCACAGGCATGCCGCGCCTTGATGACGCAATCAGGCATTTGCGACAACCCGTGTCGCATTCCTGAAGCGTCCATTATGAATGCAAGGCGTGCATGAAACGCAAGGCGTTTGCCAGTATGACGTCCATGACCCATACTTGATGTAACACTGATAAGGCAGTGAAGTCCGACTCCTCATGGCGCGCTTGCACATTGAATGCATGGCAAACCGATGGCAATGAAGCAGATAACGAAGTAAAAAGGAAAAACAATGAACGACGATACGACACATACCGACACCATCAACGCCTCCGACGCCATGATCAAGGTCTTGGAGGCTTGGGGTGTCAAACACATCTTCGGGCTGCCGGGCGGCTCGTTCGACTCGACCATGAATGCTCTGCACAACCGCCGCGACACCATGAAATACATTCAGGTGCGCCATGAGGAGACCGGCGCACTCGCGGCTTCCGGTGAGGCCAAATTGACCGGGAAGATAGGCATTTGCTTCGGCTCGGCCGGTCCGGGGGCGGTGCATCTGCTCAATGGTTTGTACGACGCCAAGCATGACCATGCGCCGGTGCTTGCGCTGGTGGCCCAGGTGCCCAGCATGATGATGAACACCGACTTCTTCCAGGAGATTGCCGAAGAGCCGATCTTCGCGGACGTCGCGGTCTATAATCGCACCGTCATGACCGCGCAGCAGCTGCCGATGGTGGTCGATCAGGCGATTCGGCAGGCCTACGAACACAAGGGCGTTGCGGTTGTTACGATTCCCAAGGATTTCGGTTGGGCGCAGATTCCCGATACGTTCCACCCGACCGTGGACGATTTCGTCGCGACCAGTCGATATCCGTCGCCGGACCGCGACCTTGCCGCCAAGGCGGTCGACATGCTGACCGCCGCCGAGCGCCCTTTGATTTACTTCGGCACCGGCGCGAAGGACGCGGCCGCCGAACTCAAGGCGCTTTCGGACCGTCTCAAGGTGCCGATGATGTCTTCGGCGTTGGGCAAGGGCGTGCTTGCCGACGACGAGGAGGCCTATATGCTCTCGGCCGGCCGGGTCGCGTCCAAGCCCGGCGTCGACGCGGCAAGGAGCGCGGACACGGTGCTGTTCATCGGCACGAATATGCCGTTTACGGGCTTCTTCATCCGTCCGGACGCCAAGTTCATTCAGGTCAACACCAGCCAGACCGACATCGGCAAGCGCCATCACGTCGACTTGGGAATCGTGGCTGATGCGAAGGCCACGCTCCAGATGATGCTTGACATCGCGCGGCCTATGACGTCCCGGCCGTTCTACGATGTGATGGTGGAGGACAAACGTAACTGGAACGAGTGGCTTGAGGCCAGGAAGGACCTTGATCGTTCGCCGCTGGACGTGGACTCGGTTTTCGCGCAGATTAACCGGATCGCCAAGGATGACGCAGTGTTTTCGGTCGATGTGGGCAATGTGACCATCGATTCCTTCCGTTTGCTCAACATGAAGCCGACGCAAAAGATCGTGACCTCGGCCTGGTACGCCACGATGGGCAACGCGCTGCCGACCTCGATCGCCGCGCAGGAGACGTGGCCGGGGCGGCAGGTCTTCTCCATCAGCGGCGACGGCGGGTTCACTATGGTGATGCACGATGTCCTCACCCAAGTCAAGTACCACGAGCCGGTCATCAATATCGTGCTCAACAACGGGGCGCTGGGCTTCATCGAGGCCGAGCAGGACGACAACCACCAGCCCCATTCAGGTGTGGACCTGATCGGTGCGAACTTCGGAGACGCGGCGCGTGCGTTGGGGGCGGTCGGCTACGAGGTCTCCACGCTTGACGAGCTCAAACGGGCGTTCGACGACGTGGCCGCCGGGCGCAACGGCGACAGGCCGGTCGTAATCGACGTCAGGATCGCCGACGACCGCCCGCTGCCGGTCGAGCAGCTGGTGTTGGAACCCGACGAAGAGCACACACGAGCCGATGTGGACGCCTTCGTGGCCAAATACGAAGCCGAGGGCCTGGTGCCGATCCGTCAGATCCTGGCCGGGCATGGCTTGGTCGATTCCAACGTGGAATGCGCGCGTTCGATGACCGCGGGGCGGTGATCAAGGCCGAGGAATCAGTCCAAGGTGACTGATGCGAGATGATCGAACGAACTGATCGAGCGGGATAATCGACGCGAAAGCGCCGGGCGCCGCCACCCGTGGATATCGGATGGCGGCGTTTTATGCGGTCGTGGATTGTGAAGGCGGCGGTGGTATTGGGCGGCCGGTTTCGTCCGAGATTGTGGGTACTCGGTTGGTTTCAGCTGGATGCAGTTGGTCGGTGGACTGAAACACCATTTGCTGCGCTCTCGATTTTGTCCGTCGACGTTCAGTGGTGAAATCCGGTGTGGCGCCGGGTTCCCCGCCCCGTGCAGACCGCGGACATGGATGCACCCTGCCGTTGCGCCTGCAAGCCCGCATGCGACACTCCGATGCGCACCGGTATGTTGCAACCGTTGAAACCCGCTGTCTGACTGGATTTCGCCATGCAAAAACAGAATTCGAATCACGGAAGGAAAGTTGTACGTATCGCGTTATTGGTGTACCGTGAGACGCAATGCGAAAAGCATTGACAACGTTGACCGTATTTTGTACTGAGGCAGGACCGTGAAATTTCGAATGAGTGAGTCAGGTTCCCGTCTTCCCGTTTATCGGGGGGGGGGTATGAGCTTCTAACTTTTTGCGGTACGTTGGCGGTCGTTGTTGCGATGACCGTCCTGTCCGTTCCTGTTTTTGCTCACGCAAGGATGCGTGACGGAAATGGTGAATACGCTGTTTCAGCAGTGTCTTCGAAGCAGATAAAGTTGTCGCGTCTATCTGCTCGCTCCATCGTCGATAAGGACTTTCCGAAGCTGGGCGAGACGGCGCGATTCGGTGAATCGTCCAATGATCGACAGGGTTACGGTGCTGCCGCATATGACAATAAATTGGCCTATGTCGTCAATCAAGGTATTCCGGGTAAGGTCGGGGACGGAGCGGTTGCGCTGGAAACCTTCAACGGCTCCTACGAGGATAAAGAGACCGATACTGCGAAGTGGACCGGCAACAACGACTATGAAAGCGGCAGACCGTCCGGAACGGTTCTGCTGACGCCTCCCTCTGGATCCAATGCTTCAGGGTTCGGTTATGGCGTGGCCATGAACGAACGGTATGTCGTGGTTTCAGCGAAGTGGTCGCAACAGGTTTTTGTTTATGATTCATCCGGTGCTTATCTGACAACCATCGAAAAGCCGGCTGATGGGGAACGATATGCAGTGGACAATTTTGCGGAGTCCATTGCACTGAACGGGGACAACCTGCTTGTCGGGGCTCCCAATTCGACAGTCGATGACCGTGAAGACGCCGGAATGGCCTTTGCAATCAATGTGTCGGCTTCTTCTGATCCGGCGGTTCCGCTCTTGGCCCCACGGTCGGATCCGTCGATTCGGGAAGGCGCCTTGGTCGGACAAACCGTTGCGCTCGCATCAGGCCATTGGGCACTCGGCGCCCCCGGATATGTCACCGCCGCCGGGGATCGGGGCTATATCACCGGTCTGGTGCAGATGTTTGATGGCGGTTCCTTTACCCGCGACCTTACCGTTGATATGGCAAAAGGCTCGTATCCTCCTGCTGACGATACAAGTGTCGCCGGTTTGGGGCGCTCGCTTGTTTTCAGTTCGGACGGAAAGAAACTCTATGCCGGAAACCCCTCCTGCGATTCCGATTCCGTTTGGAAGCGACAGGTGGGTCGTGTCCTGACCTTTGATGTTAAGACAGGGGCTGAAGAGAGTGAAATTGCCGTAGATGGCGGTACCTATGTCGGCGGTGCGCTCGCTGTAGATGTATCGAATGTAGGCAATGACACACTCTATGTATCCTATCAGTCCGATGATGGGGTAGCCGGTTGTGTTGCCGGCTATGCGGTGACTTCGAAAGGCATACAATACCGGCAGTCCATAAGTCCATTCGAATATACGGATTCACGTTTGGGCGCCCAAGGGCTACTTGGAGGTGCGATAGTCGCCTTTTCCCATACTTCTGAGACGACAGTGGATGGCGTTCTGAAAAAGGCCAGGCATCAACGGGTGCTGGTCACAGGGCTCGACTACATCTATCTTTTTGAGGATCAGTTGCCGCTCGAGCTCAGGAAGGTTGCCGATCCGGTCACCGGGAAACGTGTCTTTCCTGGCCAGACGATTTCATACAGTCTTGAAATAAACAATCTGAATCCTCGGACGAGCCCGGTCTTCACTTCGGTTGTTGACGACCTCTCTGAGGTCTTGGGCTATGCGGATAAATCGCAGATCACCGATCTGAGTTCCACTGGTAGCGGTTTTCCGACATTTGATGCCACAAGCAGGAAATTGAATTGGTCCGGCAGCGTCCCGGGCAGAGGTTCGGTCTCTTTGGGTTACAAGATGACCGTCAAAAAGAGTCAGGACGCCTCCTACTACAATTCGATTGTCAGGAATCACTTTGCTTCTGACTGCTCTGACGACAGGCCTGTGACCGAACATAAACTCGGCAAGATCGACGTTCAGAAGAGCATTGCGGACAAGAAAGATCATGTGTTGCCCTCGGACGCCGTATTGGGGCGTGATCAGGACTACACCTATCGGTTGACCATAGCGAATGCCACGGATACGGATTCACCGGTGGCGACCGTGACGGATGATATGTCCGCAGTCATCGATGACGCCGATTTCAATGCCGACCATGTCGTTGTCGATCCGGCAGTGGCTGGACCCGTTCAGTATGACACGGGTTCCCATAGACTGACGTGGTCCGGGGCGCTGAAATCCGGGGCCAAGGTCAGTATCTTGGTTCCTATTCACACCCATAAGAGCGATAACGCCAGTGGTGACAAAGCCATGAGAAATGGTCTAATCAATGATCGTGGTCCCGATGCGGGCGACGTTGTCAATTCGATCGGTGACGTCGGCCTTGATAAGGTGCCCGAAAATGCGCAAGGGGGCAGAATCGCCCAGGTCGCAAGAGGCAAGAGTGTTCGTTACAAGATCACTTACACCAACAAAACGGGCGTAACCCTCTACAATGCCAGCATCGTTGATGACTTGTCCGATGTGTTGACGAATGGCGAGGGGCCGACCGATCTTAAGGCCGTCTCGTCAGTGGCTGGCCACGTCGTGGCGCAGCCTGAGTCCTCTGGCGGGTATTTGCGATGGAGTGACACGTCGGGCATCAAACCGGCTGAAGTCGTCACCATCACCTATGTGATGAACGTCAAGAACGATGCGGCCAGGAATTCGAATCTGGTCAATTCGGTGACCTCCGCGCAGAGTCCGGATAGACCCGAGGCTTCCGTGAAGGTCTTCATCCCCGTGTTCGATCTGCCGATGTCGGGTGGTCGGTTGATTTTGATGGCATTGCTTCTGATACCCGGCATCGCGCTCATTATCGTGGCGGTTCTGATAAAGCGTTATCGCCAGACTGCATGACTTCCCTTGACTGTTTGAGGGGGCACTGCCGTTCATTCCCATGGATGGCTTCTGAGAAGTAAACGGATTTATAACGGGCCCGTGCTTGTAAATCCGTCTTTAATAAGGAGATAAGGGCAAAATGAGGAATACAACAGGAAAGAAGCTCCTCGCCTCGCTTGTTGCGGCTGTCGCCGCAATGGGCATGGCTGTCGGAGGGGCACGGACGGCCAATGCCGCCAATGGGACCGGTCGTTCGGATGTTTCGATCAGTGTTACCGGTGAGGCCACGAAGGGCCGTACATACAAGGCGCTCAAGCTTGCCGACTACGACAATGTTGATACCAGCCAGACCCCCACATCGTTGTCTGTCGACACCGTTGACAACAAAGATATCGAGGAGGCGGCATCGAAGGCATTGACGGACATCGGCAGGACCACGGCTGACGATCCGATGGCGTATGTCGCGGAGCATATGCTTGATTCGCAAACCGGGGAAGCCTATGCCGGAACCTTGCGTGATTTCGTCATGAAGCTTGCGCAGAACGAAAAGATCACCGGTGCCATCGGCGGCAGCTCGATTTCAGCTACCTCGGACGGCAACGTCGCCAAATTCACCGGGCTGGAGGATGGCATCTATTTGATCATGGATGTCGATGACCCTGCCGAAGGCACCCTGAACACGCTTCCGATTCTGGTCAGCACCAAGGTCGGCGGTTTGACGGATGCCCAGCAGCCCAAGGGTGCGACCGATACGGTTGCGGTCAAGGCGAACTACCCTGGCAAGCCGGCGAAGAGCACCAGCAAGCCCAGTTACAATGTCGGTGATCTGGTGGATTTCAAGATTGAGACGACCGTCCCTACTTATACGAACTACAAGGAAAGCACATATGTGCTGAAGGTTTCGGATGCCCTTTCCAAAGGTCTGAGCTACAGCGCCAGTCGCATGGATCCCGTCGTCAAGATTGATGGCACGCCGTTGACTTCCGGTACTGATTACTCGATCGACGCATCACCAACGGTGGACCCTAATCCAGGTCCGTTCTCGTTCACCTTCGATTTGAGTGCCTATATGAAGAATAAGATTCATGCCGGTGATTTCAGCCTCGCAGGCAAGAAGATCGTCATTACGTACAATGCGATCCTCAATGATGAGGCAATCAGTGTGCTGTATCCAGATGGCGCTGACGTTCCTGCCGGTACGGTGCACAATGACGCAAAGGTCACTTTCACGAATGATCCGAATGCTTCGTCAGACGGTAGGACATCCACGACTCCTGAAGGCAAAACGGACGTGTACACCTACAAGCTGCAGGTCAACAAAGTCGACAAGGTTACGGACAGGCCCTTGGAAGGCGCCCGGTTCACACTCGCCGCCAACGGCAAGACTCTGACCTTCGTTAAGCAGGCGGACGGCAGTTACCGTACCCCCCTGCCGGGCGAGACCGGAGGAAACGCCTACGTTGAGTCTCCCGGTGATGGTGCGATCAAGATTAACGGCCTGAGTGAGGGAACGTATACGATCACTGAGACTCAGGCCCCGACCAAGGATGTGGATCACAATGCCACTAGCAAGTATAAGCTGATTGCCGGTACCGATTTCGATGCCTCCATCACTGCGACCTACAAGGACGATAAGAGCCTGGATACGCTTGCGTATACCTTGTCCCGTAAGGATACGCCTGGTTTGGCGTCGTTGCAGGATGGATCAAAGGGCATATTCAAGGTGCAGAACATTCAATCGCTGACCCAGCTGCCGTTGACGGGTTCCTACGGCATCACCTTCCTGATTGCTGTCGGCCTGCTCATGGTCTTCGGCGGTGGCCTGCTTTACCTACATGCCCGCAAGAAGGATGAGGTCGTTGTCGACGGCAACAAGACCACTTTCTGATTGATCGTTAATGGGATTGCGGAAGAGCGTTCTTCAATGACAAGTGATTCTTCACAAATTCTGGTTTTCAAGGGCAGACACGAAGAACGCCCTTCAGCATCCGCTGTCGAACACGAAAGGGCGTGGAGCGACGTCTGGCTGAAATTCCTGTCGATCTTCATCCTCATGTTGGGGCTCGTCATCATCGCGTATCCCTTTGTCCGCCAGTATGTTTCCGGCCTTGAACAGAATCGTCTGGCACAGGCCTCTTCGCGCGCTGTTTCCAACTGGCCCTATCCTCAGGCTGAAGTGGCGTTGAAGAACGCAAGGGCATACAATGCCGCCCTCGTCCAATCGGGTCAGCCGGTGATGGGGGAGGCCGTGGACCCCTTCAGGGGCAAGCAGTCGTCCGCCCAGACGGAATCGGAAAAGGATACGCAATACCAGAGTCTGCTCAATCAGGGGGATGGGATTATGGGTTCTGTGTTCATCCCGAAGATTTCCGTCGATCTTCCCGTCTATCACGGAACCTCGCAGGAATCTCTGGCTTCGGGAGCGGGGCATCTATACGGCACCTCACTTCCTGTGGGGGGCAAATCCACCCATACCGTCATCACAGGCCACCGGGGTCTGGTCAACGCCCTGATGTTCACCAGGCTCGATGAACTGAAGACAGGCGATCCGTTTTATATCAAGTCCATGAATCGCACCATTGCTTACCGGGTTGACCGGATTAAGGTCATTGAACCCGACGATACGGGCAGTCTGAGGATTGAGCCCGGTGTGGATCGAGCCACTCTGATGACATGCACCCCTTATGGGGTCAACACGCATAGACTGCTCGTCTCGGGGGTACGGGCCGAGATGCCGGTTCCTGTGCCATATCCGAAGGATGCAAAAAAGGATTCCAGGTTCGTCGTCTTTGTGACGCTCGCCTTTATGGTGGTGTTTTCACTGGTGACGTTTTTCCTTCTGGACAATAAAAAGGCGATCATCGCACATCACATGCGGCCTGTCAGCAAGTGACGATGACTGCATTACAAACGTATACATCAAACTCAACGTGATTCATATGGAGGTGGCTAGATGCACGGGATTTATATCAAGCTCAGATTCGCGGTACCGGCAGCGGTCGTCCTGGCGGTTGTTGCGCTGGTGACCGGGCTTGTCTTGTCCGGAACCGTTTGGGCGAACGGTGCCGACGGGGCGGGCGACAATGATTTCAACATCAGGGTCGAGGCCGCCACCGGTCCTGATCCCGCTTCGAAACCTTCCGGATCGGGCACGGTCAATGATCCGGTGAAGGTCCGGCTGGTGGATCCGCTCTCGACGGAATCGCAACAATGGAACGTCATAGTGACGTCCACGAAGAATCAGGTGGGTAGAATCTCCATCAAATTCGTGGACACCAATCCGAACATGAAGATCAAGGGCAGGGATCTGCCCACCTCCGGCAACGTCGGCGGCACCTTGCCCAACAACCGGTATTATCCTGATCTTTTCACCCAAATGAGGTTTTCCGTCTTCAATGGTTCGACGAGGCTGTGGACCGGCGAGTTGGGGACGGACGGGAACATCGACTTGTCCGACGAAAGGGCCAATAACCCCGCGAAACCTGGATATCTTCAAGTGAAGTTACCGGTTTCGATGAGAAAAGGGGAGACCAGAACCTTAGTCATCAAGGAATACATCGATACGACGATTGCAAAGGACGACATGAATGTATACAACGGGACCACAACCGGCCTGATGCTGCTGGTGAAAGGGGAGACACGATGAACGGGCACTGGAGAAACGGTTCCATAAGGATTGTCGCAGCCGCAATCGTCACGGCACTCCTTTTTTCCTTCTGTGGTGTGGCGGATGCGGCGTACGTGAATGAACGTAGGGTCGTAATCTCCTCCCCTGAGGAGACGTTCACCGATGGTGCCGGCGTCAGGGGGACGTATGCCCTGGATACCCAGGTTGCGGTGGACAAAGGTGGTAACATCTGGGTTTGGGGCTACTACAACGTTTGCACTATCGGCAATGCAGGGCAGTCCGGTTCCAGTTCCTCGAATCCCGTCAACGGGGCTTCCTACACCCTCGATCAGCCAGGTGGGAGCATTACTCGTGATTGCGGAAACCATACGTTGAACAACAGGCCTGCAGTGATAAAGGGCGTGAACGGATTCACCAGTGTCGCGGGTTCCGCATACGCCCTGATGGCCGTGGACAAACAAGGCAACCTTTATGGTTGGGGCGACAACACACAGGGTGCCCGGTTTGCTGTTCCCAGCAGTGCGTCTTTGAAGGCCTCCGGAGGAGGTGCGACGCTGGTTTCCGGTGGCGTATTTGGCCTGTACAAGGACGGTACCGCCCTGCCTGAAGCCTTGCCCGATAAGGTCAATCAGATGAACCCGAACGAATCGGATGATACCTGGAAGCCCATTGACGGGCCGGACGCGCCGCTTCCTACGGGTAATGACCGTGTGCCATACGCACAGGGACTCAATAAAAGCAAGGTCGTCAGCGTTGCCTCCAACGAATATGCGTTTGCCTATCTTAAGGAGGACGGCACTGTCTGGACGGTGGGCCAGAACGGTTTCGGCCAGCGCGGTGTGGGCAAGCAGGGCAACGGCTTTGGCAGTTGGGGCCTGCTGAATGGCCGCTCGACCGGTTACCCGTTCGATGCCAGTGGTGGGGTGTCCACCCGTCCTACGCAGGTTCGTTTCCCGGACGGTGTGAAGATCAAGTATATTTCGAATTCGTACGAGGGGTACCATGCCGTTGATACCGACAATAACGTCTGGTATTGGGGACGCAATTACGACGGCAATTCAGGCTTGACTGACGATGAGCTTAAGGCGGTGTCGGGAAGAGACAGCGGCAGTTCCTGTTATCTGTTGAGTGCCTCCACTATGGACGCCTATTGCTATTCGCCGGTCAAGGTTCCGTCTCTGACCAATGTGGTCAGGACGAATGGGTTGAGGAAATTCGCCGAGGGCTACCAATTCGGTTGTCTGCTCGACGATCATGGAAAATTGTGGGTGTGGGGTGCTTCGACCAATAAGGTCGGCATGCCCGATTCGGATGCGAACTCCAATGCAGTATGGTCGGCCACTCCATCGGTTTTCTCCGCGACCACGAATACGGGTCGACGTTTCACGGCCGACCATATCGTGGATATCAATGCCGGTTTCCATGCCGGACAGATGGTGACTGACGACGGCTATGTCTATGGCTGGGGGGAGGCATATCTCGGTGGCGCACAATTTGCCGATTTGTCCCCGGACGCCAGCAGCTCTCCCTGGAACAGCTCCCATAGGGTCGGCGTGGTCTGGGATCCGACCCGGGATCCCCAGCACAGGAAGGCGACCAAGGTGGGTGGCAACAAGGATGCGGCGAACCTCAACCTGGAGGATGGGTCGATCTATTCGTGGGGCGAAAACGGTGGAGGCGCCGCGTTGGGCGGACGAGGTTACGGCCAGACGGTTTGTGCCGAGGGTCTGCCCGTATGCGTGTCGCCGAAAATCGGTATGACCGGTGGGCGCGTCCAAGGAGGGTTGTATGTCTGGCCGGCCACTTTCGTGCCGGACATCCAGAACGTCGGTCGGTACGAGACCCTTGTCAAGAACTCATATCCGTTCCAGGACACCGGGGTGCACAAGGGTCAGATCGTCGAATACACGTTGAAGTTGGCGAATGACCGTACCGGATACCAGAATCCTGCTGTGCGCGTGGAGGATACATGGGGAAGCGGCGCCAGTCTCGTCCCCGACTCGTTCAGGGCGAAATACACCATTTCCAACGGCCACGTCATCGATGCCGACACCGATCCCCGTTGGGACGTCACTTCGAAATTCACCCTTACCGACACTGGCTTCAACAGCAACGATCCTTCGATGGTGCTGTCGCCGCAATCGACGTTGATCATCACGTACAAGGTGAAGGTCACGGGCGATTCGGGAACGGTCGGCGGAAAGGCCCTGCTTACGCGAGTCTCCGATGGTGCCGAAATAGATTCTGACCAGACGTATAACCCGGTAGTGAAGTAGTATTTGAGGCTCGTGGACGGCATTTAAGCTGCCTGCGAGCCGCTTGGGTTTGGTGTTTTTATATAGCGCGTCCTTGGGAAAACAGGTGGATACGAAAAAGGCACCGTCAAATGACGGTACCTTGCTCGTGCCCCCGCGGGGATTCGAACCCCGGACACGCTGATTAAGAGTCAGCTGCTCTAACCAACTGAGCTACAGGGGCGTTGGCGTAACTTCAAGAGCCAAGTAAAAACTATACTGCTTTTTGTCTGATTGCGCAATTCGGTGTGTCGTCCTTTTGGTCATGTTTGGCGCATACTATTGAGAGGGTCAATGCAAAGGTCGAAATGAGGTTTGTGTGGCAGATGGCAAAAAGGGCTCAGAAGCTCGTCCATCGCGAAAAAAGGGCTTAAACGGCGTAAATGGTGGGGGCGGCAAACCGCAGGATTCTTCGTGTGATGACCCGGGCTTGTCGGAGCTTTCAGGCACATTCATCAAATCGATGCTGTCCGATACGACTCAGGCTACGTCTGCGGGCGACGGCAACAAGGAGAAACAGCATCACCACAGCGACGTGACTTTATCTGTCCGTGCTGTGCGCAGGCTCGTTGTGGGGCTGCTGGTCGCGGTTCTTGTCGTTGCGCTTGTATCGGGAATCTGGTTCGGCTTGCACAGCGGGAATTCCGTGTCCTCTGATTCCACTTCCGGCAAGACGGCTCAGACGGGCCAGCCCGGCCATTCCGGCCATTCTGGCCAAACCGGCAAGGCGAACAACAAAGACGTGACAAAGACTGCCCAAAAGCGTTCGTCTGCCGGGCAGCTCCAGGCTCAAGCCCGTGCGAAGGCCCTTACGCCAACGAAACTGCCGTCTTTGACCGATAAGGGTCGTGCCGATATTCTTTCCAAGGCCCAAGCCACTGCGGCAGCAAGCGGAAAACAGACCCGGCAGTATTCGTATTGTGTTTCGTCGCGTGGGACGGTCAAGGAAACGGATCTGAGCGTATTTGAAAATACGGTTTTCCGCACACTTAACGACCCGAGGGGCTGGCCGCGGGCCGGCGCGACGTTTGTGTACGGCGAGGATTCCGACAAGTGCGATTTCGTGATGTATCTGGCCCAGGCCTCGACCGTTCCCTCATTCTCCGCTGGCTGCTCGGAGAAGTACAGCTGCCGTGCCGGCAATAACGTGATTGTCAACGAGGACCGGTGGGACGAGGCTACCCAGCAGTTGCTTGATGCGGGCATCAATATCGATGCCTATCGTCAGATGGTCATCAACCACGAGGTCGGCCATCGTTTGGGTCACCTGGATAATGAGCCTTCGTGCACGGTTTCCGGAAGCCCGGCGCCGCTGATGCAGGAACAGTCCATGGATTTGCGAGGTTGCAAGCCTAATTCGTGGCCCCTCGATGAGGAACTATGGATCGACTGATGGCCGATTTTGAAGACGACGGAAGATTCGCGGCTTCTGGCGGCTCGACCCGGCATGATGAGAGAACCGGTACTGGTTGGGGTTTCGATTCCGGCGACTTTGGTCGGTTTGACGATCTGGAGCCTTCCCGTCAACGCCCCGGTGTCGGTGCGGCCGGTCGATCTGATCGCCGAGCCGATGTCGCCGCTCGCGAAGGTCGTGTCGGCTCCGTTGCAAGGGTCGGACGATTCGCGCCAACCCCTTCCGGTCGTATGCATATCGGCAACGTCTACGCGATGCTGGGGGCGTGGCTTTCGGCGCATGCCGGTGAAGCTGGTGGCTCGGGTGGAGCGGATGGTCCGGACGGCGTCGCTGATGGGGACGGTGCGCCAGACGCAAAGCGCGACTTCGACGTTCCGCTGCGTTCGTCCGTTCCTGGAAGCCCCGCGACCACGGGTGTTTCCCGGGATTTAGGCGGTCGCATGTTGCTGCGGATCGAGGATGTGGATCGGCCCCGGGCCGTGCCGGATGCCGATCGTTGGATTATGGATGATTTGGTGTGGCTTGGACTCGACTGGTTCGGTGAGCCGGTCTATCAATCGCAGCGCACGGAACTGTACGATGACGCGTTGCGTTCTTTGGAGAAGGTGACGGTCGGTGACGTTCTCGAGGCTTTCACAGGTCAGGAACGTTCGACTGGTGACGATACCGGTCGATTCCGAGACGATGGCTACGACATCCCGCTGGTCTACCCCTGTTTCTGCTCTCGGGCGGATGTGAGAGCGGCATCCGCCCCGCAGGAGGGTGATCGATTCCTCGTCTACCCCGGCACCTGCCGGACCTTGCTGGTCTCCAACCCCGCTGAAGTGCGGGCACGTGTGTCCGCTGGACGCCGTCACTCGTTGCGCGTGGCTGTGCCTCAAGCCTGTGCCGGCTCCGCTCATGCTCCCGACGATTCACGGTGTGCGCACGGGTTTGACCTTTCGTTTGATGATGTCGTGTTCGGCCCGCAACATTTCGATTTGGGCCGTGAGGTGGGAGACACCGTGATTCGTCGGTCGGATGGACTTTTCTCATACCAATTGGCTGTGGTCGTCGATGACTTGATGATGGGCGTCAACGACATTGTGCGCGGGCGCGACCTGTTGCGCTCGACTGCATTGCAGATCTGGTTGCGTAATGCACTGCTCGTCGCAGGTTTCGTCCCCGGTGACGCGGGCTCGTCGCAAGGAGTCGGGCTCGGCAATCGTGCGTCGTCGGGAAGCCGAAAGGTTCCCAACGTTGACGGCAATGACTTCGGAACCGATTGCGCGGTGATGGGCCCGGAGAGTCCGCGAACGGGCCCAAGGCGACAATATCGGGACTGCATTGCTGGCGAATCGACTCGCAACGCAGCGCCATTAAGCCAATCGCGGTTGGCTGCCGCGGCGAACCCGCGATATGCCCATCTTCCGCTGATCGACGACAGCTCCGGCATCCGCTTGGCGAAGCGTAAGCGCTCGCTTGATCTGGGCCGGTTGCGGGCTGATGGTGTGCAACCGGAGGAGGTCATAGGCTATTGTGCGTGGCTGCTGGGTTTGCGTGCGGAGCCGAAGCAGCGTGAACCGGTTCCGATGACCGCAAACGAGGCGTTGCAATGCTTCACGTGGGCCGCCGTTCGCACTGACGTTTCCGACCGACGACTGCCTGAACCGCGATGATGACAAGGCCTGATTTAGGATAGAGAACAGCGGCGAAAGCGGGGTAACATGACGGCATATATGGATCATAAGGACTTGGCCAACCAACTGATCGACGAGGCTCGCGCCCGGCAGATCACCGATGGCGTGCACCGAGTGCTCGACACGATAGCTCAAGCCGAGTCCGCGGCCGGCCGGCCCGCTGGATCGGTTCGGTTGCTTGCGGCGACCAAGACCCGGGACGTCGGGGAGATTATGGCGGCCATTGACGCCGGAGTGCGGATGATTGGCGAGAACCGTCCTCAGGAGATTACCGCAAAAGGCAAAGGGCTTGTTGAGCAGTGCGCCAAGCGTGGTTTCATGCTGGGGACTGCTGACAAAGAGGGGGAAACGGGTAATTTCGCCGGTGATGCGTCGGGGTCGGCGGTCGGGGTCGAAAACGGTCCCCGTATGCCGAATGACGGGTCGTCGTCTGTTGTCGGGGCGGCTCGGCATGGTTCGTTGTCGTCGGCTTCAGTCGAAGCGGGCACCATGAACGATGCCCGGAAGCAAGGTGACTCTGCGCCCATCGGCACCGGGACTCTGAACTCCGTCGATTCTCGCGTCGTTTCGACCGCCGGAATTTCGGGCCTGCCTAAAACGACCCGAACTCGTATTCCGTTCCATCTCATAGGCCAGTTGCAGGCCAACAAAATCGGCAAGGTGCTGCCGTACGTTGACGTCATCGAATCCGTCGATTCGCAGGAGTCCGCTGAGCGTATTTCCCGCCGTGCGGTTGCACGGGATATCATCGTGGGCGTGTTGCTTGAAGTCAACGAGTCCGGCGAAGCGTCCAAGTCGGGCTGTGCGCCGCAGGCTGCGGTCGACTTGGCGCAACGTGTTGCCTGCATGCCCGGCCTGCGGTTGGATGGTTTCATGACCGTTGGCGCCCACGTTGACGACGAGCGGACGATTCGCAAAGGTTTTGCGCATCTGCGCGGGGTTCGGGATGAGGTGCTCGCCTCCGGCTCCGAGGGCACTTCCCGGTGCCGCGAACTTTCGATGGGGATGACCCACGACATGGCCTTCGCCGTCGAGGAGGGTTCCACCATCGTGCGCGTGGGCACTGCCATCTTCGGCGAGCGCGCCTTCATCTGACGCGTCGGGTGCGCGAAACCATCTCGGCACGTGCCGGGTGGAGACTGACCGGCGCGGCTATAGTCGTTTTGCGTATTATATTGGGTTTGAGTCGACGGAAGGGTGATGGGATGCAGAATATGAAGCGGGATGCTCTGGAACCTGTCCGTATGCGGATTGTCGTTACTGGTCGGGTTCAAGGTGTCGGGTACCGTTATTTTGCGATGACCGAAGCCCGGCGCCGTGGTATTTCGGGCTGGGTGCGCAATTGCTTTGACGGGTCGGTTGAAATCGAGGCACAGGGGTCGAGCGGGGCCGTCTCGGATTTCGTGGCCGCCCTCAAGGCCGGTCCGCCCTATGCGGTGGTGACGGAAGTCGCTGTTGTGGAAATACCTGTGATCCTGAGCGAATCCGCCTCATTCCAAGTCCAAAGCGACAAGCGGTAAGGCGCTTGGTCGGTAAGTGCTGGATGCCGTGTCCACTTACGTCGATGTTGGGAATTTCTGCTGCTCCTATGCTCTGCTGGATTGGGCCCTGACGATGAACCATCGGTTGCCGCGGGCCTCGGTCGTGAAGTACCTGCTAATGAGTTTGACCGCCAAAACCCCTGTGAGTATGCCTCAATAATTGATGAGGACGTCATCTATATCGCAGATGCCCAGGCTGAAAAGGTACTGGCAACACTTCATGGCGGTCAGCGAGAGCAAGACAATAAGGCTTGGCATGAAGCCATGGCTCAGAAATCGATGGAGGGAAAGCCGATCGCGGTCCAGGGCTCATCTTCGAGATGAACATGGCTTATGGCAAGCAGATACGACCAGGCGATATGGTTATATACCCATATACTGGTTAGCGCGAAGAAAAGACCGATAACGGCTGCTGTCCCTATTCTGTTTTTATTGCCGTTCTTCTTGATTTTGTGATTTGGCATATATTGGGTCTTTCGTAGGTAACGAAGGCGTGGCGCTCGGGGGAACCGATTTTGCGCCACGCCCCAGAACCGCCGGGTTGATTACCGGGGGGGGGGTATTATTGGATATAGATAGCCGTCAAACGAATACTTCCCGCCTTCCGTGTCGAACGTTAGGTAGAAAGCGGTCCCCGGATCCATGCCGCTCAGATTCACTGTGGCAGACCTTCCTGCTCCAACCCTTGTCTGTGCGAAGGTGGTCCAGAATGTTTTCGCTTTTATGTTTATTGTCGAGTTTCCTGAATTGTTGACCACGATTTTATAGGCACTTTTCCCGCTGAATCTCCAATTTGTGTACAAGGTTTGGTCATAGGACAATCCTGAAAAGTCGTATCGGCCTGATTTATTAATTTCCCACATTTTGCCCGGGCGACGGCATCAATCGTCTTGGGCTCGGCGGCTTGCGCGGTTGTGGGGGGGGGGAGCTTAGTGCGAATGCACAAGCGCATGCTGCCACTGCGGCTGTTTTTTGTTATTGCTTTCATGACATTCTCCTTTGAATGGATGTACATCAATGTGATGCACATCTGGATTGTATGTCGTTTTGAATAAATATGCAATATCGGTTCGAGCGCAGTCATATTCGGCTATTTTCCCGGGTGACCGAATGGCGTACTCTTGGAGACATGAGAATCGCACGCTTTTCCTATAACGATGTTCCGCAATACGCTTTTGTTCAGAAAGACGAAGGCGACGGCAAGGACTACTTGGTGGCCCTTGACGGATACCCTTTCGGTTCGCGGCCGGTTTCGCCGTCCGGCGAACGATATCCGATCGACGGTGAGGGCATCCGTCTTCTGGCGCCGGTGCTTCCTTCCAAGGTGTTCGGTCTGGCCAAGAACTACGAGGCCCATGCGCAATACATGCATGCCAAGGGTCAGTCCGACGTGACGCACGCGCCTGCTAAAATGATGATTTTCACCAAGCCTTCGACCTCGGTGATTGGTCCGGACGATCCCATCGTCATGCCGTCGTTCTCCAACGATATGAACTTCGAGCCCGAGGTCGCCGTCGTGATCGGCCGTATCGCCAAGAACGTACCGGTGGAGCGCGCGATGGACTATGTGCTCGGATTCACCTGCGTCAACGACGTGACGTTGCGCGATCTGCAGGGCGACGATCCGATGTGGACGCGCGCCAAGGGCTTCGACACTTCCTGCCCGCTCGGCCCGTGGATCGAGACCGATTTGAACTGGAGGGACGCGAAGATCTCCTTCTCCAAGAATGGCGAGGATGTGCCGGAGGCCAGTGGCACCACGGCGGGGCTCATCCATTCGATTCCCGAGCAGATTGCGGAGATATCAACGTTCTCGACCCTCTTGCCGGGCGATGTAATCATGACCGGCACCCCCAACGCCTCCGGCTCGCTCGAGCCGCGCGACGAGGCCGTGGTCACCATTGAGGGCATCGGCTCGCTGCGCAACGTGGTGGTTCAGGGGTGAGGCTCGCGCCGACCGATGGTTTCCAAAAGATGCCGTATGTGCTTCCATGGTTTGTTTTGGAAACTGTTCGCTGATGCGGGACATCCACGTATCTTCCAAAACTTGAGTCTCATTCACTCAAGTTTTGGGAATAGATTTCCTTCGTGTGCTGTTGAACATTGCAGACATTGACGATGCCATGGCGAACGCCGTGGCGGGAGTATACGGAGGAAATATGGAACAACAGTTTACGACGATGGCTCAGGAGGCCATCGGCGACGCCATTCAGAGCGCTTCGGCCGCAGGCAATCCTCAGGTAGACACCCTGCATGTACTCGACGCCTTGCTGCGTCAGGACAATGGCGTGGTGCCGGGACTTATCGAGGCGGCCGGCGGTGATCGGCAGGCCATCGGGGCCGCGGTGCGCAACGCGCTGGTGGCGTTGCCGAGCGCGAGCGGATCGTCCACGTCGCAACCGCAGGCGAGCCGACAGCTCAGCATGGCGCTCGAACAGGCTGAGAAAGAGATGCGGCAGATGGGGGACGAGTATGTCTCCACCGAGCATCTGCTGATCGGCATCGCAGCGGCCGCCCCCAGCGAGGCCGCGACGATCCTGAAGAACAATGGCATCGGTGTAGAGGCTTTGCGCAAGGCCGTGCCGGGTGTACGTGGCGGCGCGAAGGTGACGAGCCCGGATGCCGAAGGAAGCTACAAGGCGCTGGAGAAGTACTCCACTGACCTGACCGCGCAGGCCAAGGAAGGTAAGCTCGACCCGGTCATCGGCCGCGACCAGGAGATTCGCCGCGTCATTCAGATCCTTTCGCGGCGAACCAAGAACAACCCGGTGCTGATCGGCGAGCCCGGAGTGGGCAAGACGGCCGTGGTCGAAGGACTGGCCCAGCGGATCGTCGCGGGCGACGTGCCCACCACCTTGCAGAACAAAAGGCTCATCAGCCTCGATCTGGGGTCGATGGTGGCCGGCTCGAAGTACCGCGGCGAGTTCGAGGAACGCCTCAAGGCGGTCCTGAACGAGATTAAGAGCGCAAACGGACAGATCATCACGTTCATCGACGAGATCCACACAATCGTCGGCGCAGGCGCGGCCGAAGGCTCCATGGACGCGGGCAATATGCTCAAACCCATGCTTGCGCGCGGCGAACTTCGTCTGATCGGCGCGACCACGCTGGACGAGTACCGTGAGAACATCGAAAAGGACCCGGCATTGGAACGCCGTTTCCAGCAGGTCTTCGTCGGCGAGCCGAGCGTCGAGGACACCGTCGCGATTCTGCGCGGACTCAAGCAACGTTACGAGGCGCACCACAAGGTGACGATCGGCGACGATGCGCTGGTGGCGGCGGCGACACTGTCGAACCGCTACATCTCCGGGCGCCAGCTGCCGGACAAGGCCATCGATTTGGTGGATGAGGCCGCGGCCCACCTGCGCATGGAACTCGACTCGCAACCCGAGGAGATTGACGAACTGCAGCGCCGTGAGACCCGCCTTGAGATGGAGGAGATGCAGCTCAGGAAAGCCGAGGATCCTGCGAGCAAGGAACGCCTCAGGAAGCTGCAAAGCGACATGGCGGACACACGCGAGAAGCTGTCTGGTCTCAAGGCGCGTTGGGATGCGGAGAAGGCAGGGCACAACAAGGTCGGTGACCTGCGTGCCAAGCTTGACGACCTGCGCGTGCAGGCCGACAAGTTCACCCGTGAGGGCAACCTTGAAGAGGCCAGCAAGATCCTCTACGGGGAGATTCCGGCGATCCAGAAGCAGCTTGCCGTGGCCGAGCAGGCCGCGGACGAGGGCAAGTCCCAAGGCTCCGAAGCCGAGCCGATGGTACCCGATCATGTTGATGCCGATTCGGTGGCCGGCATCGTCTCCGAATGGACCGGCATTCCGGTCGGCCGCCTGATGCAGGGCGAGAACGAGAAGCTGCTGCACATGGAGGACTTCCTCGGCAAACGCGTCATCGGTCAGAAAGAGGCCATCCAGGCCGTCTCCGATGCCGTCCGGCGCTCGCGTGCCGGCATCTCGGATCCGAACCGTCCCACCGGCTCGTTCCTGTTCCTCGGGCCCACGGGCGTGGGCAAGACCGAGCTCGCCAAGGCGCTGGCGGACTTCCTGTTCGACGACGAGAAGGCCATGGTGCGCATCGACATGAGCGAGTACATGGACAAGGGTTCCGTCACTCGCCTGATCGGGGCCGCCCCGGGTTACGTCGGTTACGAAGAGGGTGGTCAGCTCACCGAGGCCGTGCGTCGTCGCCCCTACTCCGTCGTACTGTTCGATGAGGTGGAGAAGGCGAACCCCGAGGTGTTCGACATCCTCCTGCAGGTGTTGGACGATGGCAGGCTTACCGATGGCCAAGGCCGCACGGTGGACTTCAAGAACACGATTCTGATCATGACATCGAACCTTGGCTCGCAGTTCCTCGTGCAACCGGATTTGGACGAGGAGGCCAAGCACGAGGCGGTGATGGATGCGGTGCATACGCACTTCAAGCCTGAGTTCGTAAACCGTCTGGACGAGCTGGTCATCTTCCATCCGCTCACGCGCGAAGAGCTGGGCGGGATCGTCGACATCCAGGTCGCACAGGTCGCTTCGAGGCTCACCGACCGCCGCATCAAGTTGGAGGTGACCAGGTCCGCCAAGGAATGGCTGGCCAACGCGGGCTACGACCCGGCTTATGGCGCTCGTCCGTTGCGTAGGCTCGTGCAGACCGAGGTGGGTGACCAGATGGCCAAGATGCTGCTTTCGGGCAAGGTTCACGACGGGGATACGGTATTGGTCGACCAGACCGGCGGGGAGCATCTCGAACTCAACGTGATGCCTGAGGATCCCTTGCAGGAGGATGAGCAGTGATAGCGTAATCCATTGACGTGCGGCAATCGCTCTGCGCCCATTTTCCGGGTGCGGGGCGATTGTTCGGCGCCTGTGATCGTAATCCGTAACCGGTGGGATCTGGGTATTCGGTTCCGACGAGCGACGGATTTGTGGAGTGCAGGCGACACGTGTTGTTGCGGGCGAGTCGACCGACAAAACCGCCGGTCCGTTCTTCAGTGAATCCGCTTGCATGATTCCCTCTGCCTTGCGATGCACATAGCGTGTCGAAAGATGCGTACAAGATTTTTCGACCACGCCCAATGACATCTGATACGACAATGGCGTGCTCGGCGAGTCGCGCAGAGTTCGTCCACCCCTCCGGTTTTAATCGAACGCATGTTCGAAAATCCTGTAGTGATCATTGTGTTGATCCTTATCGCGGCCGGACTGGGGCTGCTCGCCGGTTATGCCTTCGGTCAGAACCGCGCCCGTCAACACGCCGATGTCGATGGGCACGGCGGTGTCGATGCCGCGCAGGCCGAGAATGAAGCGTTGCGCAATCAGCTTTCCGGGCTGAATGCTCAAGCGGCAGAGTATCGTGCCCAATGTCAGGGGCTTGACCAGCAGCTCGTGTTTGTGAAGTCACAGCTCGCTCAGGCTCAGCAGGCGGAACAGGATCGTGTGGCACGGCAGCGTGAGCAGGAGCGGCAGGAAGCTGAACGTAAGCAGGCTGAACAGGCACGCGCACTCTCTGAGCAAAGCAAGGTGATGGCCGCTCTGGCCCCCGTTCAAAAGAACCTTGATGCGTTGCAGCAGAAGGTTTCTCAGATAGAAGAGGGTCGTAAGCACGAGATGGGTGCTCTGGGCGAGCAGTTGAAGGGGCTGAACGACCAGCAGGCGCGACTCGACAGGGAGACCAGCTCGCTTTCGGCCGCGTTGCGTAATAATAAAGTGCGTGGCGCTTGGGGCGAGGCCCAGCTGAAGAATATCGTTGAATCCGCGGGTCTGTTGGAGCATGTGGATTTCGATACGCAGGTGGTTGTGACCGACCGCGAGGGCAATATTCAGCGACCGGATATGGTGGTGCATCTGCCTGGGAACAAGTCGATTCCGATCGACGCGAAGGTGCCGTACTCGGATTATCAACGAGCTTGCGAAATTCCCGATACCGCTTCGCCTGAGGAACTTGCACGTCGTGATGAACTGTTGCAGGCGCACGCCAAAGCTCTACGCGACCATGTGAAGACATTAGGAGACAAAGCCTATTGGGAGGCGTTCGATACGGCTCCTGACTTTGTGATTGGGTTTATTCCTAACGATGCGCTTCTGGAATCCGCTCTGCAGGTTGATCCCACGCTGATGGATGACGCTTTCGCCCGCAAAGTGGCGCTCACATCGCCGGTTACGTTATGGGCCGTGTTGAAATCCGTGGCGTTCGCCTGGCAACAACAGAGTCTGACCGATGACGCCAAACTGCTGTTCGATTTGTCTCGTGAACTCTACGAACGCTTCGCCGTTCTAGGAGATAAAGCCAACAAGCTCGGCGGCGCCTTGACCCGCACGATTTCGGCCTACAATCAGTTTGCTTCATCGCTGGAGTCACGAGTGTTGGTGACTGCTCGTAAAATGCAGAAGATTGATGGCAATAAGGTTATTCAACCGGTCGAGATTATCGATTCCAATGAAAAAACCAACATCCGCGAGCTAACCGCTCCGGAGTTGCAGGTCGAGGAGGAGAATTAGGCATGGACGCTGAAAGCAGGCAGGAACTCAAGACGCTGGTAAGCGACTTGGTGAGCGGTAAGCCGTTCAACGAGTTGTATGGAGTCACGTTCGATCACCGTGGCTCAGCGTTGGTGGGTGATGCGTTGCTTGATGCGTTAACCGAGCATGGCTATTCGCTCGAGGCTTTCGATGCGGTTGGAGCATTGACTGCCGCCTCAGTGCCGCTAGTCAGTGCCGTGATGGAGGCCGCGGCGCGACGTGGAACCGAACTTGATGGTTTCGTCATGGACTTTGTGTACCCGTCGATTAAGGGTCCATCCATTCAACGGAAACGGGTGGTGTTGATAGATGCGTGGCTTTCGGAGAAGTCGTATGTGCAGACCTCTTCCTTGGTCACGTTACGCAACGGCAATGAGCTCAGTCTTGATTTCAGTGTTGTGGAACATGAGGGAGCCGAGGTTGTGGCTATCACCTCCCTGGTAGGCGGCTTGGGTAAAAGCTTCGATCCTAGTTCGACAACGGGTACAGCTGTCGATGCTTCTGCTGATTCAACTGCCGGCCTTGCTGTTGGCGCCGCGGATGACGGCATGAAACTCGGATCTTCGCCAGTCGCCGCTAAGGATACACGCCGCATTTCAGTCATCAATCCGGTAGATGACAGTCGGGCGGAGGTGCCCTTTGTCTCCGTGTTCGATGAAGACGAGTTCGACACGGTCGTGAGTGGTGAGGCAGATGGCCGGAGTTTGAAGACGGATGCAGGGAGCGCCGACTGATGCGCGAGCCGAACCCCATTACCGCTGCGGCACAGGCCTCGGGCGAACCTGAGTTTCGTCAGATAGGTGTCGGCCCGTGGGTCCAGACCCATCCCGGCCAGCCGCGCCCAGATGACCGGCAATCGCCATATTTCGACGAACGTTTCGACCCGGAGCTGCTCGATAACGGCGACCGTCGCAATGTGCTCGATAAATACCGGTACTGGTCGGTGCCGGCCATCAAAGCCGATCTCGATCAGCAGGGGCGCCACGGCTTCGAGGTGGCAGTCGAGAATTGGACACACGACTTCAACATCGGTTCGATGGTCCGTACGGCCAATGCCTTCGCGGCCAAGAGCGTCCATATCGTTGGTCCGCACAAGTGGAATCGTAAGGGTGCGTTGATGACCGAGCTTTATCAGCACATCGACCATCATCCTTCAATCGAGCAATTGGTCACTTCTTGGCGGGAAGGCATCGCGGCTGAGCTGGTCGAGGCTGAACAGCAGCTTGCGGCAAATAAGGCCGATATGCCAGCGTCAGAGCAGGGTGAATCCGCGCTTCGGATACGCGAGCTCACGTCCGATATTGCCGATTTGAAAGCTGCACGTATCATTGCGCTGGACATCATTCCGGGCGCGGTGCCTATCGAGACCTATCGTTTCCCCAAGCGCTGCCTGATGCTGTTTGGTGCGGAAGGCCCCGGTTTGTCGCAAAAGGCTCTCGAGTTGGCTGATGATGTGGTGTATATTTCCCAGTTCGGCTCGGTGCGATCGATTAACGCTGGCGCCGCCGCCGCCGTGGCGATGCACTGTTGGATTAGCCAGCGTGGTGTATAACTCGAGTTACCGGCTGTCGATATGTAATAGTTGTGGTGGCCGTATTTAAGTTTACGTTCTATGCATACCACGATTGACGTTCATACGTCATGAGAGAGCCACCCAGCGGCAATGGGAATCTTGAACGGATTTAAGTGGCTTAAGACTGAGTAAGCGGCTAGAATGGCTACTGCCATGGGCACGGGTGCTAGCACAGAAGACGCAATCGTCAGACGCCACCGTCATGAGAGTTTGGCCGGTAAACGGTAGCGCCGATGTCACGGCCTTGTTTACCGCAGCTTCCAAGTTGCACCGGTGGGCGTATCGGTGATTTCAACACCCATGTTAGCTAGGCTGTCCCGAATCTTGTCGGCGACTTCGAAATTGCGTGCTTTGCGAGCCGCTTCACGGGCGTTGAGCTGGTGACGGATGATCGTGTCGAGAAGTTCGTGCTCGGAGGCTGCATTCGAACCGGATCCGCCGACGCTGCCGGTTGTGGAGCCGCTGAATCCACCGTCTCCGGCACCCGCCACCCAAGGTTCCGCCAGCGGGTCGAGGCCTAGAGTGTCGAGCATGGCGCGCACCGTAAGCAGCACGCGGCGCAGTTCCAACCGGGAGCCCAGATCGTCAACAAAACTTGAGGGAAGGTCGGTGTGCTTCAGAGCGAATCGCGCCTTGGCGTCTGCCCAAATGATGTCCTGTGACAGGTCGGGGTAGCGTTCGGCGATTGTTTCGATGGTGGAGCGGAACTCGTTCGCCAGTGCCGCGACGGCAGCGGGGTCAACCTGCGCAATAGGCGATTGATGTTGGGCGATTGCCTGAATCATGGAGTTGCCGTGACGAATGCTCGTAAAGATCGCGGCAATAGCTCCGGAAATGTTGAAATCGTCGTTCATTGCCGCCACGAAATCGCCGGGAAGCTGGTCTGCCGAAAGCGACGTGACTTCAGAGCGACTTGGCTGTCCACCGCTTGCGGAGTTCCTGCCAGATCCTTTGGTTTCGGGGGCAGCGGTATTTGCACCATCGGCCGTGTTCATGCCAGCGTTCAAGGTTTCACCGGCACGTTCAATGAAACCTGTGATGCGTTCGTATGCAGCCCGGGCCTCCGCCAGGCTCTGGTCGCTCCATTCAAGCATCGACCGATACTGCACCGCGCCTAGGGCATAACGCACGACCCAGGCCGGATTGTGCGCGAGCACGCTCGGCACTGAAAGCCCGTTGCCAAGGGATTTCGACATTTTTTCGCCTTTGGCCGTCACCCATGCCGAATGCATCCACACCCGCGCGGACTGGTAGCCGGCAGCGCGCGTCTGGGCCATCTCGTTCTCATGGTGGGGGAAACGCAAGTCCAGCCCACCGCCGTGAATGTCGAACATGCCGTCGAGGTAGCGGTGACTCATGGCCGAGCATTCGATGTGCCAGCCGGGTCGGCCCGTCCCGTATGGGGTCTGCCAGCGCGCGGTCGCCGGATCGGAGGGTTTCGAAGCCTTCCACAGCGCGAAATCGCGTGGATCGTGCTTGGCTGGGTCGTAGTCGGCCGGATCCACGGGATTGTATTTGTCGTCGCCGGTCGCGTCGACGCTCGGTCCCATGCGATCGGTGATCTGGCTGGCGGCATCGGAGGCGGCATCCGTTGTGCTCTGCTTCTGATGGGTCAGCTCACCATAATGTGGCCAACTTGCCACATCGAAGAACACATTGCCGGTGGGATTGCCTTTTTCGTCGCGGATGACGTAGGCGTGGCCGTTGTCGATAATGCGCCCGATCAGTTCCACCATCTCGTCGATATGACCGGTGGCGCGCGGCTCATACGTCGGTGCCTCAACGCCGAGCGTGTCATAGGCCTTGGCGAACTCCCGCTCGTAATGATAGGCCCGTGCCCACCATTGCTGCCCGGCCGCCGTGGCCTTGTCGAGAATTTTGTCGTCGATGTCCGTGACGTTGCGGATGAAAGTGACCTTATAGCCCAAACGTTCGAACCAACGGCGCACGATGTCGAAGGCGACGGCTGCGCGAATATGCCCGATGTGGGGGGAGGACTGGACCGTCGCCCCACAAACGTAGATGCCTACCTGACCCGGTTTGATGGGTTCGAATGGCGCGACCGAATGCGTCGCCGTGTTGTAAATGCACAGTCGGCTTGCCGCATCGGCGAGTTGTCCGCCAGCACGCTCTGCCTCGCCTTGCGTTGTCTGCGAGGCGGCCACAGAGCTGGAAGTATTGAAATTCTGCGGTTTTTCGGCATTTTCCATAGTTCAAGACTATGTGCTTTGGACGACAAACGTGGTTGCCCGAAAGTCGGGCTACTATGATGCAGTGATGCAATCACGTTTGCGCCATGATGCGGCCGCTGGTTTTAGAAATCCGTGGTGTTCGACGGTGGTTGCGGAGCCTTCCGAAATTGGCTCGAGATCGCGCCAATGGGGAAACCGTGGTCGAAAAACTTGACGGCCGGCGGTCTGCAGAGGTTCGGTCGAGTAACAACGACAGGAATGCTTCAGCAAAGCGCGGATATCAGTATTTTTGTATTTCAGTATTTCGGTGTTCCTGGTTTTCGCTGGTGTTGCCGGGATGTTCAGTGTTTTTCGTGTTATGCGATGAATGCCTTCGGTCTAAAAAGTTCCGTTATGAACGGGCGTTTGGCCTTGGTTCCGAAAGTATTCGGCGAGAAAACTCCCGCATCCGGTTTGCCTGCACGGTATTCACTCTTGGAATAATGAACCACGGCCATATGAGGCGTTTGCATGCAAAACGGCAGCCTTCTGTAATCGTTCGTCGTGCGAGGTGGAACGCTCGTGTCACATGGAACGCTCGTGTCGCAATGGAGCCATGACTGTGTCAAAAGTGCTGATTGTCCAACATGTGCCGTGGGAGCGGCCGGGTCGTGTGCTCAACAATCTTGACGATGTGGACGTGCCGACTCAGATAGTGAGCGTCTGCCGACAGGAGCGACCCCAGTTGCCGTCTGACGACGAACTTGCCGGTCTGGTGGTCATGGGTGGGCCGATGGGCGCACGGGATTTCAAAAAGTACCCGGGTCTGAAAGCCGAGGCCAAGCTGGTCAAACGCATGGTGAAGGCGGATAAACCGGTGCTCGGCATTTGCCTGGGTCATCAGATCATCGCCACGGCGCTGGGCGCCAAGCTCACCCCCGGAACCGCCTCCGAGATTGGCTTTGCTCCGGTCGATCGCGTTTCAAAGCACGATTATTTCTCAATGTGGAGTCCCAAAATCGAAGTGCTTCACTGGCACAATGACGTGGTGTCGCTACCGGAGGGCGCCCAACTGTTGGCATCATCGAAGCACACCCAAAATCAGGCGTTCTGTTATGGCTCGGCATTGGGATTGCAGTTTCATCTGGAAGTGACTCCCACCGTTCTGGAGGGGTGGCTCGCCGAACCTGCGATGGTTGCGGGCATGAAGAAAAGCGGCATAGCCCGTATCCGTGCCGACTTCGAGCAATATGATGCACAACTGAAACCATTGGCCGATCAGGTCTTTTCCGCTTTCGCCGCTCGGTGCGTTGCCGCGTCTCGCGCGATGCGGGAGGCTTGACGGCCTGCGTCGGGCTCGGCACGGCTGGACATGGCATTTTCGCTATGGCCATATCCGCGGTCAACGATGCCCACGGCGGGCGGTAAAGTCGAAACTATTATGCCGATTTATGATTTGGGACTTGACCACGTTTCGCTCGACTTTGCGACGAAAACTATCTTCACCGATGTGACGCAAGGCGTGTTCGAAGGCGACCGCATCGGCATCGTCGGCAAGAACGGCGATGGCAAATCCACTCTGCTGCGCCTGCTTTCGGGTGCGCAGACCCCCGATTCCGGGCGGGTCACGAAGCGTAACGGTCTTACGTTCGGCGTGCTCGACCAGCGTGGTCCACTTGACGACAGCGCTACGGTGCGCCAGGCCGCGCTTGAGGGGCGTGAAGACTACGAATGGGCTTCCGATAGCAAATCACGTGAGGTCGTCGAGGCGCTGTTGGGTGGGCTGAGTCTTGAAGCGCGTGTCGGCTCGCTTTCCGGCGGTCAGCGCCGCCGCGTGGACTTGACCCGTTTATTGCTCAAGAATTGGGACATTCTCGCACTTGACGAGCCCACGAATCATTTGGACATCGTGACAATTCAGTGGCTTGCCGAACATCTGAAGAACCGTTGGGCCAAAGGGCAGGGCGCGCTGCTGCTGGTGACGCACGACCGTTGGTTCCTTGATGAGGTGTGCGACTCCATGTGGGAGGTGCATGACGGAGTGATCGACCCGTTTGAGGGCGGTTACAGCGCTTACATGTTGCAGCGCGTGGAACGCGACCGGCAGGCGGACGTGCGTGAGGAACGTCGGCGCAACCTGGCTCGCAAGGAGTTGGCGTGGTTGACCCGTGGTGCACGGGCTCGTGCCACCAAGCAGAAGTTCCACGTGAAACAGGCCAACGAGTTGATCGCCGACGTGCCGCCGATGCGCAACACCCTGCAGCTCAAGCAGATGGCCACTTCCCGTCTGGGCAAACAAGTGGTCGATTTGACGGATGTAACCCAGATTTTCGGGCATCCGCAAGGATTTGAGAGCGATGCAACCGAGTTGAACGATGCGGTCGATAACCCTGGAATATCCGGTTCGGCTTCCCGCGTGGATGTCGTGCCGGCGCTCTACGAGGAGCCGAAGGTCATGGGCTCCGTCGAACTCGCCGTCGATGACACGTCGCGAGACGATGAAGGTGTCCAGACGGCGGCGGCGCAGAAGGTGCACCTTGCCGGGCGCAAGATTCTGGACGATGTGACTTGGCTGATCGGCCCGGGCGACCGTTTCGGCATCGTCGGGGCGAACGGGGCCGGCAAATCGACGCTGCTCAAAATCATTGACGGCACGATCACTCCCACCAAAGGGCGTGTGAAAATCGGCAAAACCGTCAAATTCGCGGTGCTTTCCCAGCGTTTGGACGAATTGGAGGAATTAGGCAAATACAAGATCAAGGAAGTGCTTTCTCGCTACAAACCCACCTACGAGGTGGACGGCAAGGAGGTCTCGACCGGCCAGTTGATGGAGCGGCTCGGCTTTTCCGCAGCGCAGCTGATGACACCGATCGCCGACCTTTCCGGTGGTCAGAAGCGGCGAATGCAACTATTGCTGATCTTGCTTGACGAACCGAACGTGCTCATCCTTGACGAGCCGGGTAACGACCTTGACACCGATATGCTTGCGGTGATGGAGGATCTGCTGGATTCTTGGCCGGGCACGTTGATCGTCGTCTCACACGACCGTTACCTGCTCGAGCGCGTCACCGATGAACAGTTCGCGCTGATCGGTGGCAAAGTACGGCATCTGCCCGGAGGCGTCGACGACTATCTCAATATGGTCCAGCGCATTGAACGAGGCGAGGCGATCGATGGTCTCAATGCATCCGCGGATGGAGCCAACGCCTCCGTCAATGGTTCTGCGACTGCTGTGGCCGGTTCGGGGTCGGATTCTGACGGTGCCGCTTCATCTGGAGCCTCGGATTCCAAACTTACGGGCAAGGCGTTCCACGATGCGACCCGACGTATCTCGGCCATCGAGCGTAAACTCGCCAAACTCGACGATGCCAAGGTCGATCTCGAGGCTCAGATGGCCGCCCACGACCCCTCGGATTACGTGGGCCTGAATGAACTCAACGACCGATTCACCGCCAACGGCGATGAGCGCGACGCCTTGGAGGCCGAGTGGCTGGAGTTGTCCGAGCAGATCGAGTAGGTTGATCTGGTCCGGCTGGATTGAACAGATCGAGCAGATTGACTCAAGAGCGGCCTTGCCCCTGTACGGATGCGGGTCTGCATAGGGTCGAATAAGGAGAGGTGCTATACAGGTTGCTTGCAACGTTTTGTGCCGTTTCGTCCTGCGTGGCTTGATCGACTTATGACGGCCACGGAAGGACGAATGGTTCGCATCGATTCACATTGCTTAGGGGATATGGCTCTGAACCGTGTGGTTCTGAATCATATGGCTTGACGCAGGATCGCCAATCAAGGTTCACGTCAAGTGCATTGATGGCATCGTCGCCGTCCACGATTAGTGGCGGTTTGATCCTCAATCTGACTGTGATGTGTGGGTATGTCGCGACTCGGCAGGCTTTGCCTCCTTGAGATAATGCCAACCGATTTCCGCGGCTGCGAGCTGGGCCTTGCGTTTGCTGGTGCCCGTCGCTGTGCCGATAACCTGTTCCTCGTTCGGTTTCGTGTTTTTGCCGGATTTTTCGATGACCACGTTTGCGGTGAAGACCTGCGCATACTCCGGGCCTCCAACGGACATGCGATAATACGGTTCCTTGAACCCCTTCTCATGGGCGAGCACGGTCAAGGAGGTCTTCCAGTCGAGCGCCGGCCCTTCAGTGGCTACCTCCCGCAGTTCATCGTCCACAAGCCGGTGCACCACGTGCCGGGCCTCGTCGATACCGTGCTCAACGAACGTCGCTCCGATCAACGATTCCACGATGTCGCACAGAATCGAACTCTTCTCGGCACCGCCGGAGTCCGCCTCACCACGTCCAAGCAAGATATACGGCCCCACTTTGAGCTTCTCCCGTGCAATGGCGGAAAGCGACTCTTCGGAGACCGCCTTCGCGCGCATCTTCGCCAGCTGTCCTTCGTTCATATCGGGATGGTCACGGTAGAGTGTTTCGGTCGATACCAGTTCCAGCACCGCATCGCCTAGAAACTCCAGACGTTCGTAGTTCGGCGCGTTGTTGTGCTCATGTGAGAACGAGCGGTGTGTGAGCGCCTGGATGAGCAGATCCGGCGAAAGCGTGGTGCCGAGACGTTCCAGCAGCTCGGCCTGCGGGGTGGGCGTGGCCTCGCCGTCAGTCTGCCGCGCGTCGTCCCTCGACTCAATCCGATTGGTGTCCGTCTTGCTCATCATGCTCCTTTTGTCATATTGCGTGCTTGCCGTCATTTGAACCTGCCGGTGCGACTGTGAAATTCGTTTCGTGGCCGCACCGATTCCCGATAGCATAAAACTATGTAATCAAGGATGCTGGAATTCCGCCATTTTGTATATCTGTCGCTGTGTGCCTGTTACTGTACGTGTGTCGCTGACGCATATCTGTCGAAATTGGTTACGGAATAAGAAATAAGTCTGTTTTCATCGAAAAGGACCCCGCCACCCGTCGATGGCAGGGTCCTTCACGGACTTGCGTCTTACTTGCTCAGCGTGTTGCTGACAGCCTCGCGATAGGTGCGGCCACGGTAGGAACCGCAGTTCGGGCAGGCCATGTGCGGCAATGCGGGCGCACCGCAATTCGGGCAGCTGATCGTCCTGACCGCGCTGGCCTTCCAGTTGGAGCGGCGCGAATGCGTGTTGGCGCGCGAAGTCTTGTACTTGGGCAATGCCATGATATTCCTCTATTTCGTTCGAACGGCTTTAAGCTTAAGCGGACTCAAGTCTAGCCTAAGTCCCGTACAAGCGGAAGCGCCGATCAGTTTTGTTTGCGTTCCAGTTGTTCTTTGAGTTCGGCCAACGCGGCGAAACGGTCGTCGATCACTTCGTGATGATGATCCGGATCATCGTTGAGATTCGCGCCGCACTGAGGACACAAACCCTTGCAGTCCGGGCGGCACAACACCTGTAGCGGCAGTCCCTCCGCCATGGTGTCACGCAGCAGCGCCTCGATGTCGATGAAAGCTCCGCCCTCAACGAAAGGATAGATGTCTTCCGACTCATCCTCGTCTGCGAAGATTTCCGTCTCCTCGTCCTTCATGCGGTCGGCCGAGTTCCCTCGTACCTTATGCTTGCCGGTCTTACCGTCGTCAATTTCGTCGCCCCGCGTCGCGGCGATGGTGAAATCGTATGGGAAAAAGGCCGTGAATGGCATGTCCCAGGTGCGGTTGACCGGGCCAAGGCATCGAGTGCACTCGGCGTGCACTGGAGCCTTCATGGTTCCCGTGAACACCAGTCCGTCGGTGATTGAGTCGATTGAGCCGTTTACAGGCACCTCGTCACCCTGGTTCACTCCCACCACTTCGTCGCCGATGCCGCTCGGAGCCGGAAATGTGCGGTTCACGCTGTCGCTCTGGCCGGGGCGTGTCGATACCTGCCCCACGGCAATCGCCCACCGGGAATCTTCGGGTCTGGCCATGCTGTCCTTCTTTCAAATGCTCGGATCTGTATGTACGGTAGACCCCGGGCGGAACAGACTGTTCGCCCTGGTCTTTTCAGTGCTTGTCTTTTTTGCTCGGTGACGTGCCGTCCGTCTGGCCGGTCTGCCGTCCCTCGACCTGGGCAAGCTGCTGCGCGGCGGCTTTCTGACGTTCGTCGATCACGTCGATGCCGTTCTTCACATCGCGGCCGTAGGCGGTCAATTGTTCGCTGAGCGTCTTCATCACCTGCGCACAGTAGGTGTTGGCACCCTGCGTGAGTTTGAGGGCGTTGGCTTGCGCTTCGTCCGTGATCTTACGGGCTTTCTGTCGAGCCAGGTCGGTGACCCGCTCCTGGCTTGCCAGGAACTGCGCCTGCTCTTGCGCCTCTGCGATGATCTGCACCTGCTGGCTTTTCGCGTTGGCGACGATGGAGTCGGCCTCGGCCTGTGCGTTGTCGAGCCGCCGCTCGGCCTCCCGCATCAGTGATGAGGCGCGTTCGAGCTGGACCGGCAGCATCGTCTTCAAATCATCAAGCTGTTCCAAGAGCTGCTGGCGATCAAGTCGCACGGTTCCGGGGCTCAGAAAGCCGGACTTGGCTTGATTGACGGATTCGGTCAGTTGATCGATCAGGTCGTAGACCGTGGTGAACTCGTCGCGGCTGGCGTTTGATGCACGTTCGAATTCGTCATGGTTGCCGGCCCTCTGAGCATTGTCGTCTTCATCGGAATCGCCATACCTGTCGTGGGTGTGTTCTTCAAGGTCCGGCAGATCGGTTGGTTTGAACAGCGGTACCGGCTTCGCTTTGGCTTCGGCGTCGGAACCCGCGTTGCCATGGGCTTCGGAGGCGTCGCTTGTATTGTATTGCGGGATCGGATCGCCCATAGAGTCCGACCCATCGGCGCGACGGCTCTCAAAGTTGTTGTCGCCGCTGTAGGCGTCATCGCCTGGTTGCCGTGAACTGATTGCCGTCTGATTGGTTTCGTCGGCCGTTCCGGCATCGACCCGTGCGGCTATTGCATCCACCGGTACGACGCTCGAAAAGGTGTCGTCGTTGTCGTCGGCCTGAGTGGGCCGCTTGTCGGGTGCCGCCGTCGCGTCGAAGTTCGCGTTTTCTTCCATATTATTGGCTCTTTTCCTTCTTGAGTGCTTCGTCGAGCATGCCGACCACGCAGTCGGGCACCATGCCGGTGACGTCGCCGCCGTGGCGTGCCACATCCTTGACGATGGTGCTGGAGATGTGCTCGAGCAGCGGATCGGCCGGTAGGAACATCGTTTCGACGCCTGAGAGTTTGCGGTTCACGAGAGCCATGCCGAGCTCGGCCTCATAGTCGCCGTTCTGGCGTAATCCCTTCACGATCACCGTGGCGCCGACTCTGGTGCAGTAGTCCGTGATCAGCCCGCCGGTCGAGGCGACCTTGACGTTCGGATAGCCGTCCTTCGCCAGAGCGCGACGAATCACGTCCACGCGTGTTCGCTCCGAAAACATCGGTGTTTTGGTGGCGTTTACGGCCACCACCACGTGCACCTCGCTGAAGATGCGCGCACTGCGCTCGATCACGTCCAAATGCCCGGCCGTGATGGGGTCGTACGAACCGGGGCACACTGCTATAGTCATGCTTCAAGACTACCGCCTGACGCTGATTTTTCCACACAGGCATCTCGGCGGCCGTTCGCGTCCCGCATCCCCTCGGTCCGCCGCCCTCTACACGGGTTTTGACGAATACGAAAGCATGGAATTCGGTGGGTTTTGTGCTCCCGTTCCATATCGCGTGTTCGTGCGTGGGCGGTGTAACGGATAAACAGGAAGGAGGTCCTGTCATCATGGGATCTCACAACAACAATAAAAAGCCCGGAGGCCTTGGGCTCCGCTGGCTCGCGGGCGCGATGTTGCTCGCATCGTGCCCAAGGTGGATCCGGTCCCGTGTGCGACGATTCTGACGGGTTGCAGCCACCGACAATTCGCTTGATGCAGGCGTGCCGGTGGCGGCGAGGTCCGGCAATGTCCGGAAGAAGAGACGGCTCCGGTCGGAGCCAGGGTCATCCGCTCGTTGCCGACAACGTCGCTGGCGTTTTCGTTGGCGGCTTCATCGGGCCACGTGTGCTCGTCGGGCCTGGTGCCGGTGCCGGTTTGCGGGCCGAACGTGGCCTTGCATCGTCACTCGTGCAAAACTTATGGTGTCGGCTTGCGGCTGCAAGGAAGGTAGCATACCGCACCGAATAAGGCGTTGCACGTAATCATTCGGCGAGGATCTGCGCTCTACACTCCTTGACGTTTCCGTTCGCGGCGTATTCGTAACCTGCGGCGGCTATGATGGTGCGCAGTGACGTGTGCTGGACGTGAGCGATAAGGAGCGGTGATGGCTGCCATGATGAATCTTGAGGACGTTGACGAATTCGGCATTGTGCGCGACATGGCGGGGTTCGAGAATCCAGCCTCGGCTCCTGACTCAGGTTCGGAGGGTGGCACGGCCGTGCTCGAGCGGCCGGAGGTCGACGAAAAGCCGGACCTGAGCGACAATGACGGCGATGCCGACCGCTTTGCTCATTACGTCTCCCGCGACCGCATGGAGCTTTCGCAGCGTACCGGCAGGCCCGTGGTGGCCTTGTGTGGCAAGGTCTGGGTGCCCAAGCATGACCCGTCGAAGTACCCGGTGTGCCCGGAGTGCAAGCGCATCTACAGCGAGATGATGCACTGACCCATGCGCACTCTGGTTCGTGCCCCCGCTTTTGTGCTAACGGCCGGGTGTCTAGTGGCGGTCGCAGCGCCGTTGCTGTTTGGTTGGCTGGTTCAGAATGCCGGATGCTTTGGAGTAGTGGGATGATCTTCTCGCTGGGTGTCATCCAGTCGAGGGTCTTGCGGGACCGGTCATTGAGTTCGCGGGCCACGGCGTCGAGGTGTTCCTCGGGGTAGACCGATAGGTCGGTGCCTTTGGGGAAGTGCCGGCGCGACAGTTCGTTGGCGTTCTTGTTGGTTCCGTGCCGCCGGGGGGGGGGCGATTGCGGCTCGCAGGAGTACGCGTCCGTGTCCGGCGCGGTCCTGATGCCGGCGTGTCGGGTCATCTGCGCGCCTTGGTCCCAGGTCGTCGATCGGCTCGGGGGTGGGGCGGGTCGTCCGTCTTCCTGATGGTCGCGTCCTGCACCTGTCCTGCGGCATGCCTTTACGGCAGGTGGAGAGGTTCGGTGAAACGAGGAGTCGCGCTTCGACTCACTTGCTAGTCCATACCAACAGCTGGGGTGGAGAGGCACGGTGTAGCGGGTCGCGCGTTCGATCAGAGTGCCTATCGCCGACCTGTTGGAAGTTCCGGATGGGTTCTAGTGGTCGATGCAACGCTGCGTGGCGATTCGACGGATGGGTGGATTTTCCCGCGGCTCTTTTTCGGCAGGGTTCACCGTTTGTGCCGAAAAAGGCCAATTAGCGCTTCCAAATGACCCTTTTTCAGCACAGCGACACCTTCCTGCCGAAAAACAGCCATTTAGACGGGCTAATTGGCCCCTTTTCGGCAGAAACGGTAAGTAATGCTGAAAAAGGGCCATAGAGACTGTGCCGCCAGAGGTGGTCGAAAGGAATTGCGGCAATCGCTAAGTTCATCAAGAAGATTGCTGGAACTCGTCGCCCGCCGTTCTGGACGTATTCGGCCTACAGCACGTCGAGAAGCGTTGGGATTGCAGGATCACCCTTCATCAGAGACTGCGCGGTGATTGGCAGCTCGGCCAGTGCCTTGGCATGGTAGTCGTGTGCGGCGGTGATGGCCTCGGGCCCTCGGTATGCCTGGTTGATTTCGCCGTGATCGACATAGTCGACCAGAAGATCGCGCCAATCCGGATCCGGCCTGTATTCCGCCAACTTGGCCTCGGAACTGGAAACGATCCGCTCGTCCGTCGCCACCCCCAACTCGTACGAACGGAAGGCGAGTTTGCGGCCGGGGGTGCTGGCCTTGTCCTTCGATTTCTTGGCCACGGGCTCCATCATTCCGGCTGCGTTTTCGCGTTCGGTGAGCTTGTAGACCATGGCGCAGGTCGGTGCGCCGGAGCCGGTGACGAGCATGGTGCCCACCCCGTAGGAATCCACGGGCGCGGAGTGCAGCGAGGCGATCGCGTACTCGTCCAGGTCGTTGGTGACGGTGATTTTCGTGTTTTTCGCGCCCAGTGCGTCGAGCTGGTTGCGTACGCGCTGTGCCAGTTGCGCCAGGTCGCCGGAGTCGATGCGAACTCCACCCAGTTGCGGCCCGGCCACTTCGACGGCGGTCTTCACGGCGGTTTCGATGTCATAGGTATCGACCAGTAGCGTGGTGTCAGGGCCGAGTGCATTGATTTGAGCTTGGAAAGCGTCGCGTTCGGAGTCGTGCAGGAGGGTGAAGCAGTGCGCGGCCGTGCCGATGGCCTTTAGCCCATAGCGTTGTGCAGCCAGTAGGGTTCGCGGTGCCTTGGAATCCTCCGACCACGGCCGCCCTGGCCGCCGAAACGGCCGACCACTCGTTGGTGCGTCGCCCGCCCATGTCCATGCAGGGCCTGTCGCCTGCGGCCGTGGCCATGCGCGAGGCCGCTGCGGCGACTGCTGAGTCATAGTTGAGGATCGACAGCAGCAACGTTTCCAGTAGCGTGCATTCGCCGAAGGTGCCTTCGACCTGCAGGACCGGCGAGTTCGGGAAGTACATTTCGCCCTCACGGTAGCCTTTGATTGATCCGCTGAAGTGAAAGTCCTCGAGCCATTTTATGGTATCTGGCCCCACGATCTTGCGGTCGGAGAGGAATTTCAGGTCTTTCTCTCGAAGCCGGAACCGCTCAAGTTCGTCGAGGATGCGGCCTGTGCCGGCCACCACCCCGTAGCGTCGGCCTGCCGGCAGGTGCCGGGTGTAGACCTCGAAGACGCACTTCCGGTTGGCGGTGCCGTCCTTCAGCGCCGCGTCCAGCATCGTGTATTCGTACATGTCGGTCATCAGTGCCGGCGAATAATTAGTCATCGTGATCCTTTTCGGTGTGGTTCGCCGCCATTTTAGAACGTTCGGTTGATTTGCGGGTCTGGGGTTTGAAAGGGGCGGCGAAACATGGTCTGAGTCCGGTGGTTGTGCGCGTCGAATGGATGGGCTGCGTGTTACGCCAAGCATGTGAGCGTGGGCCGGTGTCGAATCCCGGGCATATGACGATAACTTGTCATACAAGACTTTCGGTCCTGTATTGAACAAGAACTTACGGAAAGCGGCGATGCGGGGAGGAAGATGTCTGTGATATTTATTTGTGCCGGACGGGATGACGTGGTCGTTTTCGACACGGCCCACAGGTTATATAGGCTATGTTTGTTGTTGGTACGTCGGAATGTCGGCGTTGGGAGGTCGCTATGCGGCGGCGTGCCGTGTTGACATGGCTGGACCATTGATGGCTTGGCCGGTTCGGTTCGGGGCTTTTTCGCTTCGCGTTCCTTCTCCCTTCGACTTGCTGCGCGCATGTAGTTATGGTGATGACCGACATGAAGATGTCACAAGTTTCATCTAAAATTCGCGGCACGAGATATCGCGCCGTGTTGGGGCGCGAAGGGATGAAAATTGGAGGGAATGATGAGGTCCATGCGTAAGGCGGCGGTGGGTCTGTTGGTCGCGGCGGCTGTGGTCATGTGCCCGGTCATCGCGTCGGCCGACGATCAGGTGAACGGTGGCGGGCCTTCGGCGCAATCGGACGTGTGTGTCGAAGGACAGGGGCGTAAAACTGGTTCGTGGGGCGATGCCAGTTACGATATCGAATCCGACGGTTCCGGTGGCTGCGTCGTCAGAGTCCACGGCGGCACCGTGATGGGCCAGCCCTCGGATGCCCCATGGTTCACTTCTTATGAAAAGAAGAATCCTTTGGCCGACCATGTCACACGGATTGTGTTCCAGGACGGCATCAAGGCTCCCTCCAGTATGCAACAGCTCTTCGGTGGCTTGGAGTCCTTGAGGGGGATTGACGGGCTTGACAAAATCGACACCTCGAACGTCAATAATATGAGCGACTTGTTTGCAGATGACCCGCACTTGACCGATTTCAGCGGTCTTTTGCATTGGGACGTGTCGAACGTCGCGTACATGGATAGCATGTTTGGTTGGGATTCTGCTTTGGCTGATTTGAAGCCGCTTGCGGGGTGGGATGTGTCGAACGTCAWGAGCATGGGCTCCATGTTTGTTTGGGATTCTGCTTTGGCTGATTTGGGTCCTCTTAGGGGTTGGGATGTGTCGAACGTCATGAGCATGTACGGCATGTTTGGTTGGGATTCTGCTTTGGCTGATTTGGGTCCTCTTAGGGGTTGGGACGTGTCGAACGTCAGGGACATGAGCACTATGTTTAGGTATGATGAGAAGTTGACTGATGTCAATTTGTCTGGTTGGGACGTCTCGAACCTCGTGTACATGAACGAGATGTTCGGACAGATTGATAACCTGACTAATGTCAATTTGTCTGGTTGGAAGGGCAGTTTCCAGTGTGCGGAGGCGATGTTCTTGAGTTCTGGGAGAAGCTCTTTGACGGTTGATTTGTCGGGTTGGGATACGTCCGGTTTAATCAGCTCCACGATGTTCCCGGCAAATTTGTCGGTGTTGCGTGTGGGTCCGCTTACGAGGCTTTACGAGGGATCTTTTGTTTCTGAGCCTTCGGATGGTGGCGTGGCGGAGTCGGCCGGTTATACGGGTCGTTGGACCAGTGGTGACGGTTCGTGGGTGAGCAGTGTGGACAAGGGCAGCGACAAGGCTCAGTTGGCGGCGAAGACGCAGGAGGCCGGGTTCCGGGGCGGCACGTTCGTGTGGCAGCAGTATGCGGATGTGTCGTTCGACAAGAACGCGCCGCAGGGCGTGTCGGTGTCGGGCGACCCGTTGTCCGTGCACATGGTTGGCCCGGACGCGGCCGCGTTGAGGTTTACGGTGCCCAACTATGCTGCCAAGGATTACAAGCTCGTTGGTTGGAACACGAGGCGGACGGCACCGGGGACTCGTATCCTGCCGGGACCTCCGTCACTGGTCTGAAGCGCGGTGTGACGACCCTGTACGCGCAGTGGGCGAAGCCGTCGTCGCCGGTGGAGCCGTTGCCGGTTGAGTATCGTGTGCGGTATGTGGCGAACGAGCCGGCCGGCCTGTCGGCGACAGGCAGTGTGGCCGATGACGTGTTCCGGGTGGATCCGCCGTATAAGGGTTCGGATCTGGTGAACCGCGCGCGCAAGGTGTCGGGCAACTCCTATGTGCTTGACGGCTACCGGTTCACGGGTTGGAACACGAAGGCGGACGGCAAGGGCGTGTCGTACCGGCCGGGCGTGGAGGCATCGTTGATGCCGGGGGTGACGACCCTGTACGCGCAGTGGGCGAGGGAATCTTCGGATTCCAATAACCCGCCTTCCGGTGGTTCCGATCATAACGGTAATTTCGGCACTGACACTGGCAAGGCCGATAGCAACGGCAATGGTGTCAATATTGGCAACGGTGTCAACATCGGCAACGGTGCGGCTCCTGCATCAGTGGGTTCGTTGGCCTCTCCGCTGGGGCTGGCCTCGGCGCCGGGGATCGTTTCTGCTCCGGCGACCGGTGGGGCGCCCGCTCCGGTCCCTTCGTTGCGTGACGGTTTGGCCCAGTCGCCGCGTCCGGAGCGTCCGACGTGCATGCCGGATGATGTGGCGCGGCGTTTGGAGGCGCGTAACTCGGGCTCATCCCGGCCGGTGGCTTGGGATGGGAGCCAGTTCGCTTCGGCTGGTTCGGTGTCGCTGGCCGCGCAGTTGGATGACGAGAGTTATGTGGGGCTGCCGCGTTGCACGGTGGCGGGCAGTTCGGTGTCGTCAGGCGTGCGCGGGTTCGGTTATGGCGGTCTGGCGTGCCTGTTGGTCTTGATGCTGTTCCTGATGGTGATGCTGGCGTTGGCGTACCGGCGGCGCCGGCTGGTGTTGACGCCTCGTCACCGTGATACGGACTACGACAGGTTCATGCTGTGATATTGGTCGGGTCCGGCCATGCTTGCTGCCCGCCGGACCAGCGGTCCGGGTTCGGTGTTGAGGACATTTGAGGGGTCAGTTCTAGTGACCGTTACCAGACGACCATTGCCATCTGTTGACCGGCCTGGGATGCCGGCCGCCCCGATCCAGTGGGGGGCGCTCTTCACTGTGGGTCAGGCTGGTTCTTCAATTTCAGTTCGGTTTCACTTGCCTCGTGTCCACAAGACCATTAAGAGGTCGGATTGCTGAGCCATTTTGTCCTGAAATCGATTTCCCGAGGTTTCCGTAGACTGGGCGCAATGAAATATGCTGTGGGAATCTATCGCTTGTTGATCGCCTTTCTGTGTCTGGCCTGGACGAGCGTGGCTTGGGGCGAGCCCGATTACTGGGTGTTCTTCACGTACCAGACGAATTTCGTGCTGGGGCTTGTGATGGCGTGGGCCGGAATCGCACGTCTGATCGATGGCAAACAGCCGCCGGCATGGCTCAAGGGCGTGCTCACGCTCTACATACTGATCACCGGCATCGTAGGCGCGTTCATACTGCCCCCCGGTGACCCGGCCAAGGCCAAATACGTGTTCGGCGTCGTGACCGCTCCGGTACTGCATAAGGTGGTCCCGGTTCTGGCTTTGTTGGATTTCGTGTTGTTCGACGCGCATCGTCGCTTCAAATGGCATTACGTTTTCTCGTGGCTAATCTACTTCCCGATCTACATCGCCTTCGTGCTCATCCGTGCCGGATTGTGGCCGAACGCCGGCCCCGCGGATGATGGCAGCTCCTATCCGTATGGGTTCATCGACGTGTCCAAGATCGGCTGGCGGCAATTCGGCGTCAACATCGTCACCTATCTTGCGGCTTTCGCGGTCCTGGCATTCGTGGTTTTCCTGGTCGATCGGGCCCTGCCCAAAAAGCCGTTGCTGAAATAGCGCGCTCTTCCGGCAATCGGGAAAGCGCCGTCGGTGCGGGGTCGTTGAGGCGAAACCGGTCGCCGTCGAAACGCTCCGGCGCTTTTGTGTATGGTCCGGGGTATCCGGGCCGATAGTGCTTGGGGTCGTGTACATTGGCGGTATGGCTGAAATCAAGGATTTACTGAACGCCGATACTGTGATACGTCCCGATGGACGCGCGGTCGATGAACTGCGGCCGGTGAAAATCACCCGTCACTTCACCGACGCGCCCGAAGGCTCCGTACTCATCGAATGCGGAAACACGCGCGTGATGTGCACCGCCACCTTCGCACCCGGCGTGCCGCGCTGGCGCAAGGACTCCGGGCTTGGCTGGGTCACCGCCGAATACGCGATGCTGCCCCGCGCCACCTCCGAACGCACCCCACGCGAGTCCGTCAAGGGCAAGGTCGGCGGGCGTACGCAGGAGATTTCGCGGCTTGTGGGGCGTTGCCTGCGCGGGGTCGTGGATATGAAGGCGCTGGGCGAGAACCAGGTGCAACTCGACTGCGATGTATTGCAAGCGGACGGCGGCACACGTACGGCTTCGGTCACCGGCGCGTATGTCGCGATGGTCGATGCTCTCAACTGGGCGGAGCGCCACAAGCATATCCGTTCGGCCGCCCGCGTCATCAAGAACCAGATTTCCGCGGTCTCGGTTGGCGTGATCGACGGCACGCCGCGCCTCGATCTGCCGTACGTCGAGGACAGCCAGGCCATGACGGACATGAACGTGGCCATGACCGGGTCCGGCGAATTCATTGAGATTCAAGGTACCGCCGAGCATCGCCCGTTCACCCGTGAGGAGTTGAACGCGCTGCTCGACCTGGCGACCAAGGGCAACCGCGAGCTTCAGGCCGCGCAGAAGGCCGCGCTTGCCGAGGACTGAAACGCGATGAAGACAATGCGTCACATGGGTCTGTTCCGGTCGTGGTCCCCATCCGGGGGGGGGCGGTGATCGTCTCCAAGGTGCAGGTTTCGTCCGTCGGGTTTTGAAGTGTGGCACACTCATAGGCACTCTGATGATGGGTGCGCGTCGGGTTCGAGCAGGGGAGTAAACATGAAGATCGTCGTCGCGACGCATAACGAGGGCAAACTACCGGAGATCCGCAGGATACTCGAGGACGAACTGGCCGACGCGGCCGCTGATGTCGAGTTGGTTTCGGCCGGTTCGCTCAATTTGCCGGACCCGGTGGAGACCGGCGTCACCTTCGAGGAAAACGCGTTGCTGAAGGCCCGCGATGTCGCACGACGCACCGGTCTGCCGGCGCTTGCGGACGACAGCGGACTTATTGTGGACGTTCTCGGCGCGGCTCCTGGCATCCTTTCGGCCCGCTGGTCCGGGGTGCATGGCGACGACAAAGCGAATATGGATCTGCTGCTCGCCCAGCTGGCCGACATCCCCGATGACAAGCGTGGTGCTCGTTTTTGCTGTGCGGCCGCTCTGGTCGTCCCTGAGCGGCTGGATGCGTGCGGTGCGGATGGTGCTGGCAGCGTCACCGATAATGTGACCGGCAACGCCGCCGACGTCTCCGACGGCGGCTGTTTCGCGGATAAAGGCTTCGTGCCCACCGCCGTTGGTGCCGATGACACGAGTGTTCCCAGCGGCGTTGCCGGCCATGATGACGAAGTTCTGCGCATGCGTGAAACCGTCAGACTTGGCGAAATGCACGGCATGCTGACGCGTGAACCACGTGGTGAGCATGGATTCGGCTACGATCCCATCTTCGTACCCGATGACCAGACCGCCGAGAATGGCCCTGTCGCGGTCCGGGAGGGTGCTCAGCCCCGCACCAGTGCCGAGATGAGCGCGTCGGAGAAAAACGCCATTTCGCACCGGCACAAGGCCTTTGTCGCCCTGGCCCCGACCGTCAGAGCCCTTCTGCGCTGATTTTTCGACTTCTTAATGGTGCCGGTCCCACTATGCAGGCGCCTCGAGGCGGGTTCGTGTTGAAGCGGATTTGTCGGGGCGGGTGGAATTCCGTCATTGCGACATCGTGGGCACGACGGTTCCGTCCATAAAAAGTCTGCAAGTAAATTCGACAGAAGCACTCGCTATTAGGCGCGATACCTTCTTTAGATATGAATGATCAGGTGCGCAGCGACCATCAGCGCCGTGCCGATCACAGCCGTCATGCACAGCGTGAATCCGGCAAGTTTCGCATTGCCTAGCACCTTGTCGGTGAACATGGTCGAGAAGATGGCCGTGGGCGCCAGGCAGCATATCACCGCAGTCTCGCGCACCATCGGGTCGAACGGCAGCAGGAACCACGCCGCCAGTGCGAAGAGCAGGGCGCACGGCAGTCGCCACGCGAGCACCTCGCCCACAGCCTTGCAATCGGCCCGGCTGGCAGGCAGTTCAGTGAGCATGCCCACCATGACCATGGAGCAGAAGGCGTTCGCGCCCGAGAACGGCTGTGCCATCTGCCCTATCCATTCGGGGAAACGGAAGTCGCACAGCATCAAAGCCACCATCACCATATACGTGTCGAACGCTGGTGACGCGAGGAATCCTTTGGCGATGGTGCGTGCCAAGGCCCTGTGCTGGAGCCTCCGAGCGTCGCGGTCCTTGGGTTTGACGCGGGGAAGCGCCGAAATCGTGCCGTTCCCGGCGCCCGCACCCTGCTCGGCCAGCGTCTTGCCGGGTTCGATATGCAGCAGCATCTGCGTGAGTACGTTCGTGCCTGCGGCCACCATGATGTCGTTGCCGATGTCGAACATCGCGGCCGGAATCAGCGCCGCAGGTCCGAGGAACGCCTGCACCATCGGGAACGAGAAGCAGCCGATGTTGAATCCGCCCCCGTTGAGCATGAGGAAGGCGCGTTCCGCAATCGGCCGGTGCCGCGATGTCAGGTACATCGCCAAGGGCGGCAGCAGCGAGGCGACGAACGAGAAGACCGAGATGAGCAGAAGATTGGGTTGGTGAGGATTCGTGGCGAAAGAGTAGATGATGGCTCCCGGCAGCACGAGATCGAATTCGAGGGACTGCACCACGCGGTAGTCTTTCGGGCCGAGGATCCCGAATCGCTTGAGCAGGTATCCGGCGAGTATAATGAGCAGCAACGTCGTCGGTTGGATGATTGCGCTCATGCATCTCGCCTTTCAGTATGGTTCCTTTGAAGCGGCGCCCGTATCGGGTCGTACATTACCTAATCATAGTGCCCGCGTGGTGCAAACGGTTAAAGGTCTGCCGTGGTTCCGGGCAAGTGTCCTGTCGTTCGTCTCCTGCGGTTCCGTTTGTTGGCTGGTGTGGTGTGGTTCTGTGGCGGAACGGATTCTGGTGGCTGTGTATATCCCTTCTTCACTGGAGCAGTTCGGTTTGGTTATGAAACGGATGTGGCTGCCCATTGGTCGTTTGAGATAGGTTAGGGTTGGTCAGAGTCAGTCAGGGCTCGTCCGTGGCGGTTACGCCGACAGTGGCCAGGGGGTTAGGGGACGGTTTCGTTCGTGATAGAGTGTAGCGCTGGTAAGGAGAAATGATTTGGGGCACAGATTTGAAATCAGGCGTTGTGGCGTAGACGACGCGGCCATGCTTTCGCGGCTGAGCGTCCAGACCTATGTGGACACGTTCGATGGAACGAGCTCGGATGAGGATATGGAACGGTTCCTGTCGCGCTCCTACGATGAAAATATATTGCGTTCTGAACTAGCCAATCCGGACTCGGAGTTCTACGTCATTGAATGCAATACCGTTGATGTCGGCGCCTTTCGCAACGACGGCAACGAGCACGATGATGCCGGGAATGACGGGCATAACGGCAAGGACTCATGTGCCCGGAACGTGATCGATGCGGCCTACATGAAACTCAACTTCGGTGCCGCCCAACTTGAGGACATGGGGCCGGACGCGATGGAGATCCAGCGCCTGTATGTTCGTGCACAATACAAGGGAATTGGGTTGGGCACACGGCTGATGACGTTCGCGCTCGACCGGGCCCGGCACCGTGGCCTGAACCGTGTATGGCTTGGGGTTTGGGAGCACAATGAGCCTGCGAAGCGTTTCTACTCCGACAAGGGTTTCGTGCGCATCGGCCAGCATGACTTCTGGCAGGGAGACGACAGGCAGACGGATTTTCTTCTGGCCCGCGAAGTATAGCGACGGTGCGGATCGGCGGGCCGCCGCCGGGCGGTCCCATCCGGAATTGCTCGATGACGGCGCATGGGCGCTTACGGACCGAACCGGTTTGGCGCTTTTGAAGCCGTTGCGGCGGAGCGTCGACGGCAGCCTTGCGGCCGATGTTCTCCTAGGCCCGATTTCGGGGTCACGATGTGCCGGAAGGCCTCAACGACGTGTCCGTGATCGTTGCCGGAAGATTCATCCGGTCGCCATGCCATCCGTGATGGTGTGCGGGACGGCATCGGTGGCCGATCGTGTCGTCCTGCCGCAGCGACTTGCCGGCGCTCCGCGGTTCAGTTGCCTTTGCGCAGCTCGAAGACGATTCGTTGCGCAACCATCTCGTTGGTGACGATGTCGGTGAAGAGGTTGCCTCGCAGGGCACCTAGCAATGCCCGCGTCTTGAAGGTGCTTTTGACCAGCGCGAACCGCACCGGGGTCTGCAGTATGGTGTTCAGGTCCAGCCCGAAGGTGGTGTCGTGGTGCTGGTTGAGGAAGTTGCCGTAAATGTCGTATGGTCTGCCGTACGCCATGCCTGCCACCTGCTCTAAGTTGACCTGGGGAAAGATTCTGTCGATGTTCTTCCACCATGTCGGAATCGATTTGATCGAATCAAGGGTGCCCAGACCGCTGAATATGAGCTCCATGCGCGCTGCCATCTTGAGGGTGGCGGCTGTGGCGACTTCGCGCAGCATGCCCTCGCGCGTGGCGTCGTCCACGATGTAGAGCGGGCCCGCCAGCGTCATGTATTCGCAGGAAAAGCGTTCGGCCATGCGCTCGACCATCCGCATTGAGCCCGCCTCCGAGTGGTATTTCATGTTTTCGCCGATGAATTGGGTGAATACCACGTTTTCCAGCACACTGCTGTGCATGTCGCTGATGGCGTTATAGATCACCGATCCCCAGGTGGTGCCCACGACATGGCTGGTGCGGATGTAGGCCTCGATTTTGTGCGCCGCAAGTCTGTTTATGTTGTCGAGGTTCTGTTGCGGGTTGGAGCTGTTTTTCAGAATGTAGAGGTTTTTGATGCCGAAGAAATCACCGAGTTGTTGTTCGAGTTGTTGGTTGCGCGCTTCGGGCGATTGGATGATGAAGGTGATGATGCCCTCTTCGCGGGCCTGTTCGAGGTATTTGTTGACCAGGTAGCGGCTGAGGTGGTACTTGCTGGAGAGCTGGGCCAGGTTCAGGTCCTTTTGGTAGAAATCCTGAGAAAGGCTGGCGAGCATTTCTTGCGATACCATGTTGCCTCGTTCTCTGACGGTAGAAGGTCACGTACGGTTTTTAAAAATTAAAAACCATTTTAATAGTACTCACTAGATTCAAAAAAATTTTTTAATATTTTAAAAATAACTGTTTTTATTTTGTTATATTTCAACACACTGTTAGCCTGAAGCTGTTCAAGAAGTCTCAACGTCGAGAGCTGTTGGGAGACGCCAAACGATGCGCAAAAGGCGACCGATTCGAGTGAAGGGATACACATTGATGGATGAGGATCATATATTGAAGCTGCATGCCGAACACACGGGTGTTCTGGACATACACGGCGATTTGCCCGTCACCAGCAGGGCGCAACTCGCCGAGGCATACACCCCAGGGGTCGCCGGGCTGGCCAAGCTGCTGCAGAAGGATCCGGAGGCCAGGAAGCAATACACGGTCAGCGGCAAGCTGATCGCCGTCGTCACCGATGGCTCGGCGGTGCTGGGTCTGGGCAACATCGGCTCCGCGGGCGGTCTGCCGATCGTCGAGGGGAAGTCGTTGCTGTACAAGCAGCTCGCGGGCGTGGACGCCATACCGATGACGTTGGAACAGGTGCCTGTCGACCAGTTCGTGGAAACCGTTGTCAACATGGCCGAATCGTTCGCTGGCATCCATTTGGAGGACATCGCCGCTCCCAAGGTCTTCGAGATTGAGGAGCAGTTGCGGGCCAGAATCGATATTCCTGTGTATCACGACGATCAGACGGGCACTGCCATCGTCGTGCTCGCGGCCCTGATCAACGCGGCGAAGGTGGTGCACAAGCCATTGCAGACCCTGCGTGTGGTGATCAACGGCATGGGTGCCGCCGGTGTCGCCACCGCGAAGCTGCTGCTGGCCGCGGGCATCCGTCATCAGACGCTGGTGGATATTCACGGCACGGTGACGCCCGACGACGAGCGCTACAACCGTTATCAGCGCAATCTTGCCAAGCAGGTCGAAATGGCGTCTGGACAGACGCTGGACGAAGTGATCGAGGGCGCCGACGTGTTCATCGGAGTGTCGGTCGACCATGTGCTCGACGGCGTGCAGGTGTGGCGTATGGCCAAAAACCCGATTGTGTTCGCGCTGGCGAACCCGGTTCCTGAGATCGACCCGGATGAGGCCAATGACGCGGGCGCGGCCGTGGTCGCCACCGGTTCGTCGCAATGGGCGAACCAGGTCAACAACATCCTCGTCTTCCCCGGCCTGTTCAAAGGGCTGCTGAAGTACGGGGTGAAGGATGTCAGCATGCCGTTGCAGCTGCGGGTGGCGCAGCGGTTGGCGGCGCTAATCGAACGGCCCACCGCGGACAGGGTGGTGCCGGGAGTGTTCGACGAAGGTGTCGTGTCGGCCGTGGTCGAGGCGGTATCGGAATTCAAAGGAGAATGATATGGGGGATTCAACCTCGAAAACCAGGACGGTGGCGGAGGGCGACGTTGCCTCCGGAGCCGTCGTCAAGACCGGCTGGGCCAAGGTGTGGGATCGCATCGTGCATTTCAAGATAGGGTTCATGCCGATCGGACTCTGGCTTGTGCTTGCCGTGGGCTATGTGCTGCTCGCCGCAAGCAACGTGATGCCGAAGAACGACATGCTCATCTCTTTGGGCGTCATGGTCGTCTTCTCGTATCTGCTTGAGGAGATCGGCAACAACATTCCGATTCTCAAATCGCTGGGTGGCAAGGTGCTGGTGGTTACCTTCCTGCCTTCCTTCCTGGTGTTCAAGCATTGGATTCCGGCCGCCACCGTCGGCACGGTCTCCGATTTCATGAAGCACAACAACTTCCTGATGTTCTTCATCACCTTGCTGGTCGTCGGCTCGATCGCCTCCATGAACCGCAAGACGCTGCTCAAGGCCACCAGCCGCATCATTGTAGTCCTTCTGCTGTGCGACGTGATCGGTTCGCTGGTCGGCACCGGCGTGGGCATGGCGTTGGGTCTTTCGGCTTACAAGACCTACTTCTTCATAGTGGCCCCGATCATGGCCGGCGGTGTGGGCGAGGGCGCGATGCCGATGGCTATGGGTTATGCCGCGATTATGAGCGGTGCGACCTCCGGTGACATCTTCGGTCAGATTTTGCCCGCGGTCATGCTCGGCAGCCTTGTGGCGGTCGTCTGCGCGGGCGCGATGCGCAAGCTGGGCGAGAAGAAGCCCGAACTGACCGGTAACGGCAAGCTTATCGACGACGACGGCGACAAGCTCGAAAGCCTCAAAGCTAGGGGAGGCGAGGTGAGCATAGAGAAGATGCTTATGGCCATCGTCATGGCGATCGCCTTCTACTTCCTCGCCGTATGGCTCAACTATGTGCTCAAGACCTACGTGCACTTCAACCTCCCGTCGCCGATTATCGTGCTGATCGTCCTCATGGCAGCCAAAATGTTGGGCTATATCCCGAAGGACATCGCTGAGGGCGGCGCCGCGCTCAACACCTTCGTGGTCAAAGGAATCACGCCTCCGCTGCTGTTTGGCGTGGGTGTGGCTCAGACCGACTGGAACAAGCTCATTGAGGTCTTCAAATCCCCTGCTTCCATGTTCGTCATTCTCATCACGGTTCTTTCCATCGTGGCCACGGCGTTCATCTCCGCGAAGATTCTTGGCCTATACCCGGTGGACACGGCCATTGCCGTTTCCTGTTGCTCTGGCCAGGGCGGCACCGGCGCGTTGGCTATTCTTGCCGCAGGCGACAGGATGGAGCTCATGCCCTTTGCTCAAGTGGCTGTCCGTCTGGGCGGTGCGATGACGGTGACGGTCGCTATCTTCATCATGGGGCTTGTGGCCTGATTGTGGAAAGGTGAGCGATGACGGTTCAGATGCGTGACATGTATCTGTCGGATCACTTGACGATGTGCCGGTGGCAGGAATTCCTGGAATCGGAAGGAATTCACGAATTCCAGGCCGGCGAAGTCCGACCCATCGAAGAGACCGTGGGTCTGTTCGATGAGGATGGGCGGCTGATCGCCACGGGATCGTTGGCGGGGTGTGTGCTCAAGTACATCGCTGTTCGGCGTGAAGACCTCGATCACAGCGCGCTTTTCAACCGCATCGTCGGCGAGTTGATCGCCAGGCTTGCCGATCGGGGTGCTACCCATTACTTCGTCTTCACCAAGCCCATGTACGTCACCGCATTTGAACACATTGGCTTCACCAAGCTCGCGCAGGTCGAGCAGGGGGTGCTTCTGGAAGGGGGCCTGCCCGGCATCGACGCCTATCTCAAGGACGTGCGGGCGTTGGGCAACTGGCCGCAATCGGCGGCCATAGTGATGAATGCCAATCCGTTCACCCTGGGTCATCGGCACTTGGTGGAAGTGGCGGCGAGTCGGAACCGGCACGTTTACGTATTTGTGGTTCATGCGGACCGGTCCTTGTTCACCACCGATGAACGTTTGGAACTGGTGCGTCAAGGCGTGGCCGATATACGGAACGTAACGGTGGTCGACGGGGGAGATTATCTGGTTGGTTTTGCAACATTCCCGGCCTATTTCATCGCATCGCCGGAAGACGTGGTGGATTACCAGACCAAGCTCGACGCGACCCTGTTTCGCGACTGGTTTGTTCCGGCTCTTGGCATCACCCGCCGATATGTCGGGCAGGAGCCGTATTCGCCGACTACGGAGGCCTACAACAAGGCCCTGAAAGAGGTTCTGGAGCCCCGCACGCAGGTGACCGTCATCGAACGCGAGCAGGCCGGAGGCGAACCCATATCTGCTTCGCGCGTCCGGCAACTCGTGGCGCAAGGGGATTTGGATGGAATTGATGCCCTTGTGCCCGCAACTACAAGATTGTTCATACAACATCATCTGCTGCAGCTACAGATGAGAATTTAGAAAGGAACAGCAGTTCATGGATATCACACGTACCGCGACCGCGGGAACCTTGGAGTCTTCGGACATCCAGGTCACGCTCGCACCGGGAGGCGACGGGATCGACATTGATCTGACCTCCGACGTCATCAAGCAATTCGGCGAGCAGATCAAGGCCACGATCACCAGTGTCCTCAAGGACTACGGCATCACTTCGGCCAAGGTCAAAGCGGTGGACAAGGGTGCGCTCGACATTGTCATCAAGGCCCGCACCGTGGCGGCCGTGCAGCGGGCGCTCGACATCGTGGAGCAACCGAAGTGGGAGGTGCTCTGAAATGGCGGAGAATGGCGAAAAACTACGTCGGACAATGATGTTCGTCCCTGGCAACAACCCGGCCATGATCAAGGACGCAGGCATCTATGGGGCCGACTCGATCATGTTCGACCTGGAGGACGGCGTCTCTCTGGACCAAAAGGACGCCGCGCGTTATCTGGTCTACGAGGCGCTGACCAACATCGACTACGGCAAGGCCGAATTGGTCGTTCGCATCAATGGCGACGATACGCCGTTCTATGAGAACGACATCAAAGCCATGGTCAAGGCCGGTGTCGAGGTCATCCGTCTGCCCAAGGTCGAATCCGCGGAGATGATGTATCGCCTCGAGCAGAAGGTGGAGGCCGCCGAACGCCAGTTTGGACGCCCTGTCGGCTCCACAAAGCTCATGGCGGCACTCGAATCCGCCGAAGGTGTGCTCCATGCCGAGGAGATCGCGAAATCCTCCGACCGCATGATCGGCATCGCCCTTTCCGCCGAGGACTACACCACCGACATGAAGACTCACCGCTATCCGGACGGGCAGGAGCTGCTCTTCGCGCGCAACATGGTGGTCCACGCCGCTCGCGCCGCGAAAATAGCAGCGTTCGACACGGTCTTCTCCAACATGAACGACCCTGAAGGGTTCTATCGCGAGACCCGACTGATTCATCAGCTCGGCTTCGACGGTAAGTCACTCATCAATCCTCGCCAGATCGAAATGGTCAACGAGGTCTTCACGCCCACGCACGATGAGATCAGTAATGCCCAGAATGTCATGGCTGCCATCAAGAAAGCCAAGGCGCAGGGGTCCGGCGTCATCTCCATGAACGGCAAAATGGTTGATCGTCCGGTCGCCTTGCGTGCCGAGCGGGTCATGAAACTGGCGAAGGCCGCCCACATCATCGATGAGGAGGGTAATTACCTTGGAAAGTAAAGTAGGACGTCAGCTGCCTGACGACATCATGAACGAACTGGGCTTCAAGCCTTACGAAACCACTGACTTCGGTGACCCGGTGATCCAGCGCAAGGCCCCCAAGGTCCATGCCTCGACCGGCGAGGGCAAAGTGGTGGACAGCCTCGAAGAAGTCATCAGGAAGACCGTGCGTGACGGCATGACCATCTCGTTCCACCACCATTTCCGCGGTGGCGACTACGTGTTCAACAAGGTCATGCGCGTCATCATCGACGCGGGCTACCGCGACCTGACCCTCGCACCCTCCTCCCTCACCGGCGTCATGAACGACACCGTGGTCGAGGCCATCAAGAAGGGCGTGGTCACCAACATCACATCCTCCGGCATGCGCGGCTCGCTGGGCGACGCGGTGTCCCACGGGCTGCTCAAGAACCCCGTGATCTTCCGCTCGCACGGCGGCCGTGCCCGCGCCATCGAAAACGGTGACATCAACATCGACGTGGCCTTCCTGGGCGTGCCGAACTCCGACGAGATGGGCAACGCCAACGGCATGGAAGGCAAGTCCGCGTTCGGCTCCCTGGGTTACGCTCTTGTCGATGCGGCCTACGCCGACACCGTCGTGCTGGTCACCGACGACATTCGGCCGTACCCCAACACCCCGGCCTCGATCAAGCAGTCCCAGGTCGACTACGTGGTCAAGGTCGATGAGGTCGGTGACCCCGACAAGATCGGTTCCGGAGCCACAAGGTTCACCAAAGACCCGAAGGAGCTGAAGATCGCCAAGAGCGTCAACGGCGTGATCGTCAACTCGCCCTACTTCAAGGACGGGTTCTCCTTCCAGACCGGTTCCGGCGGCGCGGCGCTCGCGGTGACCCGCTTCCTGCGTCAGTCGATGATCGACAACGGCATCAAGGCGTCCTTCGCTTTGGGCGGCATCACCAAGCCCACCGTCGACCTGCTTGAAGAAGGGCTGATCGGCAAGGTCATGGACGTTCAGGACTTCGACAAGGGAGCCGCGACCTCGATGCGCCAGAACCCGGGCCAGCAGGAGATCGACGCATCCTGGTACGCCGACCCGGCCAACAAGGGCGCCATGGTCGACAAGCTCGACGTGGCCATCCTTTCCGCCCTTGAAATCGACACCGACTTCAACGTCAACGTCATGGCGGGGTCAGACGGCGTGATTCGTGGCGCGATCGGCGGTCATCAGGATGCCGCCACGGCCAAGCTCACCATCATTTCGGCTCCGCTGGTGCGTGGACGCATCGCCACCGTGGTGCCCAAGGTCACCACGGTTGTTACACCTGGCGACTCGGTTGACGTGCTGGTCACCGAGGTGGGCATCGCCATCAACCCCAAGCGTCAGGACCTGATGCAGGCTCTGGGCAACATTCCGGGGCTGCCGGTCTACACGATCCAGCAGCTGCAGGAGCGCGCCGAAAAGATGCTCGGCACCCCCGAACCGCTCAAGTTCACCGACCGGACCGTGGCGTTGATCGAATACCGCGACGGCACGATCATCGACCAGATCCGTCAGGTCGCGGAGTGACTGAGTGACCGGAAAACAACGTAAAACCTGCCCATGCACCGTTTGCCGCGCCTGACTTTCCATCGGGTTCGGACGACGGTGCACGAGCGGTCCGGCGAAGGTGTCGGTCGTATATGAAGTCGGGTGCTGCGACACTTGTAGAGTGCGCCGGGCTTGGAATGCAGTGGTCGCGCCGAAGCTGGACGGTATGGGGCGAATCGGGTCATGACGGTTCGTCCCTGCGTCGGTTTTGCGTAGGTAGTCGCCAGGTTGGTTAAGGCCAAGGCCTCCGGGTGCATAATGGCAGACTCGGGCATCCACTTATAGTAATACCTTATATGTATGGAATGGTCAAGGGCTGGACGCGGGAGAGGCTGCGTTTGGCACGCTTGTGAGTCAGGAGGAGCGCATGATACTCGATTCCGGCCAGCCGCAGTCCCTTGAAGCCATTCTGGAGGGCCGCCAGTGGCGCGAAGACGCGCAACGGAGTCTGATGGACGAATTCCCCGAAAGCACCGTGGTCGCGATCAAACTCAACACGCCCGGTGCCATCAAAACCAATGCCGCGCTGCGGGCCATCTTCCGCGCGGGGCTTGCAGAGTTTGCCGACCGGGCGCAGGACGAGGGGTTCTGCGACGAACGTTGGCATGTCTATATCAGCCGTGCCACGGGCCCGGAGGCGTTCGTGGTCTACAAGGACGACTGGCGCTGGGTCAAGGCCGTTGCGGTCCGGTTCGAGGATGCGTCCGCAATGGGCAGGCTTTTCGATATCGATGTGATGCGGCACGGGCAGGTCGGCCAGCTTTCGCGAACGGATTTGGGCATGCCGCAGCGGCGATGCCTGGTGTGCAGTCGTCCGGCCAAGGAGTGCGCTCGCAGCCAAACCCATTCGGCGCAGGAGCTGAAAGAGGCGGTCGAGCGGCGTTATCTGGACTACTGCGGTACTGCTGCCCGGCGTTTGCGTTGCGCGGCCAAGCTTTCGGGCGACCGTGCAGGTCGGGCGTCGGTAGATGGCGCCAATCCCGCACCGACCGAGGAATTCGGGCATGTCTAAGACAACGTGCATCGCATCGGTTGCGGATGAACGTTGAAGTCTCGTGAAGAACGGAAATAATAAGGGGTGAGAATGCAATATGACTCACGGTTTATCGCGCAGGCCGCTGTGCGTGCGTTGCTCTACGAGGTCTCGGTGCATCCCAAGCCCGGTCTGGTCGACCCGGTAGGCTCCGGCCCCCACCCCGACATGACGGTGTTCACCTTCATCGACAGCGCCGTGGCCCTGCGCGACTATTTCGATGCGGCGGCGCGATGTGGCGCGGATTTCGCGGGCGCCGATCTCACGGCGCTGTTCGAGCGGCTGCGTGCGCTGGGCCGTGGCGCCGAACGTGAGATGTTCGAGGCCACGGACGGGGTCAACACGCATAAAGGTGCCGTGTTTTCGCTTGGTGTTGCGGTCGGTGCCACCAGTCACTACTGCAAATCGCACGATTACGGCACGACCGGTGTTCAGGAGGTCATCAAGCGAATGCTTGCCGGGTTTACCGCGCGCGACCTGCGCCTGCTCGAGGGAAAACCCGATTTCGAACTGACTGCGGGCGAGCGGCAGTACCTTAAAACCGGCGCCACCGGTGTGCGCGGCGAAGCAGAAGCCGGATTCCCTTCGGTTATCGACGTGGCGCTTCCGCTGTTGCGCGGGAGTCGCGGCAACGGCGATCTCAACACGCGGCTGCTGGACGTGCTTATGCTGTTGGCCGGCCGTACCGAGGACTCCAATCTCGTCAAGCGTGCGGGCGACCCGGCCGTGCTCGACTGGATGCACGACCGATCGGAGCGCTACTTCTCGTTAGGCGGCGCCGGAACCGAGGCTGGCATGCGGCTGTTGGGCGAGCTCAACGAGGAATGCCTCGAACGCAACCTGAGCCTTGGCGGCAGCGCCGACCTGTTGATTCTCACCATCTTCTTTGGGTTCATGGAAGGCATTATGTAGCCTGCCCCCATCGTTTTCTGTGTCGCGCCTGTTGCCCCTCTGTCGTCTGTGTCGCCTCTGGTCCCACTTCCAGGCCGTCCTACAGCTCTACTTCATGGACGGTTCACAGCCTATTCCCAAGTCGTTCTACGGCCCTGCTGTCCCGTCCCTACGACGAAAACCGCGCTTTTTTCGTTTTTTCGTGGCTTTTGTCGTAGCGACCGAGCCGTTTTCGTCGGGTCCGGTCGCCTTGTGCGGCGCGTCTGCTAGATTAGAGGGGTGGTACGCGAGCATGGCGGAATTGGTAGACGCGCAGGATTTAGGTTCCTGTGACTTCGGTCGTGAGGGTTCGAGTCCCTTTGCTCGCACTTGGCGTGGGTTTTCACATGGTCAGGTTTAAGTGGCCTAAGGAGTTATTTGATCGACTTCCTATTTTAACTTTTTACGTTTGTCTTTATTCTTCGTGATTTTATGCTTGACTGTGTATTCGAGCCTTTTCTTGGTTGGTGAAATCATGGTCGAGTTGTTTTGTTGGTTCACAAAAATTGCTGTAACCGGCATGTGCATGCCCGCGATGGCGCCCATTGATGGCTGATGACGTCAGTGTGGCCCTGTTGCCATTGGTCTACTTCGTTTTGACTTTTGACTGCGTGCGGGTTCCTGCTTGCCGGTGGCCAAACACGAAGCGGGCAGCCAGCCCACGACGCAGGACAGCGAGCCGGAGGAACCATCCAAGACGAAGACCAAGGTCAGCGCCAAGGCTTCCGCCACGACAGTGAACACAATGACCGACGATCAGGTTGCGGACGACATCGCGACCAACATCCTCGACGATTGACCTATTCTTTCCAATGGAGGTGGGTGGGGGTATACCCCTGCCCCCATGCCCCTAGGCCCCCTCGGGTGCAGTGCCGTTCTCTCCCCACCCATGGGGGTATCTGGAAAACGTCGCACCACTGACAAAAAGCGTCGCATTTCACGCGACACTTTTTACGACGTGATATAGTTTTTCTTGAAGTCGGGGTCCTCTGCAGACTTGAAATAACAGCCTATTTGCGGAGGAGCGCCCCGATCTTCTGCTTATCTGCCGGTCTGCGGTGCCCTCCGACATGTATGCAACCGGCCTCAACTACGACGAAGCGACTAAGTCCAGCTTAGGCACTTCGCCGCCATCAGGGGGTCCTTCGGCAGACGTATAATACTGATTACGGGGAGTGTCTATGCGCGCTTGAAATAACAGCTCGAAAGCGTGGGATTGGCTCCCTGCCTTTCTGAATTTCTTGACGATCTGAAATATAACAAAAATATAACAATTGACTGCAAATCTGGGTCGTTTTCGTGAATGTACAAGGTCTTAAAAACGTTGATTTTCTGCGGTACGGTGGGTACGCATTTCGGGGTAGCATGACGTTGAATGCCGAAAATGCCGGGGAAGGATGGGGTTCACCATGGATCACATGCTCGCGCTTATCCTTGTCGTCGCGGCGGTTGTGGTCGTCGCGGCCGTTGCCGGTATAACGTTCCGGCAACGGCATGGAGGCGATGAGGGTATGCGACGCGACGGTTTTGTGAATAACCTCCGTCGGTTGATCCGTCATGAAAGGCCGTCGGTTGCCCGGCGAGCCGATTCGGAACGTTGGCGCCCTTGTCCTGAACGGTATGCGGAGCCAAGAGCCGATACTTCCAACTCGTATACCAATCCTGTGCTGAGCAATGTGGCTGACCCGGACGTTCTATATCGCGATGGCATGTATTATCTGTACCCGACCACCACGAACGAGGAAGCAGGCGGCATCAAGGTCTATGAATCACGCGATCTCGTGCATTGGCGGGATCGGGGTCTGGCGATGGAGGCGGGCAAGGACAACTGGGGAAGCAGCGGTTTCTGGGCACCCGACATCACCGAGCGCGATGGTAGGTTTTATCTGACATACACGGCGAATGAGCATCTGTGCGTGTCGGTGAGTGACTGCCCGCTCGGTCCGTTCAAACAGTTGCGGTTCGGCCCGATGCACCCTGACGTCAAAGAGATTGACGCGCATGTGTTCAAAGATAAGGACGGGCGGTATTATCTCTATTTCGTCCGGTTCGACAAGGGCAACGTGATTTACGGTGCCAGACTCAACGACGACATGCAAAGCATCGATGAGAGTACGCTGACCAAGCTGTTGGTTCCCTCACAGCCGTGGGAAAAGGATATGGCGGCCATCAATGAAGCGCCATACGTGCTCGAGCACGATGGGACGTATTATCTGACGTATTCGGGTTCGCATTTTGAAAGCCCGATGTACGGTGTGGGGTATGCGGTAAGCGACCGACCGCTTGGGCCGTTTGTGAAATACCGGTTCAATCCGATCATGCGCTCGACCGCGTTGGTTCATGGCCCAGGTCATCACACGTTCGCGCCGTCGCCGGATGGCAGGGAATTTTTTATCCTCTACCATGTGCATCATGATCTCCATGCGGCCAATCCTCGGCAAATGGCCATCGACCGGGTGCGTTTCGCTGAAGGCGCGGATGGCGATCCGACGTTGGAGGTGTGCGGTCCGACCGTCACGCCCCAGCCTCTTCCGTCGGGGGCCGTGAGAGTGCGGCCAAATATCTAGCGACGTTTCTGATCGGTTTCCTGACGTCGTGTCGAAGTTTTGTCGGATTCGGTCGTTCAGAATGTAGCCGTGCCGGCCTTGCTTCCTGAATCCTGCCGGGCCGTAAACCTTGTTCTGTTCAAGCCCGCCGTGCCAGGCTCTTTCGTGTCCGCCGGATTGTCGGTCTCATTCTCGTGTTGACTTACAGTACTTGAAGTCAATACAGTAAGAGATAAAAGCAATGAAGGGCGCCTGTGCGCTTTCGCGAACCGAAAGGACGACAATGACCAAGGTTCTTGCAATCACCGACAATCCTGAAGAACACAGCCTGACCAACGCCTTGGGGGCCGCGTTCCTTAAGGGCGCGAAGGCGGAGGGCGCCGAAACGGATATGATCGATCTGCATGGAATCGGTTTCAATCCCGTGTTTGGTGCCGAGGACCGCAGCCACTACCTCGGCAAAGCCCCCATGCCGGCTGATTTGGTGCCGATCCAGCGCAAACTCGATTGGGCGGACGTGGTCGCTTTGGTTTTCCCCGTGTACTGGTTCGGAATGCCCGCGATGATGAAGGGGTTCCTCGACCGCGTGCTGTGCCGGGGTTATGCGTTCGCCGGGGGAGCCGCGATGCAAGGCAAGCGCTTCCATATCATGGCCACTGCCGGGGGCGCCAAAGAGTGGTATGACGGCAATGGTTTGATCGATAAGCTTGAGCACCTTATCTGCAAGGACGTCCTCACTGACTACCTTGGGGTGGCTTCGGCCGGGTTCACCATGTTCTATGATGTGGACTCCGGCAGGGAGGACGAGGCTTCCAAAGCTATTGCGTTGGAATATATCGAGCGCGCCACGAACGAGGGTCGGGTCCTCGCCCGTGCATAGCTGCATAAAGGCGCACCTCCCGCGGGTCGCGGGCCTTCGACCATACGCTGACTTTCGTGCGCGTGCAACGCGGGCTGAAGATTGATGGAGCCGCTTGACGGAATCGAACTGTCGACCTTCTCATTACGGGTGAGGCACTCCGTAGTGTCCCAAGTTTTGCGTGAATAGGTTATGGGATTGGGATAGGGAGGTATGGTGCTTTTCCCTATGTGGAATTTTCAGCCGCCGAGAAAGAAAGATTCCATTGGAAAGCAGGTGAGCGTCATGTTCGATAAGGAAATACTGTAGTTCGACCATGCAGACTTAGAGATCGGTCTGGACCGGCCGGTGGTCGAGTGGGTCGAGGAGCTGTTGAACGCTATGCTGGACGCGGAGGCTGACTGGCTGGGAAGGCCAAACGCCATCAAGTTGCCAATCGTATTCTAAGCGTGGCTTCGGCGCGTTCGTCTAACTGTGTCGAAATCCAATCGTGCCAAAAGCTGTCGAGCAAAGAGAAGTGGGTCTTATGGGGCTGCCCCGTCCATTGCCGTGTGGCGATGGACGGGGCAGCCGTGTGTTTCGGATTGCCGTCGGGGCACGGGGTAGGGAGTGAAGTGTCTACGCCCCGTGTCTGGTCAACGGTCAGCGCGTGTGGCGGTGTGTGTGTCGCTTGGCCATGGCGAGCAGACTCAGTGCGAGGATCAGCAGGACGGTCAGCAAAGCCAGGGCTCCGGTGGCCGCGGTGCCGGTCAGCGCGAGGCCGTTCGGGGCTCCGGCGGCCGTGGCCGGGTCATCCTGCCGGCTCGAATCCCGGTTCTGGCCGGTTGGCTGGCCTGGGTTCCGGTTCTGGCCGGTTGGCTGGCCTGGGTTCCGGTTCTGGCCGGGTTGTGCGGGGGTGCGCCATTTGGCGGTGATTTTGGCGTTCGGGTCGTAGGCTTTGGCGGTCCAGGAGACGGTGTCGCCGCGGAGGGTGACGTGTTCGGGGTCGCTGGTGGACAGTTCCCATCCGTCGAACACCTTGCCGGCGGGCGCGGGCCTTGAGCCTAAAGCGACGGTCTGGCTGCCGGCGGTTTTGGTGGTATCGATGACGGTGGTTTCGGTATGGTCGGCCTGTCCGTTGTTGTAGTCGACGGTCAGGGTCAGCGAGGGGATGATGTAGTGGCCTTGGGGGGTGCGCGGCGAGGTGAGCGTGAGCGAGGTGCGTGCGCGCAGATCGGCAACAGGGATGTGTGGTCCGGTGGCGGGCAGTTCCAGCCACACGTCGTATGCGATACCTGGCCTCACCCATATATTATCGATAAACGCGTCGGTGTCGGTGTCGGTCTTGGCCAAGTAGGTGTCGGGTCCGAGCCGCAGTTCGCGTAGGGCCGCGTCAGAGGCCAGCATGCTCGATATCCCCCCTTCTTTGGAGACAATGGCCTTGCGTGTGTCGAAGCCGCTGATGTTCAACGACGTCAGCTTGGTGCAGTTGTTGAACATCTCGCTCATGTTGGTGACGTTGCTGGTGTCGAAGTTACTCAGGTCCAGTGAGGTCAGCTCGGTGCTGTAGCCGAACATGAAGAACATGTTCGTGACCTTGCTGGTGTTGAACTTGCTCACGTTTAGTGAGGTCAGTTTGCTGCAGCCGCTGAACATCTCGCTCATGTTGGTGACGTTGCTGGTGACGAAGTTGCTCACGTTTAGTGAGGTCAGCTTTTCGCACATGTCGAACATCTCGCTCATGTTGGTGACGTTGCTGGTGTTGAAGTTGCTGATGTTCAACGACGTCAGCGCGTAGCAGCTGCTGAACATCTCGCTCATGTTGGTGACGTTGCTGGTGACGAAGTTGCTGATGTTCAACGACGTCAGCGCGATGCAGCCTCCGAACATCCCGCTCATGTTGGTGACGTTGCTGGTGACGAAGTTGCTGATGTCCAACGACGTCAGCTTCCAGCAGTCCTGGAACATCTCGCTCATGTCGGTGGCTTGGCTGGTTTCCAAGCCGGTCAGTCCCTTGTCAGTGAAATTGGTAAGAACTTCGTCCTGTAGGAACAGTCGATTTGCACCTGCCCCTGCGAGGTGGAGGGTCCCGTTCACCTGCACTTCGCTCAGTTTTTTCATCTTGCCGAAGAATCCAGCGGACTTGCTCTTGAGAGGGGCGTCGCGGTAAAGGGTGACGTTGCCCTCGATGAGTATCTTGGTGATTGCGTCCGCGTACTGCTCCCATGGCACGGAATCGTTGGCGGCCTTGTAGTCGGGGCTGGTGCCGTGGTGGAGGGTGAGGGTGCAGTCGCTGCTGATTTCCCATTCCACGGGGTTCGGGTCGCGGTCGGGCACCTTGTTGACGGCGGCGTCGTTAGCGGGTGTGCCCCAGGTCTGGCGCGCAACGGGCGTGCAGGTGGCGCCGTCGTCCTGCGGTCCGACCGTGTTGCCTTTCTGCGTGGCGTCTGTCTGCTGGGCCTTTGTTGCGAGTGCGGCGACAGTGTGTGGTGACGTGCCGTGTCGCCCGGTACCAGAGGTGCGGGGCGTGTGTGTCCGGTCGGTTGTACCGGTGATTTGTCCGGCCTGCGGCGCGCCGGTCGGGCCGGGAGCCGGCTGTTGCTGGTGGATCGGTGCCGCTGCCATAGTCAGGCACAGCGCCGTTGTAATGAGTGAGTTAAAGAAGCCCATGCTCGTCCTGTTCATTGATTTTGGTTTTGCCTAGAGGCACATGTCTCCGAGACGCCGATTGGCCATCATTAAACCCGCCGGTTCGAAGGTTTGCTAACAAGGCATCTCCGTGGGCGCTGTTGCACGTGCGTCGGCGTTGACCGACTATAGGATGCCCGCACTCTAGGTCGACTAGAGGTCAGGCTTGCCGCCCGCGCATTCGACCGGTGGCCCTTTAGGCTTTTGTGCTACCGGTGTTTCAGCGCGTTATCGTGACAAGCCGTTATAGGCTCCTGGAGGAAAATGATAAAGCTGATATGGGGGAATACGCCGCAGGCGAAATCTGCAAACGCGTGAATTTTTGCAACACGTAAAAGGTCGGTGAATTTTATATTGTTGCAACCCAAACGCAGGATATGAAAACGGAAATCATAATGAACCGGAGCGTGCGATCCGACGACGTAAACGAAATTTGGCGGAGCCGCTTGACAGAATCGAACTGTCGACCTTCTCATTACGAGTGAGACGCTCTACCAACTGAGCTAAAGCGGCGTGGCTCGAGCAGCATGCGCTACCCGTGCACAAGAAAACAAGTATACAGAACGGTATGTATTTTGTCCAAACTGTGCTGTGTCCTGATCGGCGGCTGTGTTGATGCTGCGTAGGGAGTGCGCCGTGCCTGCTCGGACTGCGGGTCCGCAACGACGACGATACTGATCGTGAAGGCTTGTGGGGGGGGCACGCTGGGTACGGCCGGAGTCACGAGTATTATACAAGGTTTTGGTGATTCCAGCCTTGCAAGACGTGGTTCGCGGAGCTCTATCGGGTTCTATGGAATCAACACGTGAAAGAGGTGGCGGCATGCTGCGCGACAGGCAAGAGGAGGCCACGCCCGAAATTCGGGTGAATCGGCTTCGTGCGCCGGCCCTCCTTCACCTGCTCCGCTTGGTCTGACCTCCTGCCGATGCCTTCGACGAATCGATTGCACGCCTTGTCGATGTCGAAATTGGCTGTCGGTGCGAAATCGTTCATCTCGCCGATACCCGAGAGTGGTGTGTCGCCGGACGTGTTGTGGTGATTCGCTGTACCTACCGGTTCCCCCGGAACGGATGCTCCCGGCTCGATTTCCTATGCTCCGCAACTCAGCGGCTCATGTGCGGTCAGATTGTTTCAGTCGTGCCATGGCCGAGTCAAATTCGGCGGCCGTGTTCGGTTCAAGCATCGTCTTCTCCCGCATCGATGGATTCATGCCATTTATCGACATCGTCGTCGGTGCGCAGCCTGTGGTCGGTCGATACGGGTCCCGCGGTAAGGCTTTCCAGGTGGTCTTCGAAGTGTTCGGTCGAGTCAGCGTTGGGTTCGTTCCCTGTGCGCCCCTGAACGGTGCCGGCTTTCACGTAGGTGTCTGCGTTGGGGGCATTGCAGGACAATGATATTTCCGCCCATGTGCCCCTTTTTATGGCGGGTGCTCTCATTCCTCCGTCGGCAGGTGCGTTTCACTGTTGTGATCGCGTCATTACGGGTCGGAGGATGTGGTTGTGGGTATCAGCGGAATTCTGCGGTTCCGGTAAATATATCCGGTGACGCGGGGTGAATCGGTCGCAAATCAACACTTTTGTGCGGTTGTGTCGCCTTTTGTGAGTATCTTGGGAGGTGCTAGCGACCGTCGGGCGCGGTGCTGTGGATGGAACGGAAGAATCCGGCGAAACCCGACGTGAAAAGCATGATGAAAGGACCTTATAACATGGCCATCAATCCTCCTGTCGACGCGACGAAAACCCCCGAGTGGGCGGCGCTGCAAAAGCATTTCGACGAGCTGCAAGCCGAGGGCGTCGACCTCAAGAAGTGGTTTGCGGAAGACCCCAAGCGTGTGGAATCGCTGAGCTTCGATGCAGGCGACCTTCACTTCGACCTTTCCAAGAACCTTGTCAAGCCCGAAACGCTCAAGCTGTTCGCCGACCTCGCCAAGGCCGTGGGTCTTGAGGATCGGCGCAAGGCCATGTACGAGGGCGTCCACATCAACAACACCGAGGACCGGGCCGTGCTGCACACCGCGCTCCGTCGTCCGAAGTCGGATGAGGGCAAGTACATCGTCGACGGCCAGGACGTGGTCAAGGACGTGCACGAAGTGCTCGACAGGATCTACGCCTTCGCGGACAAGGTGCGCTCCGGCGAGTGGCGCGGCGTGACCGGCAAGAAGATCAAAACCGTGGTCAACATCGGCATCGGCGGCTCCGACCTGGGTCCGGTCATGGCCTACGAGGCGCTCAAGCCTTACGCGGACGCCGGCATCTCCGCGCGTTACGTCTCCAACATCGACCCCAACGACATCAGCGAGAAGACCCGTGACCTCGACCCCGAGACCACCCTGTTCGTCGTCGTCTCCAAGACGTTCACCACCCTCGAAACCCTCACCAACGCACGCGAGGCACGCACCTGGCTCCTGGACACCCTCAAAGCCAACGGCGCCATCGACGGCTCGGAGGCCAAGCGCGCCGAGGCCATCGCCAAGCACTTCATCGCAGTTTCCACCAACCTCAAGGGTGTCGAGGAGTTCGGAATCGACCCCGAGAACGCCTTCGGCTTCTGGAACTGGGTTGGCGGCCGTTATTCCGTGGATTCCGCAGTCGGCACCTCCATTGCCATCGTCTGCGGTCCGAAGCGCTTCGAGGAGTTCCTCGCCGGGTTCCACGAGATCGACGAATACTTCGCCAACACACCGCTCGAGCAGAACGTCGTGGCCATGATGGGCATGATGAACGTGTGGTATCGCAACTTCTTCAAGGCCGCGACGCACGCCGTGCTTCCCTATGACCAGTACCTGCATCGTTTCCCGGCCTACCTGCAGCAGCTGACAATGGAATCCAACGGCAAGTCCGTACGCTGGGACGGCACTCCCGTCACCACCGACACCGGCGAAGTCTTCTGGGGCGAGCCCGGCACCAACGGCCAGCACGCCTTCTACCAGCTGATCCACCAGGGCACCCAGTTGATTCCCGCCGACTTCATCGCTTTCGCCAACACCCCGAACCCCGCCAAGGATGGCGATCAGGACGTGCACGAGCTCTTCCTGGGCAACTACCTGGCACAGACCAAGGCGCTCGCCTTCGGCAAGACCGCCGACGAGGTGCGCGCCGAGGGCACGCCGGAGGCCATCGTGCCGGCTCGCGTCTTCAGCGGCAACCGCCCGACCACCTCGATCTTCGGCGATGCGCTGACCCCGTTCTCGCTGGGCGAGCTGATTGCGCTCTACGAGCACATCACCTTCACCGAGGGCACCGTGTGGGGCATCGACTCCTTCGACCAGTGGGGCGTCGAACTCGGCAAGCAACTCGCCCGCCAGATCACCCCGGCGATCTCGCAGGACGATGAGGCGCTCGCGCAGCAGGACGCTTCCACGCAGAGCCTGATTCGCTTCTACCGCGCCCATCGCAAGTAGCCCTAAGTAGTCGGTAGCGGGGGCGGCGGCTGTGTGCGTCCTTGCGGGTCGGGAGAATGCGCGTATGTTGAGATGCGCGTAAAAACCATCGCCGGCTTACTCTGATATGTCGCATATCGCGAGTCAAGGCACCTGTTCCGTCCGTGTGGCGGGCAGGTGCCTTTGTATTTGGGTGGCTGTTTTCGGCCAGGATGCTTGGCGTGTGTTGCGTCTGGTACCTTTGGCTCTCTCCGTTGGTTTCTGACGGCCGGCACCGCGATTCCTGTCTTGCGTCGGCATACGAGTTATGCGAAAATGTTTGCATGTCGAGTATCGAGGTCGAAAAAGGTTGAGGGGAAGAGAGGGGCTGCAATGGGCACTGGGGCAATTGTAGCGATCGTTGTTGCGGCTGTCGTCGTGGTTGTTGCGCTATGGGGCGTATCCATGTATAACAATCTGGTAGCGCTGCGTAACCGTGTCGAGAACGGCTGGTCGCAGATCGACGTGCAGCTCAAGCGGCGCACCGACCTGGTGCCGAACCTCGTCGAGACGGTCAAGGGGTACGCCTCGCACGAGTCCGCGGTGTTCGAGAAGGTGACCGAGGCCCGTGCAGCCGCGCTTCAGACCGCATGCAGCCAGACGGCCACGGCGGCCGACCGCGCCGAGGCCGAGTCGAATCTGTCGCGCGCCCTGATGAACCTCACCGCCACGGCTGAGGCGTACCCTGACTTGAAAGCCAACCAGAACTTCCTTGACTTGCAGGCGCAATTGAGCGACATCGAGGAGAAGATCGCCTACGCGCGTCAGTTCTACAACGACGTGGTCCAGAAGCTCAACACGAAGATCGAGATGTTCCCCTCGAATATCGTGGCCGGTATGTTCCATTTCTCGAAGGCCGAGTATTTCCGCGCCGACGAGTTGGATAAGGTGGTGCCGCAGATCAGGTTCTAAGGGTACGCGATGAGTGTGTACGGATGACTGTTCACTATATGATTTGCAATCGATTTGACTTACGTGAACCGGCACACTGAGGCATTTGGCGTGGTTTGTGGAAAAGCGAGAAGGGCCGAAAGCCATGAGTATTGGCAGGAGTCCTAACCCTAAGCGAGTCAGGAATGCACTTGTCTGTGGTATTGCGGCAGGCGTGACGGTTGCGGTCCTAGCGGTTTTCTTGTTCTTTGTAGCCGGTCGTGCGGATCATCATGCCGCGTTATCCTATAATTCCCTCAATTATGAGGTAACGGTTCGTCCAAACGGTGACTTGCGTGTCGTGGAGCATGTCGACATCAAACTCGATAAGAAGAATGGCCACCAGCTTTGGCATCAGATGACCCAGCGCCTGACGATCAGCGACAGGCAGCTGAGCGCGATCACTGACGTTTCGGTTAAGGACGCGACAAGCGGTAAAGCTTATGCCGGGGGCCATGTGGTCGATCGGAATGAGGTTGGCGACGATTCGAGCTGGGACAAGCATTTCGCCGAACAATGGTATGCGACCGTGATTGGGGCGAGCGTTGACCACTCAGGTACGGTCTATCGTCCGGCCTCGATGACCGACGAGCAGTATGTGCAGGGCCTCAAAGACGACCCGACCCTCGCCTCAAACGCGGCTGACGGTGACGAGGTCGAGCTCGCATGGAACATCCCTGCCACCGAAAAGGCGCAAAGTCTTAAGTTCGACATCGGTATGACGCTCAAGGACGTGGTCAGCGTCTACGACGATGTGGCATATTTCAAGTGGGAACCGGTCGGTGATGGCAACACCGTGCCGATTGGTGCCTTCAAGGCCACAGTCACCTTGCCAAAAGGCGTTGCAAAGGATGGAGGCAAGACCCGTCATTGGCTGCACTATAAGGGCATCGGGCGGATTGGCGCGGTCAAGAATGGGATGTTCACCTTTACGGCCGACGATGTGGCGGTGAAGCAACACGTGGACTTGGTTACCATATTCGACGCCAGGGTGATGGATGCCACGGTCGCGCACCGGAAACACGGCAACTATGGCGATACGGTCATTGCGAACGAGCAGTGTGAACGGAATGAGGCTCAGCGCCGAAGCACCGACCATACGCGTCTGTTCGTGTGGCTCACCGTGGCTCTCATGTTGGTGATGTTGGTGACGGGGTTGGCTGCTGTGATTTACACCAATCGTCGTTCTTCATATCGTGGTCGTCTTGAGTATTTCCGCGACGTGCCTCAAATCAGCCCAGCCGGTGCGGCCATGCTCAACGGTGTGGCGCAAGGTAACGCGTCATTGAAGGGATCCGCCGTGAGCGAGGGCGGTGTTGCCGCTACTGTGCTTTCATTGGCGGATAAAGGTTTCATTGCCCTTTACCCCGGTTCTGCGCGCTGGTATCAGGGTTTGGATATGGCCAAGGCCAGTGGGGCGCAGATCGACACATGTATTCAGGCCAATCGTAACGACCGTGACCGAGCGACCAGCACTGTTGTGATTCTTCCCAAGACGGACGGGTATCTCGACAATCCGGCGGGCGAATTGTATCCTTCCGAGTTTGCGATGCTGCGGTTCCTCGCAGCGGCCTCCGACTTTATGGGTTCCAGGGCCTTCGATCTGGACTCGCTGAGTGGTCGGACTGGTGGTGGGGAATGGGACGAGGGCCCGAACTTGTATGATGAGTACAATTTGCAAGCGCGATTGGAATATGATGCGCGCGGTTTTACGGTCTCGCGCAACGGGCTATACGCCTCCATCCTTGTCTTGTTGAGTATGATGGGCGGCGTTTGCCTGCTGTTGCTGTTGGATGCCGGCCGGCATGTCCCTGTGCTCGCGTCATTGATGATTGGAATCGTCGTGCTGTTGCTGGTGCCTGTGGCGATGCTGCTGCAACGGCAGACGTTCACCGCATCCGGTGATCAAATGGCTGACGAATTGCAGGGGTTGGCCAACTATCTTGAAGACTTCAGTGATTTCACCGATCGCGATGCTTTCGATGTCGAGTTGTGGGGCCACTACCTCGTTTATGCCACGGCGTTGGGTATCAGCGAGAAGGTGGTGCGGAGGTTGGCCGCGGCGTCGCCGCAGGGTTTGGATGGGACCCGGATTCCCGACGGTTCCGCCATTTCCTCCATTTATTGGACGTATTATGCGCCAATGTATGTCTATGGCGATGCCACTTACGCAGGCTTCGGACTAGGGCCCGGCGGTGTGAACTTCTCCGATATCGGTGCGCAGTTGAGTAGTGAAATCATCAATATCGGCACTCCTGCGTATGAGTCATCGGATGCCGGCGGGATTGGTTCCGGAATTTCATTCGGTGGCTCAGGCGGCGGTGCGGGCGGCGGTTCGTTCGGTGGCTGGTAAGATTCGCAGGTGCGCATGGTGGTGGCTCGTTCGTTGGGTGCTGCGAACTTCAAAACCAACAGGACGGGCGGATGCCATAAGGAAACCATCGGTTTCATGGCATCCGCCCGTCCTTCGCGACCGCTTTGCCTATGGGGAGTGACGAATTATCTGTTCGCGTCATCGAGCGTGAGCAGATCGTCGTCGGCGTTGTAGTCGAACAGCTCGCCGTACCTTCCCCAACTCACGGCGATGTCGAACTGTCGGCGTGCCTCCTCGTCGTTGTGGCGACGGCGCAGCAGGTCGAGGATCAGGTCCCCGTGCAGCGCGTCGTTCGGTTGGCGGCGCAGCGCCTGGTCGATGGTGCGCACCAACGGCGCATGGTCCATCGCCAGATCGGCGAAGATCTCCTTGGCTTTGAGGATGTCCGCCCCATGCCATGCCATGCCGTTCTCGGTCAGGGTGCAGTGGCCGTTGTCCACGCGGAACACGTCGAGCATCGTGCCGGCGTCGATCAGCGGGAAGAGGTCGTCCACCTCGAAGTTCAGGTCGCTGGCGAGGTCGGCCAGGTCCACGCCGTCCGGGTATCCGGCCACCACGTCGATCAGGCCGGCCAACCCTCCGGGGGTCGCGTCCGGCAGGTCGCCAGCGGTACCGCTGCTGTCGTCATGGGCGTCGCTGGCGCCGTCCTCCCTGTTCGACCTCTTGTCCACCAGTTCGCGTTTAAGATCGGCCAAGGTGCCGTCGGTCGGTTCTCCGATGTTTGCTTCTGCGCCGCTCTTTTCAACGGTCGAGGAAGCGATGTCCGGCGATGTTCCGTTGGAGTCTCGGGTGGTGCCGGCGCCCGTCTGCCCGGCCTGTTCCTTCTCGTCAGGGGTTCCGTTGGGGTTCTGACCGGTCAGAACCGTGTAGAGTTTATCGACCATCGCGCCGAACTCGGCGCTGTGCTTGTCGCGCGGGCGGGGCAGGTCGACCGGCACCTGTGCGATCAGATGTCCCGGGTGCGAGCCGAGCACCACGACGCGGTCGGCCATCTGCACCGCCTCCTCGATGTTGTGCGTCACCATGAGAATCGAGGAGATGTTCTGCTGCTCGTTGCCCCAGAGCTTCAGGACCTCCTGACGCAGATTCTCGGCGGTCAGCACGTCAAGGGCGCTGAAGGGTTCGTCCATGAACAACGCGTCCGGCTGCAACACTAACGCGCGGGCGATGCCGACGCGTTGGCGCATCCCTCCCGAAAGCTCCTTCGGGTAGGCGGATTCGAACCCGTCTAGACCGATGGAATCGATGGCAGCCAGCGCCATTTCGCTGCGTTGCCTGCGCGGTACGCCCCGGGCCTGCAGGCCGAGTTCGACGTTATCCTGCACGGTCAGCCACGGCATGAGCGCGAAGGTCTGGAAGACAAGCGCCACGCCGGGGTTCGGTCCGTTCAACGGCTTGCCGCGGTAGGCCACTCGTCCGGAGCTGGGTTGGACCAGACCGGCGAGAATCCGCAGGAAAGTGGATTTTCCGGCGCCTGATCGCCCTAGGATCGCGACGATCTCGCCCTTGTGCAGGGTGAAGGATATGTCGTCGAGCACGGTCAGTTCATTGCCTTTGTCGCCGGTGAACGTCTGGGAGATGTGCTCAGCCTCGATGATGGCGTTCGTCGTGTCGTCGTTCAGGTCGCGGGTCAGCGCCTGGCTGTGTCCGCCACCGGTGGCGGACTTGGTGATGAAGTTGGTGAAGGTCATGCGCTTCGCCTTTCTAATCAATTTGTATTGCGTTTGCCGTAAAGCGGTGTCGTGATGCAGATCCGTAGGTTTCGAGCGAAACGGTGGAGTCTGTTGCCAGGTTGTCGAGAATGCTCATTGATCGGCCTCCGCCGTCTAGTTCAGGGCGAACCGGGTGTCGGCGAGGTTTTCGAGCGGAGTCCAGAAAAGACGGTTGGCGCCGACCACGAAGACCGCCATCACCACCACGCCGATCAGCACTTTCATGCCGTTGTTCTCTGCAGTGGCCTGCGTGATGTACGCGCCTATGCCGTCTGCCGTAAGGGTGTGCCTGCCATAGCTGACGACTTCCGAGACGATGGACGCGTTCCATGCGCCGCCGGCCGCGGTGATGCCGCCGGTCACCCAGGAGCCGAAGACGGAGGGGAGGATGAGTTTCTTCCAGCGCATCCAAGTGCTCAGCCCCATGTTGTGGGTCATTTCCAGCAGGTCGTTGGGGATCGCGCTCGCCCCGGCGATCACGTTGAACAGGATGTACCATTGCGTGCCCAGGGCCATGAGCAGGATCGAACCCCAGTTGATATCGATGTTCCATGCCACGAACCACATGGTGATGAAGGGGAAGATGAAGTTCGCCGGGAAGCTCGACAACACCTGCACCAGGGGCTCCGCGAACCGCGAAATTCGTGGGTTCATCCCGACGATGGCGCCGATCGGCACCCAGATCACCGAGCAGACGATCGTCAGTAGCAGGACGCGCAGGAAGGTGATGAACCCCAGTCCGAAGGCGTGGCCCAGTTCGTCGAACCCCGTCTTCTGCGCGATGGACGAGAGCAGTTGGTATGCGCCGAACACCACGATCGCACCCACGGCCACGTCGAAGACCAGGTCTCCGGTGCGGCGCCGTTTGGCGGGTGCGGTCCAACGCGCCCCGGTCCGTCCGAACACGCGCATCACGCGATCGAGCCCGTCCTTGATCGGCGTGAGCAGGGTCGCAATCCATTTGTCGATATGCGACTGGCGGATGACGGTGAGCACCGCGCTCTTTTTGGGCGTTTCAGAGGCGTTGTTGGTGATGCGGAATTTTTCGGCCCAAGCCGTAAGCGGCTTCCAGACAAGTACGTCGATGACGACTACGATCAGCACCATGGTCACGATGGCGCAAGCCACTTTGCCGGGTTTCTCTTCGGCTGATGCGGTGGCCACGAAGCTGCCGATGCCGGGCAGCGCATAGTCCCTGTTGCCCACGGAGATGACTTCGGAGGCCGTCAGGAAGAACCAGCCGCCGCCCACGCTCATCATCATGTTCCAGATCAGCGGGATCATGGAATTGGGCACGTCGAGCGTCCAGAAGCGCTGCCAGCGTGTCAGGCGTAGGTTGCGTACTGCTTCGTCCAGCTCCTGCGGCTCGCTTAGCAGGGATCTGTGGAACGAGAACGTCATGTTCCAGGCCTGTGAAGTGAAGATGGCGAAAATCGAGGCCGCTTCGACGCCCAGCTCCGAACCGGGGAAGAGGGCCAGCCAGATGGCCACCGTCGCCGAAAGGAAGCCGAGAATCGGCACGGATTGAAGGATGTCGAGCAATGGGATGAGCACTTTGCCCAAGCGTTTCGAACGCGCCGCCGCCAGCCCGTAGACGAAGGTGAAAACCAGCGAAAAGATCAACGCGATCGCCATGCGGAACACGGAGCGCAACGCGTAGTAGGGCAGGTTTCGCAGGTCGGTGGACACTGTGGAAGGCATGCCATCCGGCCCGATGGGTGCGCCGACGGATGGCAGAAGCCAGCCGACCAGTCCGAAGACGGCGAGGATGCCGGCCACCACAAGGCAGTCCGAAAATGACCCGACGTGCGGTGCTGACATCATCGGAGTTGCCTGCGTTGGTGCCGGCGGGTGAAGAGCGGCTAATCGTGAATTCGTTCATAGGATTCCTTCTTTCAAGCGCCACCGCCCTGTGGTGCGCGACGCATGCTCGGATGTGTGGAATCTCGGTGAGATATGTGAGGGATGCCGATTGCAGGAAATACGCTAAAGGCGAAATGCGCACGTGAAGGCAACTGTCCGTCCGAAGATTCAGACAGGACAGATGCCTTATGCCGCATCATCGCTCAGCCGCGTATCAGACCGTCTCGCCGAAGTGGGAAAGGATGTTTAAGCATAAATGATGTAGATCGTTAGAACTACTCGGCAGATCGTCTGTCATGATCCCCACCTCCTTCACGTCGAACGATAGGTATGTATTATGACCAACCTAGGCACGTTTGAGACAAAAGTCAAGCCGAATGCACGTAGTGCGAAAGCCGGTTGTCGGGGGTTCGGGCTCCGTGGGGAAGACCCACGATTCGGTCGGTGAACTGAAGCGTAGTCCGCACTGCCATGCGGTGGTTTACGGTTGAGGTGCACTAATGCTTTGAGAGCATGGCGGTCCGTCGATTTGCCGGTGACCAATGCACTGTGACCGGTGACGAGTTCCGTGGTTGGAATCGTTCGCGCTGATCGATTGCTCGGCCAACCTTCCGACGGGCTCTTGCCGGGCTGTCTGAACGCGAGGATAGAATTGCCTACTGTTGTTATGCCAAGGGGGTGCGCTGCCGCATAGGTGCGCCTCCGTTGTGGTTCAGTCGTGCGATTTAGATGTCGTAGCGGCGAATCGGCTTGCGTTCGGCGGGTGGTCCGCCGAATGGTGGATTGGGTGCGTTGCGCCGTGTGCCGGCCTTGGGTCGGTGGCGAGGCAGGGCACCCCTGACATGTGCGCCGGTATGCGGCGGCGACAGGTGAAACAATGGTTAACGCTATTGAGGCCTTTGAGGCCAAGCAGCTCAAGCCCGCCGAGAGCATTCCGGATTTCCGTCCGGGAGACACCGTCGAGGTCAACGTCAAGATTCAGGAAGGCAACAACTTCCGTCTTCAGGCGTTCACCGGCGTGGTGATCGCTCGTCAGGGCTCCGGCCTGCGTGAGACGTTCGTCGTGCGTAAGATCAGCTTCGGCAACGGTGTGGAACGCCGTTTCCCGCTGCATTCCCCGATGATCGACTCGATCAAGGTGACTCGTCGTGGTCGCGTTCGTCGTGCGAAGCTCTACTACCTGCGCACTCGTCGCGGCAAGTCCGCACGTATCGTCGAGCGTCAGGACAACAGCGCCAAGGCGTGAGGTTCTGAGCCTTTTGCGGCGGTCGGAGGTTTGCTCCGCCGCCGTTTTTGTATGTTCTGACGTTGGCTTGGTCGGCTTGCGGTTTTGCCTCGTCGTGTTGTGGGGGGGAAGTTGCCCGAATCGACAGGATCTGCAAAAAAGAAGGTGAAGAGCCTATCGCAGTCCGTAATGCGTTCCTGCTGTACGGCTATGCTGGTCTGAGCGATGTAATGTAGAGGTTTTTGATGGGAGTGATATGATGCCGAACAGCCCGGATCAGGGACGCGATGAGGATCGGCATATCGTCGAGGTGGCGAATCACGGTTTGGAACCCGACCTCGATGCAGGGTCCTCCGCTGTCGGGAAGTCCAAGAAACGTCACGCAAGAACGGACGGGTTCACTTCCAAAGACGTTCTGGACCTGCTGGTGTTCATCATCAACCTGGTGCTGGTTTTCACGTTACTGCGTGTGTTCGTTGTCGGAGCCTACCGGATTCCGTCGGGTTCGATGGAGGATACCATCGAGATCGGTGACCGTGTGATTACCAACCGTTTGGCTCCCAAGGTCATGCCGCTCAGGCGCGGCGATGTGGTCGTGTTCAAGGATCCCGCCAATTGGCTCAAATCGACTGACAGCTTCGGCTCGAACGACCTGATTAAACGGTTGATCGGCCTGCCGGGCGATACGGTGGCCTGCAAGGGCAAGGGCAGTCCGGTCACCATCAACGGCGTGGCGATTGACGAGAGCTCATATATACGCAAGGGCACCCAGCCGAGTGATTTCGCCTTCAGCGTCAAAGTGACCGAAGGCAATGTCTTCGTGTTGGGCGACAACCGTGCAAACTCCTCTGACTCCCGCTACCATCCAGATGATGGGAACAACGGCCTGGTCCCGATTTCGCGGGTGCGGGGCGTCGCCTTCCTTACGATCGCGCCGATTAAACATTTTGGCATATTGCATTCGCATCACGATGTGTTCACTGCAATACCCGGGGCGGAACATTCGTGAGTGGTGTGGATGCGCGGAGGATGTGGTACCTCAGGTGAATCGGAAGTTTTCGGCGTCCCAGCGGGATTCCGCGGATCTGGCCGGTCAGAGGAATCGGCTGGATTCCTCCAATCCAATGAGTCCGGCCGGCTTGGCGGGTGCCGCCAACCCTGTCAGGCGGGCGGGTCTGACGGATTCGGCACGTCAAACGAATCCGTCCGACCGCGACCATCGGATGGACGGCGTGAGCGAGCGGAAGCATGCCCGTCGAGTGGCTCATTCCTGGCCGACCCTCGAGCTGGAGGCGCGGATTGCCGCCGATGGCTTCGATCTCGTGGTCGGCTTCGACGAGGTCGGACGTGGCGCGCTCGCCGGGCCGGTCATGGTGGGGGCGGCAGCCCTATGGGCCAAGGATATTCCCGATTTGCAGGTGCCTCAAGGGCTTACTGATTCCAAATTGCTGACCGAGTCCAAGCGCGAGGTCATGTTCGAACCGTTGCGTTCGTGGTGTTGTGCGAGTGCCGTCGGCCAGGCCAGTAACGTGGAAATCGACGATTGGGGCATCTCCTACGCTCTGGGCATTGCGGCGTTGCGGGCCCTCAACGAGCTCGAGCGTGAACTGGGGGTCGGCGTTTCGGCCGTGGACGGCGGCTCGACAGATGATGGACGAATCAGAGTCCCGCATCAGGCTTCAACGGATCCGACCGGTGCCGTTTGCGTCGGTGCGATACTTGACGGGCCCAACGACTATATCACCAAGGCGCTCAATACATTCGAAGCGCCGCAAGTGCCGGTGCCCGCCAATATCACCACGAAAGTCAAGGCGGACCAGAGCTGTGCGCTGGTCTCCGCCGCCTCGGTGATCGCAAAGGTGACGCGTGACCGGTTCATCGTCGGTCTGGCTCAAGGCAACGCGCAGTATGCCCCGTATGGTTGGGTTCGCAATAAAGGCTATGGGTCCGCCGCGCATCGGGCCGCCATTGCGAAGTATGGCCCGACCGCATTGCATCGGCTTTCGTGGCATCTGACGTAAGCCGGTTGTGAGGCCGGTCGGGTGCGATATAGCCGATTGCGACCTGTCGGGTTGCGACCTGTTGCGGCGTGGACTGACGGCGCCTGTTGGAACGGTGGCATTGCGGCGGCGTCCAGAATCCTTCGGTTTCGGTGATGCGCTAGAATTGTGAGCGTTCACTGTCTGACGCATTCGGCTGAGTAGTGGCATGGAGTTGTCGGTTGCCGTCAGGGTGAGCCTGTCGACGGCTTTCAAGTGGCGACAGGAAGGTAGAACGGAAGGCAATGATGGACGACGAGAGTCGATTGGACAAACGCGCCTCGATGTTTGAAGTGGCACAGATGGCCGGGGTCAGTCATCAGACGGTTTCACGTGTCATCAATCATTCTCCGAACGTCTCTGCGTCCACGCGGGCACGAGTGCAGCACGCCATAGACGTACTGCATTATCGACCCAGCAATTCGGCTCGCACATTGGCTTCCCGTCGGTCGCACACCATTGGCCTGATTGCAGGCGGTCAGCATTTTTACGGGCCGGTTTCGGCGATTTCGTCCATCGAGGAAATGGCTCGGCGCCACAATCTTTTTCTTGCGGTGTCCATGGTGCACGAGGCGTTGTGCACGCAAAGCGAGTTCGAGGAGCTCTGCCGCTCGTTCGATGAGCAGAACGTTGATGCCTTCATCTTCATCACGCCGACCGATGTGATGTTCTCTGCGGCCTGCCGGGTGCGGTTCCGTCAGCCGCGAGTCATGATCACTTCGACCCACGGATCCCTGTCAATGGGGCAGGCTGGGCGGATGATGCAGTCCGACGAGCGGCGTCGCACGGCACTGGTTGGTCTCGACCAATGGAACGCGATGGCCGAGGTTGCTCGACTCGTCGCACGATTCGGCCATCATTCGGCGCTCTACTTCACCGGTCCGCTTCAATGGCGAGACGCGGCCACAAGACTGTTGGGATGGCGTAAGGCCGCCGCGGCGCACACCATAGAGTCACGGGAGATTGAGTGCAACTCGTGGGAGTCCTCGGAGGCATATTCCCGGATGAATCACGACCTTGAACGTATCGGCGCCACGGGGGAGAGCAAACCGACGGTCGTCGTCACCGCCAACGACGCCCAGGCGGTGGGCGTGGCTCGCGCGTTGCATGAACATGGGTTGCGCATTCCCCAAGACATCAGCTTGGTCGGTTTTGACGATATGACCGGCATGGATGACCTGTGGCCGCCGCTTTCCACGGTGCGACCCGATTTCGAGGAACTTGGCACGGCGGCGATGCGCGAGACGTTGCGTCTTCTGGGTGGCGACGTGCAGACGGTCTACAGCTCCAACGCTCACGGTGTGGGTCTGATTCCGGCGAGAGTGATCCAACGGCGCTCGCTGGGTCCCGTGCCGCATCTATGATTTCGGGACGGGCTGTGCCTGTGGCAGATTGTGAAGGTTCGCGGATTTAGTCTTCCGTCGCGTCGTTTCGCACGCCGTGCGGCTTCGGGTCTTCTGGTTGTCGCAATGTCGGTTATGTCAGCGAATAGCGTAAAACCGACTTGCCGCCACTGCTGCGTTCCCCTTGATCGGCTCTACTGAAAAACCTTGGGAAGTGATGATTGTTGAATGAGTAATATGTTGATTTATCAACGTTTTATTCTTGTTTCAACGCATTGAGCCGACCGTGTAACAGCGCCGGCCCCGGCTTATGTATTTGCCGGCGATGGCCAGTGCGATCGGATTGGTTGCCGTTCGGGTGGCGGGTACCATAGACAGACATAGGTATTCGATCGTCCTGCATGTCTGGAGCGTATATGTCCATTCCACTGATTCTTGCCTCGCAGTCACCTTCGCGTCGCAATGTGCTTGAAGCGGCCGGCATCAGTCCGGTAATCCGTGTCTCGCGCGTGGATGAGCCGGCCGTAGTGGCTCATGCGGCCGAAGTTCGTGGGGTGGCGCAAAGTGATTTGACGTGCGAGGAGCGCGTTTCTCTGCTTGCCAAAGCCAAGGCAAAGGCGGTCTACCGAGCGTATCGGGCCGTGGCCGATACCGCCGCGGCCGCCAGCGGTGAGCAAGTGACGGCTTATCCGATGAAGGCCGTTGGGGCCGATGCTCAAGACGGGAAAGGACTTTCGCGGCGCGACACCTTTTCCGACAAGTCCGGCAGCGGTTCTCAAGCTTGGGGCGCCAACGCGTTCGGGGGACGGAATTCGACGGCAACGCGTGATTTTTCGTCGTATACGGTACCTGTTAACGTCGAGCCGATTGAGCGCGCCCAGCGCTCTGATCCCGGTTTCGCCGGGTCGGATATCGGTCCGTTCATCATCGGTTGCGATTCGATGTTTTTGTTTGACGGCGTGGCGTTCGGAAAGCCTCACACCCCACAGGTTGCGCGCGAACGGCTGCGTGCGATGCGTGGCAAGTCCGGCGAGCTGTGGACCGGGCACAGTCTGGTCGATTTCGCCAGTGGCAGGGCTTTGAGCGGCGCCAGCTTCGCGAAGGTGACGTTCTCGGATTACTCCGACGACGATATTGAGGCATACGTGGCTTCGGGCGAGCCGCTTGAGGTTGCCGGCTGCTTCACGTTGGAGGGGCTGGGCGGTGCGTTCATCGAAGGCGTCGATGGTGATCCGAGCGGGGTCCTTGGGTTGAGCCTGCCATTGCTGCGGCGCATGGTCGTTGAGATGGGTGCGCGGTGGTCGGATTTGTGGAATGTCGGCCTGGGAGCTGCGGCCGTGGGTAGGATGGCTCCCGGTTCGGCCACTGCCTCCGGTCAAGCTGATTCCGGTAATTCCGGCGCTCGCACCGGTAACGTTGAACCTGACGGTTCCGATGCCAGTGACGGTTCTGACGGTTCGGACATTTCCGACATCTATGGTGATTCCGATTCAGCCGATTCAGGTCGTCCCGGAGACCCTGCTGATGTTTCCGGCGCCGCCGAGCCCGGCTTGTCGGCGCAGTACGACCCGACCTCGGTTGTGCCGCCCAAGAACAATATTCGACAGCCGGGAGACGGCTGGGTCGATTGTGTGTGCGGGCGTCGCCATTGGGGTCTTAACGGAGCGGCCGGCGTTCTGCTGGCGCGCCGGAATGCGGAGAGTGGTGAGATCACCCATATTGTAATGCAACACCGTGCGGCATGGAGCGCGGAGGGCGGCACTTGGGGAGTGCCCGGAGGGGCCCTTGCGACCGGCGAGAACCCGATTGAGGGCGCATTGCGCGAGAGTTGCGAAGAGGCGGGCATCGACCCGGACGATATCGAAGTGGTCGGCACCTATCGCGAGGATCACGGCCCATGGGCCTACACCACTGTTCTCGCCTTTGAAAAGCCCGGCCATCGCGTCGAGCCGAGTGTGGGCGATGACGAGAGCATTGAGATTGAGTGGGTGCCGGTCGGTCAGGTGTCGAATTTGAAACTCCTGACGGCTTTCCGCTCGGATTGGCCACGTTTCGCCAAACGTCTCAAGCAGCTGTCTGCCTCGGCCGACTGATTGGGTTGTTCGGTTTGTTCTGGTTGTTCGGTTTGACCGGGTTGTCTGGATTGACCGCATCGATTAGATAGACCGGATCGACCCATTAATGTGACCGACACAATCGGTCGCCGGCCTTTCGGGCATGGGTAACGCTGTCGCCTCGTACCGTGCCGACGGAAACGATGGGCTATATTCCCGTCGCCCTGTTCAACTGAGGAACGTGGCGATGATGGCGATGACGATGGGGCTGGTGACGGTCGAAAGCAGCACGCCGTCGCGGGCGAAGGTGGTGCCGACGTTATAGCGGGCGGCGTAGTTGTAGACGTTCTGCCCGGCGGGGAGTGCGGCGAGTACGACGCACGCGTACAGCACCTTGCCCCGGAAGCCCATGATAAAGTACGAGATCAGGAATGCGATCAGGGGCATCACCACGTTCTTGAGAATGGTTACGACGATATTGGCCGACCGGTTCGTTTTGTTCTGCAACGGTTTCGTGCCGTGCAGCGACATGCCGAACGCCATGAGGATCATGGGCACCGCCGCCTGGCCAATCATGTAGATCGGGTCGTAGATGAACTTCGGGATCGGGTAATGGCCCGTCATGGATGTGAAGGCCGAGACCGCGATGCCGCCGAGCGACCCGATCAGCAGCGGTTGGTGCAGCGGTTGGGCCAGGATTCGCTTGACGGAAGTCTTGCCGGTGGTCGTCACGTCGAGCGCGGTCAGGGCGATGGGCGTGAAAACGGCCTGCTGCATCACGAGAATGGGCGCCACCAGCGCGGGATTGCCCAGAATGTAAGTGGCGATCGGCAGACCGATGTTGTTGGAGTTGAGATACAGCGAGTTGAGCGCGCCGATGGTGGCGTGGGCTCCGTCCATATGGAAGAGGAGTCGGTTGATGATCAGGAAGAGCAGGCCTACCGCCAAGGCCGAGAAGAACGCGACGACGATGGAGGAGTGGAAGATCTTCGTGATCGGCTCTTTGGACAGGATAGCGAACATGAGGAACGGGTTGGTCACGAAGAAGGCGTACTGGTTGAGCACCATCTGCGCGGTAGACCCGGCCACCCGCAGCCTCGCCGCCACATAGCCCACGCCTATGATGATGCCGATCACCACGAAACCCTGCATTGCACTCAGTAAGCCCATCTGACACCTCTCCCATATTCTCGCGATATGGACGCAATCTGTCTGTATTCCAGCCGGAGCGCAGATTCGACGACCCGTTTCTCGGGACGTCTTTATTGTTCAAGTGTGCCTCGCTGTCTGGAATTTCGTTGAAACCGTTCATGTTCATGGTCGTAGCCGCGATTGTCGGGACGGTTCCGACTTGCGCAGGCCCGCCGTCAAATTGCGGATCCGGATAATCGCATGGCACCGTTTCCGACATGGCGGCGGTGCGAGCCCGGTCGTATGGAACCGCGTCACTGGTGACAGGTTCGCCACGGGGCCCCGCGCATTGATGAAGGACCGTTTGCCGTCGTCATGCCGGCGGGATGTCCGTGGTGTGGCGTGATCGAGATCGTCGAAGATGCGGCATGCGGACGAATGCGGCATGGCGGGCGCGGCCGGGGTACGATGGCGGCATGACTCTTGTGATTGAACCTGGTGCCGAACGCCCGCAGGTGCTGGCCGACCTTTTCGGTGCGTTGATGCGCGTGCATTCCGTCAGCGACGAGGAGAGGGCGATCGCCGATGATGTCGAGGCGTTCCTCAACGCGCAGCCGCATCTGGATGTGCGGCGGATGGGCGACACCGTGGTCGCGTCCACCTCGCTCGGTAGGCCGCAACGCGTGGTGCTCGCCGGTCATCTCGACACGGTGCCGGCGCTTGGCAATTTCCCTCCCCGCTGGCTTGAGCCCGACGATCCGCAGGTTCGTGACGACGTGCGGACCGCGCACCCCGGCGAGCGCGTGATGTTCGGCCGCGGCGCCGTGGACATGAAGGGCAGTGACGCGGTGATGCTCTATCTGGCCGCCACCCTGACCGACCCGAAATACGACCTGACCTTCGTCTTCTACGACCATGAGGAGGTGGCCGCCGAGAAGAACGGCCTGTTCCGTGTCGCCACCGCGCACCCCGACTGGATTCAAGGTGATTTCGCCATCATCGGCGAGCCGACCGACTGCGGCATCGAAGGCGGTTGCAACGGCACCATGCGCTTCGACGTGGTGACCCACGGCATAGCCGCGCATTCGGCCCGCGCGTGGATGGGCGACAACGCGATACATAAGGCGGCCGATGTTCTCAACCGTCTGGCCTCCTACGAGCCGCAGGACGTGGAGGTGGACGGCCTTGTCTATCGCGAGGGCGTCAATGCAACCCTCATCTCCGGTGGCAGCGGCACCAACATCATTCCTGACCAGTGCCGTGTGCACGTCAACTACCGTTTCGCTCCGGACAAGAGCATCGAAGCGGCCAAGACGCTCATGATGGGGTCGGACACGGGCGCCGAGCTCGGCAACGGTGAACACACGGCCACCGGAGGCATGTTCGAGGGCTTCGGTATTGAAATGAAGGACGAATCGCCTTCTGCCCGTCCCGGCATGGACTCGCCGCTGGCGGTGTCACTGGCCAGTCTGGTGCGCGAACGTACGGGGCGGGTGCCGCTGGCGAAGCTGGGTTGGACCGACGTGGCGCGGTTCTCGTCAATTGGCGTTCCCGCGGTGAACCTTGGCGCCGGTTCGCCGCTTCTGGCGCACAAGGCCGACGAACAGTTGCCCGAAGGCGAGTTGGAGCTTCTGGCCGACATTCTCATACGCTGGCTTTCATGACGGCGCCTTCTGCCCGGTTCCTTCGTTCCGGGTTTCGTTTCTTAGGCGCGCTTTCACATCGATATTCGCGAGCCGTTTCGAACAGGGCGGGGAATCTTCAATGCGTCAGGTCTTGTCTTGGTCGTCTGCGGACCGAAGGCGCCTGCCGGATGAAACCATGGTTTGAGGTGCCGAATCCGTGGAGAGGCAGATCGACGGCGTCTTTCGGCCGATTTGACGCTATGTTCACCCATTTGGGGTATACTCGGAGCGGTGGTTCTGCAAATCACCGAACCTTCGATGGCGTCGATCCCCTCGCGTGTTTATCCGCGGGCGTCGGTGTCCGCCTTCGAAGCCAAGGACTTTTTTCGATGTCGTCCACGGACGTAGCAGTCGCGTGGCCGCGGTGAGAGCGCGGTGTGAGGCCGGTGGACGGCCAGAGTGAGCGGTGTGATGCAGCACGCCGTCAAGGAGCATTGTGCCCAGTATGGATCATGACGCAGTCAGTAGTGATGAAATCGCTGACAATAAACAGAACAATGATGCGGAGCACGGCGATGCGGTCGAACAAACACCTCGGCGCAGGCGCGGCGGAAGGCGTGTCGTACGCGGCGCCGGTGCCGCCGGTGCCGCTGTGGCCCTCACCGTCGAGCAGCTCGAGGAGAACGAAGAACGGAGTGTCGGCGCAGCCAGTGTCGGCAAGGCCGGTGCTGAGGGACGCGCCGAACGTGGCTCGACTGCCCGTGGTGTCCGCCAGGCGCGCACTGCTCGTCAGAACGTTAGGGAAAGCGACGGTTCTGAATCCGTCGAATCTGCTGAATCCTCTGATTTTCCCGAGGATTCCAAGACCACAGGCAGCGAAGGACGTGGGACTTCCCGCCCGCGCCGTTCAACCACCGCACGCAGAGCGCGTTCCGGTGCCGCGGCGGACGATGAAGCCGACGCCGATTCGCGGTCGTCTCGGCGGTCAGCACGCAAGCCGCGGTCGTCACGTCGTGCCGATGCCACCGATGATGAGTCTGGCGCGTCGAACACGACCCGTCGCACTAGGGCGAACCGTGCTGAGAACGTGGACGCTTCGGTCGAGACTCGTCGTGGGCGCGCGGCTCGTGACGAGGACGACCAAAGCGTGGCTTCGTCGGCCTCGCGCCGTAGGCGTCCATCCCGCGACGACCAAGGCATTCCTGAGGAACCGGATGTCCACGGCTCCGGACGTGATGATGAGCGGTCGATACGCCCGATGACTTCGTTGCTTTTCCGCGAGCCGGTGTTGCCTGAACTCGATGAGGTGCGCGAAGCCGGCCGTGGCCGTTCGCGCCGCGCGTACGACGATTCCGACGAGTTCGGCGATCTGACCGATTTCATGGATGAACAGCCCCGTGGCCGTCGTGGCAGGTCCCGCCGTCTGAACGCCGAAGAACGTGGGGCGGCCGATGAGGTGGAACGCATCGAGGAGGACCTTGAGTCCGACGATATTACGTATCTGCCGATTGACGATGACCGTGATGGCGAGGATGACGGTGGCGCCGACAATCGTGAGCGTGGAGGACGCCGTCGCAAGAGCGTCGTCGAAGACGGGGACGACGAGGCCCCGCGCCCGCGTTCACGCCGTCGCCGTCGCAAGAACGTCGACCGCGACGGTGCCGATGAAGGTGGCGAACGCGACGACGAACAGGGTTCCGACATCATACGTGTGAGCGGTTCGCGTTCCCGCGTCGACCGTGACGACGCTGAGGACGAGGAGGAGACACGGGGCACGCGTCGTCGCCGTCGTGAGCGAGGGAAGCGTCGCGAATCCGAGCGTGACCGCACTGACGAGCGAGACGAGCGCAACGATGCCGAGGCTGAGACGACCACACGCCGTCGCCGCCGTACGGCCAAGGGCGATTCCGGTGATTCCCGCCAATCCGCACGCCGTTCACGCAAACAGCAGTACATCGATGAGATCACCGATATCGAGGGCTCCACCCGTCTTGAGGCCAAGAAGCAACGCCGTCGTGACAACCGCCGTGAGCGCAGCCACCGCAGCCAGATCATGGAGCAGGACTTCCTTGCCCGTCGCGAGAACGTCGACCGTCTTATGGTGGTGCGTGAACGTGGACAGCATATTCAAGTCTCGGTGATCGAAGACGACGTGCTCGTGGAGCACTATGTCTCGGATATCGAGGAGGTCGCCACAGTCGGCAACATCTATCTTGGCCGTGTGCAGAATGTGTTGCCGAGCATGGAGGCCGCATTCGTGGACATCGGCCAGGCCCGCAACGGCGTGTTGTATGCGGGTGAGGTCAACTGGGACGCGGCCCGACTCGAGGGTCAGCCACGTCTGATTGAGTCCGCCTTCAAATCCGGGGATCCGGTGCTGGTGCAGGTCACCAAGGACCCCATCGGCCACAAGGGCGCTCGCTTGACCTCCCAGGTCACGCTCGCCGGCCGTTTCCTGGTGCTTGTGCCTTCCGGAGGCATGACCGGCGTCAGCCGCAAGCTGCCCGAGCGGGAGCGCACGCGCCTTAAGTCCATCGTCGCCAGGATCGCCCCCAAGGAGATGGGCGTGATCATTCGCACCGCCGCCGAGGGCGCAAGCGAGGAGGCCCTGCAAAGGGATTTGGAGTCGCTTGAGCGTCAGTGGGAGAGGATCGAGGAGAAGCGCAAGCTGTATCACAATGGCAAGCGCGCGAAACTCCTTCAGGGCGAGCCCGACGTCGCCATCCGTGTGGTGCGCGACATCTTCAACGACGACTTCTCCAAAATGGTCGTCGAAGGTGACAATGTGTACTCGCACATTGAGGAATACCTCGACACCATGGCCCCCGATCTCCGGGACAAGCTCGTCAAATGGGATCCGGCCGAACACGAAGGCAAGGATGTGTTCGACAAGTGGCAGATCGATTCCCAGCTGCGCAAGGGCATGGAGCGTCAGGTCTACCTGCCTTCCGGCGGCTCCATCGTCATCGACCGCACCGAAGCCATGACCACTGTCGACGTGAACACGGGAAGGTTCATCGGCAGGGGCAAGTCACTTGAGGAGACGGTGACGCGTTGCAATCTTGAGGCTGCCGAGGAGATTGCCCGTCAGTTGCGCCTGCGTGACATCGGTGGCATGATTATGATCGATTTCGTCGATATGGTGCTGCCGGCAAATCGCGACCTCGTGCTGCGCAGGCTTGTGGAGTGCCTGGCTCGTGACCGTACAAAGCATCAGGTGGCCGAGGTTACTTCGCTTGGTCTGGTTCAGATGACGCGCAAACGCATCGGCCAGGGGCTGGTGGAAGCGTTCAGTGAGGAGTGTCCGACCTGTAAGGGTCGAGGGTTCATCCTGCATGACGAACCGACCGTCTCATCGGATTACGCGGATCCGTACGCCGTCAAAGGCGGAGACCCCTTCGTGCACACCAACAAGCATGGTCACGGCACGACGCCGGAAGTGCAGGCCCCAACGGGGTCAAGTGCGGCGGTCAAGGCTAAACTTGCGCAGATCGCGGCCGCTGCTGCGGCGGCCAGCGACGAGGGTGAGGCAGAGGTCATGCAAGACGGTGAGCCGGAGTCTGTTTCAGGTTCGGATGCCAAAGCGGAAGCCGATCAAGGAAACTGAGATATGTAGCACAACATGAAATATGGTGATCGACGGAGTATAGGCATCCTGGAATCGCGGATTTCCAAGGTTTCGAGTCTTGCTTACTCCGTCGTTGCATGGACCGGCCCGCACATACCGATGAAACTCGGTTGCGTCAAGTATGGGGGTTGGTGTAGATTTGGATTTCGGTGTCTGGCCGAAAGGTTGCGGGGAACCGTGGCACGCCGGGCAAGGTAGCTTGTAAAAACAGCAAGGAACGATTATGTACGCGATTGTGAAGGCCGGTGGCCATCAGGAAAAGGTTGAGGTCGGTGACGTCATGTTCGTCAACCGTCTCGATGCCAAGGAAGGGCAGACCGTGAAGTTCCCGGTTGCGCTCGTGGTCGACGGCGCGAAGGTGACCATCGGTGCCAAGGATCTGGCGAAGGTCTCGGTCAAGGCCGAGGTCGTTGATGCTCAGGCCAAGGGTCCTAAGATCAACATTCAGAAGTTCAAGAACAAGACCGGCGTGGCACGTCGCAAGGGTCATCGCCAGCCGCTCACCAAGCTCAAGGTCACGGCGATCGCCTGACATCGGGCTCGCTGAGCACCAGCGATAGAAACGTTGTAAGGACTGAAAGGACACTAAGATGGCACATAAGAAGGGTGCATCCGCTTCGCGTAACGGTCGCGATTCATCGCCTCAATATCTCGGCGTTAAGAAGTTCGGCGGCGAGTCCGTCGTTGCCGGCAACATCATCGTGCGCCAGCGCGGCACCAAGTTCCACGCCGGCCAGAACGTCGGCACCGGCAAGGATCACACGCTCTTTGCGCTTGCTGACGGCAACGTGAAGTTCGGCGTGCGCCGCGACCGCAAGGTCGTGGACGTGGTTTCCGCCGAGTAGTTTTCAAAGCGTCGTCAGGACGCTGTAGGCAAGCGTTGTAGCAAATCGGATGTTTTAGTCCGAGAACGTATCAAAGGTCGTACCCGCCATTGCGGGCGCGGCCTTTTGCCGTCATAGTGGCTTTTGTAATGTTATCGTGCATTGATATCAATAGTAGTAGCGGCGGACGGGTATAAGCACCCACCGGTAAGGTAAGGGATATGGCAGATTTTGTAGATAGGGTGACCGTCCACGTCAAGGGCGGCGACGGCGGCAATGGTTCGGCTGGTGTCAAGCGCGAGAAGTACAAGCCGCTCGCGGGCCCGAACGGCGGTGACGGCGGTGACGGCGGCTCCGTCATCTTTGTGGCGAGCGCGAATGCGAACAATCTTCTTGACTATCGCTTCGTGCCGCACCGTCGCGCCGAAAACGGCACGATGGGTCTGGGAGACACCAAAGACGGCTCAAAAGGTGCGGATGTGGTGCTGCCGGTGCCGCCGGGAACCATGATTTTCGAAGCCAAAGGTGCCGTTGGCGAGACGAAGCACGCCGGCAGGCTCCTTGCTGACCTTCGCGTCGAGGGCGATCGATACGTCGCGGCCGCGGGCGGCATGGGAGGGCTCGGCAACGCAGCGTTGGCGAACAAGACGCGCCGTGCCCCCGGTTTTGCGCTGCTAGGCGATCCCGGAGAAGAGCGTGACGTTATTCTCGAACTCAAGTCCATCGCGGACGTCGCGCTGGTCGGCTTCCCTTCGGCGGGCAAGTCGAGTCTGATTGCGGCGATGAGTGCGGCCAAGCCGAAAATCGCGGACTACCCATTCACGACGCTCGTACCCAACCTGGGCGTCGTGCAGATGGCCGAATACCGTTACACGATTGCCGACGTGCCGGGCCTGATTCCCGGAGCCTCCGAAGGCAAGGGGCTGGGGCTTGAGTTCTTGCGCCATATCGAGCGCACTGAGATCATCGCGCACGTCATAGATTGCGCGACCTTCGAGCAGGGTCGCGATCCGATGTCGGATTACGAGGCATTGGAACGGGAGCTGGCGCTATATGCGAGCAAACTTTCACTGCCAATTGGCGCGATTCCCATCCCGGAGCGTCCTCGTATCGTCATCCTCAACAAGGCGGACGTGCCGGAGGCCAAGGAACTTGCGGAATTCGTACGTCCCGAGTTCGAGAAGATGGGACTGAAGACCTTCGTCGTCTCCACCGCTTCACATGAAGGCTTGAAGGAACTTGGCTTTGAGCTGGGACGAATGGTCACCGAACTGCGTGCCAAGCTCGCCGAGGAAGAACGTGAACGCCAGGCTGCGCGAGTGGTCATCAAGCCTTTGGAGGACAAGGTGCGCAGACGTCGTCGTTCCGACGATGAAAACGGCAGCTCGCTTGACTTTACCGTCACCAAGGGCACCAGCAAGCGTGGGGATGTGTGGTTCACCGTTCGGGGTGCCAAGCCGGAGCGTTGGGTGCGGCAGACGAACTTCGATAATGACGAGGCCGTGGGATACCTGGCCGACCGTTTGGCCAAACTTGGCGTGGAGGACGAGCTGCGCGGCAAGGGGGCCCGTCCCGGCGACGAGGTGCGCATCGGAACCGGCAAGAACGAGGTCGCGTTCGATTGGGATCCGACCATCGTCGCCGGCGCTGAAATGCTTGACGGCGCACAGCTGGGCGCACGCGGCACCGATCTGCGTCTCGACGAGCATGACGACACGCGCGCCCACCGTCGCACCAATGCCGAGCGTCGCCGTCAGTACCATGAGATGATGGACGCGAAGACGGCCGTACGTGAGGCGATGCGCAAGGAGCGCAGTGTTGGACATTGGGCTGATCCAAGCGTGGATGACGACCGGCACGACGAGCAGGCGATTCTTGGCGGGCACGCCGACGATGACGACGCGGCCGACGAAGCGTGACGGGCTTGGTGAACGGCGGTGGAAAGGTAATATATGGCGGAATCATCGAATGTGGCGACAACCGTGAAACCGACCAACCACTGGTGTGAATCGGAGGTGCGGCAGGCGGTCAACCGTGCCCAGACCGTGGTGGTGAAGGTCGGATCGAGTTCACTGACCAGGCCTTCGGGGCATCTTGATTCCGCCAAAGTCGATGCAATCGTGAGTTCTTTGGCTCGGATCGTCGGCGGGGACAGGCGCGTCGTGTTGGTTTCGTCCGGCGCTATCGCCGCAGGGTTCGGACCGCTCGGCCTCGATGAGCGCCCTGAGGACGTCGTGACTCAGCAGGCTGCGGCCTCTGTCGGCCAGGGTCTGTTGATGCAACGTTATGAGACCGCCTTCACGGTGGAAGGTGTCCGTGTCGGCCAGATTCTGCTCACGGTGGACGATACTCGTCGTGCGTCACGATACCGCAACGTCCGTCGTACATTGGGGCGGTTGCTTGATTTGGGTGTAGTGCCGGTGGTCAATGAGAATGACGCGCTGGCCACCAACGAGTTGCGGTTTGGCGATAACGACCGGCTTTCGGCGCTCGTGGCGAATATCGTGCGCGCGGACGCCCTGGTGCTGCTCACCGACGTGGACGGTCTCTACGACGTTCCTCCCACGTATCCAAACGCGAAACGTATCGCATTCGTTTCGGATGTATCCAATGAGGATGCTCTGCAAGTCACCGTGGGTGACAGTGGTTCGAAGGTGGGCACCGGCGGCATGGTCACCAAGCTGGAAGCGGCGCGTGTGGCCGCGTCTTCCGGCATCCCCGTGGTGCTTACCGATGCCGCGCATCTGGGTGATGCACTCGAAGGAAAGGCTACGGGCACCGCATTCGCTCCGGTGTCCCATCGCGACACGTCGCGCCGCCTGTGGATCGGCTTCGCGGCGGCTCCGCGCGGCAGGCTCACGGCTGATGCAGGTGCGGCCAAAGCGGTGTTGGGCGGGCGGGCGAGTCTACTGGCGGCCGGGGTCATCGCCGTCGATGGCGATTTTTCCGCAGGCGATCCGGTGTGGATCGATGACGAGTCCGGCAATCACATCGCCAAGGGGCTCGCGGCTTACGATTCGGAGGAAATGCCGGCCATGCTTGGCCGCAGCACTACGGCGCTCAAGCGCCTGCTTGATCCGGAGTACGCACATCCCCTGGTTCACCGCGATAACCTCGTTTTGCTTTGATTGTTGGCCGGGTTCGCTGTCTACGCACCGGAATCCGTGTCATACCAACGGTATGTTCCATATGTGGTCATGGAACGTTGCAATATTAAGCCTTGGGTTCGCGATCAAGGCATTTGACGCAATTGTCGACAACATAACGACTCGGTACTTGAAAAATCAGTACTTGAAAAACGTAAGGAATTTTTCGGAAGTAAGGCGTACTGTTGGCAATATGGGAATGGCATCATGGCAGACATTGAGCGAACGCGTGAACCGAGTGGCGCCGAGCGCCACTTTGGCCGTTGACTCCAAAGCCAAGGCAATGAAGGCGGCCGGCGTTGACGTGATAGGCTTCGGCGCGGGCGAGCCGAATTTCCCGACCCCGGATTACATCGTCGAGGCCGCTGTCAAGGCCTGCCGCGACCCGAAGAACCACCGCTACACCCCCACCCCCGGTCTGCCTGCGCTGCGCCAGGCCATCGCCGACAAGACCCTTCGCGATTCAGGATATGCTGTCACCCCGGACCGGGTGGTGGTCACCAACGGCGGCAAGCAGGCTGTCTATGAGGCTCTGCAGACGCTGATCGATCCCGGCGATGAGGTCATCATCCCCGCACCCTATTGGACCACCTACCCGGAGGCGGTGAGGCTTGCCGGCGGCAAGCCGGTTTTCGTCTTTGCCGGATCGGAACAGGGGTTTGAACCGACCGTTGAAGCGATTGAGGCGGTGCGAACCCCCCGCACCAAGGCGATCGTTGTCAATTCCCCATCCAACCCGACCGGGGCTGTGTGGAGCAGAGAAACCATTCGTGCGATTGGTCGGTGGGCCGTTGAACACCATGTATGGGTGCTCAGTGACGAGATTTACGAACATCTGTCCTACGACGGCATGCGCACGGTCTATATTGGCGCCGAGGTGCCCGAGGTGCGCGATCAGCTCATCGTGCTCAACGGTGTGGCCAAAACCTATGCGATGACGGGCTGGCGCGTGGGTTGGATCGTGGCGCCGACGCCCGTGGCCGAGGCCGTCACCAAGCTGCAGGGTCACCTCAGTTCCAATGTGGCGGATGTCAGTCAGCAGGCCGCACTCGCGGCTGTCGAAGGGTCGCTGGACGCGGTCGATATGATGCGCGCCGCGTTCGATGGGCGTCGTCGCGCCATCGTCGCGGCGTTGAACGAGGTGACCGGCGTGACCTGCTCCGCTCCGCACGGCGCGTTCTACGCCTTCCCTGAGGTGACGGCGCTGCTGGGCAGGCCCTTGGGACCCGACGGTTCGGTCGTCCGGACCTCTTCCGAACTGGCTTCACTGTTGCTTGACCAGGCTCATGTGGCCGCTGTGCCGGGTGAGGCGTTCGGCGCACCCGGTTACTTGCGTTTCTCGTATGCTTTGGCCGACGACGACCTCGCTGAGGGCGTGCGTCGATTCAAACAATGGGTCGGCTGATCGCTGCAATCAGCCGTTCCGCTGTTTCTCCAGAGGCTTGACTTCTGACGGCGGTTTTTCGTCGCTCTCTGTTTGAAGCCAGTTGAGATTCCTTTGTTTTCTACCGCTCCCGGCTGAGCTGGCATCAAAGCCGATGATCACATGATTTGCCTTTCGACACTTGGGAGTGGACGGTTCGTGTTTTATGCGCTAGGATGGTGCATCGGCGGTTTTGTCGTCAGGTCTCGTGCTCCGAGTATCGTAGACAGAGTTCACCTAGGGAAGTGGCGCAATTGGTAGCGCAACGGTCTCCAAAACCGTAGGTTGTGGGTTCGAGTCCCGCCTTCCCTGCCAAGTAATGACAAACCAGACGAAGGACAGATATGGCGAAGGCAAACGAGTCTGAAAAGAGCGTCAAGCCGAACGTGTTCATGCGTATCGGTTTGTTCATCAAGCAGATTATTGACGAGATGCGCAAGGTCGTGGCGCCTACCGGCAAGGAGTGGGCTGGCTGGTCCGTTGCGGTGTTCATCTTCGTGGTGCTGCTCATGGTGGTCGTCACGGCGATGGATTTTGGCCTCGGCCAACTTGCATTGAGGATTTTCGGCTGATACGTAGCTACGAACGAATATAAGGTGTGAACGGCATGGAAGATGAAGTGAATCTTGAAGGTCTCGACGGCTTGCCGGATTTGCCGAATGATGGTGAATCGGCGCAGGCTGACGTTGTCGCGTCCAATGATGCAACTCTTGCGGCTTCAGATGATGACGATTTGAATATCGCCGTACCTGAAGCCGGTGAGGGCGGTCTGGCTTCTGCCATCGCCGATAATTCGGCCGAGAACGGTTCTTCCGCGTCCGACGCGGCGACTTCCGAAGGTGACGATCCCAGCAATGCCGAAGCCTCCGATTCCGCTGATTCGACACCAGGAGAGGCTGATTCCGATGACGTTGGCGCCAAGGCGGTGCGTGAGTTTTCAAAGAGCCTGCGTGGTTTGGAGGGTAAGTGGTATGTGCTTCACACCTACTCCGGCTATGAAAAGCGCGTGAAGACAAACGTCGAGTCTCGTGTGCAGAACTTTGGCCTCGAAGATAAGATCTTCCAGATTGAGGTTCCGCTCGAAGAGGTTGAGAAGCACACAGACAAAGGCAAGAAGGTTCTTACCCGTGTGCGAGTGCCCGGATATGTGCTCATCCGCATGTGGCCGGACGAGAACGCACGTCGCATCGTCCGCGAGACGGAAGGCGTAACCGGTTTCGTCGGCCCGAACCGGGAGCCCGCGCCGCTTACCCGCAAGGAAGTCGTCGATATGATGGCTCCTATGATCGCTTCACAGGCGCTGAAAGAGGCCGGTGACAAGCCTGCGGCCGCCAAAAAGCGTACCGTTGAGGTTTCCTACAAGGTCGGCGATCAGGTTACCGTTAGCGAAGGCCCATTCGCCACTATGGCGGGCGCCATCTCCGACGTGGAGCCGACTACGCAAAAGCTCACCGTTCTGGTTTCGATTTTCGGTCGAGATACGCCGGTCGAGCTGGGCTTCAACCAGGTCGAGAAGGTCGTCTGACCTGTCGCATCTGTTTTTTAGGCGCCGCGGTTTCTGATTCTGGAAGCTGCGGCGTTTGTGTTGGTGCCCTGTTACGGCACTTTTTCAAAATACATAAGGGTTGGCGATGGCCGCAGTTCTTTCAATTGATGCCAAGTGCCTTTAGACTATCGGATTTTCGAATTTCGTCTTATTGATTCAATTCAACAGACAAGGATGGCTGACATTCTTGGTCGTGCCTTGGATATCAATTGGATGAGTTGAAGGAGAGCTCCGGCGCACCTTGTCCCGCACGGTTGGAATAATGGTAAGGCTTGTGTCTGGAGGGGAGACCCGCTTACACAGCGTAAGCAATATCGGTTGCGGGAGGAGACCACGCGGCTTCGGCTGCGGGGCGACCGTAAGAACCGCACGGAGAAAAAGGAGCCAATAATATGGCTAAAAGCAAGAAGGTCGCCTCGGTGGTCAAGGTGACGTGCGAGGCTGGCAAGGCCAACCCCGCCCCGCCGCTGGGTCCTGCGCTCGGCTCTCATGGCGTCAACATCATGGAGTTCTGCAAGGCCTACAACGACGCCACCAAGGACAAGATGGGGCAGATTATTCCTGCCATCATCACCGTCTATGAAGATCGTAGCTTCGACTTCATTCTTAAGACCCCGCCCGCCTCGTCGCTGCTGCTTAAGGCTGCCGGCATTCAGAAGGGCACCGACAACCCGTTGACCCACAAGGTCGGCTCGGTCACTTCGGCCCAGGTTCGTGAAATCGCTGAGACCAAGATGGCCGATCTTTCCGCGCGTGACATTGAGGCTGGCATGAAGATCATCGCCGGCACCGCGCGTTCTATGGGCATCACGGTCGAAGGCTGAGGGGAGCGAAGCAATGACGAAGCATTCCAAGAAGTATCGCGAAGCGTCCGAGAAGGTCGATCGCAGCAACCTGTACACTGTTTCCGAGGCCGTGGCCCTGCTCAAAAGCATGCCTGAGCGTGGTTTCGACGAGACCATCGAAGCCGTGTATCGCCTGGGTGTTGATCCCCGTAAGGCCGATCAGCTTGTGCGTGGCACCGTGAACCTGCCCAATGGCACCGGTAAGACCGCCAGGGTCCTCGTCTTCGCGCGCGGCCCCAAGGCAACCGAAGCCACAGAAGCCGGTGCCGACCTGGTCGGTGACGACGACATGGTGGCCAAGGTGCAAGGTGGTTTCCTTGACTTCGATGCCGTGGTGGCAACACCGGACATGATGGGCAAGGTCGGTCGTTTGGGTCGTGTGCTCGGCCCCCGTGGCCTCATGCCGAACCCCAAGACCGGCACCGTGACCATGGATGTGGCCAAGGCCGTGGCCGACATCAAGGGCGGCAAGATCGAGTTCCGCGTCGACAAGGACGGCAACCTGTCCTTCCTCGTCGGCAAGCGGTCCTTCGACGACAAGGCACTGGTCGAGAACTTCCAGGCCGTCGCTGACGAGATCAAGCGTCTGCGTCCTTCCACGGTGAAGGGTCGCTACATGCTCAAGGCCACTCTCACCTCGACAATGGGTCCCGGCGTTCCGCTGGATATCTCGCTGCTTTCCTGAGTGGTTGAATTGAGTGAAGTCATGTGAATGACTGTTCATAGACAGGCGCCGCATCTCTGGCATTTCGGGTGGTTTCATCCGATGATTGCTGAAGATGCGGCGCCTTGTTGTACGGGAGTGTGAGAACGACGACGTTCATCGCTATATGATGTGAATGCATGGCGTGTCTACATGGAACGACCGTATGGCAAGGTTGCCGTCTAAACGGTCGTTTGCCTCCTTCCCTCCGCATCCCGGATGCGACCCAAGGCGATGGCCGTGCGCAATACATACGCATCCCTTGGGTCTCCGGCATCCCAGCCGGTGGCTTCAGTGGCTCGTTTGATTCGATACCGCACGGTGTTGGGATGCACGTTGAGTTCCCGGCCGGTCTGATCAAGCGAGCCGCCGCACGTCAGGAACGTTTCGACGGTTTCGAGCGTGGGGTCGCTGCCGGTGCCGAGGCTCTGATAGACGTTGTGATAGAGCTCGTCGATGGCATCTTCGTCGCCGATCAGTGCCCGTTCAGGCAGCAGGTCGTCCGCTCGTATGGGGCGGCTCCGTACGTGTACGGCCGGCATGGCGCAAAACGTCGTGAGCGTGGCATGAATGGTGCATGCCGCCCCGATCACATTGCGTCGCAACGGTCCCAGACACACCGGTTGGCCGCTCTCGAAAGCCGGCATTACGGCGGTGCAGGTCACCTCTGGCGTAGCAGCGCTTTCGGCGGTTATCAGCGCGACCGTCAACCCGCTTTTATCGCGGCCCACCAGGCAGTGCCTGCCTCCCAGATCCTGCACGCTGCGACGGATGGTTCTCGCGGCGATGTCGGCGTCGACTTTGGGCACGCCCGCGATCGCGAAGCAATTGAACGTGTCGGGCCATCCGATGACGTGCAACAGCGAAACGACTCGCTTGTCGGTCAGTCCGTCGGACAGACTTTCAAAGGTGATGTCCTCGATCGTCTTGAGATTCACAGGATGATCGGCATCGTCGGCTTTGAAGACGTCGGTTGTGGATGTGGCGGTCTTGGACGCGCCTGGTCTGTGGACACCGCCTTCCACAAGGCCGAGAAAGTCGGGGTCGTCGCGTCTGCTCATGCTTCCACCTTAGCCGTAATGGCGGATGCCATGCTCTGCGATGGGCCATTGTCCACCCTCGCGGGGCTTTCGAGCCAGAACGTGAGGCAGACGAATCCGAAAACGAAAATCAGAGGCAGCATATGACGTTCAAAATTGTTGGCGGGCGAAGTAATCATCACACCCATCAGAAGCAACAGAGGCATATGGGTCGCCAGGGTGCGCCAGCGCCGTAGCACCACTTCTGCCGCGCCCAGGAGCAGTGTGGCAATGACATAGGTGTTGCCGTGAATCAGCCAACCCACCACCTTCATGTGACTGAGCTGCTTGGTCCGGTCGGTTACCGAATTACGCCAGGCGGGCAGCCAGTCGCGTATCGCAACCGTCAGTGCCTTGATCTGATCGCTATTGACGTAATATGTCATGTCGGTATAAGGGGGATCCTGAATGTCGAAATAACCGTAGCTTTTCGCCAGCAGTGCATCGAGCGCGATGCGCGGATTTGCTTTGATGATCTCAAACCAGGCTTTGTTGAAGTGTTTCATATCGGCGCCGGTGACGGTGCGCCACTTGTAGCTGACGCGCTTGGACTGGATGCCCGAGGATTTCACGGGGTCTGCGTCCTGCTGGAAGTACGCCTCCGCCATCTGATCGAGGTTGAAAATCGGGGCGAGTTCCCGCCGTGCGCTTTCAGGAATCGAATCGGGGTCAAGTTTCGCGATACGTGCGATTTGTTGAAGTTGTGCGCCGTGACTTTCGATGGGGTCGCCCCCGATGATCACGCCGCTGCGAATTGCCAATGCCAGCCCTCCGTGAATCAAGATGGCCGGCACGATCAGGCCGATCAGGTAGGTCATGAAACGGTGCCGGTCGGTTATGAAGGCAAGCAGCGCCATAAGAACAATAATGTACCAGGCGTATTTCGCTGAAATGAGCATCACGCACGTCGATATGATCAGCGCCGCAAAACTCTTACGGGGCAAGGATTCACGTCTTGTCTCCTTGAGTTCGTAGCCGACGCCGAACCACCATGCGAATGCGAATGCGAACAGCGGCGATTTTGTCAGACTGATCGTTGCGAACAATACGGGTGGGCATGTCAGAAGAAAAGCCATAATCAGGAATCGCGGCCACGGGCCGATGGCCTTGCGGGCGAGTTGTGACCGCTCCTGCGTGATTCGGCCTGTATGGCTGTTTTGTTCGGTTTGCCCGGTCCGGCTGTTCATCCAAGGCCGATTGAAGAAGCGGTTGGCGGTAGCCGAAATGCAGAATACCGCGAAAAGGAACTGACTTGCGCTCAGCACCGCGATCCCCAGGTCATTGGCTCCCGTCAGATACCGTGATGCCGCTCCTGTGGCCCCGTATAGTAATGTCAGCACAAAGTTGTGCTGATCGGTCAGGTAGGTGGGGTGCGCTGGCCACAGATAGTGCGCGGTGGGGTAGATGTCCATCGGAACGAACGCGAAAAACCCGATGTACGGCTGTTCGAGCCCCGTCGCCTGATTCCACGCCCAGCTGAATTCGCGAAACTGACTGCGCATGTCCGCTCCGAACGCGGATACGAGGGTGACCGGCACCCATAGCCAGCCGATCAAAAGCACCAGCGCCAGTCTGCGCCAGCTGGACGTGCAGGCCAGCACGGCACGTTGGCTGATTCGGGAGGTTTTGGCATATCCGTGGCGCAGTTTGCGTGCCATCCGTGCACGGCGAGAGGCGTTTGTGTCTTGTTCCGTGGTTGTCGGCCGTTGCCCGAACCGACTGCGCCGCCTGTCTCGCCAGCGCCGCAAGGGTTGCGGTATAAGCCGTTGCCCGCTTCCAAGCCGTGCAAGCGCAATGATGATGGCCAAATAAGATATGAACGCCACGATGAACAGCGCGGCATTGATCGGTCCGAAGGCCGCGATGGTGGCGGCGTCGGGGTTGATCTGATTCGTGGTCGTGTTGAGGAACTGCCGATACAGCGGCCCCAGTGAGGTGCACAGTGCAAGCCATAGGCACGCCGCCGTCACGAGCGCCCAACGCAGTGTGCTCCCAATGCTGCTCATCCAGTAGCGTGCGCTGTTTCCGGCCTTGCGACTGGTTGTTTCTGCACCGGCGTCGTCTCTGGGGCGCTCCTCGACCCCGTTGGTGTTTCGGGGCTGATTCATCATGGTCGCTGCCGAGGGTTCGCGAGGAGACTCGCCGTCGCTGTCCGCCACGGTTCGGCCGATATGCGGTGAGGTCTCGTCGTCTGCCTCGTCTCCGCGTGCGGACGCTTCGCCTGTACTTGGCGATGGGTCGTGGTTGATCGTGGGAGTCATGGTTTCGATTCTATCGTTGCCAGTCAACCGGTCGCGGACTGCTTCCGTCAAGCAAATCCGCGCATGGTCATGTTGAGCTGCTTGGCGTGAGGGATACGACGTTGCCGAGTCCGTAAGGCCCTGAATCGCACGGGTTCCCGTTTGAGTCGGCTGGGGGGGGGGCTGGGGTTGTATGAGGTTCCATGAAGTTGTGTGGAGTTGCATCGGGTTGACTGAGCAAGGCCGTGGTTTCCGGTTCGGTTGGCGAAGGTCTGCTGAGTCTGCTCAAGTTGCTGCGCGTGTCCGTCCAGAGTGCAGTGCGTTTTGTGCGGAGCGTTCGGCGAATGCTAAAGTCTGCAACATGGATATGATCAAGGACAAGGACGTGCAAACGGCCGGTCTGCGCCAATCACTGACCGAGGTGGTCGCGCAGTATCGCGCCTTTGCCGCAAAGGTCGGGGCGGTAACACCTGCTCTGCCTAGGACCGGTCAGGCGGCCGACGAGGTCATCGCGCTCGCGGGGATCGATTCCACGAACGTTCTGGCACGGCGTCTGTTGACGACCGGCGAGCTGCGGGTCGTGGATGAATCCGGATCGGCGCGAATGGTCGCGATATGTGCCGACGCGCAGACGAAGGGTCATGGTCGTCTCGGTCGCAAGTGGGCCGACAAGGCCGGTGGGGCGTCGTTCCTTGTCACCTTTGTCACTGCCTTGCCCGAGCGTCTCGTGACGAACACGCAATACAATGGCTGGTTCACGATCACCGCTGGTCTCGCCGCGCTGGATGCCTTGAATGGCGCGCTGAGCGAGTGCGCCGCCAAGCCGCTCGCCGGTGACGGCGACTCGGATGTAAGCGGCCTTCTTACGCTCAAGTGGCCCAACGACATCTTCTATGACGGTCACAAGCTCGGTGGCATCCTCGCCGAATTGGTCGAGCTGCCCGAAGGCGCAAACGCAATGGCTTTGCAAAATCGTCAACTATCGCAGCCGGTTTCGATTGAGCCTGCTGTCGGCGTGATGTTCGGCATAGGCATCAACCTCGGCCTGCCAGTCGAGATGCTGCCTACCCCCATCTCCACATCGTTGCAGCTGCTCTACGCCCCGCTGCCCGATGCGGCACGCGTGCGCGACATGGTCGCCTCGCGCTTGGTCGCCTCGCTGCGCAAGCGCTTGGTCGCCTTTGCCGCCGCCCCGAAGGCCGAACTGCCTCGTCTGCTCGACGAAACCCGTGCGAACTGCTGGACGCTGGGCCGCAGGGTCGAAGCGAAGTTCACTGATGGCTCGACCTTGACCGGAAAGGCTGTCGAGCTCAACTCTGACGCTTCTCTAACGGTCGAGGATGAGCTGACCGGCGCTCGCCACGTCGTGAAAACCGCCGACGTCGGAGTTCTGGCCTAAGAATCCTTGTTGCGGGCAGATTGGCGACAGTCGTTCGAGCTGCTCGGGAACCTGTTCCCGCTGTAATTTCAGCCGCGGCCTTATCCGCGGAAGTGGCGTGAATTTGTCCGGTTCCGAGGTAATGGATGGTTCAGCGACGCCGCGCTCGGCGGCGCAGTCCGAAATCGGTGGCGAAAGCGCACGCCAACGTCACGGCCCCTGCGAAGGAGAGCTTGAATGCGCTCTGACGGGGGTCGCCTCCGGTGCGGACTGCGGCTATGTGTGCGCATCGTCACAATTTGCCAAAAGCATTGCCGCTATGATTCGAGCGTCGTATTTGGTATGGTGTTGAGTAGTTGCGACGGAGGTGAGAATCGTTCTGTTCTGCGGCAAAGTGTTGCTGATGCGAATCGTGCCCATTGCTTTGTCGGCGGTCGTCGGAGGCCGCTGTTTGTGGGAGCATACAAAAGTACCCATCGTTTTTTGTGGACGACACGCGACACGTAACGCAGGTTTGGCGAGTTAACTTGAGTACTATGGTCAGAAACGTCAATAAACTGCTGGTGGCGAATCGCGGCGAGATTGCCTTACGCGTGATTCGCACGGCTTGCGAGATGGGGATTCCCACCGTCGCGGTCTATGCCGAACAAGACCGCAACGCCCGATATGTACAGATGGCCGATGAAGCCTATCTGCTTGGCGGGGATTCCTATCGCTCCTACATGGACGAGGATCTCATCATTGATGTGTTGCGCCGCTCCGGGGCGGACGCGGTGCATCCCGGCTACGGCTACCTTTCCGAGGTGCCCAGCTTCGCGCAGAAGGTGATTGATGCGGGCGCTACGTGGATTGGCCCAAGTCCTACGGCCCTGACCGATCTGGGCGACAAGATCACAGCCCGCCGCGTGGCCAAGCGCGCCCACGTGCCTCCGGTGCCGGGACTTTCCGATCCGGTCAGCGATATGCGTGAGCTGCTCACCTTCGCGCAGACCAACGGCTACCCGGTGATGATGAAGCGCACCGACGGCGGTGGCGGCAAGGGCATCACGCTTGTTCATAACGACGACGAGCTGCGCAGCTTCTACATGAACCACGATGCGCTTGAGGGCGGCGACCTCGACGAGTATTTCGTCGAACGTTTCATTGACAAGGCCCGTCATGTCGAGACGCAGTCAGGCCGCGACAGCCACGGCAACTTCACGGTCTACTCCACCCGCGACTGCTCGGTGCAGCGCCGCAACCAGAAGCTCATCGAGGAGGCTCCGGCCCCCTATCTGACCGACGACGAGATCGAGCGGCTTGAGCGCTATTCCCGCAGCCTGTTCACTGCCGTGGATTACGTGGGACTGGGCACCTGCGAGTTCATGGTCACCGAGCAGCACAAGGTCTACTTCCTCGAGGTCAATCCGCGCTTGCAGGTCGAGCACACCGTTTCCGAACAGGTTTCCGGCCTTGACCTGGTTCGCGAGCAGATCACCATCGCCGATGGAGGCGATCTGACCCCGGTCACGCGGACGCACGGTCACTCCTTCGAATTGCGCATCACATGCGAGGATCCGGACAGGAACCTGATTCCCTCCTCCGGAACGGTCGAGCGTCTTGAGTGGCCTTCCGGGCCCGGCGTCCGCGTCGACTCCGGCGTTGAGGTGGGCGATGTGGTCTCCCCGAAGTTCGACTCGATGATGGGCAAGCTTGTGGTCACCGCGGCCGACCGCCCGCAGGCGATCGCCCGTGCGCGCCGTGCGTTGAAGGAGTTCAACCTTCAGGGTGTGCCCACACCCAAGTCCCTGTTCGAGCAGATTTTCAACGATCCCGTCTTCACGGCCGAGGGCGAGTCGTTCGGCGTGTACACCAAGTGGCTTGAGCGCAAGTATCTCAACCACAAACCCGCCAATGCGGAGGGCGGTCAGCCCGCTTCCGTGGCCGGGCAGAGTGCGGATGTCCCCAAGACCAGACTGGAGACGGATTCGTTCGTCATCGAAGTGGACGACAAACGGGTGAAGCTCACCGTGCCGCGCGACATCGTGGACAGTCTGACCGGTTCGGCGCGTGCCCGCGGATCACGGCGGCCCACCCAGCCATTGCGTGGCTCTTCCGCGGGGGCCGGCCCGCAGAAGGCACGTGACGACCAAGGCAAGTCCGGTGTCATCGTCTCGCCCATGCAGGCCATCGTCACGCGCGTCAATGTGGCACAAGGCCAGGAGGTGGCCAAGGGCGACCTGATGGTGGTGCTCGAGTCCATGAAGATGGAGAATTATGTCTACGCGCCTGCCGGTGGAACGGTGGCGGAGATTTTCGTGGGGCCCTCCGACTCCGTGGATGCCGGTACCGAACTGATAAGGCTTGATATGAACGGTGCCGCCGATCGCGCGAAATCGAACGCCGCAGATGGTGCCGGTAACACGGACGGTATGGATGCTGTGAGCGGCGTGGACGGGACGAATGACACGGACGCAGTCCAAAACGCAGGTGCTCCGAGTTCCCTAAACGATTCGAATAACAGGGATGGCCAGACCTTTGAGGCCAGCGTAAGTGACGACACCACAAACGGCAGTGCGTCCGCCGAACGTCATGCCGATTCCGAAACCGTGGCACAGACCGAACCGGAAGGAGACCGCTCTTGACTGACATCATGACCGACCCGGCCGTCACCACGGCGATGTCCGGCAACGAGCCGATGGACCGCCAGCCCATACGTGCCGCCGTGGTCCGCGCCGCCGAGCTTGCGCGCGCCGCCGAATCCCATGCGCACGACCGCCAGCACGCCAAAGGCAAGTTCACCGCGCGCGAGCGCCTCGACCTGCTGTTCGATTCCGGCTCCTTCCAGGAGATCGGCCGTTTTTCCGGCGGCGACATCGACCGGGGTGTGGCAGGCAGCGCCGTCATCACCGGTTTCGGTGAGGTGTGGGGTCGCAAAGTTGCCGTCTACGCGCAGGATTTCTCCGTCAAGGGCGGCACGTTGGGCCGTGCCGAGGGTGAGAAGATCTGCCATCTGATGGACATGGCACTCGATCTCAAGGTGCCGATCGTGGCGTTGATAGACTCGGGTGGCGCTCGTATTCAGGAAGGCGTCGAAGCTCTGACGCAATACGGTCATATCTTCCGCAGGACGTGCGAGGCTTCGGGTTTCGTGCCCCAGCTTTCATTGATTCTCGGCCCTTGCGCCGGTGGGGCGGTCTATTGCCCGGCGCTTACCGATTTCATCATCATGACTCGGCAGAATTCCAACATGTTCGTCACCGGCCCCGACGTGGTCAAGGCCGCGACCGGCGAGACGATCAGCATGGAGGATCTCGGCGGCGGCAAGGTGCACAACGCCACCTCCGGCGTGGCGCACTATCTCGGCGAGGACGAGGCCGACGCCATCGACTATGCGCGCACGGTGCTGGCCTACCTGCCCGGCAGTTGCGAGGACGAGCCGCCGGTCTACGCCTACGCCGCCACCCGCGCGGACCGTGAGACGGCGCGCAGTCTCAAAGACGTGGTGCCGGCCAACGATCGTCAGCCTTATGACATGGTTGAGGTGATCCGCCGCATCGTCGATTACGGCGAGTTCGTGCAGATCCAACAGCTGTACGCGGCCTGCGCCACGGTCGGTTTCGCGTGCATCGAGGGTCGGCCGGTCGGTGTGGTGGCCAATCAGCCGAACGTGCAGGGCGGTATTCTCGATGTCGAATCGAGTGAGAAGATCGCCAGGTTCGTCCGGCTTTGCGACGCGTTCAACCTGCCCGTCATCACGCTGGTGGACACCCCCGGCTATAAGCCCGGCAGCGATCAGGAGCACGCGGGCATCATTCGTCGCGGGGCGAAGGTGATCTACGCCTATGCCAACGCGCAGGTGCCGATGATTTCGGTCGTGCTGCGCAAAGCCTTCGGCGGCGCATACATCGTCATGGGGTCCAAAGCCATAGGCGCGGACGTCAACTACGCTTGGCCGTCCAGTCAGATCGCGGTTCTGGGCGCGGCCGGCGCGGTCAACATCATCCACCGCAAGGACCTGCACAAGGCCAAGGAACGTGGTCAGGACGTTGAGGCCGTGCGCCAGGAATACATCAGGCAGTACGAGAACGAGACGTTGAACGCGAACCTGTCGCTCGAAACCGGTCAGATTGACGCCATGATCGACCCGGAGCAGACCCGTGAGGCAATCGCTGAATCCCTGCGGCTGTTGCGGGGCAAGAGGCGGGTGCGTCGCACAGGCAAGCATCACGGCAACCAGCCGATGTAAACGACGAGCCGCGAAGACCGGGACGTAAACGATAAAACCCCAAGAACCAACCAGTTTTGATTGTGAATGAACCAACAGTAAGGAAAGCCATGAGCGACAACACATTTTTCCTGAACCGCCTCGAGCATGAACCGCATGCGCTCGTCTTCGGCGGGCAGTCCACACCGTGGACCACCGCGCTGAACGACGAATGCCACCGATCCCACCCTCGCCCAGAAGCTCAAGGACCGCGCCGAGGCGTCCGAACGCCTGCTGGCCCCAGTGATGCCCACGCTTCTGGCCACGACCGGCGGCGTGGTCGATCTTTTCGGTTTCAAGGCGGCCAAGGCATCCCTGGGAGTGGCCGCCGAGGCCGCGTTCAGCGTTCCGGGCATCGCTCTTTCGCAGCTGGGCGCGTTGATGGACGCCGAATCCTTGGGCTACGACGTAACCAAGGCTCGCCCGGTTGCGGTGCTGGGGCATTCCCAAGGCATCATTGCCGAGCATATCGTCGAGGCCATCGGGGCCCGTGGTTCGATCGAGGCGGCCACCTCCGACATCGACGAGATTCTCGCCATCGCGCGTTTGATCGGCGTGGCCGGAACCCGCCAGTCCCGTTTGACCCCCATCTCCGCGGCCAGCGGCGAGGCGACTCCGATGCTGTCGGTGCGTGGCGCGACCAAGCGTCAGGTCGAGGTGCTCATCGGTCGCGTGTCCAAGCCCCGTGGTCCCATCGCCATCGCGGTGACCAATGCCCCTGACCACTACGTGCTTTCCGGTCATCCGGAGGATCTCGCCGGATTTGCCGTCGAGGCGGGCAAGGAGCAGGCGCACCAGGCGAAGCTGCGCGAGGAGAAGGTGCGTGGCGGTCAGCCGTTCGCGCCGGTGCTTGAATATTTGGATGTCACAGTGCCCTTCCATTCGCCTTTGATGGCGGGTGCCGTCGACATGACCGTCGAATGGGCCTCGGCCTGTGGTCTCGATGCCGTTCGCACCCGCACCCTTGCGCAGGAGGTGCTGGTCAATCACGTCGATTGGTCCGAGCGTGTCAACGGCTTGGTGACCTCGAACGACCCGACCAAGCTGTGGATCGTGGACATGGGGCCAGGCACCGGCACGGGCAAACTGGTCGGCGCCCTTGTGCAGGGCACCGGCGTCGGGGTGGTCGAGGCCGCTTCGGGCGAGGCCCGTGCCGCGCTGTCGACACAGGAGCAGGACCCGGAGCGCACGCAGGACTGGCGTCGTTTCGCGCCCCGCGTCATCGACACCCCTGCCGGTGAGCGCATCCGCACCAAGTTCAGCGATTTGACCGGCAAGCCGCCGGTTCTGCTGGCGGGCATGACCCCCACCACGGTGGACACCGAAATCGTGGCCGCGGCCGCGAACGCCGGCTACTGGACCGAGCTGGCGGGTGGCGGCCAGGGCACCGCCGGCATCTTCGACGGGCATGTGGCCGAGCTTGAACAGCAGCTCGAAGAGGGCCGCACCATCGAGTTCAACGCCATGTTCATGGACCGCTACCTGTGGAACCTGCAGTTCGGCCCGGCGGGCATCGTGCCGAAGAAGCGCGCCTCGGGAACCCCGATCGACGGCGTCGTGATTTCGGCGGGCATCCCCGAATTGGACGAGGCCAAGCAGTTGGTGGCGACCCTCAACGAGCAGGGTTTCCCTTACGTGGCGTTCAAGCCGGGCACCGTCGACCAGATTCGTCAGGTCGTACGCATCGCCAAGGCCGTCGCCCCGGTCAACGTGATTATGGAGGTCGAGGGCGGAGCCGCCGGCGGCCACCACTCTTGGGAGTCCCTTGATGTCTTGCTGATGACCACCTACGCCGAGGTGCGCGCCTGCGACAACCTCGTGCTGGTGGCGGGCGGCGGCATCGGCACCCCGGACCGCGCCGCCGATTACATCTCCGGCCAGTGGTCCCGCGCCTACGGCAAGCCCGACATGCCCGTCGACGGCGTGCTGATCGGCACCGCCGCGATGACGGCCAAGGAGGCGCACACCAATCCGGATGTCAAGCGCATGTTGGTTGAGACCCCCGGCATTTCGCCCAAGCCCGATGACTCCGACCCCTTCGCGCCGTTGGGCGAGAACTGGGTGCCCGCCGGCACCCCGGTCGAAGGCGGCGTCTCCAGCGGTCTGAGTCACCTGCACGCCGATATCTATGAGCTTGAGAACTCCTCGGCCCGTTGCGGCCGTCTTCTGGTCCGCGTAATGAAGCACCCGGAGGAATTGGAAAGCCGTCGGGACGAAATCATCGAAGCGCTCAACAAGACTTCCCGTCCTTACTTCGGAGACCTCGACAAGATGACCTACATCCAGTGGGCGGAGCGTTTCGTCGAACTGGCCTACCCGTGGATCGAGCCGACCCAGGCCGACCGTTTCCTGCACCTGTTGCAGCGCATCGAGGCACGTACCTGCGACCAGGAAAGCGGCCAGTTCGAGTCCCTGTTCGCTTCGCGCGACGACGTGGAGAACGATCCGCGCGGCGCCATCGAGCGTTTGAAGGCCGCGTACCCGCGTGCCGGCGAGCTGAAGGTGAGCCCGGCCGATGTGGCATGGTTCCCGACCCTCATTCACGAGTACCACAAGCCGATGCCCTTCGTGCCCGTCATCGACAACGACCTGTTGCGCTGGTGGGGTCAGGATCAGCTCTGGCAGTCCGAGGACGAGCGCTATTCCGCGGATTCCGTGCGTACCATTCCCGGTCCGATTTCGGTTGCCGGCATCACCACCATCGACGAGCCGATCAGCTCGATTCTCGGTCGCTTCGAGGCGGCCGCACTTGAGCGTACGAAGCAGGTCGACGCCGCGGCGGGCATCGCTCCCGTTCAGGCGTTCGCCCAGCTTGAAGCGGCGGGCAGTGCCGAGGAGTTCATTCGCAAGGCCCCCAACATCTCGTGGGTCGGTCACCTGATGGCCAACCCCGCTTTCGGCACCGCGATGGACGACAAATATTACGAGATTCGTCCGGTGGGTGTTTCGGCGGACGAGCAGATGTTCGACCTTGACATCCACCTCGACACCTTCTGGGACGATGACCTGGACGGCGGGCTGAGCAAGCACGCCGTGCGCGACATCGTCATTCCGCTCAACGTCAAGCCTTCGGCCACCGGCTTCTTCCCGGTGGTGGACCGCAGCCGCCTGCCGCAGCACGTCTACGCGATGCTGGCGGACACGGCCGGCATCGGCAACACCGCCATCACCGGCGACGTGCTCACCGCCATGCCCGAAATCGAGCAGACGGCGGACGTCAAGGCGTTCCCGTTCGGTGTCGCCCACTCCGATTACACCCTCTCCGACAACCTCGGCTACGACCACGAGGCCGCCACGGCCGGCAACATGCCCCAAGGCCTCAAGCCCTCCATAATCGCGCCCGACGCGTTGGTCGGCCCGGCATGGCCGGCCATCTACGCGGCTCTCGGCAGCGTGTACGTCAACGGCTTCCCGATCATCGAAGGCCTGCTCAACGCGGTGCATCTCGACCATCTGGTCGAGCTTGAGGTGACGGAGGACGAGCTGCTGGCCCACACCGGCGAGCGCATCGCGCTGGCCAGCTGGGCCGACGATTACGCCGAATCCGCCTCCGGCCGCGTCGTGACCATCCATGTCACCCACACCGCGCAGGACGGCACTCTGCTGGCCCGCGAGGTCGAGCGGTTCGCCATCCGAGGACGCTCCTACTCCGATGAACTGCCGGAGAACGCCCCCGATTACGGCGACTATCTGAAGAATCGCAAGGCCGCCACTGGAACCGGCACACCCTTCGGCGACGAAGGTGACCTCGACCTCCTGGTCTCCACCCCGCGCCGCATGTTGCGTCGGGTGAAGCTCACGGCCCCCAAGGAGATGACCGCCTTCGCACGCACCTCCGGCGACTTCAACCCCATCCACACCTCGCACCGCGGCGCAGCCGTCTCCGGACTGTCCGCCCCGCTCGTGCACGGCATGTGGCTTTCCGCAGCCTCGCAACATGTGGTGCAGGCCACCGACGACAAAGGTATGCATTATGAGATCGCCGGCTGGACGTACAACATGTACGGCATGGTGCAGCTCGGCGACGAGGTGGAAATCTCCGTGGAACGCGTGGGCAAGCTGCGTCACGGCGGCATGGCCCTTGAGGTCATCTGCCGCATCGACGGCAACATCGTCTCCCGCGGCACGGCGATCGTCCGCGCCCCGCGCACGGCCTATGTGTTCCCCGGCCAAGGCATCCAGCAGCAGGGCATGGTGCTCGACGAGCGCGCCAAATCCGCCGCGGCCCGTGAGACCTGGGAGCGCGCCGACAAGGTGACCCGCGAAAAGCTCGGCTTCTCGATCCTCGCCATCGTGCGCGACAACCCGAAGACCCTGACGGCCAACGGCGTGACCTACCATCACCCGGACGGTCTGCTCAATCTCACGCAGTTCACGCAGGTGGCGCTCGCCACCGTCGCCTATGCGCAGACCTCACGCCTGCGCGAGGCCGGCAGCGACACATGGCCCGCCTACTTCGCCGGCCATTCGCTCGGTGAATACAACGCCCTTTCGGCCTTCGCCGGCATCATTCCGTTCGAGACGGTCTTGGAACTCGTGTTCCACCGTGGCAGCGCTATGAACAGCCTGATCGAGCGCGACGAGCAGGGTCGTTCGAACTACCGTATGGGCGCCTTGCGTCCCAACCAGTTCGGTGTGGGCGACGACGGGGTTGACGACTACGTCAGGTCCGTTTCGGAAGCCAGCGGCGAGTTCCTGCAGATCGTCAACTACAACACCGCCGGTACGCAGTACGTCGTGGCCGGTACGATCGCGGGCCTGAAGTATCTTCAGGCCGACGCCGAGCGCCGTGTCAAGGAGTACGGCGGCCGCCACGCGTTCATGTTGTTACCCGGCATCGATGTGCCGTTCCACTCCATGCTGCTGCGCAAGGGCGTGCCGGACTTCCGTGACAAGCTCGACAGTCTGCTGCCTGCGCATATCGACTACTCCCGCCTGGTCGGACGTTACATCCCGAACCTCGTGGCCGCTCCTTTCGAGATGACGCGCGAATTCGCCCGGAAGATCGTGGATGTGGTGCCTTCCACCCGCATTCAGGAGGCGCTTGACAATCCGGAGACGTGGAACGCCTATGCCTCCGATGATCAGAAGCTCGGCCGTCTGCTGTTCACCGAGCTGCTGGCCTGGCAGTTCGCTTCGCCGGTGCGTTGGATCGAGACGCAGAATCTGATGTTCTCCGACCGTTCGCAGGGCGGACTTGGCGTGGAGCAGTTGGTCGAAGTGGGCTTGGGCAACCAGCCGACGTTGGCTAATATGGCCGCGAAGACCTTGAAGCTGCCGGACTTCTCCAACAGCCATATCGCGCTGTACAACCTCGGCCGTGACGAAAGCCGTGTCTATATGACCGACACGGATTCCCTCGCGCCGGAAGCAGGTGAAGAGCCCGCTGAGGTCGGCGCCTCGGCTGCGAGCCAGCAGATGGCGCAGGCTCCGGCCGCGGCACAATCGGTTCCCTCGTCGACCACGGCTGCTCCCGCCGCCGTTTCAGCCCCAGCCCCGACCCCGGCTCCTGCCGCGCCCGCCGCCTCCGGCGAGCGCCCGGCCGATCTGCCGTTCAGGGCCTCCGATGGCATCGCCACGTTGCTGGCCTACGCGGCGAAGGTGCGCCCCGACCAGATCGGTGCCACCGACACGACGGATACGTTGACCAACGGCGTCTCCTCGCGTCGTAACCAGCTGTTGATGGACATCAGCGCCGAGCTTGGTGTGGCCTCCGTGGACGGCGCCGCAGAAGCGGTGATTCCGGATCTTGAGCGCCTTGGTCAACAAGGTGGCTCCAAACTACAAGCCGTTCGGCCCGGTGCTTTCCGACATCATCCGCGATCGCATCCGCAGTCTGTTCGGTGCTTCGGGTGTCAAGATGGCGCAGATTCAGAAGCGCGTCACCGACACATGGCAGCTCGGAGAGGGCTGGGCCTCGTACGTGCTTTCCGCACTGGTGCTGGAGACCCGTGAGGGCGCCTCCTCACGCGGCGGTGACCTGGCGAGCCTTGGCATCGAACCCGCTTCCAACGTTTCGGCCGCCAACGCCATGATTGACGCCGCTGTGCAGAAGGTGGCCGCGGACCACGGCGTGTCGGTCTCACTGCCGAGTGCCGGGGGCTCAGCAGGTGGTGCCGTGGTCGATTCCGCGGCGCTTGACGCCTTTGCGGCCAAAGTCACCGGTGCAGACGGCGTCCTGGCTTCCACTGCGCGCTTCGTGCTCGATGAGCTCGGCCTCAACCCGCCTGCCCAAAGCGTTGACGGTGAAGACGATGCGGCGGCCGTGGTTCAGGCCGTGGAAGCCGAGCTGGGCAGCGACTGGGTCGAGCAGGTGGCGCCACGTTTTGACGAACGAAAGGCATTGCTGCTCGATGACCGTTGGGCGACCGCCCGTGAAGATCTCGCGCGGCTTTATTACAACAAGGACGAGTCAGTGAAGGCACTCAGCTTCCTTGGGGCAGGTGAGGATGTGGCCCGTGAGGCCAAGTGGTTCGAGTCAAAGGCCCAGGCCGACGGCGACGCCATGCTGGTGGCGACCTTCAACCGTATAGCGGTCGAGGCGCAGACGCCGGTCTCCAGCGATGCCGTGGCCTCCCGCTTCGCCGGGGACGTGGCCGTCGTCACCGGTGCCGCCCCCAACTCCATCGCAGGCCAGGTCGTCGCAGGTCTTCTGGCTGGCGGCGCCACCGTTGTAGCCACGTCGTATAGCTTCACGCAGAAAGTTCGCGCCTGGGCGGAGCAGACCTATCGACGCAACGCGGTGGGCGATGCCAAGCTATGGCTTGTGCCCGCGAACCTGTCGAGCTATCGCGACGTGGACGCGCTGGTCAACTGGGTCGGCAGCGTTGCGAAGAAGACGAACGGCGCCAAGACCACTATCCTGAAGCCCGCATACGAGCCAAGTCTGTTCTTCCCGTTCGCCGCTCCTCCGGTGCACGGCACCATGGCCGATTCCGGTCAGCTCTTCGAATCGCAGTCGCGCCTGATGCTGTGGGGCGTGGAACGCGCCATCACCGGTTTCGCGGCCATAGGCTCCGACACGGATGTGCAGCACAAGCTCCATGTCATTCTGCCCGGCTCTCCGAACCGTGGAGTCTTCGGTGGAGACGGTGCGTACGGTGAGGTCAAGTCCGCGTTTGACGCCATCGTCACCCGCGCCCGCGCCGAAAAGGATTGGTCCGGTCGTGTCACCTTCGCCCATCCGCTGATCGGTTGGGTGCGAGGCACCGGTCTGATGGGTGGCAACGACCCGCTGGTCGAGGTCGTGGAGCGTCATGGCATCAAGACCTATTCGACGCAGCAGATCGCCGCCAGGCTTCTCGACCTTGCCACCCGCCAGTCGCGCGTCGAGGCCGCCAAGGCCCCGATCACCGCCGATCTTACGGGAGGCTTGGGTTCCGAGCCGATCGACATCAGCGCGCTTCGAGCCGAGGCAGAACGCGACGCAGCCACCTCCGACGTCTCCGTCCAAGCGACCGACCATGAGCCGAAGGCGACATCCAAACCTTCGCTCATCAAGGCGCTGCCGAGCCTCGACCCGCCCACACAGGCGCCGGTCGACCTCAATGAGTGGCAAGGGGTCACCGCCAAGCCGGAGGATCAGGTCGTCATCGTCTCCATCGGTGAACTTGGTCCTTGGGGCTCCGGTCGCACCCGTGCCGAGGCCGAACTGGGCATTCACCACGACGGCCATGTCGATCTTTCCGCCGGAGCGGTGCTTGAGCTGGCTTGGAACATGGGGCTGCTGACTTGGCAGGACAGCCCGCAGTCCGGTTGGTATGACACGGATGGCAACCTCGTGCCCGAAGAGGACATCGCCGAGCGCTACCATGACGAGGTCGTGGCCCGCTCCGGTCTGCGCCCGTTCGAGGACGGTATGGGCAGCGGCGACTATCAGGGCGGCACGTCGAGCGAAGAGGTGGAGATCTACCTCGACCATGACGTCAAGTTCACCGTTCCCACCTGCGAGGCGGCCGAGCAGTACGTCATCATGGACGCGGAGCACACCTCAATCAGCAAGGACGACGAGTCCGGCGAATGGACGGTGACCCGCCACGCCGGTTCGATGGTGCGCGTGCCCAAACGCGTGGCCATGACCCGCACCGTCGGCGGCCAGTTCCCCAAGGGCTTCGACCCGGTCAAGTGGGGCATTCCCGCCTCGATGGTCGGCGCCGTGGATGAAATCGCCCTGTGGAACATCGTCACCACGGTGGACGCCTACCTTTCCGCAGGCTTCACGCCCACGGAAGTGCTGCAGACGGTTCATCCCTCAATGGTCGCCTCCACGCAGGGCACGGGCTTCGGCGGCATGTCCTCCATGCGCAAGCTCTACCTCGACCGTTTCCTCGGCCACGAGATCCCGACCGACATCCTGCAGGAGGCGTTACCGAACGTGGTCGCCGCGCATGTGATGCAGTCCTACATCGGCGGCTACGGCGACATGGTGCAGCCCGTCTCGGCGTGCGCCACCGCAGCGGTCTCCCTTGAGGAGGCCGTGGATAAGATCAGGCTGGGCAAGGCCGACTTCGTGGTGTCCGGCGCGATCGACGACATCGGCGTGGACTCGGTGATCGGCTTCGGCAACATGAGCGCGACCGCCGACGCGAACGTGATGTACGCCAAGGGCATCGACGACCGCTTCTTCTCGCGTTCCAACGACCGTCGTCGCGACGGCTTCGTGGAGTCCGAGGGCGGCGGCACGATCCTGGTCACGCGCGGCGACATCGCCTTGAAGATGGGTCTGCCGGTGGCGGCCGTGGTCGGTTACGTCCACAGCTTCGCCGACGGCGCGCACACCTCCATCCCGGCTCCGGGTCTGGGCGCCTTGGCCGCAGCCCGTGGCGGCAAGGACTCCCAGCTGGTGCGCGAGCTGGCCAAGCTTGGCGTCGTCCCCGACGACATCGCGGTGGTCTCCAAACATGACACCTCCACCAACGCCAACGATTCCAACGAGTCCGAACTGCACAACACCGTGGCTCATGCCATCGGCCGCTCCGAGGGCAACCCGCTGTTCGTCATCTCGCAGAAGAGCCTGACCGGCCACGCGATGGGCGGTGCCGCGATCTTCCAGATCGACGGACTGACCCAGCTGTTCCGTTCCGGTGTCGTTCCGGCGAACGTCGCCCTCGACTGCGTCGATCCGAAGATGCGTCCCGACGACCATATGGTCTGGTTGCGTGAGCCGCTCAAGCTTGGTCGTGTCAAGGCCGGGCTGGCCACTTCACTCGGTTTCGGGCATGTGGCTGGGTTTGTCGCCTTGGTCGCCCCCGGTGCCTTCGAAGCCTCCGTCGCGGCCGAATATGGCAGCCAGGCGCTCGAGGATTGGCGTACCCGTGCCAACGACCGTCTCGCGTTGGGTGAGCGTCGCCGCCTGATGGGCATGATGGGCCTGGCTCCGCTCTATGAGGAGGTCGACAACCGTCGCTTCCGCAAGGACGGCAAGCAGTATGACTCTCATGAAGTCGAGAAGGCCATGCTCCTTGACCCGCAGGCGCGGTTGGGTGCCGACGGCTACTTCGACTAGAAGGCCGAAGAGGTGAGTGCTTGGGAGGGTGAGTCGTTCATGCGAGGCTCATCCTCCCTTTCTTTCCCTGCGAAATGTTCGTTGTTTTCCATTCGGGTTCGTCTTGCGAACATGGGTGCGTCGTGGTGACGGTTGGGGGATCTGTGCCTGGTTCGCCTGTTTTTGCAGGTCGGGCGCGAACGTGTTTCCTGTGCGGGGATGGGTAAGCGGGGCGTCGCCGGTGTCGGCGCATCGGTTGCAGGGTACCCTTGTTGTAGATGTGCCGGAATGTCGGCCATGAAGGGAGGGTGTGATGCCGGTTTTGGAATCGCGGCTGGTCGGCCTGGGGCATGACGTGGTGGATGTGGCGGCGTTTGAACGGCAGTTGACCGAGCCCGGTTCGCGTGTGCTGGGGCTGTTCTCCGAACGTGAAAGGCGGCAGGCCGCGGCGCGGGCCCGTGTCAAGCATGATGGCGAGGCCGTTCATCTGGCGGCGAAATGGGCCGGCAAGGAGGCCGTCCTTAAGGCGTGGTGCGAGGCGTTGGACGATCGGCCGTACCCGTATACCGTCGATGATTTCCCGTGGGCGCAGGTCGAGATTCTTGACGATTCACGTTCCAGACCGCGTGTGGTGCTCGGCGAAGAATGCGCTTCGGCGGTTCGGGGGTCGTTGCGTCCGTCCGGCCGGCATGAGGTGGCGGACGTCTGCGGCACCGGGCCGTGTGATGTCTCGGATGCCCCTGATCGCGATGAGGTGTCGGAGCCTCTACCGTGTTGGCATATCTCGTTGAGCCATGACGGACCAGTGGCCTCGGCGGTGGTGGTTTTGACCGTGGGCTCGGCAGTGCGGCCCTGAATGCCTTTCGCCGCGATGTCATGCAGGTGTGTCCGGTGGCTTCGCGTTGGTTCTCCGGTACGGGGGGCATAGGGCTGTCGATTTGTTTGCCTGCATGACCATGATGGGCCTCACCGTGGTGCCGCGTCTCGCCGTGCCAACCTGGTCACGGCATTTGTATGAAAATGTCATGCGCTGATTCTATGATTAATCCCAAGAAGCATCTTCCCGTTTTCAAAAGCGGGAGGATGAAGATTGGGGGAATGATGAGATCCATGCGTAATGTGGCGGTGGGTTTGCTGGTTGCTGCGGCTGTGGCCGTGTGCCCGGTGATCGCGTCGGCCGATGATCAAGTCAATGGTGTGCCGGGGGGGGGGAATGAACTTCAGGCTCCTGCCACGCCGGCCTCGAATCGGGCATCTACGGGTTCAACCCAAGGAGCGGTGTCGCAAGATGTCACGAAACCTAAACCTGCCGATGGCGCCGTCAAGGGAGCGACCGCCAATGGTGCCGTAAGCGCCCCTTCGGATGAGTCCTCTTTGGCTTCGGGGCAACCGAAGCAGGCGCCGCAAGCCCAGGACGAGAAGCCGGTTACCAGGTCGGAGAGCAAGACCCCCTCGGCGCAGTCCGGCGATTGTAACCGGGCCGGATACCGTGGACGTTGGGGAACGGTTGCCTACGATATCGAGAACGACCCCTCGGGCGGCTGCGTGGTCAATGTCGAGGCAGGCGGACAGATGGGCAACACCGAAGGCGCTCCGTGGACCAGCAACGGTCCTGTCGGGGACATCGTGAACTCGATCACGGCCATCGTCTTTGAAGGGGCGGTCAAGGCGCCTGATGACAGCGGTGACCAGGATCACCATGGAATGGCGTATTTGTTCAATAACTTGTTCGCTTTGGATCGTATCGAAGGTCTTGACAACATCGACACCACAGGCGTGACTACCATGAAAGACCTGTTCGCGGGTGACAACAAACTCAAAAGCGTGGACGTCACCGGTTGGAGCACCTCCGACGTGAAAGACATGAGCGGGATGTTCTCAGGTGACAGGGCCCTTGCGGGAATCAAAGGCATTTCCGGCTGGGACACCGCCAAAGTCACCAATATGGGGGAGATGTTCAACGGGGTTCCCACAGATGTGCTCGATCTTTCCGCATGGAAAGTCGGAAATGTCACCAGCATGGACTCCATGTTCTCCTGGTCCGGCGTGCAGTCGATCGGCGACGTCTCCGACTGGGATGTGTCACGGGTCGAGGACATGTACGGCATGTTCTTCCATTCTCCCTTCAAAGACGCCGGGCCATTGAAGGACTGGCATCCCGATGCCGTGACTTCCACATCCAACATGTTCAGCGGGGACGCCGGGCTTGGCTCGGTCGATCTCAGCGGTTGGGCCGGGCACACCCCTTCGCTGGAAAATATGAACGGGATGCTTTTCATGGCCGGCTCCCTGACCCATGTGACCATGGATGGCTGGAAGCTTCCCGTCGTCAAAGATATGGGTTCCTTGTTTGCCTGGGATTCGTCGCTTCAGTCGGTCAGGGGCTTGGAAGGCTGGAAGGTGCCGAACGTCGAATCCGTTTCCGGAATGTTCTCAAGTGACACGAGCTTCAAAGGCGATCATGTGGGTCCCGAGGATTCGGCAAGGACGCTCGACTTGTCCGGTTGGGGGTGCGGAAAGTAAACGACGCTTCGTACATGTTCGTCGGGTGCCCGTTGGACAAGATAATCCTGAAAGGTTGGACCACCTCCGGTCTGACCAGTATGGACCAGATGTTCGCCCGTTCCGGCAGCCGTTTGTTGGAGGTCGATCTGTCCGGGTGGAACACGCGTTCCCTTTCAAGCGGTCAGGCTGCGTTCCCGGCGACATTGTCGGTGCTGCACCTTGGAAAGGATACCAGGCTTGATCCGTCGTATTTCGCCGACGAGCCGTCGAAGGGCGGTGCCGTCGAATCCGCCGGGTTCACTGGTCACTGGATCAGAAGCGACGGCAAATGGGAAACCGAGACGGATGATGAGCTCGGCACCGACAATGAGCAGCTGGCGGATCTGACCAACCTGCGCAGGTTCAAAGGTGGAACGTTCGGCTGGCAGCAGTTCGTGGAGGTGTCGTTCGAGAAGAACGCCCCGACGGGCGTCGAGGTATCCGGTGATCCGGTCAAGGTTCGCGAGGTCGGTTTCGACGCGTCCGCGCTGAAGGTTGTGGTGCCCGCCCCGATGTTCAATGCCAAAAACTACAGGTGCTCTGGCTGGAACACCCTGGCCAACGGGCTTGGAGCCGGATATGTTCAGGGCAGCACGATCACCGGCCTGACCCGTGGTACGAAGATGCCACTGTATGCGCAGTGGCGGTCTTCAAGCGTGCCACACACCCCTGTCGAACCGTTACCGATACGCTACAAGGTGCGCTATGTGGCGAACGCGCCGACCGGTTTGGTCGCCACGGGTTCGGTGCCCGACGACCAGTTCGAGGTGAGTCCGCCATTCAAGGGCGTGAACCTTCTGCATTATTCACATAAGGTGACGGCCAGCCTGTATCAGGTCGAAGGTTATCGTTTCGTGGGTTGGGACCTGCGTGCCGATGGCGGCGGGGCGTCGTACCAGCCGGGCGAGGAGGTGCTGTTGATGCCGGGGGTCACGATCCTGTACGCACGGTGGGCGCGGTCGACGACGCCAATCAGTCCGTTGCCGGTCCAGTATCGTGTGCGGTATGTGGCGAACGAGCCGGCCGGCCTGTCGGCGACAGGCAGTGTGGCCGATGACGTGTTCCAGGTGGATCCGCCGTTCAAGGGCGTGGATCTCCTGCGTCGTGAGCGTGCGACGGTGGAGAACCGGTATCAGGTGGTTGGCTATCGTTTCGCGGGCTGGAACTCCCGGGCGGATGGCACGGGTGCCTCGTATATTCCTGGCGCGCGGTTGTCGTTGATGCCCGGTGTGACGACCTTGTACGCGCAGTGGGCGAAGCCGTCGTCGCCGGTGGAGCCGTTGCCGGTTGAGTATCGTGTGCGGTATGTGGCGAACGAGCCGGCCGGCCTGTCGGCGACAGGCAGTGTGGCCGATGACGTGTTCCGGGTGGATCCGCCGTATAAGGGTTCGGATCTGGTGAACCGCGCGCGCAAGGTGTCGGGCAACTCCTATGTGCTTGACGGCTACCGGTTCACGGGTTGGAACACGAAGGCGGACGGCAAGGGCGTGTCGTACCGGCCGGGCGTGGAGGCATCGTTGATGCCGGGGGTGACGACCCTGTACGCGCAGTGGGCGAAGGTCGTCGCGCCTTCGGCACCGTCGATTCCGGCGAAACCGTCGCCTTCTGTTCCTTCTGCGGCATCGTCTGCCTCCCCGTTGCCCAGGATGGCCGGTGACAACGGCGGTCTTGCTAAGACCGGCGCGTCCATTGCGACGATGCTGTTTATGTCGATACTGCTGCTGGTGTCGGCGTCGCTATTGTTGTTGGGGCGCAGAAACCGTTCGTCTAACGGTCGCTCCAACCTCGTCAAAAGGTGAGGTAGCCGGGTTTTCGCGGGTGTATGCGTGTGTCCGGAGCTTGACGGACATCGCCGTCGGGCTCCGGATTTTCATGTCGCAGGTCTTGGTCGTGCTCCATGTTGACAGGTAGCCTGTAGGTAATTTCGAGTGGGCAACATGGGTGCGGACTCGTCAGGCCGCCCAGTATGCCGCCGTCCGGCCGGGGTGCACCTGCCTTCCGGCATCATGCCAGAAGGCTGTTCCGACCGACTCCGAATCCAGGATAGTCGATTCGCCTGAGTGCATTAATGAATCACCAAGGTCTGTGCGGTTTGGTTCACGACGAGGCGAGGTGGGCTTTTGTTTCGATGCGTCACGAGTGAAGTGAACCGATATCATACGGACGGACCTCACGATGATGCGTCCCTGGCACAGCCACAAACAAACGGGGAACATGCCGTCACAAAGCATAAGACCTTGCCGGAATTGAGTACTTCCGACAAGGTCTTACAATCGGTTCCAACCCGGGCAAGTCATTCCCGGTCGCCCGGCGAATTGCCGGTGCCGTTGTTGCTTGCGTTGTTGTTACTGTTACTGTTGTTGCTTCCGTTGCCGCTGTTTCCGCTTCCGTTGCCACCACTGTTGACGGTTGGCGCCGCCTGCGTACTGACTATGATCGTGCTGCCTTTGGGCGCCTGTGAGCCCGCCGAGGGCGATATGCCGGTGACGATGGCGTTATCGTCACTCGGGTTGCCGGAGGCCACCGAAACATGGAACCCGGCCGCTTCCAGCTCGGCCTTCGCCACACCATACCTGGTCCCAGTGGACACATATGGCACGATCAGCTGTTGCTTGCCCTGCGAGACATATATGGTAATGGTGGATTTTTGCGGCACCAAGGATCCGGCGGCGGGATCCGTGCGTGTCACCTGATCCTTCTCCACGGAGTCGGAGGTTTCTGATTCGACCACCACATTGAAGTGTGCGTCGGAAAGGGCTCTGACGGCCTGGTCCTTCGGCTGCCCGGTGAAATCCGGTACCTTCGTCATGCCGGAAGAGACATAGAGCGTGAGAAGGGAGCCCTTCTCGGTCGTCGAACCTGCGGGAGGGTCGGTTCGTGTCACCTGGTTCTTCGCCACGTCCCCGCTGTCTTCGGTCTTCGTCGAGGCGGAGACCTTGAACCCGGCCTTCGTGAGGATCGAACGCGCCTCCTCCTGCGACCTGCCTTTGACGTCAGGCACATGCGAGGACTGCGGGCCGGCGGAGAACCAGACCTTCACGGTCGATCCCTTCGGCGCCTTCCTGCCGCCCTTGGGCGACTGCGCCGTGAAGGTGCCTTTCGGCTCGGTGGAGTCGGTGTCCTCCTCCACCTTCATTTTGAGCCCGGTGCTGGTCAGTTTCTCCCGCGCCAGATCCTCGGTGGTCGTAGAAGTGAAGGTAGGTACCGTCACCATCTCCGCCTTGGGCCTGTGCGTCAGCGCATACCCGAGGCTCAGTGCGGCCAGCAGCACCACAATGGCGCCGACCACAGAGGCGATGATGATGTTGCGTTTCTTCTTGCGTTTCTTCCCATCGGCCTCACGCTGCTCTGTGCGGTTAGGCGCTGTCGCCACGGCCGCCGGTGAGATTGGCCCGCTGAACGTGCCCGTCAGTGGATCGAAGGCCTGGGTGGCCGTGGTCTCGACGGGGTTGAGAGCCTCGGTGGCGGCCGTCTCCTCGGCCTGTCTGCGCTGTTTCATGTTCGACAAATCCGTGAGCGGATTGAATGCCGCCGCCACGGGCACGCCCCCGTTCATGAAGGTGAGAATGTCGTTACGGAACTCCGCTGCCGTGGAATACCGATTCTGGCGGTCCTTGGCCATAGCCTTCGCGCAGATCTGGTTCCACATCTTCGGCAGCCCCGGCACGACGGTGCTTGGAGGAGTGGCGACCTCCGAAACATGCTGGTAGGCAATCGCGACGGCCGAATCCCCGTTGAACGGCGCGCGCCCGGTGAGCATCTCATACAGGACGCAACCTGCCGAGTACAGGTCGCTGCGCATGTCCACATTCTCGCCCCGCGCCTGTTCGGGGGAAAGGTATTGGGCCGTGCCCACCACGCCCTGCGACTGCGTCATCGTGGCGGCTGAGTCGTCAAGGGCCCGCGCGATGCCGAAGTCCATGACCTTGACGATGCCCTGATCGCTGATCATGATGTTGCCAGGCTTGATGTCACGGTGGATGATGCCCATACGATGCGAATAGTCCAGCGCGTTCAAAACGCCCAACATCACCTGTTCGCTGTCGCGCTGGCTCAACGCGCCATTGGCCTTGAGGATGTCGCGTAGCGTCTGGCCTTTGACGTACTCCATCACGATGTACGGCACGCATTCGGTCGTTCCGTCCTCGTCGGTGAACGTCTCCTCGCCGGAATCGTAGATGTTGACGATGTTCACGTTGTTCATCTGCGCCACCGCGTGGGCCTCACGACGGAAGCGCTTGAGGAAGATCTCGTCGTTGGCCAGGTCGGAACGCATGACCTTGACGGCCACGATACGTCCCAGCCGAGTGTCCTGCGCGACGTATACCTGCGCCATCCCGCCGCGGCCGATGAGTTGGTTGAGCTGGTACCGGCCGTTTGCCAGTGATAAGGGCATATTCGTGCTCATTGCTGCTCCTTCTTAAATTTTCCTGACGCCTCTTGCGCGGGCTCCGTGTGCAGTACGCCGGATGCAGGCTGCTCGGGCGTGTACGACGCCGAAACCCCTGGTCCGACCCGAGGAATCGGGATATCATTGATCGCGCGCAACGTCTCGGTCATGGTCCGCATGGCTTTTTGTGCAGTGGGGCTGAACCCGCTGGATTGAGGTGATTGATCGGAATCGATGGCATCTATGTCGGCTGTATCCGTCGTGTTGGGTGCGGCCGAATCGTGCGGCTCCTCTGGCGTCCGGCCCGTCACGGGTGCGGCACCGATGGCACGACCATCGGAATGGGTCCGGGGCTGAGCAGAGTCCTGGCTACCGTACCCCACTTGTGACGGCACGCCTCCATCAGGAAGCGGGGAAGAGGGGTGTCCGCCCGCCACGGTCCCCTCGCCGGTATACGGCGCGCTGACCACACGGCGTGCGATGCGCCCGTCGCGTGAAATGACCGTTTGCCCATTGCGGGCGGACTCCTGGTCGAACAGCCGTCGCTCAATGCGCGAAAGGGTGCGGGAGACCACCAGCGCATCCTTCGGACGGTCGCGTGGATCCTTGGAAAGCATGGACATGACGAACTGTGCCAGTTGCACGTCGACGTACGTGGGCAGTGGCGGCGGTGCGTCGTTGACGTGAGCCGCTGCGATATCCACCGGCGTGGCGCCGGTGAAGGGGCGCTGCCCGGCCAGTCCTTCGTAGGCGACGACGCCCAGTGAATAGATGTCGGATTGAGGCGTGGCGGTATTGCCCTGCGCCTGCTCGGGGGAGATGTACTGCGCCGTGCCCACGACCATGCCGTCCTGGGTGATCTGCGCCTGATTGGTGGAATATGACACACCAAAGTCCGTTATTTTCACTTCGCCGTCTTGGGAGACCATGATGTTGGCCGGTTTGACGTCCCGGTGAATGATGCCGTGCGAATGGGCCACATACAGGCCGCGCGCCACCTGCACCAGAATCGGAAGCAACTCGAGCGGGTCCATGGTCTTGCGCTCGCGGTAGAGGTCGGCCAGCGACTCGCTGTCCACGTATTCCATGATGAGGAAGCCGATGTCGTCATGCTCATAGTACTCGAAAAGCGCCGCGATGTTCGGGTGTGCGAGATCGGCGGAATTATGGGCCTCCATCCGCAAGCGACGCCGCCTGGCTTCCAGTTCCTTCTCGTCGTTCAGGTCGCTGCGTAAGGCCTTGATGGCCACCACGCGCCCCAGCTGGATGTCGAAGCCCTTCCAGACCTCGCCCATCCCGCCTTGCGCCAGTCTTTCATCGAGGCGGTAACGGCTGTGAACCAGCTGTCCTTCTACGAGTCTCATTTGCCCAGCGCCTCCTCAAACATGGCCTTCATGATCGGCCCGGCCGCCATGCTGCCAAGCAAATTAGTATTGTGGACTACCACCGCGACCGCGATTTTCGGATCGTCCGCCGGAGCGAAACCGATCACCCAACCGTCTATGCTTGCATTGGACACCCCGATTTGCGCGGTGCCGGTTTTTGCGGCCACTTCCACGCCGGGGATGGCGAGGTCCGGATTGTCTTTGACGATCACGGCTCTCATCATCTGGTTCATTGTCGACGCCGTGTTGCCGCTCATCGTCCGGTTCATGACCGTGGGCGTGGTTTTGGAGATCACCGAAAGATCGCTGGAGCGCACACGGTCGACCAGGGTGGGTCTCATGAGCACGCCCCCGTTGGCCACGGCCGAGGCGATCAGGGCGTCTTGCAGGGGTGTGGTCTGAACGTCACCCTGCCCGATTGACGCCAGAGCGAGTTTGTCAGGGCTGGGATTCTCCGGGAACTTCGACGATATGGCCTGCATGATGTTGCCCGTCGAATTGCTGCCGTCCACGTGAATGGGCTGGCCGAATCCGAACTTTTCCGCCTGCGTCTTGACGGTCTCTGCACCCAAGGAGACCCCGAGCTGCGCGAATGCGGTGTTCGAGGAGTATGCGAGCGCATCCTCCAAGGATATTCTGCCGTCTTTGCCGTTGGCCTGCCAGACGGCGTTGGGCAACTGGGTGTTGGTGTTTGGCAGCGTGTAGCTTGCGCCAGCGGGAATCTGGGTGTCGGGATGGTAGTTGCCGGATTCCAGCGCGGCCGTGGCCACCACCGTTTTGAATGTGGACCCGGGTGGGTAGAGCTGTGAAATCGCGTGGTTGACCATCGGGCTTTCGGTGCCTTGCGAAAGCTGGTTGTAGTTCTCGTTGACCGTCTTCGCGTCGTGGCTCGCCAGTGCCGATGGGTCGTAGCTTGGTGTGGAGACCATGGCCAGAATGCGCCCGGTCTTGGGTTCGATGGCCACTGCGGCCCCGTCGAGGCCACCGAGTGCCTGGTAGGCGGTCGCTTGCAGCTTGGTGTCGATCGAGGTCTCGATTGAGGCGCCTTTGTTCTCGTTGCCGGTGAACAGGGCTTTGGCCTTTTCGAAGAACAGTTCGTCGGATTCGCCGGTCAGCAGCCGGTTGCGGGAGGATTCGATGCCTCGGTCGGTGCCTTGGCTGATTGAGAAGAATCCGGTCACGGGCGCGTATAATGCGCCGTTTGAGTAGGAGCGTTGGTACTCGAAGGAGTCGTTGACCGGGTCGGATTTGGCCATCACCGTGCCGTCGGAGGCGAGGATCGAGCCGCGGGGCGCGCCGTACAGATGGTACAGACCCCTGAGGTTGAGCGAGTTGCGGTTCAGTTCGGTCGCCTGGACTGCCGTGATGATGCTGCTCGATAGGCCCAGGATCGTGAACAGTACGATGACGGCCGTGAACAGCTGACGGAGGTATTTGTTCATAGCTGGCCTCCGTTCAGGGCCTGGGCAAGCTTGGCCAGGCCGTCGGTGTCGTCGGAATCTTCTACATGATCGGGATCGGCGGCAATGGCGGCGTTGAAATCGCTGGTCGGCGCGGGGCGTTCGATTGGCTGTGTGGCTCCTTGGGGATTGCCGGGATCGCTGTGATCGCCGGAATTGGGGRARYCGTCGGGATTGGGGAAACCGTCGGGATTGGGGRAACCGTCGGGATTGGGGGAACCGGCAACGATTGCCGGGGAGGTGGCGTGACCCTGGCGTTCACCGCCGCCCCCGCCGCGTTTCCTGTTGGCTGTACGGCCGTTGAGTGCGATCAAAGCCTCATATTGCATGGTTGCGGACAGTTTGTCGTCTTCGTGCGGTTTGTTGGCCCAGTTCGAAATGACGATGAGCAGCGCCGCAAGGATATAGTTCGCGACGAGGGACGAGCCGCCTGCGGCCATGTACGGCAGGGTGAGCCCGGTCATCGGAATGACCAGCGTGATGCCGCCGACGACGGTGAAGACCTGGAAAGCCATCGTGAAGGCTAGTCCCGAAGCTAGCAGTTTGCCGAAACCGTCCTTGATCTTCATGGCCGTGATCAGGCCGGAAGTGACGATGATGAAATACAGCACGAGGATCGCCATGAGCCCGGTCAATCCGAGTTCCTCGCCGAGCGAGGCGTAGATGAAGTCGGAATTGCCCAGTGGCGTGAGCGAAGGATGCCCCTGGCCGATGCCCGTTCCCAGAAGGCCGCCCGCGGCCATGCCGAACAGGCCTGTGACCAGCTGGTACGAACTGCCGTACTTCCGGCCGTAGACCTGCGGGTCGAACGGGTGTAGCCAGCCATCGACGCGGTAGCCCACATGGGGGAATATGTTCATGGCGAGCACGGCGGCCGCGATGAACGCGATGCCTCCGATGACGAGCCAACTGCCGCGCCCGGTGGACACGTACAGCATCGAGACGAACATGGCGAAGAACATCAGCGAGGTGCCGAGGTCATGCTGCAGGACGAGCACGCCGATTGAAGCGGCCCACACGATGGCGATGGGACCGAGGTCGCGGATTCGTGGCATTTGCAGGCCGAACAGCTTTCTGCCGCCCACTGCGAGCTGATCCCGGTGGTCGAACAGGTACGCGGCGAAGAAGAAGGAGAGGAACAGCTTCGCGAATTCGCTGGGCTGCATGGTGCGCGAGCCGATGCCAATCCACACGCGGGCCCCGCCGGTCTCCTTGCCCAGTCCCGGTATCATGGGCGAGAGCAGCAGCACAAGGCCCACCACCATGCTCACATACGAGAAGCGGCGTAATACGCGATAGTCCCGCAAGCATACGATCAGCACGCAGACGAGGACTAGCGCCACGCACACCCACACCAGTTGCGTGACGGCCACATGCGTGTGCTTGGTATGGTCGATGCGTGCGATCATCATCGTGCCGATGGCGGTGAGCAGCAGAACGCACGGCAGAATTGACTGGCTCGCATATGGCTGGAACCTCAGCAACAGGGTCCAGAGCGCCAGGAACAGGATCGTTGCCGTCACCAGAAGCAGCCTCAATCCGCCTGACACGGCGGCACGGTCCCGTGCGTAAAGCTGGAAGAAGGCGATGGCGCTCAGCGCGATTGAAAACAGGAGAAGCGAGATCTGACGGAGGCGCGTGGCGATCATTGAACCGCCGCCTTCGGGGAGGCCGGCCGAGTCTCGGAGCGGCTGGCGCCGGAAGGGGCGTTCGGCCAAGGCAAAGGTGTGGCGGCGTGCGTTCCGTTCTTGCCATTCCTGTCCTGGTCTTGTTGCAAACGCTTGACTTCCTTTTTGATCATTGCGGCATGGCTACGGGCCTCAGGCAGTGAATCGAAGCTGATGCCCTCCTCAAGCGCGTCGTTCCATGATTGCGGTAGGTCATCAAGCTCGATGCCGGTCGATTCGACTTCATGCGAAAGATTCAGGCCGAATACGTTGGTGCTCACACCCTGATATATCGCCACGACATCGTCGCTTTGACCCAGATAATACTTCGACTGGCTCCACCGGTACGCCACGGTTCCGCCGATCAGCAAGGCGATAAGGGCAACCACGGCCGCCGCGATGATCGCGACACGCATGCGGAACCTGCGCCTGCGCCACGCTTGGTTCTCCCGTTGGCGTTCCTTTCGGATGGCCCTGGCCACTTCGGGGTCGTTGGGATCGGCGGAAATCCGTCCGTCCCGTTTCTTGACCACCGGAATCTCGCCGGTATCCATGCTGGCCTTGACGTCTTCCTCGTCCCGCACGGCGGACGGTTCCGCGATCAAAGTCCGTGCCTCACCGGTTGACTTGCCATCGCCATGGCCGGAATCATCAATCCCGGCGCCCTGCCGGCCGCCGACCCCGTTCGGGTTCCGGGCCGGACGGGCCGAGTCGCTTCCGACGGATGCGCCGATCCGGCCATCCGTGCCGGCCCCGTTAGACGTGCCGAACAGGTCGCCCGATTCTGCCAGGTCTCCCGATCCTGTCCCTGAACCGGCGTCGCCACGGTGCGCCAAGGCGGCCGCCCGCTGGGCGGGTGAGCCTTTGCCCAAGCGTAACGCCGGCGCCAACGCCACGGTTTCCTTGACGATGTCGGCGATCGCCTCAAGACTCGAACTGGCCGCGCCCCCAACCAGGGGCGTCTGGTGAGGCACATCGAACGAATCCGCGTCCAAGGCGAGAGTGGCGTCGCCGATCACCGCCGTCACGTTATCGGTGCTCCCTGCCTTCAAGGCCATCGCCACGAGCTGTTGGGCGCATTCCTCCTCGTCGCGGACCGCCACCATCGTCTCCTCTATGGTGGAGTCCTCAAGAACCCCGCACAAACCGTCGGAACACAACAGCCAACGGTCGGACGGACGCGCCTCGAACACGCCGATGTCGGGACGGGGATCGATGTCGAAATCACCCAGCACGCGCATCACCACGTTGCGTTGCGGATGGTTGCGCGCCTCGGCCGCCGTAATATGGCCGGTGTCGATCAGGTGCTGCACGTAGCTGTGGTCCTGCGTCATGCGGCGCAACTTGCCATCGCGCAAAAGGTAGGCGCGGGAGTCGCCGATATGCGTGATGACCCAATGGCCCTCCGCCAGGCTGACTGCTGTGACGGTGGTGCCCATGCCGGCCAGTCTGCGCTCGCGTTTCGCCTTGCCCACGATGGCGTCGTGCGCGGCCATGACGCTTGTCGTCATCATCGGCGCGATTGACGCCACATCATCGTCGCTCAGTTCTATATGCGCCAACGACCGGACGGCTATGGTCGAGGCCGTGTCCCCGCCCGCGTGACCGCCCATGCCGTCGCACACGGCGATCAGATGCGATCCGGCGAATGAGGAGTCCTGGTTATTGCTGCGCACCGTTCCGACATCGGAGACGGTGGTCGAGTAAAGGTAAAGAGGCTGGGATTGCGATGGTGGTTGTGCTGTGTCGCCGACGGACCGGGGGATAAGAATGGTGTCCTGTTTGTCGTTCTGTTCGTTCGTGGCGCCTGTCATGCGTGGATCACCTCAGTTCGAACGTCGTGGCGCCGATGCGCACGGCAATGCCGACCGGCAGGGTGACCGGTTTTGTGATACGAGTGTGATTGACGATGGTTCCGTTGGTGCTGCCTAGGTCCTCGATGGCCCAGGAGCCGGAAGATGGGTCACGGTAAACGCGTGCGTGATGGGAGGAGACGAATTCGTCGTCCAGCACCAGCGTGTTGGACGACGAGCGTCCCAAAGTGATCGTTCCGCCGCTGAGCGGCACCGACGAACCCGCCAAAGGCCCGTCGATGATGGTCAGCAATGTGGGGGAGCCCGAATCCCCGACGTTGCCGCGGGCCACGGAGGCCACATTGGCGGCCGCCCGTGCCGGCTGGGTCTCGACCGTCTTCTTTGCGCGTCGGGCCGACTTGCGGTGAGCCCGCGACTTGCGTGGGCTGAGCGTCTCCACGTCGCGCCTGAGCGAACGGACGGCAAGCCAGACGAATACCCAAAGCAGGGCGAGGAACCCGTACTTGAGAATCGCGAAGGTGAGTTCGGTGATCATGCGAATATCGGCCTTTCGCTAACCGCTATTCCTGATCCTGCGATGAGGCCCAGTACAGGATGCGGGTGCGACCGATGGTGATTGTGTTGCCGTCGAGCAGCGTGGCGGCGGGGACCTGATGACCCTCGACGTACGTGCCGTTCGTGGAGCCGAGGTCGCGGGCGATCACGCCGTTGCCGGTGATGTCGATCTCGAGATGATTGCGGGAGATGCCGGGGTCGTCGATGACGATGTCGCAGCCGGAGCCGCGACCTATCACCGTCTTCTCCTTGGTCAGCAGATACTGGTTGTCATTGATCTCAAGCATCGGGCTGTCTTCCGCCTGGTCGTCGGTGGTGACGGGCACCGCGTTGCCCTGAACGGATTCGGAGGTGAGTTTGAAGTTGCTCTTGCTCAGGTCGAGGTCCTCCTCGAAAATCACGACCACCGGACCGACGAAGGCATAATGCTGGGTCTTGGCGTAGTGGGTCAGATTGTCCGCGAGCTCATTGGCCAGCGTCTCGCTGCCCCACTGTTCGATGTGGTCGAAGTCCGGCGTGCTCAGCTTGAAGCGGTATTCGTTCGGAGCGACCGTGCGGTCGCGCCCGACCGGCATGGCCTCGGCGTCAATCTCCCGTTCGAGCGCGCTGGACAGGTCGACCGGCTGCAGGTCTTTCGAGCCGAACTTTGAGAAGACACCGTTCACGGCTCCTTCGACGCTTTTCTCAAATCGATCGAGAACGCTCATAGTTGCCCCTTTCTAATTACTAGAATACTCTACGCGTCGGAGCCAACGTTACGGACGGCCGCCGTACAATCCCCGCAATTTCTTCATTCAGGCGCTTTTCGGCCGCTTTTCGGCTCGTCGTTTTCGGAGATCGGCAGTACGGTTCAGCGTCGATATTCGCCGGAATCGTGTGTCTGGAACGTCGTGCGTCTGGCCGCACCGTGGCGAAGGGGGTTTGGCCTGACGTACGTTTGCGCATTGCGGTCGTCGGCTTCGTCCGGTCGGCTGATGATGCGTCATGCGTCACGCGGCGTGCGGCCAGGTCGTGGCACCGCGATGATCGCGAGCAGGGCGGCAGTGACGACTCTGAGCACGGTCACGCGGTTCTCCCGAAGGATAAAAGAGCGGAAAGCGGCGCAAAATCTGTTATTCGTCATGAAACGGGCAGACGCCATTTCATTTGCGGCTGTTTTTCGGCAGAGACTTAAGCTTCTGCCGAAAAGGGGTCAGTTAGAGCGCTTAAATGAACCTTTTTCGGCAGGCACTTTCGGTTGTGCCGAAAAGGGGTCAGTTAGCACGGCCAGATGAACCTTTTTCGGCAGGGACGGTTGTGTTTGCTGAAAAAGGTTCATCTGGCCGTGCGTTAGCGAGCCTCTTGCGCCACAAGTGTTTCCTGCATCTGGTTCGAGTAGGCCAGTCGGCAGTGGCGTGCGGGTTGGCCGTGCGCTCGCACCCAGCCTATCGGCTAAGGCGGCATGCGGTTTTCGGTCCCGCGCCGATGCGTTCGAGTGTGTCGCTTTGAATGAGATTTTGCAGTGCGCTGGACGCTGAAGCATATGACATCCCGGTGAGCGTCTGAACCTGCGCGTGGGTGACTTGCCATGCTTCCGTGCAAAGTCGGGAATGGATTCGCCGCGTGTAGATTCGGGCAGTTGCATGATTCCGGGCCGGACTGGGGGGGGAGGCTGTGCTCCTGCGCGGCTTCAGCGAATGACTGGCTCGGCACGGCTTCACTCGGGTCGTTGGCGTGCTGCAATGCGGGAATCGCAGCGATGCTTTGCATCGTATCACCTATCGTATCAATCGAATCGTGCCGGCGCCCTGAGTTGCATCCTTCCTTGGTTTTTACGGAATTCAACGTGACACCCATGTTCACTATACTGGGGCTATGAACGATACGAAAGATGCGATTGCTGAATTCCCGAGGCTTCGGGCGCGAACCCTCCGATTCTCCTGCGGGGCTCCGCGCTCGGCCCAGGCGATTGGCGACGGCCGGCGGGCGCTGTTTCTGCGCTCCGACGGGCCCGAAGACCGCGTCACGGCGCTGTGGATGAGCGTGCTTGACGCCAACGGTGACGCAGACGCTGACGCTGACCCACATCGCGAGGTGCTGCTGGCCGACCCGCGCGAGCTGCTGGCCGATGCCGACAACGAGGATGTGCCGGCCGAGGAGCTGGCACGGCGTGAGCGTGCGCGTGAAGGCGGGGAGGGCATCGTCTCGTACTCGGTCGACGCGGCCGGGCGGCGGGTCGCCTTCACCATCAATGGTCAGCTTTTCGTTTCCGAGATCGACGAGGACGGGGACGGTGCGCGGACCCGCCAGATTGTGGTGGGCGAGGCTGATGCCGGTGGGGTCGACGGTGACGCCGTCGTCGCTGGCCCGGCGGGTCGTGACGATGCGAGCGTTGACCGCGATACCGCAGATGATGGGAGTGAAAACCCGTGGCTGCCGGTGCTCAACCCACGTATTTCCCCGGATGGCGCGCACGTGGCGTATACCACCGGCTCGCGGTTGGTCATGGTGGACATCGCCCCGTGGGGCGACGACCAAGCGCTGGGCCGGACCGGGGGTGGCACGGCCGACGCTTCTGGGCGTCCGCGCCCGCACACATGCGCGGCCGAGATGTGGGACGGTCTGGATGCTGCCGGCGGTGGCGGCGTTTGCAATGCTTCCGGCGACCGGTTCAGCACGGTTTGGGCCGTTGGGGAAGACCCGGAAGGCACCCGCAAAATTGGCCTGGCCGAGTTCGTGGCGGGGGAGGAGATGGACCGCTACGACGGCTTCTGGTGGGCTCCGGACTCGCGCGGGCTCGTCTTCGAGATGTATGACGCTTCGCCCGAGCCGATGTGGTATATCAGCGACCCGGCCAACCCCAGCAAACCGGCGGAGGGGCGGCGGTACGCGCGTGCGCTGACGAGGAACGCCGACGTGCGTCTGATGCTGGCGCATCTGGAATTCAACGATGCCTCAAAAACGGATGGCCCGGACGGCGACGCCGTCGATCCCGGCGAAACGATCCGAGCGCGATACGCCGGCTGCGATGTGCAGAACATTTCATGGGACCGCAAAGCCTACGAATATGTGGCTGCGGTGCGCTGGCAGGCAGGTCACGGCCCGTTGGTGCTGGTGCAGAACCGCTTGCAGACGCGCGACCAGGTTCTCGAAGTCGACCCGACCGGGCGCACCCGCGTGCTGGAGGAGCATGCCAACGACCAGTGGATCGACATCGTGCTCGGCGCCCCGGCCTTCACTCCCGGCACGGGTCGCCTGGTCTGCGCCCTCAACGACATGGACACCGACACCAACCGCCTGACCGTGGACGGCCGGCCCTTCACGCCGGTCGGATGGCAGGTGCGCGAGGTGCTGGACGTGAGCGACCAGAACGTGCTGGCCGTGGTGCAGCGCACGCCGGTCGAGGCCGCAGACGGGTCCCCGATGCCTGTAGATCGTGCTAATGAAGCCGGCACTCATGAATCCGGTCAGATCGGCTCTAACCGTGCGGCATTGGAAATCCCGTCCGAGCGTGGCTCCATGCCCGCTGTGCCGGCTGCGTGGCATGGCGACGAGGGATTGCACGACGCCCGTAGCTTCGACGTGGTCACCATCGGTTTCGACGGCACGGTGACACCGGTCACGGCCGTCGCCGGCACGTGGAGCGCAAGCCGCGCGGGCGCCGGCATCGTGGTCTCCGGACGAGGGATGACCGACGCCCGCGGGAAGGTCGTGCACGCGCTTGCGGCAGGCATCGCAGACGCTCATAATAATGTATCGCAATATGGTGATGAAGGCGGCGACGGCAATGGTAACGCTACCGATACTGCCGATACCGTCGATACCGCCGACGCCATCAAAGCTCCGACCAATGTCAACGAGGCCGACGTACTTACAAACGACTCCGGTTACACCGCCGCCAGCGCCACTCTCCTCAATCACGCGGCTGAACCAGGCTTCACACCGAACACCGTGTTCGTGCGCCTCGGCGGACACCGCCAGTTCACCGCGATTACTCGCCCCAGCGCATCCAGCCGGTTCGCGGGCGCGGCCAAGCTGCCGGTGCTGCTCAAGCCCTACGGCGGACCCGGCTTCCAACAAGCCACGATGAACCAAGCCGGCTACTGGGAATCGCAGTGGTGGGCCGATCAGGGCTTCCTCGTCGTCACGGCGGACGGGCGCGGCACCACCGGCCGAGGTCCGAAATGGGACCGCGAGATATTCGAGGACATGAAAACGATCGCCCTTGCCGACCAGGTAGAAGTCGTCAAAGCCCTGCCGCAGGCCGCGCCCGAAGCCGACCTCGACCATGTGGCCATGATCGGCTGGTCCTACGGCGGCTTCCTCTCGGCGCTCGCCGTGCTCGACGCGCCGGACGTGATTCACGCCGCGTGCGCCGGGGCCCCGCCCACCGACTGGACGCTCTACGATACGCATTACACCGAGCGCTACCTTGGCCTCGACCCCGAGGTCTACCGTCGCAGCTCGATCATCGAGGACGCGCCCAGGCTTCGCTGCCCCCTCATGCTCATCCACGGCTTCGCGGACGACAACGTCACCATCGCGCACTCGCTACGCCTTTCGCAGGCCCTCATGGCCGCCGGTCGGCCACACACCTACCTGCCGCTGACGGGCATCACGCACATGACCAACGACGAGACGGTGGCCCAAAACCTCTTGACCCTCCAGCGTGACTTTCTCTACGATGCCTTCGACATGAAGGCTTGAACGGCGACCGCCCGGTGCTTCCCCCCCCCCGATCCGGATGGGTCGGGGAGGTCCAGATGCGGCCCTACCGATAGGCTGTGGGTATGCAGGTTTCGCTGATCGACGAAGGTGATTACGGCAGGCAGATGCGCGATGTGGTGCTGCCTGCGCTCGCGGGTTGCCGCCACGAGGGTTGGATGCCGCCGACTCAGGTGGTCGCGGTGCGAGGCGGCGACATCGATGCGCCCGGTGAGGATGCCGGGGACGATACGGTTGATGAGGCGGGCGCCGGCACGGTTCACGACACAGTTGACGACGCAGGCTTCCAGGCCACCGACGGCGCTGATGGGGGTCACGTAAGCACGGCGCCGAACGCGTTGCACTACGTCTGCTATGACGCTTCCGAATTCGACCAGCTCAGCATCCCCGGTGCAAGCGGCACGTTTCGAGGCTCCATCGTCATCGCGCACGGTTTCACGGAGTTCGCCGCCAAATACGCTGAAATGGCATGGTATTTCCTGCTTGCCGGCTATTCGGTGTGCATCCTTGAACAGAGGGGGCATGGCTTTTCGCCGCACGAGGTGTCCGATCCGAATCTCGTCTGGATCGATGACTGGCGACGATACGCCGAGGACCTAGCGAAGTTCGCCCGCACCGTGGGGCGGTCGTATTCGAACGGGAAACCGATGCATCTTTACGCCCACTCGATGGGTGGCGGCGTCGGCGCCGCCGTGCTGGAGAAATACCCGTCCCTGTTCGACCGCGCCGTGCTTTCCTCGCCCATGATCGAGCCGGTCACAGGCATGCCGGCCGCCCTGGCCGCGCCGACCTCCGCTCTTGCCACCGCCATCGGCCTTGGCAAGCGTCGCGCCCCGGGGCAAAAGGACTTTCCGCGCACGTTCGACATGTCCCGTAGCCAAGGCGCCTCAGAGCCCCGCGTCCGGTCATATTTCGAAATGCGCTCTGCGGACGCCCATTACCAGACCAACGCCGCGACCTTCGGCTGGGTCGCCCAGGCGTTCGCGATGAGTCGTTCGATTCTGGACCGTGAATCCTGCGCCCGCGTGCAGACGCCGATTCTGCTGTTCCAGGCAGGCCGTGATACATGGGTTCGCAACGAGGTGCAGAACCGTTTCGTGCAATCCGTGCGGGCGGAAAGCGGCGATGTGGTCCTCGAACGCATCGAGCCTTCGGTCCATGAGATATTCAGCATGCCGAATGACGTTCTCGGCCACTACCTCGAGCGGATTTTCGACTTTCTCGCGGAGTCCATCGATGAGATGATCGTTCAGGCCCAGTAGAGGGGGCATTCTTGACGATGGTCCCATCCCCGCATCCGGCCCCAGACGTGCGTTTTCTGGCTGCTGTTTCCTTGGTCTCTGGCCACTTTTCATAGGCAAACCTCGATTATGTTATGCTCTTAGACGAATCATGAAATCGCCCGGCCTGGAGCACGCGGTATCGGCGTTCCGAGACGGGCGGCCTTCGTTCGATGTGACGAGTTCGCGCTTGTTCCGTGACGATGGGGATGGGTGAAAGCAAACAGTGGAACGTTTTGGGAATGTTGTACGGGTAGGGCCGACCCATAGAAGAGAACAAGAAACTGTAATCCGTGTATACTAATTAGACGGTACTCGTGCCATTGCCGGGTGTGTTTATGATACAATACGTTAGCGTGACACATATGGGAGTGGCCTAGGATTGGCGTTACGCTCGGTCGTGAGCCACGCCGCGTAATGAAAAGGAGAGTTGAATTATATGCAAATAGGGACTTCAATACGTAAGGGCGTGGGTCTCGCGGTTTCCGCGGCCGCGTTGCTTGCGTTGCTTCCGTTGGGTGCCTCCGGGGCCATGGCAGATGATGTCGCCAATGACGGTTATGTGGACATGGGCACCGACGCGAAGGCCTCGATCACCCTTAATGCCAAGGGCGACAGCTACCTCAACGGGCACAGCTTCAAGCTTCTGCGTATCGGTACTTACGAAAAGGCCGAGAAAAACAAAGACAATAAGATCACTGGTATTCAGGTTGGTACTCCGGACAACGTGAAGAACGAGACGAAGACCGCGTATATCAATGCCACCGGCGACACAAGTCTTCCGGCCGGTTATGAGGATAATCCGGTTGGTGCGGTCGCGACCAAGATGCTCGGCTTCCATACCGAAGACGGCGAAGGTCTCACCCCCAACCAGGACGAGACCGCCAGCACCGGTACGTATGAAGGCAAGCTCCGTAACTTCGCTCAGGAACTCGCCGGTGACACCAAAGGTACTTTGAACGGCAAGTTCGAAGGTGCGACGGGGACGATGGCTACGGATTCGAGCACAGGCGCGGCCTCGGTTAAGTTTGACGGTCTGGCTCAAGGCCTGTACATCGTCAAGGACGTCACCAACCCCGCTAGCCTTAAGGGCTCTCAGATCGCCATCCCGATGGTGGTTGGCACCGCTGTCGGTGCGGCGAACCTCGACTCGTTCGCGGATGCGAGCGGCATGAAGCTCGGTGTGGTCAACATGAAGGACGATGTCGTCTCGATCAACAAGACAATGGCTGAGAAGTCCTTGAGCACGGGCCAGTGGGGGCACTTCACTGTCACCACCAAGGTTCCGTTGACGACCGGTTTCACCAAGGACAATTACAAGTTCACGGTCACCGATAGCCCAAGCTATGGCTTCACTCTTCCCGCCAGCTCCGACGCTGCCCATTACTACAAGGTCAGGGTTGACGGCAAGGAGATTGCATCTGATCTGCTCGGGGGGATTCTCACTGCCAATCAAAGCTCTTCGTTGGACAAGACGAGCAGCATCGTCTTCGACTTTGGCAACGCCTTCCTTGACCATAAGGACGTATTCCCTTATGGCGCCAATATCGAGATTACCTATGCTCTGCAGAACTCCGGCAAACAGCGCGGTATTCAGAACTCGGTTTCTTTGGATTACAGCACCCAGCCCGGATGCACGAAAGAGAACAACAACGGGCAGGAATGCCCCTCTAGCACGGTCACGCCTCCTAACGGACCGGTGAAGCCCAAGACCTACAGCTTCAAGCTCGGCAATGTGTTGCGCACCAACGGCACTAAGCTTGTGGGCTCGACGTTCACCATCACCCTCGTGAAGGATGCTTCGGGCGCCGATGTGACGTCGTCGACACCGATAAAGTTCGTCAGCTTGGGCGACAATGTCTACAAGCAGGCTGATGACGCTTCGACTGGTTCCGCCCCGACGCTGACCATCAACGACAGCGCCGCCAAGAAGGGCATCCTGGAGTTGCAGGACATCGATGCAGGCACCTATGAGATTCAGCAGACCGGTGCGCCTCAAAACCCGCACCTTCGTGCGGTCATGCTGCCTAAGTTCGATGTGACGTTGACTCCTAACGCTGACGACAGCGCCAAGGCCGACATCGCGGTGCAGCAGGATGCTTGGCATTTGGCCGCGAAGGCGTCCGACGTTGAGGCCGTCAACTACAACGTGGTCGTCAACAACGTCCCGTCGGTCATGCAGCTGCCGCTCACCGGTGGCGCAGGCATCATCCTCGCCATCATCGTGGCTTTGGTTCTGGCCGCGTTGCTCGGTATCACTGTGGTCATGAAGCGTCGCCATGAGGCCGCCGCTTCCCGCACCCGTGTCTGAGTAGTAGGGTAGCGAATTCAACGTCCCCGTTCGGAGCCGTGATGGTTCGGTTCTGAACGGGGAGTTGTATGTCAGCGAAAATACATAATTGGTATAAGCGGCTGGCCATGGTGTCATGGTGACCGTGCTTTTGAAAGCGGCGAGGGAGCGCGCGTATGAGAGTAAGCGTGACCGAGTTCAAAGGCGAACCTTTTGAAAGTTTTTTTGATGTAAAGCAACAGGCGAAGAAGCGCGACTGGTATGGTTACGCGATACATTGGATGCATGATATGATTGCGATCGCCTTGGTGGTCGCCCTGTTGTTTGTTCCCGTGATGCAGGCGTATAACGCACGGCACGAGAATGAGGCGGTCGATACCGTCGAAAGCATCGTCAACGGCTGGAACGATTCCGAGATCGCCGGGCAGATTCAGGCCGCGAAACAATATAATGTGGCTATTGCCCAGTCGGGCCAGCCCAGTCTTGGCGAGTTCGATGACCCCTTTTCGTCCAGTTCGGCGACCAACCCGACCCAACAGGATCTGGATGACCAGGCAGTTGATCCTGAGTTGCGCAACAGCATCTATCTCAAGCTACTGGATGTGCATGACGGCATCATGGGCAGCATCGAGATTCCGAAAATATCGGTAAAGCTTCCGATATACCACGGAACTTCCAACGAGGTGTTGGACAAAGGAGTGGGTCATCTTCGTGGGACCAGCCTACCCGTAGGCGGTAAATCCACCAATGCGGTGCTCTCGGGGCACCGGGGTCTTCCCTCCGCGCTGTTGTTCACGCGGTTGGACCAGATGCACAAGGGAGACCTGTTTTTCATCAACGTGATGCGTCAGAAGATGGCTTATAGGGTCGTGGGAGTACATGTGATTGATCCGACCGACACGCATCTCTACACGGTTCAGAACGGCAGGGACTTGGTCACGCTGATGACCTGCACCCCATACGGCATCAATACCAGCCGACTGATCATAACCGGTGAGCGGACCGCCGTTCCGCCTGAGGGGGTCAGAAAGCAGGGTGATGGTTCCTTGTGGTCGCTTCTTGCGATGGTGGCCGTCTTGCTGGTCGGCTTCGTGGTGTTGAAGGTCAGGCGTGCGGTGCACCGAATCCAGCCTTGGCCGCTTCATGCGAACGGGAAATTCAGAGGACGTTGGTCGAGGAAGGCAAGGCATAAGGCTTGAATCGATACGTGATTTGACTCGCAGCATAACCAAAATGTATTATAATAAGAGAGCTTAGCGGGTAGAGGGAATATGGACATGAGGAAAGAAGACAGAAAGAGAAGGAAGGCGAGTGGTTCGCATCCTTTGCTTATGGCTGGTGCCGCTGTTGTGTCGATTACGCTCGTCATGTCCTTGGCGGCATGGGCGGACGCATCTTCGACGAGCAACGGGGACACACCCACGGTGACTCAAAGTCTCAGCGCGAGTGATTCGTCGTCCGTGCCTGGGGGCACCGGCGACAAGGGCGCCGGGATCAACGGCTCATCCTCCGATGGTTCGGTCGTTGACCACGCCTATGGTACTGTCGGCACCCCGGCCAGCGGTGTTGATGGAGTTCATGCGCCTGCAGGGGGAAATCATTCGTCCGCGTCTTCGAACGGGGGCGCAGGCCAAGGCGCTCAGACGGGCGCGAAAAACAAGGATGATTCCCATTCGTCTGATACAGGCAAGAATTCAGGTGACGACGGCAAAATCGGCGTGCAAAGCGATGACGATGACGTGGATCCGACCAAGGACGACATTGGCAATCCACGCAAGCCGAAACTGGAAGCCGTTCTTGCGGATAATAATCGTTTCGATTACCGGGATGGCGCTCTGCGTATGGATGTGGTGATTCGCGTCAAGCACGGTGATGTCGACCCCGATTGCGTGCCTTCCGGCTATGTCGCAGATTTAGATTATGGGAAGTCCCACCCCTACCTCCAGACCGCCCCGAGGCAAAAGGCAGCGCATTGCTTACAGCTTTATTATGGGTGGAACGACGCTACCACTGTCCGTCCTTTGTACTACGTGAACACGTTGGGGAAAAGTGGCACCGATAACGGGGTGAGCGAGAAGTGGGTGAAGCCTGATTCCAACTTCCCTGATTTCTATACGATACGTGGGGTTTCCAACGATGGGGCTTTTGACTATCTGACCGTTTCGATTCGGGGTGGACGCGTTCTTGCTAGCCTCCTCAAGCCCAAAGAGGATTTCAAACTTGGAGGCAACGAAATCAAGCGACATCTTTACGCCGTGGTTGATCATTACGACAACTATACGGTAAGCCCCGATTATGTGGAGAATGATGACTCCGGAGTGCCAGTGATGGCGCGTGAGGACTTGTATGACCTGTTGGGTGAGGACAGACACGGTAATGAAGGTTATATCACCGATATCACGCAAAACAGTCCGGTTTATTCATATGACAGTGACGGCCCTAGCGGTCCTGTAAATGGTGTAGGACTCCGGCAAGATCTCGGTCTTTGGCGTGGCAGCCAGCCCAATTGGGGATTGGACGTGGCCAATGGCTTCGATACTGTTGACGGTAAGCCGCCAGTCGGGGAGAACAACGCCGTGGACAAGGGGCTTGCTCCTGCAAAGGCGTTTTATGCTTATTGGCTCAACGGTGCCAGAAGCTGTGGCGAAACAAACGCTTTCTATTATGAGTGGTTCGGTTTAAAAAACGGCTCATGGGTGCCGGTGACCAGCATCACCTCGCATGCATTGACGTCGTTCAACCAAGGGAAGGTGACTATACAAGTTCCTAAGCCGAACGTAGCATACAATGCTTCTGCAGGCGATCAGCACTATCTTATGGGTGATGGCCCGAACCAGAAACACAATGGTTCCATCAATTTCGATGCGGCCAAGAAGGATCAGAGCTTGGATGGGTATTTCAAGCTTGTCACCTGGCCCATCACGACCAATGGCGGCACGACCAAGGACTGCGTCGCGACCGGTGAGTCGAACGCCACTTGGCCACGCGACATCTACAACCCTCTGACCAATAACGAGCAGGGCGTCACTGCCGAGATGGCGCAGAAGCACCCGGATCAAGCGCAGTCCCTCATGAACATGGGCACCACGGTCGCCACTGTCTTCGACGGCTACGACTATCAGAAGTTGGCCGATGTCACCCCGGCCCGTCCGCCGGAGCCTAGGTTGGCCGCTGCGAACGACATTGAGGCGCACACGCCGAAGCTCGTCAAAATGTTGGGTTACAACAAGAGACACAAGTACGCTGCCGAAGAGGTCCGCGCAGATTTTGTGCTTCGTGTAGCTCATGGGGATGTCCATCCGGATTGCGTCCATTTGGCGTCTACCTGGAGTGGTAATCCGGCTGGCACATGTGGCCTTTATCTGGGGGGCAAATTTGACCCAACCTCCTCGTCAGTATTTCAACTCGGGTACATCAATACGTGGCGAGATTCAGATGCATCGCTCGACACAGATGCTGCCCATGCCAAAGCAGCGGGCAATTGGGCGAGACAGCAAGATAATAACTATACGGTATATGATGTGCAGCATAGCGGCATATATGATTTTCTTACGATATCTGTAGAATATGATAACTATGCCCCATATAGTGAGGCAGTGCAATCGATAGCGGGTAACCCTTACCCGATGCCTCTGTATGCGAAGGTTGGTTCTCAGCAGAATTGGACCAACATTGCTGTGCAAAAGGATGGCAAGCCCTACCAGGCTTTCAATTATGTTACTGGCGGTAATGGTTGCACTACAAATAGCGCTCCTACATCTGCGGATTGTCAAGGGCCGTACTCCTTGCCGGGTTGGGATCAGTCCCCGCTTCTCTGGTCTAACGGACAGTCCAATTGGGGACTGATAACTGATAAAGGTCTTGTATCCCCGATAACGGGTGCGAGTGTAGCTGGTAAAGGCATAGCTCCGAAGAATTCATTCTTCACTTCCTGGTTCAATCAATCGTATAACGCCCGTGGCTATGACAAGGTCTGCAACAAGGTGAATGAGCTTTACTTCCAGTGGATCGGTCTATCGAAAAATGGAGATTGGGTTCCTGTTACGTCTTTAACGAAAACCGCACAGAAAGTGCAGCAAACGCCTAGTGCTATGCAGTGGACGCCCGGCACCGTCTTAATGAACACCGGAGGCCAGTTGATCGGTTCAGGCGCCGCACAGAACGGCGACGGTTCCATTAATTTTGGTCGGGCAATCCATGACCAGCCTGAATTGTCTGGTTACTTCATGTTGGTCACTTGGCCTATATCGAAGACAAAGAATGATGACATGTCCTCCTGTTCGACGGGTTCTGTCGGGGACGTTTACAATCCGTTGACCAGCCAGAACGCACCTGAAGGCATCACCAAGGACATGTCTGCCGAGAAAGTTGACAAGCTTCTTGATTTGGGTTGGACAATCGACACCGCTTATAACCAGTTCAAATTCGACCCCCACATGTTGAACTCCTCAGGGGTATCCATTGATGGCGTTGAAGTGCCGCACACAGTAAAGCCGAATGGCGAGTTGTCGACTGGTTCTAAGGTTACGGTGAAAGGGACGATGGTGCAGGAGGATTCCCCGAAATCGGACCTAACCCTGTACGCGGTTCGCAAGCAGGACGGTTCGGCTTCGGACCCCAATAAGGTGATCGCCGACGACGGTAATAAGGTTGGCACGGTTTCGATCAATGGAACCGGTAAACAGGATTGGAGTATCGACATTTCTCCCAACAAATTCCTGAATAAGGATGATGTGCGGGAAGGTGACGTCTACCGTTTCATCGCGGTTGATACTCAAGACGGTATGGACACGAGTCCCGTCGTCAAAGATTCGACCATAGACATGACTCCGCCCGTGATAACCAACATGAAGATGGGTGCCAACCGGATATCGGGAGAGCTTGATCCAGCCGACAGTCATAAGGACATGAGCGCCTCAACAGTCACCGTCGTGTGGACGCGTAAGGACAACGACAAAATCGTTTCGAAGACGGCCACCGTGAACAAGGACGGTTCCTGGTCGATCGACTCCCCCCTCTTGCCTAAAGGCGCAACGGTCCGAGTGGACGTCGTCGACGAATCTCACAACGAAGGCAAGACGGTCAAGGGCAGTGTGTCTTCGAACGCTTCCACGTCCATCCCGCTGACGGGTTCCCGCCTGATGTGGATTGTGCTGGCTGTCGCGGTGATGGTGTTGGCCGATGCCGCATATCGATATGCTAGGCGGCGGCGAACAGAGACGGTGAATGTTGCCCGGTGCGGCACCGGCGCCTCACATGTTCGGCCTAATGGTCCACGTCATGTGCGCCGACGGAGTCGATCGATTCATGATGTGTTCAATGAAAGGAGGCGGTGACGATGCAGATGTTCGGACGAAAGACGGCGATGAGGCTTGTGGCCGGTCTTATGATTGCAGGCGTTTTGTTGCCGGCCTCGGTTAGTGTGGCGATTGCGGATCCCGCAGGGATTGACAGCCAAAGCCAACCACAGAGCGCTGTGCAGAACGATGGCCAGGCTTCTAAGGCCACAGGGTCGGAGCCAACGGGTGGCAAAGCCGCCCCGGCAGACGAGTCGAAACACCAAACCGACTCTTCCGATAGGCAGTCCGCGGACGTGGCCAAGTCGGGGGCGTGCTCCTTGGGTGTCAGCAAAATCGCCCAATGCTTCCCGGATCCGGTCTTCCGTCATTATCTTCAAGTCAAATATCCGGCGGTCAACTCCGACAATGCGGTTGTGACCAAGGAGTGGGCCGATTCGGTGACGCACCTGGATGGCGATGACTTCGGAGTCAGCGGTGGAGGTTTCGTCAAGGACATAACAGGCATTGAAGTTTTCGAAAACCTTGAGTCGTTCACGTCCGGCAACCGTACCGGATTCCCTCAGGTCACCGACTATTCTCCAATGTCCCATCTTCGCAAGCTCGCGAGCGTCACGTTCGATGGTGTCGGTCAGTCCGCGAATAACGGTGACATCAATCGTGCAGGGCTCACGTCATGGAAATCGGAGAACATGCCTGAGCTGCGTCAGGTTGACATGACGGAATCGCTCTTCTGGGATCCCTCGCAGCTTGCCGGACTCACCGGGCTGACATATCTTAACTTGGATCACACCGCAATCGGTGAGGATGCCAGCGGTGTCCAGAACTTCCCCAACACGGACGCCGATAAGATTCCTCGTATCGAGGACCCATTCAAGGACTTTCCGCAGATGTTCCCCAATCTGCAGACCCTGATACTCGACGACTGCGAAGGCTTGAGCGAGGCGAGTTTCGAACCACTGGCCGGTCTGCATAAGCTCATCACGCTCAGCATGAGCGCCGACTCGAATGCGATTCACGGGACCATCCCCGTCGCGATCTCGCGCATGACGAGCCTGTCGGAACTGAACATGGAAGAAAACGACATCAGCGATGTGTCGCCGTTGAGTTCTTTGGTGAATCTGAAAACGCTTGATCTGAGCTGGAACAAGATCACTGATCTCTCCTCGCTCACGACCTTGACCCGGCTCAAGGAGTTGAAAGCGGACAACCAGCATATCAGATTCACGAAGGATCTGGTCGCCAACCCGAATGTGATCGTCCGTGATAGCGAGTTGAAGAACCTGAACAAAGCGTCCGTCCGCTTCACCGGAGATGCGTATTACCACTACTTGGACGCGCACGAGGGTTTGCCGGCGCCGCGTCTTGATCGTCAGAACGTCAAGGTGACGGATGGGCAGATTGAACTGATTGACCCGCATATCGGCAAGGGTCAGTTCGCGGAACCGCGTCACCCTCAGTTCTCCCCGGATGTTCCGGAACCACAGATCATCGACGGGGAATTGCGTGGCGGCCTTCTTTGCCTCCACTTTGAGGGTGATAATCCAGGCCTGCCTGGCTTGGAGAAATTCTCCTTTGATGGTGAATTGGCTCCCTCGGTCCGTTCTCCGCGTGTGACCATGGATCTGCGCGGCGGCACTTTGAACGGCCAACAGTCCCCCGATCCGATCGATATCGTGTCCGGGCATGTTTTGGGAGAAAAGGCGCCCGGCAGACCTGATTGGTTGCAGGCCAACGGCAAGGCCAATGAGTTCCTTGGCTGGAAGGCGTGCGTGGTGGACGCCAACGGTGGTTGCTCGTTCGAGACCGCAACCGACTTTGACCCGGCCAAACCAATCGTTGACGACACCGTGCTCTTCGCTCATTGGAAGAGCGATGACGCCCGCACAGTCTTCTTCCACCAACAGAACGGCCAGTCTAACGACGTCACCACCAAGGATGTTTATTTGGGGCAGACGGTGGAAGAACCCGCAAAGCCGACGTACGGTGGGCATGAGTTCCTCGGATGGTTCACCGATCCCTCTTCTGGTGAACGGTACGATTTCAAGCAAAAGATAACCGGTGATCTCACGTTGTACGCCCATTGGAAGGATGTGGTTGTACCGGTGACATCATATATTGTTCGTTTCGATGCCGAGAATGGTACGGATCTTCTCCTGGTGTCCGTCAAGGCCGGAACCCCTGTCGCGCGCCCCGCCGATCCAGCCCTCCAAGGTTACAGCTTCAACGGATGGTACACGTCCCGTGAATCCGGTGGCCTGCTTTATGGTTTCAACCAGCCAGTGAACTCGGACATGGTGCTGTACGCTCGGTGGAGCCGCAATTCTGCCTCGACGAACAACGCAAACATGGCCAGGAATGCCGCTGCGGTGCTGGCGCCCTTCGCTGCCCCGGCGGCATTGATCGCAACTGCGCCGGGTGCGAACGCCCGAAATGCCACGGCACCACGCCGCGACACGGTCGTGCAGCCTAGAAGAGCACCACGTTTGCCCAAGAGGAGTCCACTTTGCGAAACGAGTGAATCAAAGTTCGTTCAGCCGACTTCTGATCTGTATGTCGAGCGTTTCGGCAGAGTGCAGCGTGCGGACAATCTGGATCTGAAATGCCAAACGGATGCGGTTGTTTCCAAGCCTGTACGCCCAAGCGGGATTTTGGGTTGCATGTTCGGGTTGTTGCTCTTCCTGTTGATGATGCTCGCCTTCCTGTATTCGCGGAGGAAGCTGCCCGACTACGGCCAGCATAAGTCGCCGGAGATATACAAGTAAGGGCGCGTGGCAAAAGCCCTTCCTGACCACGAGTCATGATTCCTCCCCTTTGATGACGCTAATACCATCGATGGGGATGAATTTGTTCACACTGTCATGGATACGGTCCTCAAGTCATGGTGGACGCATGTGTCAGGCGCCGATGATTTCATGCCGGACGCAGCATGCGTCATCATCTAGTTTTCCGACGACGTCGCGGCTTCAGGACGGTGATGCCCGGGGGGGGGGCAAGCCAGTGCGATTCAGCGTCCGTCAATCTGACCGATGGCTACAGGTTGTGCAGGGGAATCGACAGGATGGGGGGAGCGGCTCTCACCCCGACAGACGAACGTGGAGAATAAAATTGGACATGCAACGGGCGGAATGACGAATTGTCCGGGAGCGACACCGGGCGGTCCGCATGTTCGCGCAACAGGCTTTCGGCAAGGCCGTTGAGGGCTTGGTTCGTGTACGAGGAAACGAAGAGGAGGACTCAAACATGCTGCAAATCAACATGGCTGACGTCGTCAATGTCATCAAGTCGCTGGTGCCCTATCTGGTGGTCATCGGCGTCTTGCTGGTTTTGGCGATCATCGTCAGCATCGCGGTCAACAAGAAGACAGTGAAGGCCGACGGCACACGCAAACTGGTGCGTAGTGAGGTTTGGCTGGTGGCGATGGTCGCCATTGTGGCCGCCATCTCGATGATGCTCACCGGCCCCATGCAGACCCTGCTCAATAACGCCAGCTCAGAGAAATACGAGCTGCAGCAGGGCACGGTGGACAAGGCCAACAAGCTGGCCGAAGACGTCGAAAACGAAGCCATCACCCTGCTGAAGAACGACGACTCCACGTTGCCGCTCAAGGACAAGAAGGTCAACGTCTTCGGCTGGGGTTCCACGAACCCCGTCTACGGCGGCACGGGCTCAGGCTCGATGTCGAAGCAGTACCCGACCGTCTCCATGCTGCAGGGCATGAAGAACGCCGGGCTCAAGCCGAACGATAAGCTTTCCAAACTGTACACCGATTACCGCAAGGAACGTCCGGAAGTGGGCATGTTCGCCCAGGACTGGACCCTGCCCGAAGTGCCGGCTGACAAGTATTCCCCGAGCCTGATCGACGAGGCGAAGTCCTATTCCGATCAGGCCGTCGTGGTCATCAGCCGCGTCGGCGGCGAAGGTGCGGACCTGCCCACCGACATGAAGGCCAAGGGCATCACCTATAAGGACAACTCCAAGGATTACGAGGACTTCAAACCCGGACAGTCCATCCTCGAGCTCAGCCAGACCGAAAAGAACATGCTCGACCTGGTCGCCAAAAACTTCAAGAACGTCACGGTCGTCTACAACGGCGCGAACACGTTCCAATTCGACTTCCTCGACCAGTACCCGCAGATCAAGTCGCTGTTGTGGTGCCCGCCCGCCGGACAGACCGGCTTCACCTCGCTGGGACGCGTGCTCGCCGGTAAGGTCAACCCCTCCGGCCGCACCTCCGACACGTTCCTGAAGAACCTCAAGAAGTCCGTGAACTACAACAACTTCGGTAACTTCAAGTACAACAACGTTGACGAATTCACGCAGGTCGTCCCCAATTTCACCGGCGGCAAGGACACCGTCAAGCCCACGTTCGTCAACTACACCGAGGGCATCTACGTCGGTTACCGCTTCTACGAGACCGCCGCAAAGGAAGGCCTGATCAACTACGACGAGATGGTCCGCTACCCGTTCGGCTACGGGCTGAGCTACACCAAGTTCAGCGAGAAGATGGGCGCGATCACCCATTCCGGCGGCAAGGTGAGCTTCGACGTCACCGTCAGGAACACTGGCGACAAGGCAGGCAAGGACGTCGTCGAGGCCTATTACAACCCGCCATATACCGAAGGAGGCATCGAGAAGGCGAGCACCAATCTGGTCGCCTATGCCAAGACCGGCAACCTGGAGCCGGGCGCCTCGCAGACCGTGAAGATCTCCTTCAAGGACTCCGACATGGCCTCCTATGACCAGAAGGTCGACAAGGCGTATGTGCTTGAGGGTGGCCGGTATGACGTTTCGTTGCAGTCCGATTCCCACACCGTGATCGACACGAAGCCGGTCGTCATCGATGCCACCCGAATCTACAATTCCAAGGGCGACACCCATAACGGCGACAAGGTCCCTGCGACCAACCACTTCGACAACGCCGAAGGCGACAACGTAACCTACCTTTCGCGCGCCGGCCACTTCGCGAACTTCGAGAAGGCCACCGCGGCCCCGACGGATTTCGCGATGAGCGATAAGGTCAAGTCCGAGTTCACCAACAACGGCAACTACAAGCCGACCGATTACGACAAGTCGAGCGACAGGATGCCGACGACGGGCGCGAAGAACCACGTACGTCTGGCGTCGTTGCGCGGCAAGTCCTATGACGACCCGCAGTGGGACAAGCTGCTCGATCAGCTGACGTTCAAGGACATGGACGACCTGATCGCGAACGCCGGCTACGGCACCTCCGCGATCGACTCCATAGGCAAGGTGCGCATGACCGATGCGGACGGCCCGGCCTCTCTCAACAACAACTTCACCAAGATCGGTTCGATCGGCTTCCCGGCCTCAACCGCCTTCGCCTGCACTTTCAACAAGGACCTCGCCAGGCAGTTCGGTGAGATGATCGGCCAGATGGGCCACGACATGCACGTCGCGGGCTGGTACGCACCGGCTATGAACGTGCATCGCAACGTGTTCGGCGGGCGCAACTTCGAGTACTTCTCGGAGGATCCGCTGTTGGCCGGCACCACTGCCGCGAGCCAGATCGAAGGTGCCCGCTCCAAGGGCGTCTATTCCTTCATCAAGCATTTCGCGATGAACGAGCAGGAGACCAACCGCACCAACATGCTGTGCACGTGGGTGAACGAGCAGGCGATGCGCGAGGTGTTCCTCAAGCCCTTCGAGATGAGCGCGAAGACCGGCGGCGCGCAGGCCGCGATGAGCTCCTTCAACTACATCGGGCCCACCTATGCCGGTGCGAACCCGGCGTTGCTCAACTCGCTGCTGCGCGACGAGTGGGGCTTCCACGGCATGGTGCTCACCGACTATTTCGCCGGTTATGGCTTCCAGAACGGCGACCAGATCATCCGTGGGGGCGGCGACACGATGCTGGCCACCACCAAGGTCACCAACCACATCACCGACAAGTCGGCCACATCGGTCATCGCCATGCGGCGTGCCTCGAAGAACGTGCTTTACACCGTCGTGAACGGCTGGGAGTATGAGCATGGCGAGCCCAAGGCCAAGACCCCGGTGTGGAGAATCGCGATGTACGCGCTCTGGGCGATCGTCGCAGTGCTGTTCGTGCTTCTTGAATTCATCGCCATCAAGCGGTTCCGCAGGCGCCGCGAGGCTGCCCAGATGTCGGCCGCGTTCGCTGCGGCAAATGCCGCCGATCCGCTCGTCGGTTCCGCGTCGGCTGACGGTTCGGAACAGTCCAATACCGCGGATGGTTCCGACAAGCAGTGAGATGGTAATGTTCCAATGGCCGCCTGGCCCTGCATTCGCCAGTGCCGGACAGCCGTTGGATTTCTTGGAGGGCTGGCCGTTTTGCTGATGGTCGGTTCCGCCGGCTCCTTCCGAATACGCGGTGCGTCGTGCAGGGCTTCGGCTCCTGCGGCCGCCGCGGTCGGAAGGATTGTGAATGAGAGGCTATATAGCTTGAGAGGCTGAGGTTGCGGATATGCGCGGTGCCGTGCGGATATGGCGCGTAACCCTTGGTTACGAGGCGTTACCGCCGCATGGTGTCACTCACGTCTGCCAACCTGTTTCTCGCCCGGATCGGCGAGATTACGATTCAATGGCAGGATGTTGAAAGAAGGAGATGTCGTGAACTTGACGGAGCTATCGGTCACGGAGAAGGCGGCGCTGCTTTCGGGCGCCTCCGAATGGGACTCGCGCGGCAACGAACGCGCCGGGATTCCGAGCTTTGTGATGAGCGACGGGCCGCATGGGGTCCGCAGGCAGCTCGGCAGCGGCGATCACCTTGGACTCGGGGCCTCCAAACCCGCCACCTGTTTCCCTACGGCCGGCACGGTCGCTGATTCCTGGGATCCGGCGCTTGCCGAACAGATGGGCCGCGCGCTGGGGCGCGAGGCGCACGACCTCGACGTCAACGTGCTGCTCGGACCGGGCATGAACATCAAACGCAACCCCTTGTGCGGGCGCAATTTCGAATACTATTCGGAGGATCCGATGGTCGCCGGGCGCATGGCCTCGGGCCTGATTCGCGGCATCCAGTCGAATGGTGTGGCCGCCTGCCCCAAACATTTCGCGGTCAACAGCCAGGAACTGCGTCGGCAGGCATCGAATTCCGTCATCGACGAGCGCACGCTGCGCGAACTGTATCTGACGGCGTTCGAGATCGCGGTGCGTGAGGCGCGGCCATGGGCCATCATGTCGTCGTACAACGAGATCAATGGCGTGTACGCCCACGAAAACAAGCATCTGCTCGCCCACATCCTGCGCGACGAATGGGGCTTCGACGGCATGGTCGTATCGGACTGGGGCGGCTCGGACTCGGCGGTGGCTGCGGTCAAGGCCGGCGGCACGTTGGAGATGCCTTCGCCGGGGTTCACCTCGGTGCGTGAATTGGTCGCGGCCGTTGGCCGCGGCGAACTTACCGAAGCCGATCTCGACAAGCGGGTCGCGGAGATTGCGAAAATCGCGGATCGTACGCATTTCAATGGTGTCGGGCGCGACGATCTGCTCACGGACGATGTCATCGCAAAGCACCATGACATCGCCCGGCGTGTGGCTGAAGGATCGATCGTCCTGCTGAAGAACACCGCTGTGCGCACGACCGACGCAGCTACGCCGGGCGCGGACTCCACCGAAGGCCAAAAGGAGGGGAACGTCGCCGCCCCGATCCTGCCGTTAAGGCCTGGCATGCGGGTCGCTGTCGTCGGCGACCTGGCCAAGACTCCGCGCTACCAAGGTTCCGGTTCGTCCAAGATCAACGCGACCCGTGAAGAGAACATCCTCCAGGAGCTGAACAACGCGGCCGACATCACGGTTTCCGGGTATCAGCAGGGCTACGAACGTCACGGCGGCGAGAACCGCGCGCTGATCGAGGACGCGGTCGCTCTCGCCAGTTCGAACGCCACCGATGTGGTGCTTGCCGTCATCGGTCTCGACGAACGTAGCGAATCCGAAGGTCTTGACCGTTCCACGATGTCGTTGCCGAAGGCGCAGCTTGACCTGGTCAAGGCTCTCGTGTCCACGGGCAAGCCGGTGGTCGTGGTGCTGGTGGCCGGTTCGCCCGTCGAATTGCCGTTCTTCGACGATGTTGCCGCGATGCTGTACGTCGGGCTTTCCGGTCAGGCCGGCGCGTCGGCCGCGGTCCGCGTGCTCACCGGAGCAGTCAATCCTTCCGGCCATCTGACCGAGACGTGGCCCATAAAGTACGAAGACGTGCCCAGCGCCGCCTACTATCCGGTCCCACAGCGCGACGCCGCCTACCGGGAAGGCCCCTTCGTGGGCTACAGGTACTATGAGACGGCCAAGGTGCCGGTGCGCTTCCCGTTCGGTTATGGTTTGAGCTACAGCTCGTTCACTTACTCCGATTTGGCTTGCGATGACTCGGGCGTGAGCTTCGCCGTCACTAACGACTCGGACGTGCCCGGTGCCACCGTCGCGCAGATGTATGTACGTGGCGTCGCGGGGGGTGCGATGCGTCCGGCTCTTGAACTCAAAGGCTTCATGAAGGTCGGTCTCGGTGCCCACGAAAGCAAGGTCGTGCATATGGGCTTCGATCGGTACACGTTCCGCAACTACGACGTCAAGGCCGACCAGTGGCAGGTCGAGACCGGTGAACGTGAGGTTCTGGTCGGTGATTGTGTTGAGCGTCTGCCGCTTTCCGCGCACTGCGTCGTCACGGAGGACACCGCCAAGGCCATCGCCGCCGCTTCCGATGCGACGACCGACGGCAAGACCGCCGGCGCTCTTGCGGCCTCCGTTCCCGTCTTCGCCCCGGTTGCCGCCGACCCGCGCCTCGGCCATTACCTGATCGGCGACGTGAAGCATGTGACCGACGATGAATTCGCGGTGCTGCTGGGCGCCAACGCCAATGGCCGCAGCAAATCCGACAGCGGCGTGTTCGGGCCCAACGACCCGATCTCCTCATGGATCGGCTCGCGTGGGTTCCTGGCGCGCACCATCGCCAAGGTCCTGACCAGTCGCGAGGCAAAAACCCGTGAGAAGACCGGCCAGCCCGATCTCAACGCCCTTTTCGTGCTCAACATGCCGCCGCGCGCGATGTGCAAGATGACGCAGGGCATGATCGACTCGGCGATGGTCGATGCGGTCGTCAAGGTGGCCAACGGACACGCCTTCCGTGGCATCGGTTCGTTCATCGCGGGATTCTTCCGCAACCAGTCCGCCAACAAACGCATCGCAAAGGAGCTCAAGAGCCATGACTGATCTCGACAACCACACATACGGCGCCAACGACCAAGGCAAGTACGACGGCGCGAACGTCGCGGGTGACCGCCATGCCGCTTCCGATGGCACGTCGGTCCCCGCGAGCGACGCCACGTCGGCCGTCGCCGGCGCAACCGGTTTCATGGCCGCCTGCCGTCGCCTGATTGCGAAGTACCCGAACCTGTGGGAGTTCATCAAATTCAACGTGCTGTCGAACATCTCGACGATCACCCGCTTCGTATGCGTGTGGATTCTTACGGCCGTGTTCGTGCATGCGCTGAACCTGACACAACCGTTCAGCTTCCTGATTTTCAACTATGAAAAGCCATCGACCAACGGGCTGGGTGGTTTCCTCACCTTCCTCATCGCGGAGATTCTGGCGCAGGCCGTGAATTTCGTCGTGCAGATGAAATGGGTCTTCAAATCCGATGCGAGCTTCCGTTCGACCGCCTGGAAGTACGCGATCCTCGCCGTCATCATTGTGGTGTGCGGGCTGCTCCTGCCTGGCTACGTCACGACCTTGTGCAAGAACTTGGGTTGGAACGACGCCATTTCCTCGACCATCGCCTCCGTGGTCAACACCCTGCTGGCCGTCATCATCAGCTACCCCCTGCTCAAATGGTGGATCACGCCCGACAAATCCAAGAAGGCCGGCGAGTAGCGCTCGAACCCGGTCGGACTGCCGTGCGGCATCCCCATCGGGATGGATGAGTTGCTGCGGGTTGGTGCGCTGGTTTCGCTTGCCTGTGGTGAGCGAAACCCGATCCGCGCGGACGGTCACCGGACTTTCCCGTTCGTGGTTGCGCCCTTATCTCGGCAGCAGCACAGTCAGGGTGAACCAGTGATCTTCCGTCTTGATGGTGACGTTGCCACCATATTGGGCCGCAATGTGCCGGATTGACTTGACGCCGAAACCGTGCGTGTGCGAATCAGCCTTCGTCGAGCGCAGATTGCCCTCCCCGTCTTTTGAAAGAGCGGATTCATAGTAGTTTTCGACCCGAATCACGGTGAAATTGCCATGTGCGTACAGCGCCAGCTTGATTAGACGCCGTTCCGGGTCGGTCACCGGCGCCGTCGCCTCAATGGCGTTGTCAAGCGCGTTGCCGAAAAGCGTGGCGATGTCCATGGAACTGAGCGGGTCGAGCAGTTCGCCGTCGGCGACGGCCGTGAATGTAATGCTCCTGCGGGCCGCGGCCTGCGACTTACTGGTGATGATGACGTCAAGAACGGGGTTGCCGGTATGCTGCTGGGCGCTGTACTGCCTGACGCTCGCCTCAAGGCCATCGAACCCCGCCGACACTCGTTCGGGGTCTACCTCCGCCCGCAGGGCCGTGATCTGATGCTTCAGGTCGTGGGCGATTCGGCCCAGCGACTCGATATTCTCCTTGGATTGCAGATATTCCTGGTGCTCGCTCTGCAACCGAGCTTCGATGGAGTTCAGCTCCGCGCTCGCCTGCAGGGCACGCGTCTGCTCCTGCTGGGCATACAGAATCGCGTAGCCGCACAGGTCCACCAGCGTCCGAATGTAAAAGACCTCACGGCCGAACTGGCCGGAGAAAGGAGTATTGGTGGTAATGAAACTCAGATTGCTCATTGCGAACGTGACGATGGTGATGGCCACGGCACCGATCGTGGCGGCGCGCCCCGGCGAAGCCGACGAGACCCGACTGAAATTATGACGCTCGATGGCCCAGGCGCCCCCGAAACAGAGGGCGTACGAGACGACAAGCACGATCGCCGGCAGCGCCCACGAGACGAACCCACCGATCATGCCCGGCTCCACCCATGGGCCGTCAGCCGTTCCCGCTCTTGGGGTAGTGACGATCTGCCAGTGCAGTGACGCGACCAGCTCGGCCAGCACGAACGCGCGTGCGGTGATGTAAAGTCCCTCGCGGGCGGTGGTGCCGCTTGCGAGGAATACGGTCAAATACATGGCCGCAAAGGCGAGTAGCATGCCGAACACCCAGAAGTCGAGGCTTGCCGCGCCATCAAAACATTGTATTGCTATTATGCAGGGCAGGCTTATGGCTGCGACCAACCCGGTGCGCCATTGCGGCACCCGCCGATAGACCACCAAAAGATAGACCACGCAGGCTAGCCACTCGCAGATGGCGGTATAAAGACGTGGAATATCAGGCAACGCGTCAGCAATGGCTCCGTTCATCGCACCCCGCTTCCCAAACCGCGTTCATGGCTCGCCCGGCGACGAAGCCTGCGGTTCTCCTCGATTTCGTCCGCGTTGCGTGACGTTCCGCCCGTGCACACCGGATCCGCCGCCTTCATTGTCGCCCACCGTTGATGCAGTTCGCCAAAGCCGTCATGAACCCTTTTTTACGAGGTCTGCTGATTTTGAGGCGCTCGCCGTTGTCCATCACGCAGTCCTGACCCTCCACGCCGGCCACGTGGTAGAGGTTGACCAGATAGCAGGAGTTCGAACGGAAGAAATCGTGCCCGCCGAGCTGTTCCTCGAGCTCCTTCAGGGTTGAGGTGATCGAGATTTTGCCGTTGACCGTGTGTACAATGATTGTATGACGTATTGATTCGATATAAAGGATGGACTTGAGTTCGACGCGTGTGCGTTGGGTGCCGATCTCAAAGAGCATCGATTCGTCGGTGCGCTGTTGCACCATTTGCACCGAACGCGTCAGTTCATGGCTGAAATCGAAGTAGGGTACCGGTTTCAACAGGTAGGAGAGCGCCTGCACCTCGTAGCCGTTGATCGCATATTGCGACGCGTTGGTGATGAAGACGATGACCACGCCCTCGTCCAGTTTGCGGATTCGTCGGGCCGCCTCCATGCCGTCCATGTGCTTCATTTCGATGTCGAGCAGAAGAATGTCGTAGATCGGCCGGTAGTTCTCTACGATCTTCTCGCCGTCGTCGAAGGTGGAGACCGTGAACTTCACGTCGTTCTCGTGCTGGTAGCGGTCGAGGTAGTCGAGGATATGCCGGCATGCGGCTGGTTCGTCCTCGACCACCGCCAACCGTATGGTATGCATGTCCCCGCCTTTCAGCCGTTCGTGTGGTGCGGAGCGCATCACTCGACAAGCCGCATGCCCCCGTTTTCGTCCGTGCCCAGGTCCGTTCGCGACGTGCGGGGCGTGTGGTGTATGTCCTTTACAATGATAAGTCACCGGCCTGATAGGCGAGCCGCGACTGTGGGCTGTATCTCACACGGCTTCGTGCGTGTCGTTCCATGTCCGCCTGAGCCGCCGTAAATGTTGATAATCTGCGGCTCAGGGAATGCTTGTCGATCCATAAGCACTGTGTTTTATGGTTTTTATAACGGCTTATTCGTTATTCGTAGGGCATAGTGCCTGTTTTCCCCGCTTTTTCCGTCTAACATGGCACGTGAGGATGTTATTGGCGGCCTTTGGTCGGTTTGGTAGGGTCGTCACGTAAGTCTTAAACAGTCGTGGATCGTTGGCGCATGCCGTTCGGCGGGCGCTTCGGTTCGGTGGGCGGTAAGCGTTGCATCCGTCCGTTGCCGACATCGGGAACCTTGGGTCTGTCTGGCTGGAACGAGCGTTGAACGGAAAGGAGAGGGCATGGATTTCGGTTTCATGATGCACTATGCCCCGTATTTTGTCAACGCCGCCTACATGACCGTATTCATATCGTTTTTCGGTCTGGTGCTCAGCCTGGTCCTAGGACTCATCTGCGTGGCCGTTCAGATGGCGAATGTGCCCGTGGCCCGGCAGATCGTGCGCGCCTATGTCGAACTTTCGCGTAACACGCCGCTTCTCGTCCAGCTCTACTTCCTTTATTTCGGGTTGCCGAAGCTCGGCGTCTCCTGGTCGGCTGAGACCTGCGCGATCGTGGGGCTCGCGTTTCTCGGCGGGTCGTACATGACCGAGGCGTTGCGCGGCGGCTTCGAGGCGGTGCCGCGCGTTCAGCTCGAATCCGCGCGGGTGCTGGGCTTCAGCCCCGTGCAGACGTTCCTGCATGTCACCGTGCCGCAGGCCCTCTCCACGGCCATTCCGGCGGTGGTGGCCAACGTTATCTTCCTGGTCAAGGAGTCGTCGGTGGTTTCGGCCATCGCGCTTGCGGACGTGATGTATGTGACCAAGGACCTGATGGGGCAGACGTACGACACCTACGAGTCATTGACGTTGCTCGTCATCACATATCTGGTGATTCTGCTGCCGATCTCGATCGTCGGTACGGTGCTTGAGAGGAGGTTCGACTATGCGCGGCGCTGAGATACTGTTGCAGCCGGGCGTCTTCCCGCGTCTGTTGCAAGGCCTTTGGGTCACCGTGTGGATCGCCGGCGCCTCCGTGTTGCTCGCGCTGCCCCTCGGTCTGCTTGTCGGTTGGCTGATGACCCTTAAGAATCCGGCTGTTCGTGTGATCATGCGTGTGTATCTTGATTTCATTCGGATCATGCCGCAGCTGGCGCTCCTGTTTATCGCCTTTTACGGCTTTGCGCAGGCCTTCGACTGGAACCTCGACGCGACAGGTGCGTGCGTGCTTGTCTTCGTGCTCTGGGGTGCGGCGGAACTGGGCGACCTGGTGCGCGGCGCGTTGGAGTCCATTCCTCGGACGCAATATGAATCCGCAAAGGTGCTCGGCTTGAACTCATGGCAGACCTTTACCCGTGTGATTCTGCCGCAGGCGTTGCGCCGCCTGTTGCCGGCGAGCGTCAACCTCGTCACGCGCATCGTCAAGACCACTTCGCTGGCCACGCTGCTGGGAGTGGTCGAGGTCATCAAGGTCGGTCAGCAGATCATCGACGCGAACCGTTTCCAATATCCCGATGCCACGTTGTGGATTTACGCCGTTATCTTCCTTATGTACTTTATCGTGTGCTGGCCGCTTTCGATAGTGGCCAGAAGGCTTGAAAAGAGGTGGGCACATGACTGACATCAATGCGACCACGACCGGTTCGGCGTCGCTTGGCGTCGCTGGCGCGGCGGAGCATCCAGCCGTGACCGCACAAGGCGCGGCGCTGAGCGTGCGACATTTGGTAAAACAGTACGACAACGCCTCTGCTCCGGTGCTGAACGATATTTCGTTCGATGTTCCGGCCGGTCAGGTTTTCGTTATTCTCGGCCCCTCGGGATCGGGCAAATCGACGCTGTTGCGCACCATTGCGGGCCTTGAGCCAATTCAGGGCGGTGAGATTACGATGGGCGGTGAGCTGTTGCGACAGGCGCAAAGCGCCGGCAAGCTGCGCTCCGCCAGCGCGTCTGATTCCACCAAGGTCGGCATGGTGTTCCAAAGCTACGATCTGTTTCCCAACAAGACCGTGCTCGGCAACATCATGCTCGCTCCCGTGCTTGTGCAGAAACGCGATAAGGCCTCCGTGCAGGCCGAGGCATTGCGGCTGCTTGAGCGGGTGGGGCTGGCGGACCGTAAGGACGCCTGGCCGCACGAGCTCTCCGGCGGCCAGCGCCAGCGCGTTGCGATTTGCCGCGCGCTGATCGAGCACCCTCAGGTCATGCTGTTCGATGAGGTGACCGCCGCGCTCGACCCGGAGATGGTGCGCGAGGTGCTGGACGTCATTCTCGAATTGGCCAATAGCGGACAGACCATGCTCATCGTCACGCATGAAATGGCTTTCGCCCGCGCCGTGGCCGATCATGTGGTCTTGCTTGCGAACGGGAGCATCGTGGAGGAGTCGGATCATCCGCAGGAATTCTTCGACCACCCGCATACTGAACGTGCGCAGCAATTCTTGGCCACATTTACGTATGATAGGGGTCAACGACAATCGTGATTTTAGTTTGGTGGACGTTTCGACGGGGTGGCCGTCGAAAAACCGGCATTGGCATCGAGCCCATTCCTCCATTCTCGGTCTTGGTGGTGTGTGGTGGTGCAGAAGCGCCTACGGAATGAGAATCAAAACACAGTAAAGAGTCCTTGAAACGGAAAGGGAGGTTGAGATGATGAACCGTATCAGGTTAAACGTATGGGTTTCGGGCCGAATGCGCCGCGTAGCACAGGTCAGGCGATGTCAACACATGACCTCCCCTCTTCATTGATCGGTGATCACGACGGCCGTTCATCCATCGAACGGCGTGCGATGCAATGGAATTTGTGCGATTCAAGGCGCGTGAACCGGCTAGGCGGTTGGCGCAACTGCGGTATGGCGGTGTCGGCTCCCGTCCATGCCTTTTTAACAACCGTTTTGCATATTGATCGATAACGAACACGTAGCAATAATCAGAAGGAACAATAATTATGACGTTAAACGCGACAACGAATGTATTGAAGTCAGTGGCAAAAGCCGCGACGGCCGGGGCGGCCGCGTTGGCGATGTTGGCCGGGTTGGCGGCGTGCGGCCCGTCCGGTGCCACGCCCAGCGACGACAGCAGGAACGGCTCTTCCGCATCTTCATCGGGCAAAGGGCACACCGCCCGTACTCTGGATGAGATCAAGAAGTCCGGCAAGCTCAAGGTGGCCGTCTTCTCGGACAAGGCGCCCTTCGGCTATGTCGACAAGGACGGCAGGAACCAAGGCTATGACATCGTTTTCGCCGAGCGTCTCGCGAAGGATCTCGGCGTCAAGGCGGAGTATACGCCCGTTGACGCGGCGGCCCGTGTGGACGTGTTGACCAGCAACAAGGTGGACATCACCCTCGCGAATTTCACCGTGACCGACGAGCGCAGACAGAAGGTCGATTTCGCCAAGCCGTACATGAAGGTGGCTCTCGGCGTCGTCTCGCCCGAGTCCAGGCCGATCAAGAGTATGGACGAGCTCAAGGGCAAGACCCTGATCGTCGCCAAGGGCACCACGGCCGAACCGTATTTCGCGAAGTATCCGGATATCAAGTTGCAGAAGTACGACCAGTATGCTGACGCTTACAACGCGCTTTTGGACGGACGCGGCGACGCCTTCAGCACCGACAACACCGAGGTCCTCGCGTGGGCGAAGGCCAATAAGGGCTTCACGGTGGGCATCACGAGGCTGGGCGAGGAACAGCCGATCGCCGCGGCCGTGCAGAAAGGCAACAAGCCCCTGCTTGACTATATCAATGGGGAGATCGACAGGCTTGGCAAGGAGCGGTTCTTCCACAAGGACTATGACGAGACCCTGAAGCCGGTCTACGGCGATAGTTCCAACCCCGACGACATCGTTGTGGAGGGTGGAAAGATCTGAGTGGCTTCCTAGGTTTTCGGGTTAGGGTCTGATCGGACTGTGGTGTTGGGTCCCGATCAGGCCCTTATTCGTCGAAGTGGGCCCGTCTTGGGCCTCGCCGGTTCAGTCGCATGGTCCAGTGGGCATCTCGGCGGGCCGCCAGGGGGTCGGTGTCCTCGACAAATTCGGGCGTGGCGGGTTCGTGGGCGTGTATAGTGAATTACTAGTTGTCGATAGAGAGTCCTTCGATGACCACAATTGAATAGCAACGCTGCAAACCTGCGTGCCGAAGTTGGCGCAAGGATGCAGGTGAAACCCCCTTCACTCGGATCGTTCGGCACGTACCTGCCGATGAAAGGATAATTATTATGGCAAAAGTCGTATTCGACCATGTCACTCGCATTTACCCGGGCAATACGGAGCCGTCGGTCTCTGATCTGAACCTGGATATCCAGGATGGTGAGTTTCTGGTGCTCGTCGGCCCCTCCGGCTGCGGCAAGTCGACCACGTTGCGTATGCTCGCCGGTCTTGAGGAAGTCAACAAAGGCAAGATTTTCATCGGCGATAAAGACGTCACCACGATGCAGCCGAAAGACCGTGATATTGCAATGGTCTTCCAGAACTACGCCCTCTACCCGCACATGACGGTCGCCGACAACATGGGCTTCGCCCTCAAGATCGCGGGCACCCCGAAGGCGGAGATCCGCAAGCGCGTCGAAGAGGCCGCGAAGATTCTCGATCTGACCGAGTTCCTCGACCGTAAGCCCAAGGCTCTGTCCGGTGGCCAGCGTCAGCGTGTGGCCATGGGCCGCGCAATCGTCCGTAAGCCGAAGGTCTTCCTGATGGATGAGCCGTTGTCCAACTTGGACGCGAAGCTCCGCGTGCAGACCCGTACGCAGATCGCGGCTTTGCAGCGTCAGCTCGGCGTCACCACCCTGTACGTGACCCACGATCAGACCGAGGCTCTGACGATGGGCGACCGCATCGCCGTCATCAAGCTCGGCATACTGCAACAGGTCGGCGCCCCGACCGAGCTCTACGACAAGCCCGCCAACGTCTTCGTGGCAGGCTTCATTGGTTCGCCGTCGATGAACATCAATACGCACCCGGTGGTTAACGGCAGGGCGAAGATCGGCAGCGACACCATCGATCTCGACCCGGTCGCCGTCGACAAGCTCACCGAGGAAGACAAGGGCTGCATCGTCGTCGGCTTCCGCCCCGAAGACGCCAGCCTGGCGGCTCCCGACGACGCGAACGCCTTCTCGCTGAAGGTGCAGAACGTCGAGGATCTGGGCTCCGACGGGTACATCTACGGTGACATCATCACCGACGGCTCCGTGGCCGAGGCCGCCGCCACGATGTCCGACCAGAACAAGCTGACCACGATTCGTGTGAACCCGCGCCAGCTGCCCAAGATCGGTGACACCGTCAAGATCAAGATCGATCCTTCCAAGATGCACCTGTTCTCCCCGGCCACTGAGATGCGCCTGAACTGATGCATTGATCCAGTCCATTCGGTCCGCCGTAAGACGGATCATGCCAAGGGCCGGCCCCCAACCTCGGTGCTGGGTGGCCGGCCCTTCGCCGTTCCATACGAGACCGATTCCACAGAGATCGGGGACGCTGGCCGAAATCTTCTGGACGGACACGGCACGGCTTCGGCGGCTGCGTCGACGCGGTCTCCGAACCGTCTGTGCTATCCTTGCGGGGCACTACATTAGTGGTTATGGATTTAACAGGAAACATCGATCTCGACCCGCGCGCGGTCAACGCCACCTCGGTGATGCCGATGGACGGCGAGAAATACGCGCCGGAGCCCGGAGCGCTCAAAATCACCGCCGCGAGCTCGAACCCGAAGATGTTCACCCTGCCGTGGGAGAAGCCTTTGGCGAAGTGGCCCAAGGACCTTCTGGCGAACCTTCCGCGGGGCATCTCTCGCCACGTCGTGCGATTCGTGCACGTGGGTGACGAGATTTATGCGATGAAGGAGATCACCGGGCAAGTGGCCGCGCACGAATACGGTCTGTTGCGCCAGCTGGGCAAGCTCGACTTGCCCACCGTCGAGCCGATTGCCGTGGTGACCGGTCGGCACACCAACGACGGCGAACCGCTCGAATCGATGTTGGTCACCAAACAGCTCAGGTTCTCCCTGCCCTATCGCGCTCTCTTCTCCGGAAACCTGCGTGCGGACACCGCGGATCGTCTGATCGACGCACTGGCCGTGTTGATGGTGCGTCTGCACCTCTCCGGCTTTTACTGGGGCGACGTTTCGCTTTCCAACGTCCTGTTCCTGCGCGACGCGGACGAATTCTCCGCCTTCCTCGTCGACGCCGAGACGGGCGCCCTGCGCACCACGCTTTCCAAAGGCCAGCGCGAGTACGACATGGACTTGGCCCGCACGAACATCATCGGTGAACTGATGGATCTGAGCTCCGGCAAGCTTCTGCCGGACGAGGTGGACGAAATCGCCGTGGGCGACCGGCTCCTTGAACGCTACGATTCGCTGTGGGGCGCGTTGACGGACGAGGAGCGCTTCGACCCCGACGAGATGTGGAAGATCGAGAAGCGCGTCAACAAGCTCAACGACCTCGGTTTCGACGTTGACGAACTTGAGGTCAAGAGAACGCCGGACGGCAAGCGCGTGCTGGTGCGACCCCGCGTCGTCGACGCGGGTTACGCCTCCCGCAAGCTGCTTCGTTTGACGGGGCTGGACGTCAAGGAGAATCAGGCGCGTCAGCTCCTGAACGACATCGACGCCTACCGTGCCTCGACCTGGCGTGACGGTGAGGAGCTTGAAATCGTCGCGACCGATTGGATGCGCGAGGTGTTCGAGCCTACGGTGCGCATGATTCCGGCGAAATACCGCATGGTCATCGAACCCGCGCAGTTCTTCCATGAGGTGCTCGAAAACCGTTGGCGTATGGCCGAAAAGGCCGGTCACGACGTGCCTACCACCATCGCCGCAACGGATTACATCAGGCGCGTTTTGCCGCATTACGGACTGGATTCCAAGACGCTTGACGAAATCAACGGTGAGGCCGATTCCGGCGTGGTTGACGAGGCGTCGACATACGACGACGATCCCGGCCAGACGGCGAACGAAGCGACCGGGGCCGACGGCAGCGGTGCTGATGCGGATGATTCCGATACCGTCGCCAACGACAATGACGGGGTTGACGACATCGATAACCCCGATGGCCACGATGGCTTCGACAGTGCCACGCCCGAAGATGACGAGTACGACCCCAGAGAGTTCGACCAGGATGCGGCCGTTTGGGCGCAATGATTCAACATGAGGACAGGGTTGCGTCCCGGAAGGGTCATGCCTCTTTCGAGCCAGCCGTGTCGGCTCGGTGAACACGTGAGCCGACACGGCACCTCAATCCGGATTTTCCCATAGACATCTGGCGGTAAACCAGCCAGTGCAATGTCCGGGCCCGGCCACGCACGACGAATCCGCCGCGCCCGGTCGAGGCCGCACCAACCAACCTCGTATGGAACGTCACCTGGCCTGTTGGCGCGCGCGGGCCACGGCGTAGAGGCTGATGCCCGCCGCCACCGAGGCGTTGAGCGATTCCACCGCGTTGCTGATTGGGATGCTGGCGATGGCATCGCAGGATTCGCGCACCAGTCGGCTCAGGCCCTTGCCTTCCGAACCGAGCACCACCACCAGCGGGTCGGTTTCAAAGCCGGTCTCGCCCACGAGCGCCGTGCCGCCGCCATCGAGTCCGACCGCGTAGTACCCGCGCTCTTTCAGGGCTTCGATGGCCTTGGTCAGGTTCACCACTCGAGCCACCGGCAGATGCGCCGCGGCCCCCGCCGAAACCTTCCACGCGGCCGCCGTGACGGAAGCGGAGCGTCGGTCGGGCAGAATGACGCCGTTGGCGCCGAAAGCCGCCGCGGACCGGATCACGGCGCCGAGATTCTGCGGATCGGTCACCTCATCGAGAGCGATGAACAGCGGTCGGGCGGATATGCGAGCGGCCTCGGAATCCGCTTGTTCCATGGCCTTCGCCTTCTTTTCGGCGCGGTCGGCAAGCTCATGCAACGAGGAATACTGGTAGGGTTGCACCTTGAGGATAATGCCCTGATGGTTGCGCGAGTGCGCGATGCGGTCCATTTCGAGCCGGTCGGCCTCGAGCAGATTCAGGCCCTGCTGGGTCGCCAGCCGCACGATGTCGCGGGTGCGGTCGTCACGTTCGATATGGCTGGTCACGTACAGCTGCGACGCCGGCACGCCCACACGCAGCGCCTCAAGCGTCGCGTTGCGGCCGATTACCAAATCGTCGGCCTCGGAGGAGAACTTCGCGGCGCGACGTTTCGCCGCCAGTCGGGGATCGGCCGCACGGCGCGCTTCGTTGGCCTTCTTCGCCTTATATGCTTTGTGATACACCCTGTCTTCGGCGCGGGGCGTGGGCCCGTGGCCTTTCAGCGCGTTCCTGTGTTTTCCGCCCGATCCTTTGATCGGTCCTTTTTTACTAGTCATAGTAGGTATTGTCCCAGTACCCCGCGTCAGGCGTCCGTCACCCCGTGGTCCAAGCGGGAGACGTCACTCGTCGATCCTGGCACGGTAGAAATGCTCGTAGGAGCGTGAGGGGGTCGGTCCGCGCTGCCCCTGATAGTGCGAACCGGTGCCGTCCGACCCGTACGGGTGTTCGGCGGGGGAGCTGAGCTGGAAGAAGCACATCTGCCCGATCTTCATGCCTGGCCACAGTTTCACCGGCAGCGTGCTCACGTTCGAAAGCTCAAGCGTGATGTGTCCTTCGAAGCCGGGGTCGATGAAACCGGCCGTCGAATGGGTCAGGATGCCCAGTCGCCCCAGCGAGCTTTTGCCTTCGAGGCGCGCCGCGATGGTGGGGTCAAGCTTCACGTACTCCCAAGTGGATGCCAGTGCGAACTCGCCCGGATGCAGAATCCAAGGTTCGCCGGTCGGCACTTCGAACTGCTCGGTCAGCGCCCCCTGGTTTTCGGCCGGATCCACGTAGGTGTAGGCGTGGTTGTTGAACAGTCTGAAATATCGGTCAAGTCGTACGTCGATTGAGGCGGGTTGCACCATTCCGGGCGTCCATGGGGTCAGTGAAATGTGACCTTCTGATTGGGCCGCGAGGATGTCTCGATCGGATAGCAGCATGGTTCCTCCGTTGCAGTATTTACCGTCTTCTGCTCTTAGTGTAGACGTTCATGCCGGATTTCGGGACGTATGGCGCGCTTTCACGAGGCGTTGCACACAAAAACGGAAACTTTCAGGGAATTCCCAGATTGTTCCAGTCTTTCGCCAAGCATCAGGGAGTTATATTGAACTTGTCAACCACGGTTGGCCGGAGTCTTGGAAACAACCTCCGATAATTGAACCCTTTCTTCTTCTCTCTTTCTTGCCCCGGCCTTTATAGGTCGGGGTTTCTTTTTGCGTCCAGCCGATCGGTTCAAAACGCCGCGGCGGTAACGACATGAACGGATCAGGCCCAGCCAGTGTTTTCGTCGCTGGCGGCCACCAGGAGATCATGAGGCGGACTCTGTTGCGATTGCCGTCTATCATGGAGGTTATGAGTGAGACTGAAGACAGGCGTGACCACGACACAGGTTCGCATGGCGCCGAAGATGGTCTGGTCGGACGTGAATCGAGCGAGATCGCCGGACGCTACGGCGAACCCGCGGAGGTCTGCCACGTCCAGTATTCCCGTGGTGGCGGCAGGGCCGCGCTGAACCGGCCGATGTTCCTGTGCCTGCACGGCTGGGGCTCCAACGAGGCGGATTTGGCCGACATGATGCGTTACGTGGCGCCGTATAACGATTTCGTGTCGCTACGGGCTCCGCTCGTCCTGAAAGCCGAAGGGCCGGGCGAATTCGGCTCCGGGATCGGCGCGTACAGCTGGTTCCATGCCGCCGTGCCCACGGGGGAGGACTTGGATCGCGACATCTTCGCGGCCGCAGGTGCGGTCGATATGTGGATTCGCCGGCATATCGAGGCCGAACGACCCATCGTGCCCATAGGCTTTTCGCAGGGGGCGGCCCTCGCGATCCACCTGTTGCGCGTCCATCCGGAACGGTATCGGGCCGTCGTCGCGCTTTCGGGCTTCGTCGCACCGGGCGTCGTTCCGGGAACCGCTCCCGCCGACCCGCATCTGGCCGAGCTCAATGTTCCTGTCTTCTTCGGATACGGCAATCAGGACAGTGTCCTGCCGAAATACGAGCTGCACGGGGCGGTCGCCTGGCTTGAGGAGAACACGTGGCTGACGGTGAAGAACTACCATTCCCTCGACCACGCGGTCAGTCTTGAGGAATTCAACGACCTGAGCCAGTGGCTCCTGCTCAACGACATCTCGTCCGGCGTCGTCTGAGAACCGGGATTCGGCCTGCAAGCATCGGTTCCCGCGCGCCCGCTTGCGTCTACATCCCCGATTCCGCGTCGACCTGCATCACGTACACGTTGCGTCGCAGATGCTTGGCCTGGCTACGCGTGATCTCGCCGTTGCCGAGCATGTCCTGAATCACACCCAACTCGATGGAGTAGCTTTCCTGCTTGGCTTCGTCAATCTGCGGAGCCATTTTCACCCTGTTGACGATGTCGCTCCGGCTCGAAAGCCGTGCGCGCGACCGCTGGTAGTCCCGCAGCAGCATCGTGCAGTATTCAGTGGGGTATTCGTCGCTCCGCATGGCGCGGTAGAGCTGTTCGATCACATGGTCGATGGCGCCGATCTGCACGGAACGCAGGTATTCGTAGATCTCGTTCTCGGATAGAATCGGCGTGGAACGGCGGACGCGATGCAGCGTCTTACGGGCGATGGCCGAGACCTGACGATGCATGGCGTGGTACCTTCCCCGAATCTGTGAGATCACATCAAGCCGATTCTTCGCATTCGCCGTATGGCGAACGATGTTCATGATCTGGTCGAGCATGCGCTCGCAGGCTTCGATGTTGAGGTTCCTGATGTGCTCGTCCATATTCGGGTCGGCCCGTACGGCCGCGAGGGTGTCGCGCACATAGCGCTTTTCCCAATTCAGCGCTTCGATTTGCAACGCCTCGAACGTCTCCGCGTCGAAGGTGCCTTGCCGTTGTTTGATCCTTGAGATGCGCATGTTGTATGAGTCGATGATGGGTAACAGCACAGCTCGGTTCTCGTCGTTCATATCCTCCGACAGTTCCGCGACGGTTCGGCCCAAAACCTCGACGTTCACCTTTTCGAACTGCGACGACTCCTCCCTGTCGTTCTTCGGCGCAAGCCACGGCAGCAGGAAGTTCGCCAGCAGCAGGGTCACCACGATCACGCCGGCGGCTATGAAGATCAGGTCGTTGCGTTTCGGGAAGGCGGCGCCGGACGAGACCGCGTAGGGAATGGTGAACATCAACGCCAGGCTGATCGTGCCTTTGGCGCCGCCAAACGTCATGATCGCCGTATCGCGTAGGGAGCGCGGCCTCCTGCGGCCCGCCTCGCCGCCCTTGGCCCGTTTGCCTGATGGGGCGGTGATAAGCCAGATCCAAAGGAACCGTATCGCGATGGTGGCTGCGGAAACCAGCAGAATCGTTCCCGCGAGCATGCCGCGGCTTACCTCGCGATTGTCCCAACTCGTGAGCATCGCGCCGGGCAGTTGCATGCCGAGCAGAATGAACACGGTCCCGTTGAGCGCGAAGGAGAGCACGGACCATACGCTCGACGAGACGATGTTGGTGCGTGCCGTGTTGGGACTCAGTCCAGTGTGGTCGAAATGCACGGTCAGGCCGAACGCGACCACGGCGAGAATGCCTGAGACATGGGCGATGTCGTCCGCGCCAAGGAAGACGAGGAACGGCAGGAACAGCTCCACGAGAATGCGGGTGGTCATCGTCTCCCAACCCATGCGCCGCGCGAACCGGAAGATCCAGTTGGTCGGAATGCCGGCCAGCACGCCGACCCCCACGCCGCCGATGAACGAGATAAGGAACTCGCGGCTCGCGTCCGCTATGGAGAAGGTGCCGGTCGTCGCGGCCAGGATCGCGAACTGGAAGCTCACGACGCCCGAAGCGTCGTTGAACAGCGACTCGCCTTCGAGAATGCCCTTCTGCTCCTTGGTGAATGCGGTACTTTGGCCCATCGAGGAGACGGCCACCGCGTCCGTGGGCCCCAGCGCCGCGCCGAGCGCGCACGCGGCGGCCAGCGGAAGAGCCGGCCATGCCGCATGCATCACGACTCCGACGAGCACCATGCTTCCCAGAACAAGGCCGATGGCCATGGGCAGGGAATAGCGCAGGGTCGAATACAAGGCTCGTTTGTCGATCTCGTGCGCCTCCAGGTAGAGCAGCGGCGCGATGAACAGCACCATGAACAGTTCCGGGTCCAGCTTTACGGTTGGGAAGACGGGCAGCAGCGCGAGCGCCAGGCCCAATGCGATCTGTACCAGCGGCATGGATATTCGAGGCATGAGACGGCTGAGGAACGAGGAGAGCACGACGGCCCCCAAAATGCCGATGATCATCTCGAATATTGCCACAGGCCAGACCCCCCTTTTCGGCGCGTTCATGGAACTGATGGTGTGTGGTGTTCCTGAATGCTGATTGCGTGCATGAATTTTGCGTCATTCGGTATCCCCCCACTATATCCGAGCGTGCGCATGGTACGCTCAGAGGGAATTAGGGCCGGTGATACGTGCGGTCTCCGTTCTGGAGGTGCCTTTGGGCGGAGCCGTTCTGGGTGTTGATGCCGGCTACGCGAATCGCGGGCCTTTGGACCGGTGGATTTGCGTGTTGTCGTGGCGAAGCGACCGTGCAATGCAAGGGTGTCTTTCGAAGGCGGGGGTTTTGGCGGTGGGCGGTGGGTACCATGGGGTTTATGGGTGGAGCTCAATGGTCGTTCGCGATGGATGAGGCGCTCGCTTTGGCGCGTGAGGCCGGTGCCGCCGGCGAAGTCCCCGTTGGCGCGGTGGTGCTGGATGCGGCTGGCAAGGTTGTCGGGCGCGGCCGCAATCGGCGCGAGGCGCTTGGCGACCCTTTGGCCCATGCGGAGATTGAGGCGATGCGCGAGGCCGCTTCGGGTCGTCCGGGTGTGGGTGGCAGGTGCTGCGCTGATGCGGTGCGGCAGGGTGATGACTTGACGGGGCGCTGCCCGGACGGCATCTCAGCGGTTGCGGCACGGCGTGGCGCTTGGAATCTTGAGGATTGCACGCTGCTGGTCACGCTGGAACCCTGCCCGATGTGTGCGGGCGCCGCGCTTGAGGCGCACGTGGGGCGCATCGTCTTCGGCGCTTGGGACGCCAAGCTTGGCGCGTGCGGATCAGTGTGGGACATTCCGCGCGATCCGCACGTCGGCGCCCGTCCGGAGGTGGCCGGCGGTGTGCGGGAGTCCGATTGCGCCAGGCTGCTCGCCGATTTCTTCGCCGTCCGGCGCTAGTGGTGTCGCTCGTCTGGTCCCTGCTGCGTGCAATCTATGACGCGAATCAGCTGATTGCCGCTTCCGTGCAATCCGGCCGTCGCACTCCAATCATGGGTTCGTGGTCATGAGGATCGTTGCCGCATGCTCATGGAGCCATTGCCTCAGATAAGGGATTGTGAAATCGACGTGCCCGTGGCTTGATGCGTAGATGACGCCGCTGTCGATAAGCCGTTGCCGGTATCTGCCGGCGTACGGGGGGGGGCTTTGCGCCTCTGCTTTTTAATCTTTTCTAAGTTTTTCTATCTTTTTCTATTTTTGTATAAGTTTACGTGTAATGATTCTCGGCCGCAAAGGCGATCTGCCGCTTGGGCCGCGGACCGCGCCTGACGCGTTCCGCCGCCGTTTCCCGCGTAGTTGCTGAAGGCGCACGGCAGGATACGGGGGCATTCGCATCGGTGTCGAACGGCCGTCGCGAATGCGCCCACTGAGACAATGCCTGCGATTCCCGCATGTTTCCCGCCCTGACCTATCCACAGGACCCTCGTGCGCGATTCGCCTGGAAGCCATGCCGTTGCTCCGTCGAGGTAAGCCGCGTCCTTTATTTGCGCAAAGGGAGGACACGCAAGAGGTAAGACAAAAAAATCGTATGCCGATAGTGTGGGCGGCACGGGCCGTCGTTCGTTGGTAGGATGGCGGCGAATGGCTGATACTGGTGCCGGTGGGGCTAAGAGGAAAAGGTGGCGATGTCTTCTATCGAAATGTATGAGGGGCATTCCGGGCGTGGGGTCGCGCTCAAGGCCGGGTACGGCGAGGACGCCTCCGCGGATGTCGCATTTGCCCTGCTGTTCGTGGCCGACGAACTTCCGCGATTGGTGTATTGGGGCAGGCCATTGACCCACCCCCAAAGCGTTCTGTCGTTGTATGATGCTTTGTGCCCGCAAAGGGTCTCGGGTGCATTGGACCAGACGGCGTGGCCCACGGTCCTGCCCACCCAGGCCGAGGCGTGGACCGGAGCGAAGCGATTCGTCGTGCGTCGCGGCGGGGTCGAGCTATTCTGCAAGTTCGGTGTCACCGGCGTGGATGTTTGGCGCGACGCCCCCAGAATCATCGTCGAGGCCGCCGACCGTGGGCAGGACGTGGGGCTGACCTGGATCTGCGAGTTGACGAAGGGTGGACTGATCCGCCAACGGGCCATTGTGCGGAACCTGGCGCAAAGCGGCATGTCTCAGGGCCCGACGGATTTCGAGTTGCCAGATGGTCGCCAGGTCGGCAGGACCAGTGTCGATGCCTCTTATTTGGAGGTCGACAAGGTCGAGCTCGGTTTCGCTCTGCCCGCCTGCGCGACGGAATTGTTGACGACCACAGGCCATCATCTTCGCGAGCGCTCGCCGCAACGCCAGCCGTTCAACGTCGGCAGGGTCGAACGGGCCTCGATGAGCGGTCGGCCCGATTTCGACGCTTCCCTGCTGCTGACGGCGGGTGTTCCCGGATTCGGTTTCGAACATGGCGAGGCGTACTCGGTGCATGTCGGATGGAGCGGGAACAGTCTGCTTTCGGCCGAGCGTCTGCCGTACACCCAGGGCGTCATAGGCGGCGGCGAGGTGCTGATGGGCGGCGAGGTGACGCTTGCTCCCGGAGCCTCGGACGGTTCGGCAGCCGCCGGGGAGGTTGCCGACGAAGATGATGGGTGCTGTGCGGCACAGTACGCCACCCCATGGGTCTATGGTGCCTACGGCGATGGTCTCAACGAGATCTCCCACCGCTTCCACGCCTATCTGCGTGGGTTGCACCCTGCCTTTGCCCGTAAGCCGCGTCCGGTGATCCTCAACACTTGGGAGGCGGTGTATTTTGACCAGAATTACGGCACTCTCGCCGCTTTGGCCGATACGGCCGCGCGGATAGGTGTGGAACGTTTCGTCGTGGACGACGGTTGGTTCGGTTCGCGTCGCGACGATACGTCCGGTCTTGGAGACTGGCAGATAGCCCAAGAGATCTGGCCGGACGGGCCCAAGGGCCTGAGAGCCTTGGCCGACCACGTGCACGGCAAGGGCATGGAGTTCGGACTGTGGTTCGAGCCTGAAATGGTGAATCCTGATTCCCGGACGGCCCATGAGCACCCGGATTGGCTCCTCGCCCCCGCGCCGGGCCGTCTGCCCATGCAGGGGCGAAGCCAACAGACCGTCGATTTGACCAACCCCGAGGCGTACGAGTACGTATTCGGCGCGTTGGACGGCCTGGTCGGCGGGCTTGGCATCGACTATATCAAGTGGGACCACAACAGATTCGTTCTTGAGGCCATTTCGCCGCGTACCGGCCGGCCCGCGGTTCACGCCCAGACTTTGGCTGTCTATCGCATGTTCAGAAATCTGAAACGCAACCATCCGGGTCTTGAGATAGAAAGCTGCGCGTCGGGTGGCGGGCGTGTCGATTTGGGCATCCTGCGTTATGCCGACCGCATCTGGGGTTCGGACTGCGTCGACCCGGTAGAGCGCGCGGACATCCAGCGGTACACCTCGCTTTTGGTTCCTCCTGAGATGATCGGCGAGCATGTGGGCGCCAGCCCTGCGCATTCGACCGGTCGCGCCACCAGTCTACAGATGCGTATGGCGATGGCGTTCTTCGGACATTTCGGTGTCGAGTGGAACCTCTTGGAGCGGCCGCAAGGGGAGATGGAGAAACTCGGCGTGTGGATCGATGCCTACAAGCGTTATCGCGGTCAATTCACCCGGGGCTATGTGGTTCACGGCGATGAGGGCGACCGTGCAGTGCGTCTCGACGGAGTCGTAGGCGCGGATGGAACCGTAGCGGTATATCGTTTCACGCAGCTGTCCACCTCGCAGACGTACCCTGCCGCCCCGGTGCGGTTGCCTGGGCTGGATCCGGACGCCGTTTACCGTGTGCATCCGTTGAGCGTTGATTCCGATCTGCAGGACGGACGGCGGTCGAACGGGCAGAGCGAACTCAACTGGTGGAATGAGTCCGGTGTCATGGTGTCGGGTCGCGCTCTGACTTCATACGGTCTGCGGCCGCCCGCGCTCAATCCGGCGCAAGCGGTTCTGTTCGTCGCTGAGCGGGCATGAATGTGTGGCGACGTCGAAGGAGTGGCCTGCCTTCTTGGGTTCCGTTCCGTCTTGGGCCAGTCGCCGGCTCGTGTCTGCGGTAAGTCACGGGTTCGTCGGCGGTCGTGACGGCTCCCGTGCCGGGCCGCGTGGCCTCAGTCGATATATCGTTCGATGACGCGACCGGCTGCCGCCCTCGCCCATTTCTGCCAGGAAAAATCGAGGATTCGAAAATCGACCGGTGAGGCCTGGCTTGGCCGGTACCAGCTGATGCCGTTGCGCACCGACTCCGTGTTGAGCTTCGCGATGCATGATGTCTCACCGTTGATGAGCACCGTCGTGGGCATGGTGAAGTTCGCGGTGATGGCGATTAGCGTGCCCAGCCGGAAGCATACGCGGTTGACCAGCGTGCGCGCCTGGGGTTTGTCGGTCTTCGCATCCGCGATCAGGTCTTCGACGGTCATGGGACTTCCGGACAGCTCCGTGTATTCCTGGGCGAGGGAGTCGCTGGTCAGGCATTGTGAACAGCCGATATGCCCGGCATAGCATCGTGGTCCTTCCGGGTCTATGAGTATATGCCCGGCCAGACCGTAGCTTTTGTCTGGATAATCAACGGGTTTGCCGTTCTCGCACAATGCATAGCCTATGCCCGCTCCGATAGTCAGCATCGCGAACCGAGGCAATCCGACTCCGTCGCCGAACCAGCTCTCGTAGAGCATCAGTGAATCCATGTCGTTGAATGCGGCCGTTGGAATTCCGCACCGTTGCTCGACCATCCCCGCCAGATCAATCTCGCCGTCCCAATGCAGATATGGCGCATGCGTAACACAGCGATCGTCTTTCATGTGTCCGCCAAGGCTCACGCTTATCGCGGAGGGTGTGCGTGGTTCGGCCCGCTTGTCCGATTGGTTCTCAAAAGTTCGTGCCAAGTCGGCGATTAGTTCGGCAATGTCTTGAGGCTCTGTGGATGTCAGCCGCAGCGTTGTCGCGGAACTTATCGGTTCACAGCTTACGTTCGTCAGGATCGCCGTCAGTTCCGAACCGTGGAGGTTGATTCCCATAAAGCAGGTTCCATCGGATTTCAGTCGCAGCAGCGTCTGGGGGCGTCCGCGACCCGCATTATTTTTTTGTGCAGTGAAAGTAAATGCCGATTTATCCGGTTTCATGTCCGGATGGTTCACTTCTTCAATGACGTTCTGGTAAATCAGGTCGCTGGTAATGCGAGAAAGTGCACCTTGTGAAAGCCCCAACAACTGTGCCAGGGTGGTGCGTGCGATCGGGCCGTGCTTCGCAATCGTTTCTGCCACGAGATGGGTGTGGTAGGACCCGTGGAACCATCGTGGGAGGGGAAGCGCGGCATCGGGGGCGCTGCCGTTTCGCCCAGCGGTGACTCGGCTGTTCTTGACACTAAAGCCTTTGTCGGATCTTCCCGTGTCGGTGCTCTTACCCATGTTCTATTTCACGCCCTTTGTTCGTTTCCAAGATTGCGGCATTCATTGTTCACCACTTCTTAGTCTAAAATACTCTGAATTATTTGCTCATGCGCCGTCCGAAGTCTGACTGGGAATGAAATGTGCTCGATGATAGACTTTTGTCATGAAGTCGCCTGAAGCATGGACGTTTCGGGCAAAAGGCGAAGGAGTCGAGACTATGGATATGGATAAGCGCCGAAGTCCCGGAAGGTTCGCGCGGCATGTATTGCAATGTGTGGCGACTCTTGTCGTAGCCGCCACCGGTCTGTCGGTAGGTGGATGCGGCGTCTCCGGCGCGCAGGTTACTTTGGATTTTTTCCAGTTCAAATCCGAGGCGGCCGACCAGTTTAAAAAGATGACGCGGGAATTCGAACGCGAGAATCCGAACATTCACGTCAACATCAATAATTCGGCAAACGCGCAGACCGATCTGCGCACGCGTTTCGTCAAAGACCGCGCGCCGGACGTCATCACGTTCAACGGCGACATCAGTTTCGGCATGTTCGCCGCGTCCGGCATCTTCCATGACTTCACCGACGAACCGGTTGTCGACCAGCTCAACCCGGGCATGGTCAAGATTGCCAGGAACCTGGTGCAAACCACCGATTCGGCCAAAAAGCGTCTGTACGGCTTGCCTTACGCGGGTAATGCTTCAGGATACATCTACAACAAGGAGATCTGGCGCAAGGCGGGCGTCGATCCGGAGAATCCGCCCAAGACGTGGACGGAATTCACCGCGATGCTCGATAGGTTCAAGGCGGCCGGCATCAATCCGGTGCAGGCGACATTGGCCGACGCTTGGACCACGCAGGCACCTCTGGCGTCTTTCGCCGGCACGTTGGTGCCGGAGAGCAAGTACGACGAGCTGAAAAAGGGGAGGACCGATTTCAAGACGCTGTGGACGCAGGCGGCCCAAAGGGAGATTGACCTCTATAAGTACGGGGAGGGCGATAAGGGCGTCACCTATCAGCAGGGCACGCAGAACTTCGCTAAAGGTACCTCGGCGATCATCCCGCTGGGCACCTACGCGATTCCGCAGATCACCATGGTTAATCCAAAGGCCGACCTCGGCTTTGCGCAATTGCCCGCTACCGATGATGCCAAAGGTCAGATCCTCACGGCCGGCGACGACGTGATGCTCACCATGAGTGCGAATACCAAGCACCCGAAGGAGGCGATGAGGTTTATCGACTTCCTGATGCAGAAGAAGCAGCTCAACCTTTACGCCGACGCGCAGTCCGCCATCACCCCGCTCAAGGACACGTACTTCGGCAACAAGGCGTTGACCACGGTTCGCCCGTTCTTCAAATCCAACCGTGTGGCAGACTTCTGCGATCACTATATCCCCTCCTCGATCAACATCGGAGGCTATTTGCAGGGCATGGTCAACAGCGGCGACGTCAACGCGTTCACCGGCAATATGCAGGCCGAATGGGACAAAGTCCGAGCCAGGACGTTCGAGTAGGAACAGGAGGCAATCATGACTTCATCATCAACCAGCGCCGTGGCTTCTTCTCGTCCGGCTAAGAAGCCGCGCAAGTCGGCGTTTTCGGGCCGTAAGGTGGACCGCGCCTTTTACTGGATGGCCGTTCCCGCCGCCCTCATCTTCGCGGTATTCCTATATGTGCCGTTCATTCGCGGCGTCGCCTATTCCTTTACGAATTCCCAGGGTTTCGGTGACTATAAGTGGATTGGACTGAAGAACTACGGGGCCTTGTTCAAAGACAACCGCGTCGGGCACGCTTATGTTTTCACGTTCCTGCTCGCGGTCATCATCACTTTGCTTATCAACGTCATCGCCATGTTCCTGGCGGTGGCGCTCAACAGCCGCATTGCCTTCAAGAACGGCTTCCGCGCGATCTACTTCATTCCGTACACTCTGGGCGTGCTGGTCATTGGCTATGTGTTTAAATACATCTTCATGGCGCCGTTGCCCGCCATTGGTAAAGCGCTCGGCATCGGCTGGCTCTCCCAGTCGCTGCTGACCAGCGAGAGCTACTCGTGGGTGCCCATCGTCTTCCTGTCGGTGTGGCAGGGTGTGGCCTATTCGGTGCTGATTTATTTGGCCGGATTGCAGACCATCGACGATGAAATCTATGAAGCGGCATCCCTCGACGGAGTCAACGCGTGGCAGAACTTCTGGAAGATCACCTTCCCGTTGATCGGCCCGTTCTTCACGATTAATCTTGTGCTTTCGTTCAAGAACGCGTTCAATACCTTCGATCAGGTGGTCGCGTTGACCGACGGAGGTCCAGATTCCAAGACGGAAACGGTCACCTACCTGATTTGGAAAGGTGGCCTGACGGGCGGCGAATACGCTTACCAGACCGCGAACGCCGTGCTGTTCTTCATCGTGCTCGCAATCATAGCGTTCATCCAGCTCCGTATTTCCAATGCCCAGGAAAAGGTCTGAGGGGGAGATTCCAATGTCTGCAACAACAATTTCAAAGACGGGCGTCTCGGCCGCCAAACCCGCTGAGACCAAGGTGTATCGTCGTGACCACAACATCAACTGGTGGCTCACCGCCGTTGTTGCCGTGCTGTCCCTGACGGTGCTTATCCCTCTTTATTTCACTGTTGTCACCGCGCTCAAGACCCCGGCCGACGCCGGCACCTTCGCGCTGCCAACCACGTGGAACTGGCACAATTTCGCGGATGCGTGGGCCAAGGTCAACTATCCGAAGGCCGCGCTCAACTCAGCGATCATCACCGTGGCATCCGTCGCGCTGACGCTGCTGACGAACACGTTCGTGGCTTACGCCATCGCGCGGAACATGGACAAGCGCTTCTTCCGTTTCCTGTATTATTTCTTCATCGCGGCGATGTTCGTGCCGTTCCCGGTCATCATGCTGCCATTGGCCAAGCAGATGGGCGCGTTGCACCTTGACAACCAGCTTGGCCTGATCATTTTGTACATGACGCTGGGATTGGGCACGAACCTGTTCATCGCCACCGGTTTCATCCGTTCGATCCCGATATCGCTGGAGGAGGCCGCGCGCATTGATGGCGCTTCCACGTGGACGATTTTCTGGAAGATCATTTTTCCGCTGATGGGGCCGATTAACGCCACCATCGCGATTCTGACGGCGCTGTGGGCGTGGAACGACTTCCTCATGCCGCTGATCGTGCTCACGGACCAGTCGAACCAGACGATCCCGCTGGCGCAGTACGTCTTCAGCTCGCAGTTCGCCACCAACTACCCGATGGCGTTCGCCAGCTACCTGATGGCCATGGCCCCGATCCTCGTCGTCTACGTCTTCGCTCAAAAGTGGGTAGTAGGCAGCGTAATGAGGGGAGCCGTAAAGTAAAAAAGCCACCGGCTTTTTAGGGGAGCCCTGTGGGCTCCCCGGCTTTGTGGCTGAGGTCCGACGCAACCCTCTTCAACTCAAACCGTTCCATAAGACGCGAGGATAAACTCCGATTGCCATGCAATAAAGCTCCCAGCTGCTGAGTCCCTAAGCCCCCCCCCCGATGCAATAGCCGATGGATGCAAACACGCCACTCAACCGCCAGTGTGGCTTGCCTCACGTGGCCATACGTTATAATGTGCTGTATATGCAGGACCTGCCATATATCAGGCGCCGTTCGCGTCGTGGCGTCATCGCCTGTCAGGTCCGTGTCGAATTGGGGTGGGTATGTCACGTTTGATCATCGTCTCCAACAGGCTTCCGATGTCCTTGCAACGGCAGGAGGATGGCGGAATCGCGGCCGTTCAGAGCATCGGAGGGTTGGCCACGGCCATCGGCCCATATTTCAAATCGCATCGTGACTGCTTCTGGGTGGGCTGGAGCGGTGTCGACCCGGCCAAATACGAGCAACGCGACATCGACCGCATGACCGAGGAATACCGTTCCCGCCGCTGTGAACCGGTGTATCTGACCGAGGATGAGATTAACGGCTACTACGCCGGGTATTCCAACGACACGATTTGGCCGCTGTTCCATGATTTCGCACATGAGGCAAAATTCGAGCCCGCCACCTGGAAGGTCTATCAGGCCGTCAACGAACGGTTCGCCGAGGCCGTCTCCACGCTTGTGCACCCCGGCGACACCGTGTGGGTCCAGGACTACCACCTCATGCTCCTGCCGGCGCTCCTACGCTCCCGCTTCCCGGATCTGCGCATCGGCTGGTTCCTGCATATCCCATTCCCCAGTCCTGAGATTTTCCGTCAGCTTCCCAATGGCGCCGATCTGCTGCGTGGACTGCTGGGGGCGGACCTCGTGGGATTCCATACCATCGATTTCTGCATCAACTTCATGTCCGTCGTACGTCTTTTGCTTGATCTGGACATCAAACCGGACGGACGCATAGCCCTCACTGATGAGCCTTCGGACCCTGCGACAGGTTCCGACCGGCCTTCGAGCCGCCACAAGCGGTATGTCACGGTGGAAGCGTTCCCCATCGGCATTGATTACAACCTCTATCGCCGCACCGCACGATCCAGCCTCGCACAGGCCATGCAGCACGGCATAGAGGCGGCCAGCGGCAAACGCACCCGTCGTATCAAAACCTCGCTCACCGCCGAATCGCAGGCCGCCACGGAGGCCCAGGTGGCCGACAGCAACTGGTGGAGCCACCATGCGCATCAGGAGTTGCCGGAACTCGCTTTGGCCCGCAATCTCGGCCCGGACGCCGACAAGGTGCCCCGCAAGGTCGTCGTCTCCGTCGATCGCCTTGACTACACGAAGGGCCTGCCGGAGCGCCTGCGCGCCTTCGAGCTCATGCTCGAGCGCTACCCGAAGTGGGTGGGGCATGTCACCTATTACCTGCTGGCCACCCCGACGCGTGAGAACGTCGAAACCTACCGAAACCTCAAACAGACGGTGGACCGCCTGGTCGGCAAGGTCAACGGCAAGTACTCATTGCTGTCGTGGACGCCTATCCACTACATCACGCGCTCGCTGCCGATCAAGCCGGTCTGCGGCATCTATGCGGCCGGTGACGTGGCTCTGGTCACCCCGCTCCGTGACGGTATGAATCTCGTGGCCAAGGAGTATTTGGCATGCCACGACGACCGTGACGGCGCACTGGTGCTGTCGGACATGTGCGGCGCTGCACGCGAGCTGACCGACTCGTTCGTCGTCAACCCTTACGATATCGACGCGGTGTGCGAGGCGCTGAATAAGGCGCTGGAAATTTCTCCGGACGAGGCTCGCCGCCGCAATCGCACCATGCAGACGCGTCTGAAATACCGCACTGCGGATTTGTGGTGCGTCGAGTTCCTGAGCACATTGCGTCAGGTCAGTGATCCCGGCACGGCCGACCGTCGTCTTGAAAGCCTGCAACGTGACGTGCTGGTCAACCGCTGGGGCAAGGCGCGTCGTCGGCTGGTGCTGTGCGATTACGACGGTACGCTGACACCGTTGGTGCGCACGCCTGACCGTGCCAAGCCCAAGCGTCCGCTGCTCGATTTGCTGCGCCGTATCGGCTCGACCGCGAACACTGATTTTTACGTCGTCTCCGGCCGCGACCGTGCGACGATGGAGGAATGGTTCGGCTTGCTGCCCGTCGGTCTGATTGCGGAGCATGGCGTTTGGCGCAGTGATCCGCCGCAACATGGCGATGATGCCGGTGACGAGGCCGACGCGGCGGTTTCGGGGACCATCGTGGATCCTTCGGGCCGGGTGTGGCGTCGTGCCGCGAATCTGCCAGACCCAAAGGTGTGGCGGCCGATCATCGAGGAACTTATGGACCAGGCCGTTGAACGTGTGCCCAAGTCTTTCGTGGAGCACAAATCCAGCACGCTCGCCTGGCATTACCGTCTGTGTGACCAGAGGCTAGCCAACAAGGAGCGAGAGGAACTCCTGCACAGGCTGCACGAGGTTTGCGGCAAATACGGCCTGATGACCATGGAGAATTCCAAGGTCGTGGAGGTCTGCCACGTCTCGATCAGTAAGGGTCTTGCCGTCGTGCCTTTGGCGCAAGGCGGCTCTTACGACTTCATCCTCGCCGCCGGTGATGACACGACCGATGAAACCATGTTCTCCGCCATCCCGCCTTCAAGCTTCGATCTCGACGGTCTGGGCACGCAGGCGTCCAAGCGGCATCGTAGTGGCGACGTTTCCTCCCGGGCCGCCGAGATGTCTGAAGCGCGGGATGTCGAGGATCAGTCCGATGAGGGAGCGGTTTCCACGTGGACCCTCAAGATCGGTCAAGGTGCCACCAAGGCACGCAGCCGCTTGGCTGATTCCGCCGAAATGATCCGGCTTCTGGGGTACTTGGATAGCGAATCCCAGGCCGTGGCGATTCACGACAGCGACGAGCATTAGGGTTTATCCGGTTGTGCTGTCGCGTCCGGCATCGTCCCCTCGTCGGTCCTTTCGCGGATGACCGGGCATGAGATCCTCATGAAGCCGGAGAACCTGCAGGCCACCATCGGCATGGGGATTCTCGAGGACGTGCCCAACGTCACCGATGTGGTCGTTCCGTTCGGTGGTGACGCACTTGGCGCAGGTGTGGACCTGATCATCCAGACGTTCAATCCCGATGCATGCATCATCGGCGCAATCCCGGAGAGTTCACCCGCGTTCAGGAATTCGTTCGCGGCCGCATCATGAGCTTCGAGGTCGAACTTCCGGACACACCCGGATCGGTCGGTCAAGGTGGCTCTGGTGCTGGTTCAGGCCCGCGCCAATGTCATCGAGCTTGACAAAGGCCAGTTCAAGGCCACTTCGCATTTCATGAATTCCGTTTCGCTTGGTGTCACCGTTGAGACCAATGGTCACGACCATATTGAGAAGGTCCTGAATGCCTTGCGCGACAACGGTTTCGACTCCAAACACAGCTACTAGGCATCCGATTCCGCGCCGTTGTGTCAGCACTATGATCGGAGTGCTGACAGGTTGCCGATATTCATGGCGTGATCAAGCACGCGGTGCCCAGCGATCGCCGTACATATTGGGCTTTATTCGTCGTCCAAATGAGAGAACACGATGTTCTTCACCGCACGAGTGAATGGCGTCGTGCCTGAATTGGTCAGCTGATACATCATCAGGAAGGTGGTGCCGGTGGCCGGGTCGTCGCAGAAGAACGTGCCCAGCCAGCCATCCCAGCCGAACTCACCGACGTTGCAGATTGTTTCGCTTCGCCCGGGTCGTTGCGCAGTGCGCATCAACGTGTTGTATCCGTAGCCGTTCTGCCAGTTTTCGTATTCGGCCTGCGTCTGTGGGGTGAGTCCTGAAGTCGTCATGAAGCGGATGGTGGCCGGTTGTATGAGTTTGGTGCCGTCCGGGGCGGTCCCGCCGTTCAGCAGCATTTGGCCAAACTTGGCGTAATCGTCGACCGTGGACTTTAGCCCCGCACCCCCGGCCTGATAAGAGGGGTCGATGGTTGGCCGGTATTGCACCCCAAGGTGATCGGTTTCGATTTCATGTAAGGGCAGGCCGGCGTTATCCGGGTCCACGGGGTTTGATGGGTTGTCATATACTGCGGCAAGCCGATCGATTTTGTCCTTCGGCACGAAAAACGCCGTGTCGCGCATTCCAAGCGGCTCGAAAATTTCTTGTCGGAGGAAGTCGCCGAACCGTTTGCCGCTGACGACTTCCACCACTGCGCCGAGTACGTCCGCCGAGGTGCCGTACATCCAATGACTTCCAGGCTGAAACAGCAGCGGGGCGCTTCCAAGCCGGTTCGCGATTTGGATGGTGGTCAGGGCCTTCGGTGTTTTCAGCCGCGCATCGATTTCATCAAAAAGGCCTGCCGTCCAACGGGCCGCAGCACTGTCGTTGCCGGGGTAGACGAGGCCGGAGGTCATGGTCAGCAGATCTCGGATAAGTACAGGCCGGGTCGCTTCAGTGGTTTCAATCGCAGGTACATCGCTTCGTCGTGAGTCCCCGGAACCGGACCCGGTGGTTATTGTGACGGCCGGGCGTTCGGAATCAGGGTAGTCAAGGCTGACGCGCTGGCCCTTGAATCCAGGTAGGAAGTCGCTTACCGGTTCGGCCAGATCGATGAGCCCGCGTTCCACGAGCATCATCACGGCTGTCCCCGTGATTGGTTTGGTCTGTGAATACAAGCGGAATATCGTGTCGCGGGTCATTGCCTGGTTTCGTTCAATCGATCGCATGCCTGACTGAACGTAATGTCTGTCTTGGCCATGCTGCGTCACCAAAAGGTTTACGCCTGCCACGGTGCCATTGTCGACTGCCTTGTCGAGGGTCAGTTGGAGGAGTTGTTGGGTGTCCTTGTTCATTCTTCGGTGCCTTCTTCGGTTGGTGGTCTTGTGGTATCCGGATTTGCGGTTCGTCGTACTGTGTCCAGGCGCATCAAATGATTTTCAGGTTAACGAGGCGGTGGGCAGTGAGTGATTCTCTGGGGTGAAAGGATTGGAGGTACTGCCGTCGCCCGCTTCACCGCGGCTTACCCGCTCAATTTGGTCGAACGCTTTGAGATAGACCAGCGATTTCGCGTATGCGAGCCAAGAGAATCCCAGTAGGACGAATAATATGCGTAGCCATTTGGTGAACACGAAAAGCGTTATTGCCGCCACGTCAATCGCCAGCAGTATGAGCGTTTTACCGAAAACGGCCCAGGGCATCTTGAGCGCGTTCGACCAGGTGTTTCTAAACGTGTTCGTGAACCGCGCTTGAATCGGAAAATAGTATTCGAACGTTACCGCCACCAGGATTCCTGCCGCAATGAGTATCGGAAGAACGACCCATGCGGCCTTCGTCCCTAAGTGATTCCAAAAGGCGAGGGCGAAGACGATAAGCGCGGCCAGCGCGATGAATATGGCAAAGGCTCCGAGGGCACGCGGGAATTCGTGGATGAAGCGGCGGATGTATTCGCGTCCCAGATTGACGTCTTCGTTATCGTTATAGGCGAAGACCGTGCTGTATAGTGCGGCCCGCGCCGGTCCGATGGTCACCACGGGAAGGCAGGAGATCACGAATAACAGGTTGAGGATGAAGTACCTTACGCACAAGGTCAGAAACTGCCAGAATGGACTGTCGATATTGAAGCGCATTTTCCGTTTGACCTCGGAACTGTCTATGTTCGGAGACGGGCAATCGCGCTCGGTAGGGCGGATGATGCGGATTCCCGTCGTTAAGGACTTGCGGCTATCATGCGATGAGTCACGTCCTGAGTGAACGCGCCATCCCATGAAAGTCGTAGCCACCACGATAATTAAACGATTTGACATGGTCGTTTCAGAGGTCGGTGAACTTCATGAAACCTGTGTGCCGGTGTAAGGGATGATGGGTCATGTCGTTCGAAATCCTCTGTTTTCTCAAGAGAACAAAAAGGCTCAGATTCCTTGTTATTTCAAGGGAAAAGCGCGGATTGACAAATAAGTAAAATGAGTTTATTATATATTTATAACATTCTAAACAAGAGAAATACTGCAGTGCTTTACCGCGAGCCTGTCGTTGGCAACAGGACACGCACGTCGCTGTGTGTGCAGGTATCCGAAGGAGGAATGGTGGAATCCCAAAGTGATGCATCTACGGTATCGCTGACCAAGAGTGGCCCTGATAGGGCGACGGGCCTTAAGCGTAAGAACGGTGTTGCGCGCAATCACGTTAAAAAAGATCGGGGAGGAGGCCAGTCCGTAAGGAGACAGGGCTTCAAGCTATGGATGCTGATTGTCCCGTTCATTATCCTATCTCTGATTTTCAGCTACCTTCCTCTGTTCGGTTGGGTTTACGCGTTTTTCGATTATCAGCCGCCTATTCCCTTGTCCGAAAGCAAGTTCGTCGGTTTGCAGTGGTTCAAGATGCTGGTGCAGAATCCAGCCCAGCTGCACACCATCGCGCAGGTGCTGATTAACACCTTCGCCATGAGCGGCTTGGGCATTCTAACGTCCATCTTCCCCCTGTTCTTCGCCATCGGTCTGAATGAAATTCGTACGAGGTGGTTCAAGAACCTGGTCCAGACGCTGACCACCCTGCCTAATTTCATCAGCTGGGTGTTGGTCTATTCCGTGGCCTTCGCCATGTTCTCCTCAACCGGCATGATCAACCAGCTGCTTGAGAACCTGCGTCTTATCGCCGAGCCGGTCAAGTTCCTTGACTCCGACTCGTGGACGTGGATCAAGATGCTTCTGTGGAGTCTTTGGAAGGGACTGGGCTGGGGCTCGATCATGTATTTGGCGAGTATCTCGGGCATCGACCAGGAGCTTTACGAAGCGGCACAGGTCGACGGCGCGAATCGCTGGCAGCAGATTCTCCATGTCACCGTTCCGCAGCTCATGCCTACGTACATGGTGCTGCTGATGCTCTCCGTATCCAACTTCCTGAACAATGGCATGGATCAGTATTTCGTGTTCCAAAACGCTTTCAATCTCAAGCACATTCAGGTGCTTGACCTCTACGTCTACAACATCGGCATGGGCAACAACTCGCTGTCGTTGGCTACGGCCATTTCGATGCTCAAATCGTTGGTGAGCGTGGTGCTGCTGATATCGGTTAATGCGATATCCAAGCGCACGCGTGGCGAATCGATTATCTGAGCGACCGAAAAGGAGAGGAAAAACAATGTCGAAAAAAGCAGTAAAAAGTGTTTCCCCGGCTCAACGGCGCACTACGGGTGAAAAGGCGTTCGCGGTATTCAACGGCGCTTTCTTCATCCTGTTCGCTTTCCTGTGCACGTACCCGTTCTGGTATTTGATGATCAATTCGGTCTCCGACAACGCAGCGTCCGCAGCGGGCAAGGTCAACTGGTGGATTCAGGGTTTCCATCTTGAAAATTACAAGCAGGTCTTCGGTCTTGAGGGAATGGGGCAGGCCTCTCTGGTTTCCTTGGGGCGTACGGTAATCGGCACGGTGCTTACGGTTATGGCCAGTGCCTTCCTCGGATTCATGTTTACTCAGAAGAAGATGTGGCATCGGCAGTTCTGGTACCGCTTCTTCGTGATCACCATGTACTTCAACGCGGGCATCATCCCGGCGTTCATCACCATGAAGAACCTTGGACTGACCAACACGTTCTGGGTTTATATCTTGCCGGCTATCGTGCAGCCGTTCAACATCATCCTGGTCAAGACGTTCATCGAATCCATCCCCTCGAGCCTTGAGGAGGCGGCCGAGATGGACGGCGCCGGCACCATGACGATCTTCTTCAAGATCATCATGCCCATGTGCTCGCCGATCTTGGCGACCGTGGCCATTTTCTCCGCCGTCGGACAGTGGAACTCCTTCCAGGACACGTTGATATACATAACCGACAACAAGCTCTATTCGTTGCAGTATCTGCTCTACACATACATCAACCAGGCTAATTCCCTGGCGGCGTCGGTCAAGGCGAACGCCGGCACCGCCATGAATGTGGCGGCGATGGCCACCCAGCAGACTCCTACGTCCATCCGCATGACGGTTTCCGTCATCGTCGTGTTGCCGATTATGTTCGTTTATCCGTTCTTCCAGCGTTACTTCGTCAAGGGCATGATGCTCGGCGCCGTGAAGGGGTGAACAAGCCGGAGTGAATCGCCCAGAAACAGAATGGTACAATCCGTTGCGCCAGTTGGCGGATTGGTAAAAGAAAGGAAGTGGAGCAGATGTCTCTAAAGAAGAAGGTTGTAGCCGGCATTGCGGTGACGCTGTCGGTGATGATGGGTCTCGCCGGTTGTGGCGGCGGCAATTCCGCGACCCCGAAGGATGACGACTCGTTGATGAAGGTCGATGTCTATGATGACCTCGCGAACTATCAAGGGGTTCAAAAGGGGTGGTTCGCCAAGCTCGTCAAGGATAAGTTCAATCTGAAACTCAACTACATCTCCCCGAACGTGAGTGGTGGCGGCAGCACCACCTTCGACACTCGTTCCGCGGCGGGCAATCTTGGTGACATCATCATCACCGGAGCGGGCAACGGTCGACTCAACAAGTTGATCCGCTCCAAGCTTGTGGATGATATGACGCCGTACCTCAACGGCATGGATTCCATCAAGAAGTATAAGAACGCGACCGACAACCTCAATAAGGTCGCCGGGCAGTCGAGCGGCGTATGGGGCGTGCCGATGAGCGTGTCCACCAAGGCGCCCGACCAGCCGTCGGAAGGCAACGAGCCGGTGTTTGGCCCGTACATCCGCTGGGATCTTTATAAGAAGCTCGGGTATCCGGAAATCAAGAACATGGACGACTTCCTCGATGTGCTCAAGCAGGAACAGGATCTGGCTCGCAAGGAAACGGGTGACAACAGCATTTATGCCATCTCCTTGTTCAAGGACTGGGACGGCAACATGATGAACAACATCAAGCAGCCGATCTGCTACTACGGCTATGACGAGATGGGCTTCGTACTCGCTGCGGTCGACGGCCACGATTACCAGTCCGTCACCCAAAAGGACGGCATGTACGACAAGACCTTGGCTTGGTTCAACAAGGCCAACCAAGAAGGGCTGGTCGACCCGGAATCGTCCACGCAGAACTTCGATACGTTGACCACCAAGTACAAGAACGGCAAGGTGCTCTTCTCCTTCTGGAGCTATTTGGGGCCTGCGCAGTACAACACCACTGACCACAAGAAGCAAGGGGTCGGCTTCATGGTCGCCCCGTTGCAGAACATGAAGATCGTCTCGTACGGCGCCACACCCAACGGCACCGGTTCGTTCATCGGACTCGGTTCAAAGGCCAGGAACAAGCAGCGGCTGGTCAAGTTCATCAACTGGCTGTACTCGAATGAAGGCGCCTATGCCATGGCCGGCAATGTGAAGGGCATGAATTACGACATCAAGGACGGCAAGCCGGTTCTGACTGATTTCGGTAAGAAGCTGCAGAACGATCAGAGCGCAACGGTGCCCAAGGAGTTTGGCGGCGGTTCATGGTCTGACGGTCAGCCTCAACTGAACTTCAAGTCCGTCAACGCCACCGACATCGACCCGACGACCGGTGAGGACTACTCCTCCACCGATTGGAAGTCCGTCATCGAGGAATTCAACAACTCGCCTTTGGAACAGGATTGGTCGGGGCATATGGGAGGCGCCAAGACCACGATGGAATATCTCGAGAAGAACAACATGCTCGCGGTCGCCCCAGGTGCCGGTTATATCCAGCCCGATGAGGATTCGCAGATCTCGACTCTGCGTGGATCGATTAAGACGGAGATCGTCAATGATTCGTGGAAGGCGGTGTTCGCCAAGAGCGACGACGAATTCCAGAAGATCGTCGACGGCATGCGCACCCAGACCGATGGGCTTGGCATGAAACAGGTTTTGGACTTCGATATGAAGAACGCGAAGGACCAGGACAAGGCCCGCAAGGCCATCCTCAAGGAATATGCCAACCGCGAGAAGAACGAGGGTTCTTCGAAGTAGCGTCGGATTGACCAGCGGCCCTGCCGTCAGGGGGCCGCTGGTTGCACCGCTTCACATGGCTGGGTTGTGAGGCGGCTGCAATGCTTGCTCATCTGTCAGCGGTGAGCGTTGCAGCCTTGAACATCCGATCCGAGGTCGGAAGGGATGTCCGGGGTGCGGTGATCAATTCGGTGACGGTGCCGAACCGATGAAAGCGAGGAGACTTACGATGATATCGAGAAGAAAGACCGTCATGTCGGTGGCGGCGGCCGTTTCCATGGCGATGATGTTCGCCGGCTGTGGCGCCGGCGGCAATTCCGCCGACCAGAAGGATGACGGTTCGATGATGACGGTCACCGTCTACGACGATCTGGCGAATTATCAGGGCGTGCAGAAGGGGTGGTTCGCCAAGCTCGTCAAAGACAAGTTCAACATGAAGCTCAACTACATCTCTCCCAACGTGGCGGGCGGTGGCAGCACCCTATTCGACACCCGTTCGGCCGCCGGCAATTTGGGGGACATCATCATTACGGGTTATGGTTCCGGTCGCGGTTCGAAGCTTGTGCGCGCCAAGCTCATTGACGATATGACCCCGTACCTGTCCGGGATGAGCAATATCAAGAAGCACAAGGATGCCACGGACGCCTTGAACAGGCAAATCGGCCAGAAGTCGGGTGTGTGGGCCATACCCGGTTCCGTTTCGACGCGTAAACCCACCGTTGCAGGAGAAGGCCTCGAACCCACGTTCGGCCCGTATGTGCGCTGGGATCTTTACAAGGCCATCGGTTATCCGGAGATCAATACCCTCGAAGACTTGCTCCCCGTCATGAAGGGCATGCAGGACAAGGCCCGTGCCGAGTCGGGCGACAACAGCATCTACGCCATGAGCCTGTTCAAGGACTGGGACGGCAACATGATGAACAATGTCAAGCAGCCTGCCTGCTATTACGGTTATGACGAGATGGGCTTCGTGCTTGCTAAGGCCGATGGCTCCGATTTTGAATCGATCACCCAGAAGGATGGCATTTACGACCGCGTGCTCAAGTTCTTCAATGAAGCACAACGCCAGGGGTTGGTTGATCCGGAATCCACTACGCAAAACTACGACACCATGAACACCAAGTACAAGAACGGCAAGGTGCTCTTCTCCTTCTGGCCATGGCTCGGACAGGCCGCCTACAACACCAATGAGAACAGGGCCGCCGGTAAGGGATTCATGATCGCTCCGCTCAAGGACCAGAAGATCTTCTCCTATGGCGCGACTCCCAATGGCGGCACGACGATGATCGCACTGGGCTCCAAGGCCAGGAACAAGCAGCGTCTCGTGAAATTCATTGATTGGCTATATTCTTCCGAGGGTGTCTATGACTCCGGTGCACAGACCGGCGGCGCCGCCGGTCCGAAGGACCTGAACTGGACCGTCAAGGACGGCAAGCCGGTGCTCACGGACTTCGGTTCGAAGGTGCTCAACGGCGGCAAGGCCAATGTACCGACCAAGTGGGGTAGCGGCTCCTATACCGATGGGATCTCCCAGCTGAACTTTCCGACCGAGTTGGTCAGCGACATCGACCCCGGCACCGGTTACTCCTTCAACGCCACGCTGTGGCCCAGCGAGATCGAAAAGGCGAATGACAGCCCGCTCAACAAGGATTGGTCCGAGCATATGGGAGGCGCCAAGACCACGATGGAATATCTCGAGAAGAACAAGATGATCGACATCGCCCCAGGCGCCACCTACGTGCAGCCCGATGAGGATTCGCGGATCTCGACGCTACGCGGCTCCGTGAAGACGGAGATCGTCAATGATTCGTGGAAGGCGGTGTTCGCCAAGAGCGACGACGAATTCCAGAAGATCGTCGACGGCATGCGCACCCAGACCGATGGGCTTGGCATGAAACAGGTTTTGGACTTCGATATGAAGAACGCGAAGGACCAGGACAAGGCCCGCAAGGCCATCGTCAGGGAGTACAGCAAGAGCGGGGCTGACGCCGCCTCCAAATAGTGGCCGGTCGTAGACTGACTGACCAATGCTGGTCAGGTGATGTGTCTGGCCGAAGCGGAGAGGTTGCGCTTCGGCCAGACGACACTTGCGGCGGCGGTCGCTGGCCGGTGGCTATGCCGGAATGAGAGTGGTCGGGAAGGAACGCAGTGATTAGCAAGGAGCTTATAGACGAGGTCGTCGCCTCCGGGCCGTATTGCGATAGCTGGGAATCGCTGTGCCGTGCGCCGCAGCCGGACTGGTTCCATGATGCAAAATTCGGTATCTTCACTCATTGGGGGCTTTACACCGTGCCGGAATACCGCAATGAGTGGTATTCGCGCAACATGTATATCAAGGGTTATCCCGAATTCGACCACCATGTCGAAACGTACGGCCCGCAAAAGGATTTCGGCTATAAAGATTTCATCCCCATGTTCACGGCCGAACGGTTCGACCCCGATGAATGGCTCGACCTGTTCAAGCGGGCCGGCGCCCGGTATTATTTTCCCGTGGCTGAGCACCATGACGGCTTCCAGATGTATCGCAGTAAACTTTCGCATTGGAATTCCTTTGAAAAAGGTCCCCACCGCGACGTCATCGGTGAGCTGCGTGAGGCGACCCTCCGCCATGGACTGCATTTTGCCGTCTCCGATCACCGAGCCGAGCACTGGTGGTTCATGGGTCATGGCCGTGATTTCGACTCCGACGTGTGTGAGCCGATGCGACGTGGCGATTTTTATTGGCCGGCCATGCCCGAACGGGATGACGGTGACCTGTTCAGCGTGCCCGCGCCGACCGCCGAGTATCTTGACGACTGGTTGTTGCGCGTCTGTGAGCTTATCGACGGTTATCGCCCCGAATTACTGTATTTTGATTGGTGGATTCACCACTCCGCTTTTAAGCCATATGTCCGCAAAATGGCGGCTTTCTACTACAATCGAGGCGTTGAATGGGGTTTGCCCGTTTCCATCTGCTATAAGGATGGCGGTATGGCTTGGGGCGCTGGAATCTATGATATGGAACGCGGCGGGCAGGCGCAGGCCGCACCATTTGTATGGCAGACCGATACCTCCATCGCCCGTGACTCATGGTGCTATACGAAGACGCTGGATTACAAGGATCTGGCCGAGCTGTTGGTCACGCTCATCGACGCGGCCAGCAAGAACGGAAATCTGCTGCTCAACGTCGGTCCTAAGGCGGACGGTTCCATCTCCCGGCACGATCGCGATTTGCTCGAAGGTGTCGGCGCTTGGCTTGATGCCAACGGCGAGGGGATTTATGCTACTCGTCCATGGCTGCTTGCCGGGGAAGGCCCCACCATTGCGCAGAACGGGTCGTTCTCCGATGCAGAACCGAAGAGATGGACGGCTGGCGACTTCCGGTTCACTTCGAAGAACGGCGACGTCTATGCTTTTTGCCTTAATCCGGCGAATCCGGTCGACCCGGCGAAACTGCCCTCCAAGGGCGGGGATTCGGATGGTGTGCCTTCAGGCGCCGTGCGCATTGCAAGTCTCGCGTCGTATCACGACCATGAAGTCCCACCGTTTCATGGAGTCATAGCCGGTGTCGAACAGCTGGGGGCCGGCCCGGTCCGGTACGAATGCACGAATGACGGCTTGGTGATCTTCCCGGTGGAGCAAAGGAACCCACGACTGTCCGGTCGGCATGATCTGCCGATCGGGTTCAAGATCATCGAACGATGAAATCGGGGAGGCTGCGGGCGAAGCGTGGGGTGTGCGTCAGGAACGACCGATGTGAAAAATGACGCTTCGTGCCAGCGGCATGACAAGATGAGAGGAAAGCATAATGACTGTAATCACTCAGGCCAACAAAGACAGGGCCAAGGCGTTGCTGACCCAGCTCACGCTCGACGAAAAGCTGGGCATGATTCATGGCGCTGGCCTTTTCCGCACGGAGGGGGTGCCGAGGCTTGGCATACCGCCGCTCAAAATGAGCGACGGGCCCATGGGAGTGCGTCGTGAATTCGCGGACGATTCCTGGGAGTCGATCTATGGTTCTCGAGACCATGTCACCTACCTGCCTTGCGGCAGCGCCATAGCCTCGACATGGAACCCGGAGCTCGCTCGAAAGACGGGCCAGGTCCTAGGTTCCGAAGCCAGGGGGCGCGGCAAGGACGTAAGCCTCGGCCCGTCCGTCAATATCAAGCGCAGCCCGCTGTGCGGCCGCAACTTCGAATACATGAGCGAGGACCCTTGCCTTACCGCTGGGCAGGCCGTTCCTTTCGTGCAGGGTGTACAGGAATCCGACGTCGCCGCATGTGTCAAACATTTCGCCGCGAACAGTCAGGAGACCGACCGTTTGCAGGTCAATGAGACGATCAGTGAGCGAGCGATGCGCGAGATTTATCTTCCGGCTTTTGAGGCCTGCGTGAAACAGGGTGGGGCGCTCAGCTTGATGGGCGCATACAACCTTGTCAACGATGAGCGCTGCTGCGAATCCAAAACACTGCTCAACAAGATCCTGCGTGAAGAATGGGGGTTCCAGGGAGTTGTCATCTCCGACTGGGGCGGAGTGTTCCGTACAAGGCAAAGCGCTGAGTCGGGGCTTGACGTTGAGATGTCGGTAACTTCGGATTTCGATGATTATAAATTCGCGAAATCGTTGAAGCAGGCCGTGGAAAACGGCGAAATCAGCCAGACAGATGTGGATGAGAAGGTATTTCACGTACTGTGCCTGATGGATGCGCTGCACATGCTTAACGATCAGGCTCATGATGATGCAGTCCGGCAGTCCACGGGGAGCACGGCTTCCCCGTCCCGTAAATCCGGCAGCTACGCGACGGCCGAGCACCGCGCCTCCACGCTTGAAGTGGCGCGAGAGGCGGTGGTCCTGCTGAAAAACGATGACGACTTGCTCCCCCTCGCCCCCAAGACGATGCAACGTCTTCTGGTGGTGGGAGCCAATGCCGATCGAGTGCATTCCAACGGCGGCGGCAGCGCGGAAATCAAGACGCTCTACGAAGTAACGCCACTGCTGGGGCTGTGCGGACAACTTGGCGGCAATGTTGAGGTGCGATATGTGCCTGGTTATCAGGCCGCAAAGCCTTCCGAACAGCGTGCCACCTGGCAGAAAGACAGCTTGACGGACGGAACGCGGGCCGATGACGCCGCTGATGGGGCTTCCGGCGCAACCGAGCTTGAACGGCGCGCCGCTCTGCGGGATGAAGCCGTCAGACTGGCCGGCGAGTATGACCACGTGCTCTTTGTAGGCGGTCTCGATCATGACTACGACCTTGAAGGTCTGGATCGAGACGACATGCGTCTTCCTTACGGGCAGGATGAACTTATTGAAGGCCTGCTCGAAGCCAACGCCAACACCGTCATCGCATTGGTGGGCGGTTCGCCAGTTGAAATGCCTTGGGCGGACAAAGCCAAAGCGATTGTGTGGAGCTGGTACAACGGTACCGAAGCAGGCACGGCGCTCGCCGAAGTGCTGCTCGGATCGGTTAACCCCAGTGGACATCTGCCGGAGAGTTTCCCCATTCATTTGCAAGATTCACCGGCACACAAGCTCGGCACCTACGGCTTGGCCGGGCATGTCGATTACGGCGAGGATATTTATGTCGGCTACCGTTACTTCGAGTCTCGGGATGTGCCCGTACTGTTCCCGTTCGGGCATGGGTTGAGCTATACGACGTTTGCGTATTCTGATCCCGATGTCCGTGTGGTCGATGACGAGATACATGTGCACTGCATGGCGACCAACACCGGTGAGCGGGCCGGCAAGACGGTTGTACAGGTCTACTTCGGGTTGACGGGCACTGGCGAGGACCGGCCGGTCAAGGAGCTGAAGGGATACTCCAAGATTTCCCTGCAACCCGGCGAGACAAAGCCGGTCGATATCTCATTGCCTGAGGCACGGGCCTTGAGTTACTGGTCGAATCAAGTTCAAGCTTATGCTCAGGCTTCTGGCGCGGAGGTGTTCATCGGACAAAACGCTCATGACGCAACCCTGCGACTGAATCTGCAGCTGTGAGCGGCGCCTTATGCGAGATGGGAATTGGTTTGCTGCGGTCAAGCCCGCGGCTTGGCCAGCTTGCAATCACCGCAGGCAGTAAATGTAAATACACGACAATGAAAGTACCGACAAGAAAGAAGTGATATGAAATTCCTCAATGGTGGCTGGTTGGTCAAGGACGGCTACAGCGTTAAATATGCGGCGAACGTATATGAGGCGAAGATCGAGCCTAAAAAGCTCACTCTTTATTGCCCGTTCGGTAGTCCTATCTACAACGCCGGCATGACTCTTGATGGTGGCATTCTCACCATTGAGGTGACTAGCCCCCGTCCGAACATCATCACCACGCGTCTGATGAACTTCAAAACGGACCGTAGCCGCTGTCCCGGCTTCCGGCTCAACGAGAGTGACCCCGACGTCCGGATCGAACAGACCGACGAGGCTTGGACCTTTACTTCGGGGCGCACCACGCTCAGAGTGGCCAAGGGCGATACCATCGACTTCCAGTACCTGTTCGACGGCAAGGAGATCGCCCGGTCCGGTTGGCGCGCGAAGGCGTTGATCACCGACCCCGAGGGCAGCCTGCATGTTTCCGAACAGCTGGATCTGGGTGTGGGTGAGAAAATCTACGGCCTGGGGGAGCGGTTCACCAACTTCGTCAAGAACGGCCAGAGCGTGGAGATCTGGAACCGCGACGGTGGTACCGGCACTGAGCAGGCCTATAAGAACGTGCCTTTCTACATGAGCAACCGCAACTATGGCCTGTTTGTGCAGTCTCCGGGCGATGTCGAGTTCGAGATCGGCTCGGAGAAGGTGTCGCGCGTGCAGTTCTCCCTGGAGGATCAGGAGATGACGTATTCGGTCATCGGCGGCGAAAGCATGAAGGACATTCTCAACTCCTATACGGATCTGACCGGCAAGGCGCCGCTTGTGCCTGAGTGGAGTTACGGATTGTGGCTGTCGACCTCGTTCACCACCGATTACGATGCGGACACCGTAATGAAGTTCGTCGACGGGATGGCCGAGCGTGATATCCCGCTTTCGGTCTTCCATTTCGATTGCCGGTGGATGAAGGAGTTGGAATGGTGCAACTTCGAGTGGGACGGGGACAAGTTCCCCGACCCGGAGGGGCTGCTTGCCAAACTGCATGAACGCGGCATCAAGGTGTGCGTGTGGATCAACCCGTATATCGGCCAGAAGTCGCCGTTGTTCGATGAGGGTGTGAAAGGCGGCTACTTCATCAAGCGCGCGGACGGGCAGGTCTGGCAGTGGGATCGCTGGCAGGCGGGCATGGCGATCGTCGATTTCACCAATCCCGAGGCCGTTGAATGGTATCAGGGCAAGCTGCGTCATTTGATGGACCAGGGCGTGGATTGCTTCAAGACGGACTTCGGCGAGCGCATCCCCACCGAGGGCGTCGTGTACCATGACGGGTCGGATCCGATGCTGATGCACAACTACTACACGCAGCTTTACAACAAGGCGGTCTATGACGTAATTGCTGAGGTCAGGGGTGCTGATCAGGCCATCCTGTTCGCGCGTTCCGCGACCGTGGGCGGTCAGCGGTTCCCGGTGCATTGGGGCGGCGACAACTCGTCGAACTACCCGTCGATGGCGGAGTCGCTGCGCGCGGGCCTGTCGTTCGGCATGTCCGGTTTCGGCTATTGGAGCCATGACATCGCCGGTTTCGAGGACAAGCCGACCCCCGACCTGTACAAGCGGTGGACGCAGTTCGGTCTGCTGTCCTCGCATTCGCGTTATCACGGTTCCGGCGAGTACAAGGTGCCTTGGCTGTACGGTGAGGAGGCGGTCGAGGTGGCGCGTGAGTTCACCAAACTCAAGCGGCGTCTGGTGCCGTATCTGGTGCGTATGTCGCATGAGACCCATGAGACGGGTGTGCCGATGATGCGTGCGATGGTGCTGGAGTTCCAGGACGATCCGACCTGCGAGGACATCGACACCCAGTACATGCTGGGTGATGACGTCCTGGTGGCCCCGATCTTCAACGAGGAGGGCACGGCGCGTTTCTACGTGCCTGACGCGGGTGGTGCGCATGCCGGCGAGGCGTGGAAGGACCTGCTCAGCGGGCAGGAGTATGAGCCCGGCCGCTGGTACACCCAGACCTACGACTACCACACCCTGCCGGTGCTCGCCCGCCCGGGATCCGATCCGTTGGGCGAATGATCGGTTGAGCGATGGCATGGCCGCGACGGTGAAACGGGAAGTCCGATCTGATCGGTTCGTTCGCCTGCCCGCTCGCGGCCTTACCGTCCGGCAGAACTCCAGGAGGCAATGATGACGATGTTTAATGTGCGGTCCGCGCAAAGGGCCCTAGACGGTTTTCATCCGGATCCGTCGATTTGCCGAGGCCCTAGTGGCGCGCTATATATGGTCAACAGCACATTCGAATATTTTCCGGGCTTGCCCGTATCCGTTAGCGATGACGGTCTGCATTGGCGCACGATTGGGGACGTCGTGACTCGCCCCAGCCAGTTCCTTTACGAAACGATGGACAACAATCTGGGCATGTACGCTCCGACGATCCGCTATCACGAGGGCCTCTTCTACGTAATCGTCGCGAACGTCAACGTCGGAACGGCCATATATACCGCCTCCGACCCAGCAGGCCCGTGGTCGGATCCGCTGGAAGTGGAGGGGTGGCCCGGCATCGATCCGAGCTTGCTGTTCGATGACGACGGCAGCGCATACATCTGTGGCAACGAGGGGCAGTTGCCGGACGGAGGCTACGAGCCGGCGGGTATCTATGTGGCTCAACTTGATGTGACCAGTGGCAGGCTCATGTCTGGGCGGACGAGAATCTGCCGGGGGATCACCGGCGCGCACCCTGAGGGTCCGCATCTGTACAAGCGTTCCGGCCTCTACTATCTGATGTGGGCCGAGGGCGGCACCGAGGCGGGGCATATGGAGAACATCGCGCGTTCGTCGTGCGTTACCGGCCCCTACGAGAATTATCCCGGCAACCCGCTGGTCACCAACCGCAGCACTCCGTTGCCGTTGCAGGCCGTCGGCCATGCGGATTGCGCTGATTTTGAAGCGGACCGCACGGTGATGGCCTTCCTTGCCACCCGGGGTAATGATGAATATCCCTCGAAGACGTGGCTTGGCCGTGAATCCTACGTGACTGATTTCACTTGGAAAGATGGGTGGCCCGATCTCTGCGACCAGTCTTATGACTGCCCGGACCTGCTTGACGGTCGGTTCGATATGCGCGCCATGCAGTGGATTACCCCATCCGTGGATAGGCAAGGAAGATACGCCTTGTTTGCGGATGATGGTGAGGTGTTGCGCGGTTTGGTGACTTTCGAGTCTACCGCGGTTAAAGGTGGCGATGCGCTTTTGGCGGACAACCGGCCGGTACGAAGCATACGGGTGCAGGGCCTTGCGCAGGATTTCACACTGGCCGCGGGCCCTCCTCTTATCGGCGTTCGCCAGCCGGCCATGGTCTGCGATTTCGGTTTCATCATCGATGAGGTGCGGCAGTTGCGATCCGGCTCGTGCGGGTTGGCTGTGTACGTCAACGCCAGGCACTATTTCACGCTCGGACTGGTCAAAGACGGTGGCGCCGATTCGGGCTATCGCATTGAAGCCTCGACGTTCAACGATGGTTTGCTCTCCTGCCTGGGCGGCATTGCGTTAACCGGGCATGAAGGGCCCGTTGAGCTGCGGGTGCACGCTGACCAGTATTGCTATCGTTTTGAGGTGGCGGAGGGTGGTCACGTTGAAGGGCTGGGTAGCGCTCCGGTTTCGGTGTTGGCGTTTGCCAATGCCGGTGGATTCACGGGGGTTCTGCTCGGCGCGTTCGTCCATGGCGAGGGCACGGTGACGTTCAGGTTGCCGCAGGGGTCGGCATGAAAGCCGTGCGCTGGCATGTAGAGATGATTCGGCAATCGTGGTGGTTTCGCGGCAGTGATATGTAGTGACGCGAGACGGAGTGACAAAGGAGTGGCGATGGTAAGCGCAATTGATTTTGTGAAGGATCTCGGCCTGGGCTGGAACGCTGGCAATACGTTGGACGCGTTCCCCTGCGAGGGCGAGCGGGATAGATCCTTGGCTGCCCGGAAGGGGTGGAGCCCGGACGACCAGCAACGGCTCTGGCACAATGAACCTCTCACACTTGATATTTTTCGTAACGTGAGCAAGGCCGGTTTCGCAACGGTTCGCATACCGGTCACATGGCGTGATTGGGTCGATGCGGATGGCGAAGTGGATCCCGCGTTTCTGGGCACGGTACGTCACGCGGTGGATGATGCGTTGGAAGCCGGTCTCAACGTCATCGTCAACGTCCATCACGACGGCAGTGTGGGCGATGAGCTATGGATTCGTAAGGCTTCTAAGGATTATGAAGGGGTGAGCAGACGCTACGAGGGTTTGTGGCGCGCCATCGCCACATGCTTCAAAGACTACGATGAACGGCTTGTGCTTGAAGGGGCCAATGAGGTCGGTTTTCCGGATATGCCAATGGATGGGGCCTATGAGGTTCTGAATCGGCTGAACCAGTTGTTCGTGGACACGGTGCGCGCTACCGGATCGGCCAACGCCGATCGTTTCCTGCTTATCCCCGGCTACGACGCCGACACGGCCAAGTCCTGCGACCCCCGTTACCAGTTGCCTCAGGATTCGGTGGCCGACAGGCTCATCCAATCGATTCATTATTATTCGCCGTCCGAATTCGCCATAGCCGAGCACGATTGCAGTTGGTGCGACAATCCGAAGCTGACGTGGGGCACCGATGCAGAGGTTGCGGCCATGCGAGCCGATTTCGACGCCTTGCAACGACGGTTCGTTGACGCCGGCGTGCCGGTGATCATCGGCGAGTACGCGGTGCTGACCGGCGAGGTCGATCATAAGGACCACGCCAGCAACGTCCGTTGGCTCGAAGCGGTCACGCGCAACGCCTGCGAGCGCGGGATGTGTCCGATCATCTGGGACACGTCGTCCAAGGAGATGTGTTTCGTCGACCGCGCCACCGGCGAGTTCTTCGACCCCGTCGTGGCCTCGATGTTCGCGGCCGTGCGCAGGGATTTCTGTTTTGCGGGTCAAGACGCTGGTCAGTGAACGGCCGTCCTGTGTGAGAGGCGGCTTTCCACATGTTTCACGTCAAGGCCGCATGTCGCCATGGAGCGCTCTGATTAATGGCGGTGCTGTATCCATAGTTCAATGAAGAAAAGGACGGGAAAATGAGTAACCGGACTAGTCAACAGACGAGGTCATATGCCTTCGTGCGTAACCACTTTGCGAGAGTGGGTGCCGTGGTGTTCTTGACAGTGCTGATTTTCGGCCTTGCGGCTCTGCTGCTGCCCGCCCGCGCCGAAGCGGCCGATGCCATCAAGATTGATGCTCTACGGCAGTCCGATGGTGGTTACGCGTTGCAGGTAACCAATGCCGGTACCCGAACCATCACCTCCATCGATGCCACGACCACAATTCCTAAGACCCTTACGGCAAGGGGGAAGACGAACGTAGTGTCATGGCATGCCGGCGCGGTGGCTCCTGGGCTGAGCGTCATGGCCTTGGCGTTGGATGGCGCTGGTAACCCGGCAGATTTGCTGGCACTCGAACTCGCTGTGTCTTCGGATAGCGTGGATCTGACCTCGACGACGCATCTGGCCGCCACCGGCTCCACCGTATCGGTTTTGACCGTTGCCGCGTTGGCGCTGTGCTTGGCTGCCGTCGTGTTGGGTGTATGCAGGCGTAAGGCATGGATGCGCCGTGCGGCGGGTGCCTTCGGCGCTTTGTCCGTGCTCTTGGGCGGGGTATTCGTATCCGGGTCGGCATCCGCGGCAACGGTGGCCAACTTGGACGCATCCACGTCAGCGGCAGGTGCCACCGAGGCCGTAAACGGCGTGGCGACACCGGTCGTGCTTAACGGGGCTACGTATCAGCTGATGTCGGATCTGAAAGTCGTCTATGCCTCAACGGACGCCAAGCGGCCTCCTGCCTCGAATCCCAGCCCGAGTCCCGCCCCCGAGCAGACGCTGACATCGATGGATTACGCGAAGGCGATGGGCCGGGGGTGGAATCTCGGCAATACCTTTGAGGCATACGATACCGGTTCCAGCCGGCCCAACGCCGGAGGCGAATCGGCTTGGGGTAACCCGATCGTCACCAAGGCACTGATATCACAGGAATCAAAGCCAAAGGCTACAAGACGATTCGCATGCCCCTCACCCTTGAACACCGCTACGCCGAGAACCCCGACGCCGGCCCTGGCGAGTACCGCTATGTCATCAATGCCGATTGGCTGGCTCGTTACAAGCAGGTGGTCGACTGGGCCGTGGAAGAAGGCCTGTACGTTGATGTTGACCTGCACGGTGACTCCTACATGTGGATTAATCATTGGGACGGCACCGTTTCTCCAAGCAGCGTCGAATACCGCAAGTTCACTGATACCTGGAAGCAGCTCGCGGTGACGTTTGCGAACGAACCTCAACGGGTGTGCTTCGAGACGGATAACGAACCGCAGTTCGCCAGCGGCGATGCCGATGGCATCACCAAGCTCATCGCCCTCAACACAGTGGCGCATGAGGTTATTCGTGCCGTTCCTGGCAATGAGAAGCGCATGATAATCTTCCCGACCTTACACACCAATGACGCGGATCAGTTCACAGCCCCGGCCCGCGACCAGATTCTCGGCCTCCACGACCCATACATACTGGCCACCGTCCACTACTACAGCGAATGGGTCTACAGCGCCAATCTGGGGCGTACCGGTTTCGATGAGAAGCTCTTCGACGGGCAGAACGCCACACCCCGCACCGTGGCCGATAAATTTGCCGAGCACGTCAAAACCAACTTCACCGACCACGGCATCGGAACAGTGGTCGGCGAATTCGGCCTGCTCGGCTACGACGCGGCCGACACCTACCTGCAACCGGGCGAGGAGCTCAAATACTACGAGTACATGAACCATCTGGCTCAAGAAGGCGACTTCGCGCTTATCCTGTGGGACAACGGTTCCGCCATAGACAGGCGCTCGCCGACCTATACGTGGAAGAACGCGGATATGGGCACGATGCTCGAAGCAAGCATGCGTGGCCGCTCTTCGTACTCCACCGGACTTGACGCCATCTACATGGGCGCCGAGCCCACCGGATCGGTGGACATTCCGCTGACGCTCAACAACAATACGTTCGCCGGCATTGCGGGGCTTGCGGCAGGTGTTGATTACACTTACGACCAGCCGGCCGCTACAGTGAGATTGAGCCAGGCGTATCTCCGTTCCGTCTATGACGCGCACAACGGTTATGGCCAAGCCGCAACCCTCACGCTGAACTTCAATGCGGGCGCCCCGTGGCATGAATATCTGGTCAAATCGGCAGTACCTGCGCTTGGCGTCTCGGCCACTGGTGCCACCGGAACGCGAACCGATGGCATCACGGTGCCTATTAATTTCAAAGGCAATGTGGTCAAATCCGCGGCTGCCGTCAACGACGCCGGTGATCCAGTCGGCCCGAATTCGGGTTGGTGGAAATTCCTGCAGTCCGGTACTTCGTTCAAGGTGGATCCTGAGGCCGGTACGTTGAAGCTAACGAAGCAGTTCTTCGACGATTCCTCCGTGTCCGACGGAAACGTGAACCTCAACCTCACGTTCTTTGACGGCAGCGGGCTGACTGTGCCGTTGGCGGTCAACGGGCAGAGCGTGACTGTTCGTCCATAAAAGGCTTGGCGGCCTACTCTGGTTTCGTTTCGCCGAGTAGGCGCCATCCCCGTCTCCGGATCGCTTCAGGATCTGATCGATCCGGTGGCAGGGTGCGGTGGTTCGAATGAATGGCCGGTTCGGTGACCGCGCAAATTGAAATAAGTAAATCCATGTATGCAATGCAAGGAGTGACACGGCATGAAGCCTTTATTCGATACTTTTCTGTTCGGAGGGGACTGGAATCCCGAGCAGTGGCCGGAAGAAACCTGGGAACATGACATCGAGATGCTCGAGGACGCCCACATCAACGAAGTGACCATCAATGTGTTTTCTTGGGCGCTGCTGCAGCCCAACGAGGACGATTATGATTTCACGATGCTCGACCGAATCGTGAAACTGTTGGTTAGTCGCCATTTCAACATCGTAATGGCCACATCCACGGCCGCCCTGCCCGCTTGGCTGGTGCGCACGCATCCGAAGGTGATTCGCGCGGATGCCGATGGCCGTAGGCGCGCTTTCGGCGGGCGTCACAACGCCTGTCCGTGCTCGTCGGTTTATCAACGGCTTTCGAAGAAGCTCGCTTTACGTCTTGCTCGGAGGTACCAAGGCACTCCCGGCTTGGTGGCTTGGCATGTGTGCAACGAATATGGCGGCATGTGCTACTGCGAGAACTGCGCGAAGGATTTCCGGCGGTGGCTCAAGGCCCAATATGGCACCATTGATGCGCTCAACCAGGCATGGTGCGCGAACTATTGGGGGCATACGCTGACCCAGTGGGACGATGTCGTTCCGCCGACGACCAACGGCGATGGCATTGGCACCGAAAAAAGCGTCATTCCCGGTCTGCTGATGGACTACCGTCGTTTCCAAAACGACTCGCTGCTGGCCTGTTATACGCGTGAGCGTGATGCGATTCGGCGTTATGACAAAACCACCCCCATCACCACGAACCTTATGGGCACCTTCAAGGATCTTGATTACTTCAAGTGGGGTCGTCAGCTGGACGTGATCAGCTGGGACAACTACCCGGGTATGGATATGCCTTCCAGCTTCACCGCCATGTGCCACGACCTGATGCGTGGCGTGGGTGGAGGTAAGCCGTTCATGCTCATGGAGCAGACCCCGAACCAGCAGAACTGGTTCCCCTACTGCAAGGTCAAGCGCCCGGGCGAGGTACGCATGCTCAGTTGGCAGGCGGTCGCTCACGGGGCCGATACCGTCCAGTTCTTCCAAATGAAGCAGTCCATCGGTGGAGTGGAGCGTTCCCATGGCGCGATTATCGCCCATGATGGTACTGAAAACACCAGGGTCTTCAGGGAGACTGAGCGTCTTGGCGCCGAACTCGAGCGCTGCGCCGAGCCAATGATGGGTAGCGCAACCAAAGCCCGTGTGGCCATTATGTTCGATTGGGAAAGCTACTGGTCTCTGGAAGGCTGGGTCGGCCCCACCACGGGGTTCAGTTATCCCAACGAAGTGCATCGCTTCTATCGTGCCCTGTACAAGCACAACATCCCCGTCGATTTCATCGAGAGCACCGCCGATGCCGAAACTCTTGCGCGATATCCGTTGATCGTGGCTCCGGCGCTGATCATGGTCAAACCGCATGTGGCCTGTCGGCTTGAGGACTACGTGCGTGCCGGCGGACAGTTCGTCACCGGCTACATGGCAGGCATGGACGATGAGCACGATTTGGTGGTGCCGGGCGGTTATCCGGGGGAGTTGCGCAAGCTGATGGGCGTGCGGGTTGAGGAAATTGACGCCCTCGCGCCAGATGCGAAGATACCGGTTGATTGTGCCGCGCTACCTGCTGCGTATGCATCCTCAGGTTTATCCCCGCTTTCGGGGAAAGGTGAAATCGTGGCCAGTATTATGCATCCGGAGGGAGAGAATGTCACCGTTCTGGCTAACTATGGCGGTAACGAATTCTATGCCGGTTCCCCCGCGGTCACCGTCCATGAGTTCGGTTCGGGTAGCGCCTATTACGTTGGTACCCCTTTGGACGAGCGCGGTATGGATTCGCTGTTCGACCTAGTCGTGGAGTCCGTGAGCGGTCTGGATTCTGTCATAGCTCCCGAGGGCATCGAGATAGATCGCCGGACCGCTGACGATGGGCGGACGTTCACTTTTGTCATCAACACCTCAGGTCAGCCGGTTTCGGGAGTCGATTTGCGATTCTTGGCTGGAAGCAGAGAAATCCTAGGGAATGCCGAAGTTCCCACCGAAGCCGATTTGAAACCATACGAAGTGCTGATTTGCCAGTGACTGTACGCCGCGTCCACTTGTTGCAAGGCGTGGGCATTACTTATTCGTCGGCGATTCGCTTGCTGGTTTCTGGCCTGGGTACGGGGCTAGGCGGACCTGGGGCAAACTGATGCGACATCGGTAGAATTGTGATGATAAGAAAGATGGGTTCCCATACGGCTATTGGGAGCCCACCTCTATTGACGTTCCTGGCTTTGCTTACTCTTACTTCGCGAAGTTGCGAGTGATCCAGTCCATGAGCAGATCAGGCCAGGTCTGGATGCACGGTTCCACATTCGCCAGATCGCCGCCCCACGCGGTCTCCAGCGTGCCAAGTGAAAGACCATGCCCACCTTGCGGGTACAGGTGCATCTCCACGGACACCCCGGCATTGACGCAGGCATTGGCCAGCAGCATTGAGTTCTGCACGGGCACTAGGCCGTCGGTGGCGGTGTGCCAGAGGAAGGTCGGCGGGGTCTTGGCGCTGACGTGTTGCTCGCAGGAGACTTCCTCCAGCATCGCCGGGTCATCCTTTTTGTCCCCGAGCAAGTGTTCGATGCTGCTACGGTGGGCGAATTCTCCCGAGGTCAGGACTGCGTAGCTCAATGCCAGGCCATTCGGCCGCACGGCATCGGGGTCGTAGCCGTGGGCGCGTTCCGTTTCGTCACCTGCGTCAGTGGCGAGGTTTGCGGCAAGATGTCCACCGGCGGAGAAACCGAGGATAATGACAGCGTTGGGGTCAACATGCCATTCCGCTGCGTGTTCGCGAATGATGGCCATTGCTTGCGCGGCTTCAAGCAAAGCCGTGGGATAGACCGACGGCGAGCAGGAGTATCGCAAAACGAATGCATGGAAACCGGCTCCGAGCATCTTCAGCGCAATCGGTTCGGCTTCCCGGTCGCTGGTCATTTCATATCCGCCGCCGGGAATGACCAGTACGGCTGGTCGGACGCGATTTTCGTCAATCTCCTTGCTGTTGTCGATGATGTAGCCGTCGAATTCGGCGCGGCTTCCGTCTGTGCCTTCAATGGTCTGCCTAATATATTTCATGATGCTCCTTTGCGCACGCGCAATGATGCGCGGCTACTACGATTGTCTCATTGGTTATCGATGGAGTCGATTTGTGGGCGTTAGAACGTTGCTTGAACGCCCACCTGTGTGGTGCCGGCCGTCGGCGGGATAATCAGATTGCCGACGGTCTGAGCGGTTCCACCGTCGACGGTCAGTCCGCGTGAACCGGTGCGCCGCAGCGTGATGTTATAGGTTGTTCCGCGATACTTGCGTGTTACCTTTAACTCGTCGAACTCGCCTGGAAGGTGCGGCTCCACAATCAGCCCGTCTAGGGTGGGACGAATGCCCAGCAGATACTGCGAGACGTTCACAAAGGTCCAGGCCGCGGTTCCCGTGAGCCACGAGTTCTTGCCCTCCCCGAGGCTATAGGATTCCGGACCGGCCACCATTTGGCAGTAGACGTAAGGCTCCACCTTCCGGATGTCCGACTTGTCTTCCAAGTAAGCCGGGCAGTTGCGTCGGTAGACCGCGAAGGCTTCCTCGTTGTTGCCTACCTTGCAGTTGGCGATGGAGACCCAAGGGTTGTTGTGACAGAAAATACCGCCGTTCTCCTTGTATCCACGCGGGTAGGAGGAGATTTCCCCCAGTTCGATTCGGTAGGTGGAATAAGCCGGCGCCAAGATGGCCGTACCCCAGTCGCAGGTCAGGCGTTCCTTGGTGGACTTGAGAGCTTGCTGCGCCTTCCCGCTTTCGACGCCGATGCCGGCCATTACGCACATGCCCTGTGGCTCGATGTAAATCTGGCCTTCGGTGTCGGTGTGGGAGCCGACCGGGTGGGAATACGCGTCGTAGGCGCGCAGGAACCACTCACCGTCCCATCCGGCGTCTTCCACGGTCTGGCTCATTTTTGCGGTGGTTTGGCGGATGCCGGATGCTTCACGGCTCACGTCAGCTTCGCTTATACCGCACTTTGCGCCATAGTGTTCAATGATGTCGGCGTACTGATTGCCATAGAGCACGAACATGCCGGCAATGAACACTGACTCGGCGACTCCGGTGTCGTTGTTTTCCACCGTCTGGAAGCTTTCGCCGGGCTCGCTGGAGAAGCAGTTGAGGTCAAGGCAGTCGTTCCAGTCGGCTCGTCCGATCAACGGCAGGCCGTGAGGTCCGAGATGTGTAAGCGTAAAGTTGATGGATCGTCGTAGGTGTTCCAACAGTGATGTTTCGGTGCCTTCGACATTATTGAACGGCACAGGTTCACGTAGAATCGAGTCGTCGCCCGTCTCTGCAAGATAGGCGTAAGCACCGGCGATGAGCCACAGGGGATCGTCGTTGAATCCTCCACCGATGTCTGCATTGCCGCGCTTGGTGAGTGGCTGGTACTGATGCCATGCCGACCCGTCGTCCTTCTGCGTGGAGGCGATGTCGATGATGCGTTCGCGTGCGCGCCTGGGAATCAGGTGCACGAAGCCGAGCAGGTCCTGATTGGAATCGCGGAATCCCATGCCCCGTCCGGTGCCCGATTCGAAGTATGAAGCGGAACGTGACATGTTGAAGGTGACCATGCATTGATACTGATGCCAGATGTTGACCATGCGATCGAGTCGGGCGTCACCGCTTTCCACGTGGAAGGTTGAAAGCAGGTCGGTCCAGTAGCGCTTGAGCTCGTCAAAGGCAGCGTTGACCTTTTCCGTGGTGTCAAAGCGCGTGTAGAGTTCATGCGCCGGCTGCTTGTTGATAAGCCTCACTTTGGCTGGGTCGTTCGGGTCCTCCCATTTGTTGTCGTGTGACACTTCAATATAGCCGAGAAGGTAAATCAGAGTGCGGCTTTCGCCTGGTTCAAGTATCAGTCGTGAGCGGTGCGCTGCGATTGGATGCCAGCCGTGAGCTATGGAGTCGTTCAGGTGACCTTGTGCAATGGTTTGTGGACTGTCCCAGCCGTTGAACAGTCCGAGAAACTCGTCCCGGTCTGTATCGAATCCGGTGGTTGGCCCGTTTACCGAGTAGAAGGCGTAGTGGTCGCGCCGTTCTTTGAACTCCGTTTTGTGGTACAGCAGTGTGCGGTCACCGCCATGTTCCACCTCCACTTCGCCTGTGGACAGGTTGCGTTGGAAGTTCGTGGCGTCGTCGGTCGCATCCCACAGGCACCATTCCACTGCCGCTGTTGCGTCCAGCACCGTGCGTTCGTCGGTGTCGTTCGTTACTTGCAGCATGTTGACTTCCGCGTTGGCGCCAATCGGCACGAAAACGGTGAGTGTGCTGTCTATGCCGCATTTTGATGACTCGAATATCGTGTAGCCAATTCCTTGGCGGCACCGATATGAATCGAGCGTGGTCTTGGCCGGCAGGAAGGTGGGGGACCATGTTTGCGTAGGTCTTGCATCTGCGCCGTCGCCGCTCATCAGGCTCAAATAAAAGCTGCGCGCCCCGTTGTCGCTGGGCACGCTGTTGTATCGATATCTGCTGATGCGACGGAGCTTGGCGTCTTTGTAGAACGAGTAGCCGCCTGCGGTGTTGGAAATAAGGGAAAAGAAATTCTCGTTGCCCAGGTAGTTGATCCAAGGTAGTGGAGTGGCTGGTGTGTTGATGACATATTCACGAGCTTCGTCGTCGAAGTGACCGAATTGCATGACGTCCTTTCTGGATGCTTGGGCATCATCTATTTGTTTTATCGTTTAACTAATAAGATAATCTTATTTGTAGACTTATCAATAACAAGTGGGAGTAATGGGCTTGAACGTATGTTCTTGTGCTAGGCTTGGCGCTATGGCCGTGATGGACGATTTGGGCGCTAAAGGCCCCTTGAAAGCGGATCATATGGGTAAAGGGCTGCGTGTTCCGCCGGACGTCCATGCTTTGTCAAGGGTCTCGACGTTTTCATCGAATCCCCGGGCGCGAAAGGTGTTCGATTCGACCAATTTCGAGCATCGTAAAAGGATGGATGCAAAACAGCGCCGGACGCAGATCGTCCAGGCGGCGGCCAAGGTCGTTGCTTCCAAAGGTTTCTGGGGCATGTCGTTGCAGGATGTCGCTGATGAGATCGGCATCACCGAGGCGGCATTGTATCACTATATCGACAACAAGAATGATTTGCTGGGTATGATTCTGCGGGATTACTATGACTCGCAAGAGGCGGATTCCTACATTTATGAAAACGCGCGGGTTCGCGACGTCGACGGCTGTGAGCTGTTTTATTTCCCGCGCTTTTGCCTTAATAACGTTCTGTTCAACGTTCGGCGTCCGGAGATGGTCAAGCTGTTCTCGACGCTTAATGGAGAGGCGTTGAGTCCGGAACATCCGGCTCATGACTACTTTATCAACAGACAGCAGAAATTTTGGCGGCAGATTTCATCAATGAACTGGCTGCTACCTGATGTGTATCGCTGTGATCTGAACCGTTTCCGTCACTTGTGGACGCTTGCGATGAGTGCTATGGATGGGCTGCAGCTTCGATGGTTGGGCGATGCCTCTGCTGATCTTATCGAGGAATGGTCGGCTTTCTCGGAGGAGCTGTTTCCCGAACCTTTGTGGAGCGGCTATGGTGACCCCAGTGAGTATGACGCGCAGGGTGGGGAATCTTTACGCGCGCACGGTCTCCATTCCGGCAGTGCGATCGTGCCTTTGTCGCAATTGGACTACCCCGGCTGTAGTTGCCGATGTTGGTCGCCGATTGTTGATAAGCGGTCTTCTAAGCCGCGCATTGTGCGGGTGTAAAGTTTTCGCCGATTCGGTTGTGTGCTCTGGTGACATGCGGAAGCCGTGCCGTTCATAGGCCGTACGCCTTTGGCTCTCTTGGACGCAGGGTTTCGGTGGGGCTCACCCTTCTGCAATCGATTGCTCGACCAGCTTCGGCAGTGCGGTTGCAATGTCCTCGTGAATCAGTCGTGTGGCGATATTGTCATACTGCGTGCGTCCCATGTTCATAATCGTTATCGGGACGCCCGCCTGCGCGGCCGCCGGTGTGAGACTGGCTGCTGGGAAAACCTCCAGCGTCGATCCGATAACCCAGAACTCGTCGGCCTGACGTACCTTTTTCAGCGATTTCTCCATCGCGCCTTCTGGCAGCATCTCGCCAAAGTAGACTACGTCGGTCTTAATCAACCCGTCGCATGGCATGTTTCCCTGATAGGGCAGCGGCCGTCGACAGTGCGGATCTGGCTCCTGATCCAGTTTTGCCATGATGTCGGCCGTGTTATATGCCGCATGGCATTTCATGCAATGCGATGTGCCAATTGTTCCGTGCAGATTCACGATCACGTCCGGGGAGTTTCCGGCCTTTTCATGCAGAGCATCGAAGTTTTGCGTCGCCAGCAGCGTCAGAAGTCCCGCTTGTTCAAGCTTTACCAGTGCTTGGTGCGCCTTGCCCGGCTTTGCGCTCCACACCGGTGATGCTTTCTGCCAGGCCCATGAGTACTCGCGTTGGTCTTTGTCCGATACGAACGCCTCGATGTCGTATACGCTCATTTGCTCTGGATGCCTGGTCCACACGCCGTCCGGTCCGCGGAAGTCGGGGATACCAGCCGAGGTTGAAATTCCCGCCCCTGTAAGCACTGCGATTTTCTTGGTCACTTTTCCGCCTCTCTTGGTTATCTGCCTAGCTTTAATGATAATCGGAATATGAGCGATGACCGGAATCAAGGATTGTTCTTTTCGCAGGCAAATCCTTACTGCAGGAAGTTTTGGTCGGATTATGGCGGTTGGAGCGACGAATTTATTGATTCCCGTCCAACGCGCGCTTTTGGATGCAGAACTTGGTGAGTTCAGCAGGTTATGCGCGGACATACCCTTACATATGTGGGTATTGAGTTGCGTAATTGTGGGAAGGCACTAAAATGAATGACAGAAGGCCGGAAAGGTCTTTGCGACACGCCGAAGGAACCTTGTCATTGCAACGGTTCCTCACCTTTTTGTGGTCTCCGACTTGCGCGATATATGGTTTCGGAGTATATTTGCACCTTGCTACTTAACGCGGTTGCTTCTCTCCCAGAGACAAGCGCTTCGTTGGTGTGGTGGTGGTTTGAGAACTCAAGAGTGTGTTTGTACTACTTTTTAAGCTTTTTTGATTGCCAGTTCGGCGATCGCCTGGTTTTGTGCCGGGTGGCCGGGAGGTCTTGAAGGTCGTCGAGGTTTTTTGTGTGGTCGTTTGGTCCTTATCCAAACGGCACCGTCGATTCCGTCCTTTTGGATGGTTTCTTTTTTGAGAGTCGTTGAACGGCTTTTCCATTTTTTTTGTGGAGGGTTCGATTCTGGCTCAGGATGAACGCTGGCGGCGTGCTTAACACATGCAAGTCGAACGGGATCCATGGTGCTTGCACCGTGGTGAGAGTGGCGAACGGGAGAGTAATGCGTGACCAACCTGCCCCATGTTCCGGAATAGCTCCTGGAAACGGGTGGTAATGCCGGGTGTTCCACATGACCGCATGGGATTGTGGGAAAGGGTTACCGACATGGGATGGGGTCGCGTCCTATCAGCTTGTTGGCGGGGCAACGGCCCACCAAGGCTTTGACGGGTAGCCGGCCTGAGAGGGTGACCGGCCTCATTGGGACTGAGATACGGCCCAGACTCCTACGGGAGGCAGCAGTGGGGAATATTGCACAATGGGCGAAAGCCTGATGCAGCGACGCCGCGTGCGGGATGAAGGCCTTCGGGTTGTAAACCGCTTTTGTTAGGGAGCAAGCGAGAGTGAGTGTACCTTTCGAATAAGCACCGGCTAACTACGTGCCAGCAGCCGCGGTAATACGTAGGGTGCAAGCGTTATCCGGATTTATTGGGCGTAAAGAGCTCGTAGGCGGTTCGTCGCGTCTGGTGTGAAAGCCCGCAGCTTAACTGCGGGTCTGCGCCGGATACGGGCGGGCTTGAGTGCGGTAGGGGAGACTGGAATTCCCGGTGTAACGGTGGAATGTGTAGATATCGGGAAGAACACCAATGGCGAAGGCAGGTCTCTGGGCCGTTACTGACGCTGAGGAGCGAAAGCGTGGGGAGCGAACAGGATTAGATACCCTGGTAGTCCACGCCGTAAACGGTGGATGCTGGATGTGGGGCCCATTCCACGGGTTCCGCGTCGGAGCTAACGCGTTAAGCATCCCGCCTGGGGAGTACGGCCGCAAGGCTAAAACTCAAAGAAATTGACGGGGGCCCGCACAAGCGGCGGAGCATGCGGATTAATTCGATGCAACGCGAAGAACCTTACCTGGGCTTGACATGTTCCGGATCGCGGCAGAGATGTCGTTTCCCTTCGGGGCCGGTTCACAGGTGGTGCATGGTCGTCGTCAGCTCGTGTCGTGAGATGTTGGGTTAAGTCCCGCAACGAGCGCAACCCTCGCCTTGTGTTGCCAGCGGGTTATGCCGGGAACTCACAAGGGACCGCCGGGGTCAACTCGGAGGAAGGTGGGGATGACGTCAGATCATCATGCCCCTTACGTCCAGGGCTTCACGCATGCTACAATGGCCGGTACAACGGGATGCGACATGGTGACATGGAGCGGATCCCTTAAAACCGGTCTCAGTTCGGATTGGAGTCTGCAACCCGACTCCATGAAGGCGGAGTCGCTAGTAATCGCGGATCAGCAACGCCGCGGTGAATGCGTTCCCGGGCCTTGTACACACCGCCCGTCAAGTCATGAAAGTGGGCAGCACCCGAAGCCGGTGGCCGAACCCCTTGTGGGACGGAGCCGTCTAAGGTGAGGCTCGCGATTGGGACTAAGTCGTAACAAGGTAGCCGTACCGGAAGGTGCGGCTGGATCACCTCCTTTCTACGGAGAATTCAGGGCGCTGTTCGGCGTCCGGTGTCGGGCCGGCCGGGGATGTTCCCTGGTGTGGTCCTGCTGGTGTGGAAGAGATCATGAGGGCTTTTGGTGGTATGGGCATGCTTTTGGGTTCCCGGACCGCCACCCCGTCGTTTTCGGCGGTGCGGTTCGTGCCCCTGGTGGCCGGTTCCCGTGTTCGGGGGTCGTCCGTCTTGGTGCGTGGTGGTTTGAGAACTGGATAGTGGACGCGAGCAGGACCGTTTTTTGCGGTCTTGTTTATGAGAATGCAATTTTAATGGACCGGTCTCCGATTCTTTTGTTTCGGGGGTTCGGTCGATCGTTTTGTGATCATTCAATGTGATGATTTGTTGTCATGGGTTTTTCGTGTGGGTTCTTGCCGCAGGGTGCACTTGGTGTGTGTTGCCGGCAAGGGCGTATGGTGGATGCCTTGGCAGACAGTACCGATGAAGGACGTGTGGGGCCGCGATAGGCCTCGGGGAGCCGCCGACAGGGCTTTGATCCGAGGATTTCCGAATGGGGGGACCCGCCGGTGTTGATGCGCCGGCACCGCCTTGTGCGGGGGGTACGCAGGGAAGTGAAACATCTCAGTACCTGCAGGAAGAGATATTCCGTGAGTAGTGGCGAGCGAAAGCGGAGAAGGCCAAACCGGCCGCGTGTGATAGCCTCCAGGCGTTGCGCGGTCGGTGTTGTGGGATTTGGTGTCCGGCTCCTGGAGGGGTCGGCGGAAGTGATAAAGCGTCGTGCTAGGCGAACGGGATTGAATTCCCGGCCGTAGAGGGTGATGGCCCCGTAGCCGGTCGTGCGACGCCTTCCGATCCTTGTTCCCAAGTAGCACCGGACTCGAGGAATCCGGTGTGAATCCGCCCAGACCGTTGGGTAAGCCTAAATATAACTGTCTGACCGATAGCGTACTAGTACCGTGAGGGAAAGGTGAAAAGCACCCCGGGAGGGGAGTGAAACAGTTCCTGAAACCGTGCGCCTACAAACCGTCGGAGCCTCCTTGAGGGGTGACGGCGTGCCTATCGAAAAATGAGTCTGCGAGTCAGTGGCATGTGGCGAGGCTAACCCGTCGTGGGGGAGCCGTAGCGAAGGCGAGTCTCAAATAGGCGTTTGAGTCGCATGTCCTGGACCCGAAGCGGGATGATCTAGCCCTGAGCAGGTTGAAGCGCGGGTAAGACCGCGTGGAGGACCGAACCCACCTAGGTTGAAAACTGGGGGGATGACTTGGGGCTAGGGGTGAAAGGCCAATCAAATTCCGTGATAGCTGGTTCTCTCCGAAATGCATTTAGGTGCAGCGTCGCGTCATTGCCCCCGGGGGGTAGAGCTACTGGATGCTTGCGGGTCCGTATCGGATACCAACAGCAACCAAACTCCGAATACCCGTGGGGTTTATCGCGGCAGTGAGTCGGCGGGGGATAAGCTTCGTCGTCAAAAGGGAAACAGCCCAGATCGTCGTCTAAGGTCCCTAAGCGTGTGCTAAGTGGGAAAGGATGTGGAGTCGCATAGACAGCCAGGAGGTTGGCTCAGAAGCAGCCACCCTTGAAAGAGTGCGTAACAGCTCACTGGTCTAGTGGTTCCGCGCCGACAATGTAGCGGGGCTCAAGCACGCCACCGAAGACGCGGCAGTGTCTTTGACACTGGGTAGGAGAGCGTTCCGTCAGGGGCGAAGCGGCGGCGTAAGCCGGCCGTGGACTTGGCGGAAGTGAGAATGCAGACATGAGTAGCGAGAGACGGGTGAGGATCCCGTCCGCTGGATGACTGAGGTTTCCAGGGCCACGTTCATCGTCCCTGGGTTAGTCGGGTCCTAAGGCGAGGCCGACAGGCGTAGTCGAATGGATGAACGGGTTGATATTCCCGTACCGGCGCATGACCGACAGGCCCGAAAGTCGGGTACTAACCTTCGTCCCGTTTGAGGGTTCCCTTCGGGGTTCCCGATGGCGGGGGGCTGGGACAGACCTTCCGGTAGGGCAGCGCAGGAGTGACGCAGAGGAGTAGCCGGCCGCGGCGGTGGTAGTCCGTGGTCAAGCGTGCAGCCCGCATCCCAGGCAAATCCGGGGTGCGTGAGGGCGAGGCGCGATGGTGGGGCCCGTTGGGGTCGATATCCGGTGATCCCCTCTGCCGAGAAAAGCTTCGGCGCGAGGGCATGCGGCGCCCGTACCGCAAACCGACACAGGTGGTCAGGTAGAGAATACCAAAGCGATCGAGCGAATCCTGGTCAAGGAACTCGGCAAATTACTCCCGTGCCTTCGGTATAAGGGAGACCCCTTGGGGTGAACCAGCTTGCCTGGGGAGCCTTGGGGGGTGGCACAGACCAGGGGGTAGCGACTGTTTACCAAAAACACAGGTGCATGCGAAGGCGTAAGCCGCTGTATATGCACTGACGCCTGCCCGGTGCCGGAAGGTTAAGAGGATCCGTCATCCCTCCTCGTGAGGGGGCAGCGGTGAATTCAAGCCCCGGTAAACGGCGGTGGTAACTATAACCATCCTAAGGTAGCGAAATTCCTTGTCGGGTAAGTTCCGACCTGCACGAATGGCGTAACGACTTCCCCACTGTCTCGACCAGGAGCTCGGCGAAATTGCAGTACGAGTAAAGATGCTCGTTAAGCGCAGAAGGACGAAAAGACCCCGGGACCTTTACTATACCTTGGTATTGTCATTAGGTTCGGACTGTGTAGCATAGGCGGGAGGCTTTGAAGCGCGGACGCTAGTTCGTGTGGAGCCGGAAGGTGAAATACCGCTCTGTCCGTATTTGATGTCTAACCTCGACAAGTCATCCTTGTCAGGGACAGTGCCTGGCGGGTAGTTTAACTGGGGCGGTTGCCTCCCAAAGAGTAACGGAGGCGCCCAAGGGTCCGCTCAGCCCGGTTGGCAATCGGGTGTTGAGTGCAATCGCACAAGCGGGCTTGACTGTGAGACTGACGGGTCGAGCAGGGACGAAAGTCGGAGATAGTGATCCGGTGCCGGCGTACGGACGCGGCATCGCTCAACGGATAAAAGGTACCCCGGGGATAACAGGCTGATCATCCCCAAGAGTCCATATCGACGGGATGGTTTGGCACCTCGATGTCGGCTCGTCGCATCCTGGGGCTGTAGCAGGTCCCAAGGGTTCGGCCGTTCGCCGATTAAAGCGGCACGCGAGCTGGGTTCAGAACGTCGTGAGACAGTTTGGTCTCTATCCTCTGCGCTCGTTGGAATCTTGAGGAGGCCTGCCCATAGTACGAGAGGACCTGGGTGGACAAACCTCTGGTATGCCGGTTGTCGCGCCAGCGGCACGGCCGGTTAGCTACGTTTGGAAGGGATAACCGCTGAAAGCATCTAAGCGGGAAGCCTGCTCCAAGATTAGGATTCCGTGGGGTTTTCGGACCCCTGTAGGCCCCAGGCTAGAACACCTGGTTGATAGGCCGGACGTGGAAGCCCCGTGAGGGGTGGAGCTGACCGGTACTAATGGCCGACGGGCAATACACGTTTCCCGCGCTGGTCGCGGGGACGGCATCTTCCTACTGCGGAAAGGCCATGGCGATGATGAACGTTGCCTGGTCATGAATCGATCGTTGTTGCATGAAGCGTCCACCGTCCGGTTCCCGGACCATCACATCCCACGATCCCTGGCGGGTCGTGCATAATAGAAGATTTGCGGCGGTCATTGCCCGGGGGAGACGCCCGGTCCCATTCCGAACCCGGAAGCTAAGGCCCGGCACGGCGATGGTACTGCACTCGACAGGGTGTGGGAGAGTAGCTCGCCGCCGCATCACACTTGAACGGGGACCCCCGTGGTCGAGCCTGACGGCTCCCACGGGGGTTCTTCGCATGCCCGGACGGATCCCCCGCGCCCCCCCGGCCGGTCGGTCGACGCGGCCGGGCCGGCGGGCCGACGACGGGAACCGGGACACGGACACGACGACCACCGGACAAAACCATCCACCCCAAACCAAGCAAGTATGATTAAGGCCATGACAGTACAACTACGCGATATCGATGCGTCGAACTTTTATCAGGTTCTTGCCATGCACAGGCCTGAGGCTGAAGAGTATGTGGCTCCTAACAGCGTTTCACTCGCTGAAGCCTGGCTGTACCGCAATGAACACACGGTGGTGCCGTTGGCGATTTATGAAGGGGACAGCCTAGTGGGTTTCGTTATGACCCATGACGATTTGGCAAACAACATTCGCGATATATGGAGAATCCTGATACCGGAGGAACACGTTAATCACGGATACGGATTACAGACGCTTCGATTTTTAGCTCAGCAAGCCCAATTGGAAGGGTTCGCGTGTTTGCGATTGAGTTATGTCCCTGGAAATGCATTGGCGGAGCATGTCTATCGCAAGTTGGGATTTGTTCCTACCGGTGAGATTGACGATGGCGAGATTGTGATGGAACGCGCTCTATGTAATTCATGTTTAGAGCGTATGGGATAGATTCACGGGTTTTGGCCACAGTATGTGAATTCCCCTTGTGTGGAATATCGTTTAACTTCCGAACCGTGCAGTGTAAGACCACCCTGAACGGGATAGAATATGATACACTCGCAATTAAGCGTACTTTAGTAGCGTACGTTAATATAATAGACTTAAGTATAGGCGGTGAAGATGGATACTTATACACCAACGGCAGCAAGGAAGAATCTGTATCAGATTCTTAAGGATGTTAATGTTCATCGTAGGCCGGTCGTGATTTCTCCAGCCAGGGGCAACAAAGACGAGGAAGCCGTGGTCGTTAATCGTGCTGATTGGAATTCGATCGTGGAAACCCTCTATCTGGAGAGCACGGGCACACTCTCCGCTGTGGAAAAGCGTCGTGCCGACAACAGCGGAACTACGGATATTGATGATATCGATTGGGATACGTTGTGACCTACCGCGTCGTAATCAAGAATTCGGCCAAGTCGGATCTTAAAAAAATCAAGCGTTCGTATCTTCGGCAATCGTTCATGCAGGTAGTTGCAGATTTGAAGTCTGACCCATACCAGCCAACTCAGTCATTCGAAAAGCTGCAGCCGCTAAGCAGGGGATTGTATTCTCGGCGGATTAATAGCCAGCATCGTGTTGTCTATGGTATTGATGAGGATACTCAGACAGTAACGATATATGCAGCATGGAGTCATTACGAGTAGCGTTTGCTTGTCGGAAGTATCGTGTTTTCTTGTTTTTACAATTCCATGTAGCATGGGTGCACATTACGATTCTGAGGAAGGCCTGTATCGGACGGTTTGTGCCCTGTAATAACATAGCGCATCGAGCCGGTTGTGCATCTTGATTCTATAAAATGTGCACCGGGTGTTTTTGAATGCAGCGTCCCCGTATGCCATAAAGTTCATGCCTTTCATCATTCGATAGATTGAAAATCTATTGAAATGGAATTTGGTTCGTCGTGCCGCATGTCCTCGTCTCGGATACAGGCTTATTGCGTCGCCTCCACTGTCAATATGCAAACCACTGTTCTTGCTGGCAGTAGAGATGACAAAACTTCCTCAAAGCGTTAAATCGATGTAACGTTCGAAAGAAGTCTCGTGAGGGGCGGAACCGTTCCTGTTGCGGCAGTGCAATCCGCATATTAACGTGCAGCGATTAGGTGGTGGATAACGATGGTAAGAGTGAATGCGCATTGAAAGGATCTTCAAACATAATGCTCATTATCGGAATCTGTTGGTTGCAAGGCAATTAATGCCATTGGTCTGATTCTCGCATCAAGGCTTTAAAGTTTTCTCGATTATCATTTACTCAACTCCAAATAAGTGGCCAAGGCATACGGCCTTATGACCGTGTATGTCTTGAACATCCCGAGTTAAAGTCTCGACATGCACAAATCTCGAGAAAAATGTATTGATAAAGTCCTATTGCCCATAAGCTGAGAATTTAAAAGGCGCGTATAACTAAATTTCGACACGCCGACAAAATGTATATATTCCAACGAAACTCATGATATTTTTGCCTGGTCGATTTGCGCAAATGAGCAACCTAGTGTAGGTTAGTAACTCGCTGCCCAGCAGCGACAACAAATCTTCGAGATTGCTTGAAGTTGTTGGTGTGGTGGTGGTTTGAGAACTCAAGAGTGTGTTTGTACTACTTTTTAAGCTTTTTTGATTGCCAGTTCGGCGATCGCCTGGTTTTGTGCCGGGTGGCCGGGAGGTCTTGAAGGTCGTCGAGGTTTTTTGTGTGGTCGTTTGGTCCTTATCCAAACGGCACCGTCGATTCCGTCCTTTTGGATGGTTTCTTTTTTGAG
>NZ_JGYP01000003.1 GCF_000741525.1 Bifidobacterium bohemicum DSM 22767 | reverse complement strand
CCCGTGAGGGGTGGAGCTGACCGGTACTAATGGCCGACGGGCAATACACGTTTCCCGCGCTGGTCGCGGGGACGGCATCTTCCTACTGCGGAAAGGCCATGGCGATGATGAACGTTGCCTGGTCATGAATCGATCGTTGTTGCATGAAGCGTCCACCGTCCGGTTCCCGGACCATCACATCCCACGATCCCTGGCGGGTCGTGCATAATAGAAGATTTGCGGCGGTCATTGCCCGGGGGAGACGCCCGGTCCCATTCCGAACCCGGAAGCTAAGGCCCGGCACGGCGATGGTACTGCACTCGACAGGGTGTGGGAGAGTAGCTCGCCGCCGCATCACACTTGAACGGGGACCCCCGTGGTCGAGCCTGACGGCTCCCACGGGGGTTCTTCGCATGCCCGGACGGATCCCCCGCCCCCCCCCGGCCGGTCGACGCGGCCGGGGCCGACGACGGGAACCGTCCACGCCCACGGGACGCGACATGAACCGGGACACGGACGACCCGACAGCCCAACGAAAACCCGCAAAATTCACGTCTTTCATTATGGGATGGCTCGATAAATGCGACTGAAATTTGACTCGGTTTGCCGTCTTGGATCTCTGCCTTGGGTACGGACTTACTGCGTCACATCCACTGTCAGCATGCCAAACACTGCTGTCCACTGACACTACACATGGTCAAACTGTCTCAAAGTACTTAAGCGATTGTTCACAGGAAATCCGAACTTAGACAGAGGCATTTACACAAGATTAGGGCTGCCCAGCAATGTCTTAAGGCTGTCAAGATATTGGGAGAACGCTTTTCTTCCTTTCGCCTTTCGCCGTCACACTGACATACGTCGCTAGTTTATGGCCTTCGAAGGTCTTCTCTATAGCAACATATTCGGCTTGTTCAAGCTTAGTCAGATGCACTGAAAGGTTGCCATTGGCCACGCCGAGTTGCTGCTTCGATTTTGGAAATGACGGGGAATCATTCTCGTCCATGCCGGTCAGAATCGTCATGATGCGTAACCGTGAAGGTGCGTGAATAATGGGATCGAGTTGTTGGTCGCTCATGCCTGGTGCCCCTGTAACAAGTTTTCAGTGGAGGTGAGGGCGTTGTGGTGAGTAAGCACCGCGCTCACGATCGCGGCGACAAGTAAGCCGCCTCCGTCCACTATTGCCATGGCCAAATATCCTGCGGGAATGCCCAACAGTATGGTGCTCCAGCTTAGCAGCATCATCCAGGTGCCCGAAAAGAGCATAGTCTTGTCGTTGAACGTTCCTGCGCCTAGCCAGTAGATGATTCCGAGGAGCAACGGCACCACGAAGTTATACAGTACCGCCGTGGCTGTGCAGCTCAAATCAAATCTGTAGGTGATGATTCCGATGCCGCCTATTCTGAGGATGGAAGCAATGGGGTATGACCAGCAGAATATGGCTTGGGCGCGAAAGATGCGGCGGGACTCGGGATTTGTGGAGCGTACACCCGATGTGGCGTTCATGTTGGTTGCAATTGAAAGTACGGATGCTGCAGCCAACACAATTGTGAAAACATTGTACGCCATGCTTTCGTTGAAGTATCGCCATTGTGCACTTCTGTTGTTCCGAGTGCCATGCTGCAGTAGGCGATCAGCCAGGCTATGCCCCATAGGGCGTAATTACCGTAAGAGTTCAGATTGTTGTTCAGTGCAGTTCGTTTCCGTTGTGACTGTAAAATCCTCAATGCGTCGGATGGGTCGGTGATATGGTCTGCGGAAGTGTCGGGTTTATTTCGTAATGACATGATGTTCCTTTCAACATCGAATTCAAAAAACTAACATCAATACAAAGTGGTTTATAATACAAACTTGATTTGTCAAATACGTTATCTTTCCGTAATCATATTTCTAATATAACTTTTGAAAAGAGTCTTCGTAAGGGGGATGGGCCGTTCGTGTTTGCACAGTGTAATCCATATATTCATACGTATTGGCTGGGTGACGAATACTGATGATTAAGAATGGGCTCATTGAGGAATAGTGTTTCAAACATAATAAAAATTATCACTGATGATATTCCATCAAAATTTATGGATGGTATTATCAATCTTTAAAACAGATTCCATGCAATAAAAAACAATAATCATAATAATACGTAAAAGAAAACCCCTAGAATAGAGGCCAAAACAAAAACTCTAAGAGGAACCGCATGACGGACAGTGAAACAGGAGAAGTCTCTGATGACCGGTACGGAAGCGACGGGCCAAGGCCGCCACGCTGCGGCTCGATTCCGGCCGGCCGCACTACGGCTCCCACACCGTCAGCACCGACGCCATACGCCAGGCCACACAGACACCAGACCAGCAATTCATCCAGGACCTCATAGAATCACCCGAACTCCACGGACAATGGGTCACCCTCCCGATCGGCGACATCGGACCAGTCAAAGCCAGAAAGACCGCCGCCGAATGGAAACGCAAGACCGGCATCGACGACCACGGCACACGACTCAAAGCCGTCGCCCTACCCAGACACGACACCAGCCGAAACCTCTGGACCGTCGCCATCAACTACACACCAAAAGTTTAATATTACTAATGTTTTAAAGCGATTATTAAAGATCAATTCGCCTAATTCATTTTCGTAGATATACCATTTCGTAACCGTCGCATTGTGCATCTTGTAGCAAGAAAGCCTAATGCCATACAAATAAGACCCGTTTCTAATTCACAAAGTAGGGCAGTTAAATCTGACCCTCCGGTGATAATTGCTTTTACGGCAGCAGATAACGGAAGATTTCGGAATACACCTTGTAAAATTGAAGGATAATAGCGCAACGGTATAATGGCACCTGACGTAATCGGTGCTATTGCAGTTATTACATTGACTGCAGCAAACGAGTCCGACATTATCAAGCCTATTCCAGAAGCTAGAATACCAAGCGATATTCCGGCAACAAGAGCTGCTGGAAAAACAAGTATGGTATGGAAAAACTGATGCAGATCATGCGAACTGTCTAGTGCTAAAATACTGCAACTAGATACCAGACCAGTTGTTACTCCTGCACAAATGCCTGGAATTGATGTACCTGTCCAATACGTTAAATCAATCCAACGTCTAGAAAACACCTCTTGTATCACATCTTGTTCTTTATCATACGCGACGGAAGTACATATAACTGTAGATACAGTGATTACTATTTGAACTACTACTCCGGCTAAAGCGATGCGCACTAAATTCTTTGACCCTAAACTCGCTCCAATAAGAACAGAAAATAGTATGTCCAACAATGGGGTAAGAAATATGGAAACTATGGTAGTTCCTGCATTTGCAAGAAGCATCGATGAAGTTTTGCTAACCTGAGCAATATTATTAACGCGATATAACCAAGCCATTAGAACACCTCTAAAGTTCCATCAACTTGCGCACGCCGTAAAGCAGCCTTACCTAAAAAGTAAGCTATTATAATCCATAATAGCGAAGTTGCTATGCACAGACCTATATCTAGAAGGAAGGTTCCATGATAAATGCTAGAAGAATCAAGATATAGAAAATGAACGGAAGACGTTGGGGGAAAAATGAATCTTAATGCATTTACAATCGCTGGCGTTCGACTCGCTCCGGTAAAAACTCCAGAACAAAATAATGCTGGAACCAGAATCAAGCTTTCATATGTAGTGGCATGAGGCGTCAAAATAAAAACCGAAGCAATAACTAAAGTAACGACTGTGGTACTCAGCCACAATAGAAAAGAGCCAATAATAATCTGTGGTAAATGCATGATAACCGTCTGAGTTGAAATAGCCGAAGTGCCGGGAATGATCCAAAGACAAAATGATAATGGTAACGAAATGAGTCCAAACGCAGATGTAGACATCACGACAGTCATTACAGCTAGTAAGGGATTCTCTCGCCCAGACAGTAAATAAATTAGCGTACCTTTTTGCCTTTCGAAACCAATAATTCCGGCAGCAGCAGTACACGAACCCCACATTCCGATCATAAATGACCTCAAGAAAGCTTCATATGAATCAGCCCCCCAAGCTCGTACGCCGAGACGCTGAATAATGCTCGCAGAAAGGGTACCAACAACGACAAGTTGTATAAAATATGGCGTCGTTGAAAATTCTTTTAGATGAAATAAGAATTGCCTATATAATCTCGTCATGCCTATTTTCCTGCGCAATAACCAAAAATGCATCTTCCAATGTCGAAGGTCTGGTAACAATATCCGGCGGAACTGCCAATTCTCTTACAGAGAACTGGTGCACTATATCCTGCTGTGGCGATTCCGACGCATTATTCCATAGAATAGTGAAATTCCACTTAGCACTGACCGACCTGCAAAGGACTATTGCATTATTACTAAACCATTGTTTAATATCATCTGGTGTTACTGCTTCAGACGGAGCCAGCGAAAACATAGAGGTTTTCGACACGTGCGCATACTGATATATATCGGCGAGATTACCTTGCACACACATTTTCCCATTATTGATAATAGCTACAGTATCAGCTAGTTCCTCTACTTCAGGCATAGAATGACTTGTCAGCAGAATACCAATGCCTTGATTGGCCATCATGGTAATGACGTCACGGATTTGCAGAGCAATATCAGGATCCAACCCAACCGTTGGCTCATCAAGAAGCAATAATTTAGGATTCCCTAATAAAGCACGAGCGATATGCAGTCTCTGTTTCTGACCTCTGGAAAGAGTATTTACACATGCTGTTCTTTTTTCACTAAGATTAACCTGATCCAATAAATCGTCAATTTGTTCACTCTGCTGCCGATAGGGCACTCCCGCAAGACTTGCAAAAAACCGCATATTTGATAGAACCGTTGCCTTAGGATAGAATCCACGATCACCACCTAAAACCATTCCTACGGCATTCCGAGCATTTTGTGAAGATGTGACTGTATCATACCCATTGACCAAAATCGATCCCGATGTAGGGGTTAACAAAGTAGAACACATTTTTACTGTGGTTGTTTTTCCCGCTCCGTTAACGCCTACCAAAGCAAAAATTTCGCCAGGTTTAATCATAAAAGATAAATCATTAACTGCATGAAATTTTCCATGATTAAAATCACGAGAAACATGTGTCAACTCTAATGCATTTGACGACATAGCTACCATTCTATAAAACCAACCTCAGTAACACCTAATGGATCAGAATTAAAACGCCTAACTAATTCATGTGCCAAACGTTGATTTCCAAGTTTAGCTAACGCTGCAATAAGGATTTTTCTAGCTTCAGTAATAGCATTCAAAGCTCCAATATATTTAAACCCATTTAACGCTAAAACAGCACAACTCAAAGCATCATTAAATTTACAAGCTTTATATTTGACAAGAGACAATTCCCCCTCAGCTTCCGGTAAATATTCAGAAGCATATTGACCGCAAAACGTGACGTCTTCCTTAAGGATGTCACACGCTTTACTAAGCGTACTATTCTTTACTGCTATTTGAGCACGATTGATAGAGATTTGGCTCTTATATCTCGCCGCTCTTGAATATTGTTCAGATGTTGAATCATATTGTTTCAGCGCCTCATTTATATAAGATTCAGCTTTAATCATGGCTGCATCAAGCAATGCTTTTTCATCAAGTCTTAAATACCCTAATGCTAGAAGATTATAATAAACGGCAGTCTCTGCCAAAAAACTATCTCTCTCTGGCCGTATATACTTGTTTCAACCTTCCTGTAAAATATCAATGCCTTTTTGCGGATCGGCAAATCTTTTGATATACGCAGCAGAAAGTCTATGTACAGCTGCATATGATTGGTCCGGAGATGCGGCTACTTCCTCGGCTCGTTTAAAAATTGTATAGAAGAAGAATTTCCAATGGCGCTAAGGACAACACCAGATTGAATTAAGTCTCTATATAAGCCAGAATTAAGAATCTCTTGTTTTCTCTCATTAATTACGCTAGAGACAACACTATAATCTCCAAAAAATAGAATAATTGCATCCATTACCTCGCCAATGCCTTGGCATGATGCCTCTTGTAAATATTTATGAAGTACTTCTTTATCTATCTTATGGAAATGCGCTATTTTTACATGTTCAAGATAAAAAGTTTTATAATCAGAAGAGAAACGCACACCTAAATCTGTAGTGGGTATCGAAGCACCTACAGTCCGTAAAAATGGAGGTTTATCTCCCAGAAGGGTCCTTCTTAATACGGATAGTCTTTCAGGAAAAGCAGGAGAAAATCTTGTAGCTTTTAGGCAACGCTCAAAAGCTACAAGATAACTCTCAATATCATTGAGTTGAGTCATTAAAATTCCAATACTTAAATTCTAATGATTCCAAACCATCATCATAGGACTAAATTCTGTATCTAGCTCACCTTCAAGATCAGCAATTGCAGAATCCACATCCAAATCAGTCAATGGTTTTTCTTCCAATATTGGCGTTGACATAATATAACTCCTTTGTCGGCAACCAAACTTTAGTTGTCACATATATCTTTATTGTCATTTGAAAGTAGACAAACGTTTTATTCCAAATAATGAGAATAGAACAAATTAACCATTTTCAATTTATTAGAGCACATCCTAGCAAGAATAAACTTTTCACCATTAAATCTCTACATATATTTGTAGACGGTCGGCCGGCTGATTCCCAGTTCCCGTGCGATTTGTGTCGGTGATGCGTCAGGATGGTTCTGCACGTAGTCGCGGACCAGCTGTTTCTTGTTTCCGCTGCCGACCGGCCGTCCTCGCCATTTTCCTTCTGGATCGTCGATGTTCTGAACGGCGCGTGCCCGTGCCAGATGTACTGTTTGTTTTCTGTGGTTGCGTCGGTTGGGTGTCATGGGTTTGGCGGTCATGCTGGCGATGGTGTCGCGGGGGAAGGTGCAGTATTGGTCGCGCCATGCGGTCAGGGCGGCGTGCAGGTCGTCCTCGGTGAACGGGTGCTCCCGGTAGTCGGGGGCCTGTCTCATGCGTTCCCAGACCCGGTAGGCGTCGCGGGTCATCTCCTGCTCGCAGATGTCGCATTTGCGCGCGTAGATGGCCAGTGCCATCACGCAGAAGTACCGGTGGTGGTAGGTCATTCCCTCCCGCATGAGCCGCCGCACCCACCAGTCGTACAGGTCGCGCTTCACATGCCAGCGGTCCGGCTCCTGCCCGTCGACGACGCGCCTCCGGTACCAGTCCGGCCACTTCTCCTTAGCTTCCTCGAGCGGTGTGGTGATCCTGTCGAGCAGGGGCGGCAGGTCGCGCCGCTTGTAGATGTCCATGCCGACCATCAGCTCGGGAATCGTCCATCTGGGGCCGGTATGCCAAGCAGTAACAGGGAACCGGCTGCCGAGCTTGCTGGCGCTGCCGACCACGCGGAAGCCCTGGTAGATCCCCTGCATCTGCTTGTCCTTCAAGCGGCTGGTGTCGTCGTTCCATACCATGTCGATCAGGGCGAACTTGAACTCCTTGAGGCCCTTCGCGTTCGCCGGCGTCAGGGCGATCGGCTCCTTGAGGAAATAGTAGAGGTGCAGGCCGGTGCCGGAGCTGACGATATAGGTCGGCGCCTGCCAGCCGATATCCGATTCCCCGCCCGGCTCAGGATAGTGGCTCAGCAGGGTCGGCACGTCGGGCTCGTCGAGATCGACCGCGAACGCGTAGAGGGTACGGGCGATAGGGTGCGGGGCGCCGACCTGGCCGCGTCGCGGGGTGCGGACAGAAAGTTGAAGTCTGGATAAAGGGTCTGGTATTTGTACAGCAAAGCTGAGATGCAACGCGCGGTGGAGCGTGTTTCGAGTGGAATATTGGCCTGAGGTAACAGCGAAACGGTTGGAAAGCGTCCGGTCACGAACTCGTCGGTTGGCTGGATACGGCCGATCCGCAGTCCCGCCCACGCCAAGGCAGGCCGCGTACACCTATGGCGGTGAGGAACGTCGTGGACGCACCTGTAGGGCATGGATCCGCGCGAGTATGGCGTAAGCAAGGTGTTTGTGGAACGGTGTGAGTACGCTTTCGACGGCAGGGGCCGGCCCAACGATGGAGTAGGCTTCCATAGCGACCAAAACGATGACGGTCTGCCGGATGACCCGACTGTGTTGAAGCAGTGAATCTTCGACCTCGAACTGAAGAACGCGCTGCTGTGTGTTTTGTTAAGTTGTTGTCTGCCATTTCGGCATGGAAAATCATCCATCTTGGCGCCTAGTTCCAGGCCGTTCGAGCGTATTGATTAAGGTTTTTTGCTTGTTGCTGTCTTCTGTTATTGGGCAAGGGAGTGGGGCTGGCACCATGATTTACCTTCGAATCATATGACAAGTCAGTGGTGGACGGGTGCATCGATTGGTTCAATACCACCCGTATCAAGGCGGCCTAGACTACCAAAGTCCAGACGAGCACGGCCAGACTCTCGACCTCATGGCATAATCAACAACCGAAACATCTTCAACAAAACGTTCATATCCCCTCTTCTGTATCTCATATTTCGAGAGTAAATGGTGTTTTACCTGATTTCAGATAGTATAACTTTTTAAGTATTTTCAACATTAAAAGATACCTAACTATAAGAAAGATGACAACAATGGATGTTGTAACAGGATTTAATGATAGATATGGCCGATAACTTCGTTATAGGAGATTTCTTTCTAATGACTTTTCTCAGTGCGCAGAGCAATTTGGTTATGAACCTCTCGCCGTATCGCTCATAGAAAACGCAGAGGCATACGATGAAAAGGTAGTTGGAGCTTCACCGTGGCCTGAATGGGACAGGAGAGGATGCTTTTACTTTGATATTAAAAATTATCGGAAGGTACTTGCGCTTCGACAGCCTGTGCTGCTCGTCTAATTCTCACATCCAAGCTCCTGCTTGTCAGTAATTTTCAAGCTATGTCGCGGTCTAACTAAATGCCAAATGGCTGGATATAAGCTTGAATACCCGTCCTAAGATCTCGACATGCACAAATCTCGAGAAAAATGTATTGATAAAGTCCTATTGCCCATAAGCTGAGAATTTAAAAGGCGCGTATAACTAAATTTCGACACGCCGACAAAATGTATATATTCCAACGAAACTCATGATATTTTTGCCTGGTCGATTTGCGCAAATGAGCAACCTAGTGTAGGTTAGTAACTCGCTGCCCAGCAGCGACAACAAATCTTCGAGATTGCTTGAAGTTGTTGGTGTGGTGGTGGTTTGAGAACTCAAGAGTGTGTTTGTACTACTTTTTAAGCTTTTTTGATTGCCAGTTCGGCGATCGCCTGGTTTTGTGCCGGGTGGCCGGGAGGTCTTGAAGGTCGTCGAGGTTTTTTGTGTGGTCGTTTGGTCCTTATCCAAACGGCACCGTCGATTCCGTCCTTTTGGATGGTTTCTTTTTTGAGAGTCGTTGAACGGCTTTTCCATTTT